>NZ_CP053348.1:3382500-3982500 GCF_013394595.1 Winogradskyella forsetii
ATAATATAATGTATTTCGGGTTATGAAGTCTGGCACATTGAGGACGTCTTCATCGCTCACCACATTTTGATACATGATTGTATTGTCTAAGCCAAAATTACCTACCCTAAATTCCTTTTGAAGTTTTAACCTTAAATATTGAAGTGGTTTATCATATTGTTTTGGCTCAATAACATCAATTTGATCTACAGTTTCCTTTAGATTAAAATAAGTATAATTATCTATATTGGATATATCGAGTGAAGCGTTAAAAAACTTTTGTGATTGTACATTAAATTTTAACTGTTGCGTATTAATGTTCTTGAAATTATCAAAATTATACCAATTGTAATTGATGTAATCACTTTGGTATAACAAATAATTATAATTGGCAATTCTGGAATTGATTGCAATGCCTCCTGAAAGTGCTATGTCTTTGTTTAGTTTTAGACTAATTGTTCCATCTAAAAAACTACCAACAAATGTATCGGATAGATTTAGCCCACCTTTACCAGAAAGATTAAAACCTTTATAGGTCTTAGAGTATGTTCCTTCAATGCCGAGGAAATTAGATATAATTCTATTGGGTATAGTTTGCTGATTTGGAAATAACACGATACTATTATAACCATAATTAATATCGGTATAGTTCAAAGCAAAACCCACTTGACCCAATGTATTATTAGAATAGTTAAAACCAAGTGATGTTTGAAAGTTCTCTAAGGTTACTTTATCATTAATACTATTAGTAAAAACATCGCCAAAGTAAGCGGTCGCAGCTGCAGGTTGATTAAACTGATAGTATTTGTCTTCGAAAGCGACTTTATTAATTAAAGAAATAACATTGTTATTTAATGAGTCTTTTTCTTTGGTTATTCTATAAGAGTGTTGAAAATAGAACTGTTTCCCTTCTAATATGTTTTCCGCATTCTCAAAATTTGGATCGAATACGGATCGGTCTTTGAACTCTTCGTTTCCAGATGTGAAATTTTCTAGGTCCTCATCTTTAATTCCACCATTCTCTTGATTTAGTAAATCTTGCATGACGATATACCCTTTGGCAAAATACCTATTGTTCTTGGTATTATAGTTTGCAGTGAAACGAAAATTGCCAGAACTTGTTAATATATTTTGATACTTCCCTAAGGACCTTAGTCCTTTATACGCCAAGGAAAAATTAAACTGTTTAGATAAATTAACCGTAAAAAAAGCATCTAACAGTTGCCCTTGCTCAAAAGCGGTTTTATAAGTTAGTCTTGTCCACGGTGTCGGTACTTCATAAAACAGAATGTCTTCATGTTCTAAATAATTAAAGTGACGGGCTCTCGCACCAAAATTAGGTTGAGTTTGATTTTCTGAAGCATTAAAGCTTAGTGTGTTATAGGTCTGCCCAATATTAGCAAATGGCATTAAGCCAAAATTATCTTTTTGTAAGTAATTGAATTTGTAGTCTTTTTTAATTGTTAATGTGGTATCAACTTGAATTGAATCTAAAGTATTATTAAACTGTAGATACATATCAATTTTTGCTAACTTTTCAAACCCATTAGATCTTTTGGTTAGAGAAGTATCTTGTCTATTACCCGAACTTCTGCCTGTAAGTTTGGTTTGACCATCAACACTTAGAGCAAACAAAAAAAATATGATTATATAAGAATATCTTAGGCGCATTTAAAACTATGTGATTTTCAAACAAAGAAAACTATAAAATATTGTTTACAGGTAGAAAATTACAATATACTTAACATAAAAAGACCAACAGTCATAGATAATTGTTGGTCTCTTGAATTTAGAATAGAATAAATGTATTTATTCTATAATTATTTTATGTGATGTGATATGACTTCCTTTAGAAATGTTTGCTATATAAATACCCGAAGCCACTCCTCCTAAATTGATAGTCTTATTAAACTGAACAGTATTATTAACAAAGTTCTTATTGTAAACTATACGTCCGCTAATATCGTGAATCTCCACTTTTACATCTTCGTTATTACTTAAGTTAGAATCAAAGCTTATTGTAAATTCGCCTTTATTTGGGTTTGGAAAGACAACTAAGTTATTAGTCAATAGATTATTATCAACACCAAGAGTCACATTGTTGCCTGTTACTATTAAAGCAAAATCCTGACTTTGCGGATCAAAAGGACCACCTACGTTACCTTTTAAAACACCTTTATGGGTTACGGTTAAGGTATAAGTACCAGAAGAAGGAGCGTCTATATCTATCCTTTCAATATTATCCCTAATATTATCACCTTTTGAGTTAGAAAACCCTGAAGCAGCAGAAAACTCTAATTTCCATGGTAAATATTCCACACCATCCTTGGCAACTCTTAAGTCTAAGTCATTTACCAATCTAGGATCTTGGTTATTAGTAGCTCCATTCGCAACAGCAGCACCAGGCATATCGGTCCAACAAATTGTAGTACTTAATTTATCGCCTGCCTGAGCTGAAAACGTAACACTATAGGTTTCACCTTGGTCCAAAGTTAATTCATTTAAAATAGCTTCACCATTTAGAGCATCAGTTATTGTCTCTGCAGAAGCCTTTGCGTCTAAAAATCCCCATCCAAAAATAGGATCTGGACCCGTATTTGAAATATCATCAACTGCGGTATGGCAAACTAGCCCTCGTAAAGTTGATGAATTCATATAATCTCCATTTACCTGATTGTAATATTGTTGCAACAAAACCATAGTCCCTGTAGTATTTGGGGCTGACATTGATGTACCAGAAAGAGTAGCATAATTATTATCAGGATATGTAGAAAATACGCTACTACCGTCCGCCGCTATATCAGGTTTAATCCTTAAATCATCCGTAGGCCCCTGACTGCTGCTTGGATTAATTGCTAAATTTGTAATTTCATAGTTACCACTAAATATTGGTTGTTCAGCTACAGATGGATTCGCATTAGCAATAATGAGGCTATTCTTAGCATTTTTATCATCAGTTAATTTATCAAAGCCTGCATAAAGACCACCTGTATAATTTGTTGAACCAGCATTTCCAGCAGACATAACCATCAAATATTTAGGATTATTTTTAGCTATATTATCAATTGTACTAGCACTTTGAGTATATGCGCCAATGAAGGAGGCATCTAGTTGAGTTCCATCATCTCTATCTATTGGAACACCGTAAGAATGATTGGACAACAGAATAGGATTTGCAGCACTATTAACAGCCACCAGCATTTCAGCATTATCATTTGTCCAATTGTATGACTTAACATTAACGTTAGGAGCCATACCTAATGCGTTCGGATCAGTTCCGTTAGCCGCTATTGTACCCGTAACGTGAGTACCATGTGAACTAAAACCCGAATCACCATCAACAGTAGCACCATCTATTACGGTAATACGAGATCCAGTATTAGTACTATTAGCAAATTCTGGGTGCACGTCATATGCTGGTCCACCATCCCAAACCCCAACAGTCATATTGGCTCCATCAAGATTTAAACCTAAGCTTCCACCTGGTTGTAGGGCTGTAGTCTTGGTGGCTCTAGCCTCATTTAAATTATAGGAAGATCTATATAGCACATGACCATTTATCACATCGTAAATATGAGTAATGTTTAAACTATCTTTGAAAGTTATGGTCGTATTTGGATTTGCTACCAAATAGGCATCAATTCTAGCTAATCTTTCAGCCTCTTGTTTCTCAAGATATTTTAACAATTCGGCATTTTCAGTAGATAATTTAACCGTTTTGATATTTTGAGCAAAAGTACTGCCAAACATCATAAATATGGCCAGTGTAATTAAAAAATTCTTCATTTTCTCTTTATATTCCATTTTATTTGCAATATACAGTAATTTTTTTTGATTTCATAACTCATAATTTAATAAAAAAGCCACCTAATTTATTAGGTGGCTTTAAAAATAATAATAGTTGGAAATTTAATCTATTGTAAATGTAGCGGATCCTGAAGTAGGTACATTTGCAGGATTTCCTCCCGGTACGTCACCAGCAACAAGCTCATCATCACCAACTGATACCACAAAACCACCATCAGTATCTTCTCCATCTGCATTTACTCCATTTGCAATACCATCACCATATGCATCGTAAACTACAATACCATAATCACCTGATTCAAGACAAAACTCCGTAAGTATCGCTGAAAAATCATCGGCAGGATTAGCATAAGGCCCACCTGTTTGAATCACTGTTGGTGTTCCACTTAAATCATAAAGCTCCCATGTGGTTTCATCTGGCCAATCATCTGTAGTAATCACTAAATTAACAATTGTATCATCGCATCTTTGAGATACTCGAATTGTAAGATCATCACCAAAAGAAACACCCGCTAATGGTTCAAACGATAATGTTAACTCTTGAGGTTCAAAACCAAGAGTCTCATCATCAGTTATTGAAATTGACAGTGTTCCAACGTTAGAGTTGGCAGGAATTGTAACTTGTGCAGGTACAGAATTCGCTACAGTCAAATCATTTTCTACAACATTAACAGCAAAGGTTCTATCAGATGCAGTGACCGTACTAGATGCAACTAAAACATCGTAAGAATCCGAAACATCCTCGGTGACTAAAATTGTAGGCTTAGCTTCGAAACCTACAAAATTTCCTAGATCACCCTCTAGCTCGGCTTCGCATCCCACAAATGCCCCAGACAATAATGCCAGACAAATACATATTTTTATATTTCTAATTTTTTTCATAATTACTAATTTTAATTGTTTTGAGATGAAATGTTAGGATTATTAATTATCTCAGTTTCAGGAATCTGAAAAGACATCTCATCGGAATCATACTCAAAAGTTGTATTAGGTAGAAATAAGTGATTACTTCCACGCGTAACAGTTGCTTGATTACGCTTCATAGCCAAGTAGGTCTTTCCTTCGCCCCACATCTCAACACGTGTTTGAAAATAAACTTCGTCTATTAGTGCCTGGCCTGAAAACCCAGCTAAATAGGAAGTCGCCTCAGCTCCACCTCCATCAAGTCTAATAGATAATAAAGTCGAAAGACGCTGTTTTGCTTCAGCTTCATTGCCAAGTTTAGCAGCACACTCTGCACTTAATAAATAAAATTCTTCTATTCTCATGTAAATATAATCTGTAGTTACATTTCCTTGACCACCTTGAACTCTACCTGCATCAAAAAACTTATTAAGTGGCTGCAAAGGTGCAAAACCACCATTTTCAACAAACTGCGTTTTTCTGATGTCTGTATCTGGAATTTGAGAATATAATAAATTATCTATAGATTTAGTGTCTCCAGCTGAAGCATAACTATAAGTAAAATAATCGATTTGTCCCCACCAAGAGACTAAACCTACACCTAATTCTGGCGTATTATCAAATCCCCACATCCATGAAGGCGTGTTAACAGAAGTAAATCCAGATCCTTGACCAGGAAAAGCCAACTGACCGCGAGTAGTTAAAGGATAGGCGCCTGATGCAATAATAGCATCTGCCTGAACCTTAGCATTGGTGTAATCTCCCATTGCCGCATAAGTGTATGCCAACAAACCCCTTGCAACAGATTGATCTATTTCATTTTTAGCTGCTCTAGTATAACCCTGTAAATTCTCAACAGCAAAGGTTAAATCACTAACTATTAAATCATAAATCATCGACGCCTCTACTTTTGACGTAATAACCTCGTCAATAGCGTATAGAGGTAAGATTTCTTCATTAGGGTCGTATGCTGTTTGAAGAAATTGAGTCAAATAAAAATAAGAATAAGCTCTGTAAGCTTTGGCTTGAGCATTTATTCTAAGTACTCCAGCTGCCGTACCATCAGGTGGATTATTACCACCTGAAGTTTGAATAACTGAATTTGCCACACCAATAATTCTATAATAATAATTCCAAACAAGATTATTTTCCTGTCTTGTAAAATCTGTAGTAACAACAGTGTTAGCTGATGCATTATACCAACCAAAAGAACTAGTAGCCAACGCCATATCACCTGCGACGATATCAGAAAATATATCAATACCTTTCTGACCAATATCATAGTGACGAGCTGCTGTTGCACCTAAAGTTCCAAAAGGCTCTGCTATAAAACCACTTATACCATTTAAATTCCCCTCTATCAATGCTGGATTTAACTCTGCATTTTCAGAAATGCTAACATTAGTCAAAATACTAGTATTTCTTACTGGTTCTAAAAATTCCTCACTACAACCAAAAAATAAGGTCGCCAGTGTAAATAAATAAATTACATTTTTTTTCATATTGCTTTTTTTTAAAATTTAATTCTTGCTCCTAAACTAAAAGTTGTTAATGGCATGTAAATACCAGAGCTAGGCGCACCAATAGCCGTTGTTGGGTTTAAACCATCCCTTTGACTTAGCATCATTAAGTTATCACCAGCTATAAATAAACTAAGCGCATCCATTCCTAAAGACTCTACCACTGAAGGAGAGAATCTATAATTAATATTTAGGTTATTAAGACCAAAAAAGTCTGCTTTAGTCAAAAATCGTGATGACACTGCGTTTTGCTGACTATCAAGACCAAAATTAGCCGAAGTCCTTGGCACATCAGTAATATCGCCTGGTTGTTGCCATGCATTTCTTATATCTGAAGAAAAATTGGTTGCACCTATAACATCATTATCCATAAGCAATGAGTAAGCACTATCATAAACATATCCACCAATACTATAACTAAACTGAGCTGATATATCAAGATTTTTATAACCAAAATTCAATCTAAATCCTCCTCTAAAATCAGGTATTGAAGATTTACCTGTAAACACCGGAGTTGCATCACCATAGGTATTGGTTGTAGTAGTCCGTACGTTCGTACCAGGAGCCAGTTGCTGATACTCATAGAGCGTACCTGATGCATTATCATTAAATCCATCACCATCAACATCAATTTCAAAAGATCCACCATTAGCAGAAGATAACTCACCTTGATCAAAACTACCATTGTTGTTATCGTCTACATAATACAAATTCCATAATGCTTCACCATTTGCTGGGTTAACCCCTGCCCATTCTCTCATGTACCAATCAAAATCGGATTTACCAGCAGCGATCTGATTAAAATCATCAAATATAGGCGATTCACCAGTAAAAGGATCTGTTGGCATCTCTATGATCTCATTTTTGAATGTCTCAGCATTGAAATTCACAGAAAATCTAACGTTTTCAGTTTCAATAATCCTTGCACCGATATTTAATTCAATACCTTTATTTTGTAATTCACCGCTATTATAAAAAATATTTGCTTGACTACTTGACGGTGACAAATTCGCTCGTTGGATTAAATCTCTAGTTCTTCTATCGTAAAGATCTACATCTACATTAAGTCTACCATTTAACCAACTAGACTCAAAACCAACTTGAGTCACATAAGACGTCTCCCAAGTTAACTCTGGATTAGCAGCCGTATTACCAATCGTATAGGAAATTCCTCCATTAGGATCTTGATTAATAATAAATGACTGATAACCATTAGTATACCCAGTACCTGTATCTCCAATGATACCATAACTTGCTTTTAATTTCAAAAATTCTAGAGCGTCAAAATTAGATAAAAAATCTTCTTTTGTTACAATCCACCCTAAACCAACAGATCCGAAAGTTCCCCATTTATCATTTAAGAATCGTGATGAACCATCACGTCTTATGGACGAAGTTAAATAATACTTGTCTGCATAATCATAATTTAAACCTGCAAAATAACTATCCAATGTCCATCCCAATCTAAAACTCTCAGCTCTACCTGTAGAAGCAGCATATTGATCTAAATCTATGGCCCCAACAGTAAGCGCCGTTTGAGCAGAACCGCTTATTTGTCTAAAACGGTCGTCAGTAGATTCATGAGCAGCAAAAAGCTCTACATCATGGTCACCATAACTATTCTTAAAACGCAGCAATTGCAAGAAATTCTGATTAGTCCTAACATCGTCACTAAGGAACAAAGATCCACCTACTTCAGCCCCACCACCATAAAATTGGTTTTGTGTTGTTGCATTATTTCTAGCATCATATTGACCGCTATACCTCATTTCAAAGGAAAGCCAATCCGTAACTTGAGCATTAACATTAAAAGTTCCGAGTAAAGTTGTCGCATCATTACGACGTGTATCATAAGTTGCTACACCAACAGCATTGGTTGAAGTCCAAACACGTCTACCTGAATCAATACCATAATCATACTGATTTCCACCAAAAACTGGATCAGCAACAAGATTACCATCACCATCCCTTAAAAACACGTCATAAATAGCTGGTGTTGTATAATAAACACGGAAAGGGTTTGCAGAACTGGCGGCAACTGCTGAACCAGCATTAGTATTACGAGAACCAGTCCAAGCAATATTACTACCAATTGTTAACCAGTCTGCAGGCTTATGCTCTAGATTCAATCTTGTTGAAAATCTTCTATATCTTGAATTCACTGCATAGCCTTCGTTATTTAAGAACCCAACAGATGTCGCATACTTCGTAGTTTCATTACCACCTGAAAACTGCAAGTTAGATTCTGTTCTTTGGCCTGTTCCAAAAGCCGCATCACCCCATTTAGTTGGCGTGTAACGCCGTTGAACGCCTGAATTAAACCTACCTGTTGTAGGATCTATTAACTGATTACCAGGTGTACTCCATATATTATAAATATCACTAACACCAATAGATGTTCCATATAAATTATTACTTGCATAAGCTTCAGGGTCAGTATTACCACTTAATATAGCATTGTTTCTTAAAGCTTGCCAAGAAATCTCAACATACTCCTCTGGAGAGGTGATAAAATCGTATTCTGGCAAAAACAAAGTATTGACACTCGTAGTAACATCAATAGAAACCCTATTCACGCCAGCCTTACCCTGTTTTGTTGTAATCAAAATCACACCATTTGCACCACGTGATCCATAAATGGACGTCGCAGCAGCATCTTTTAAAACAACCATTGATTCAACATCAGCTTGATTCAGAGACTGCAAAACTGCTGTATCATTTCCATCAATTGGCGCACCATCAACAATATAGAGTGGTAATGAATTTCCATCAATAGAACCAAAACCTCTTATTCTAACTTGAGCAACACTCCCTGGCGCTCCACTAGTAGTAATAACATTTACGCCGGCAATCTCACCTCGCAAAGCTTGGGTTACATTGGCAACTACTTTTTCATTAATACCATCCATATCCACAACTGCCGCTGTCCCTGTGAATGATTCTTTTGTAGTTGTACTATAACCTACAACTATCACTTCATCTAAAGCACTATCAGCTTCTAATGCTACATCATAGGTACTTGAAGAACCAACTGTAACTTCGACATTCTTCATACCTACATAAGAGATGAGTAAAACATCTCCTTGATTGACCTGAATGGCATACTTACCATCAAAATCTGTTTGTTGACCCTTTGAGGTCCCTTTTACAATTACACTAGCTCCTGGAAGTGGCAAACCATCTTCCGCTGTTGTAACTGTACCTGTGACAGTTTTCTCTTGTGCAAAAGAAAACTGCATCACGAACGCCATAAAAAGCGTTAATAACCATGTTAATTTTAATTTCATAAAACAATTATTTGAGTTAGTCTATTTGCAAACATCATAATTAAATATTAAATAACCAAGTGTTTTTACTAAAAAAATGTTAATGCTTTACGTAACCGTCTACAAATCATTTTTTAGCTTTTTTACTAATTAACTCAATAGTTAGATGCAAAAACTGTAAAAGGGTTGCGTTAAAATTTTAACTTTGTTTAAAATTTATCATTTTGGCATTGAAAATTCAATATTCTTCTTATAATTTAGAATGTGGTACAGATGAAGCAGGGAGAGGCTGTTTGGCTGGTCCTGTTACAGCAGCGGCAGTTATATTGCCACCTACTTTTGAGAATACTTTATTAAATGACTCTAAACAACTTTCAGAAAAAAAAAGATATTTATTAAAACCTATTATAGAAAATCAAAGTGTTTCTTTTGGGATTCAACATATATTTGAAACCGAAATAGATTCCATAAATATTTTAAATGCGTCCATAAAAGCGATGCAAGGGTCTATTTCCCAATTAAGGCCAGAGCCTGAATACATTATAGTTGATGGAAATAGATTTAAACCTTATCAATCAATTCCATATACTGCTATAGTGAAAGGCGATAGTAAATATTTAAGTATTGCAGCGGCTTCAGTATTGGCAAAAACATACAGAGATGATTATATGGCGAAAATCCATAACGAATTCCCTATGTACAATTGGAAACAAAACAAAGGCTACCCCACAAAAGAACATAGAGCAGCCATTGAAAAATACGGTGTGACCAAATACCACAGAAAATCATTTAGATTATTACCTCAGCAATACAAATTGGATGTATAACTTTTTATATTTGTAGTTTTAATATTCAATGTAAATGAAGCGACTAGGTTTTTTAACTATTTTTCTTATCACCCTATTGTCCTGTCAAAGAGACTACAACAAAACCAAATTACCTTATAAATTTATTCCAACAGAAACCAATGCCATTATTAAAGTCAACGAGCTCAATGACTTTCTAAATAGTATAGAAAATAACGAAATTCTTTCTGACATATATAGTAAAGAGTTGGAAAACACTTCCAAAATTCTAAAACATTTCAATACCACCAACCCCATTTATATAGCGTATGCAGATTCAATTCATTCAAATTATTTAATGCTCACTAAAAATGACAGTACGTTATTTGTTATAGATTCTATCCCGAATCATATGTCAGAAACTTTGGTGGAATTAAAAATCGAAAAGACTCAAATAGATGACAATATCATTTACCATAAAATTATCGGAAACACTTTTGCCGGTTCAAACGATCTAGAACTTTTAAAAACTCTGAATTATGAAAATGAAAACACGGAGCTCAAAAAACTAATTGAAACTACTGATGAAAAATCGGTCGCTTCCATTTTATTTAACTCTAAAGCATCAAATTATTCTAAATTGCTATTTTTAGATGCTGTAAATAAAGACAACAGCAACTTCACAGTTTTAGATATTGGTTATTCTGATAAAGGCATAAATTACAATGGAATTTTAACCTCTAATGATTCAAGTGCCAACGTTCTCAAGAGTTTCAAAAATACCATTCCGCAAAAAATTAATGCGCCTTCAATTGCACCTTATAGTGTGAGTTCTTTAATCAGTATTGCCTATGATGATTTTTCAGTATTCCATAGAAATCATTCAAAAGACAGCACAATAGCAACTTCTGAAACCTTCTTGAACTTTACCAATGAAATTGCACTCATCGACAACGCACTTATTCTTCATTCACTAGACACAAACTTAATTTTAGAATCCATTGAAGATAAATCTCATTTTGAGTCGTTTAGAGATATAGACATCTTTGAATATGGTGATTCAGAGGTCTTCAAGTCCAATCTCAAACCCTTTGTAACTTTTGAAAATGCCAATTACTTTTCAGTGTTTGAAAATTTTATAGTTTTTGCCAGTTCTACCGAAACCCTTAAATCAATTTTAACGGATGTATTAAACAACAACACCTTAGCAAATTCAGAGGCGTTTCAAAGTATCAATGATAATTTAAGCGATGAAGCTTCACTATTTATCTTTAAGAATTCGGAAGGTTTATCCAATATTCTGGGTAAAACCATGAAAGGTTATAATGCCAATGCCGTTCAGTTTATAAATGAAGACAACTATACGCACATTAATGGAGTTGTTCAGAAATTTAAAAAGAGGGCAGCTTCAAATTCTGTCGCCGAAACATTCACTACTCAGCTTGAAGCTACGATTTTAATACCACCACAAGCGGTTAAAAACCATGTGACCAATGCACAGGATATTGTGGTGCAAGACGTCAACAACATGCTTTATCTCATTTCGAGTTCTGGTAATGTTCTTTGGAAAAAACAGTTGCAAGGAAAAGTCCTTGGTCACATTGAGCAGATTGATATGTACAAAAATGGTAGGCTGCAACTCGCTTTTACAACGCAAAACCGATTGTATGTTTTGGATAGAAATGGCAAAGATGTGTCGCCCTTTCCGTTAAAATTCAACGATGCTATTACGCAACCACTTTCCGTCTTTGACTACGATAAACGAAAAGATTACAGATTATTGGTAACCCAAGGAAAACATCTATTAATGTACAATGCTAAAGGGCAAACTGTTAATGGTTTTAAGTATAAAGCTAATGGCTCTGATATTAACTCACAACCCAAACATTTTAGAATAGGCTCAAAAGATTATATTGTTTTCGGAGCAGGCGAAAACCTTCAGATTTTAAACCGACAAGGCGATGTGAGAATCAATGTGAAAGATAAAATTCGCTTTTCGGACAATGCCATTTACTTATACCAGAATAAGTTTACTACCACTAATACGCTTGGTCAACTTATTCAGGTCGATACAAAAGGAAAACTAAGCACAGAAAACCTCAACTTAACCAATAAACACCAAATTACAACAACAAGCAAAACTCTGGTTTCCTTGCGCGAAAATAGATTGGTTATCAAATCTAGAACTATAGACTTAGATTATGGCGACTATACCGAGCCGAGAATTTTCTATTTGAATGACAAAATCTACGTGACCACCACCGATTTACAATCCAAAAAAGTATATCTATTTGATAGCCAAGCAAAATCTATCCCAAATTTTCCGGTTTTTGGTAGTGCAAGTGCAACTCTAGTAAAATTGGATGGTGAGCGCGGTTTAGAACTCATAACACAAAGCGACGATAAAACGATAGTCGTTTACAAAATACACTAAAAATAGCCTCTATTTTTCTTGAACAAAAGATTTCTATTTTGAACTCTGAAATTCTTAAAAATAAAGACCAATAATTTACTCATGATAAAAAGACAGAAAGCCTCAATTAAAAGTTGTATTATCCACAAGGTCGGCAACAAATTCAATGGCACAAAAAATGCGTTTTCAGATGCTATAGTACATTTCGATGAAGCCACTTACAATTTAATGTTACCCTATCTTTTGAAGCCATTTGTAAATGTTGCAGAAAGTTATCGGTTCCACCATCATAGTGACGTTGGACTCAATGAAATCAATACTTACAGCGAACAATTATTTAAAGACGATGCGGATTTTGTTGATATTTCTAAACACATCGTCACACACCTTTTTGAGCAAAGTAATTCGGCTCAAATCAAAACTGGTGATGTGCTTATTTGCCATTTTGAAAACGTGCAGTACGAAGACTATTTTACTGACGCCATAGGTATCTTTAAAATTGAAAATAAAACGGAGTTTTTTCAGACGTATTTAGAAGATAATAACTACGATATTTTAGTCCAAAAAGGCATTCAAGCCAAAAAGGTGGATAAAGGTTGTTTAATCCTAAATACCTCTGATATGGAAGGCAAAATTGTGTTCAGTGTTGATAACAATACTTACGATACGCAATATTGGATAAAAAGTTTTCTAAACATCAAATACCCAGACGATAGCAACCAACATACCAAGAATTGTATTGAGCTATGTAGGGAATTTTCAAAAGAAGTTTTACAACCCAATTTTGGAGGCCGAGAACAAAGTAATTTTCTGGCTAAAACGGTTGATTTTTTTAAGGAAAATGAAATCGTAAATATTGATACTTTCAAAGAAGAAGTCTTTGACGAAGAAGACCATATTCAACTTTTTGAAGACTACAAAAAGAGCTACGAAACCGACAATAAAGTCCTCATTAGAAATCAGTTCGATGTTTCTGAAATCGCCCTAAAAAAGCAAAAACAAAAGATTAAAACCGAAATAAAACTAGACACCAATATCCAAATAAAACTTGATGTTGATGCACCAGATGCTTCTGCAGAATATTTGGAACGCGGTTACGATGATGAGAAAAAAATGCACTTTTATAAGGTGTTTTTCAATGATGAGAGTTAGACTATGAAGACATTTGTAAAAATCTTTATAATTGTCCTGTTATTAGATATACTTCTAGGCTTTACCCTGTCCTATATCGTTGGCTGGGGTCAACCAAATTTTATATTTGAAGTAATTGACGAAATTATTTCCTTCCCAATTAGTTTATGGAATCGATTAATGCCAAATCATGGGATTTACGCTAATTCTACAAGTGTTTTTTGGCTTGTGATTATTTTTAATGCGCTCATACAAGCACTTGTTGTTTTTATGATAAAAAAATTATTAAAACGATCGAAACAGTAAAATTATCAGGATTTAGTTATAACCTGACTCTGTAAATTTAAAAGCCCAACTTGGTTGGACATATGCTGAACTTGTCTCTGTATCACTTGACATAAAACACCGACAAAACAATCAGCTATCCTCTAAAAAATTAGCTATAGGTCATTTTAAACGAAAGTCTTGAAATAAAGAGAAAAAGCGCGATCATTTGAGTATCATTCTTGTTTTTATTTGGATTTAAACATTTAAACAAATAACTTAGAACATCAATAGAATATTATGAGAAGATTTGTTCAATTAATCGTTTGTGGTCTAGGTTTATTGTTTTTCCTTTTTGTTAAACCAATTGTAAATTATGTCAAGAATTTCGCAGGTTTTGAAAATTGGGAAAGCTCTATCATTATTCCACAAAGAGAAAATTTTATAATTGCATTAGTTGCTTGGTTATTAATTATTTTTTTACGCAAGGGAAAACGGATTTTCTTGAAACAATATGATCTTTCTGCAGAAGATAATTTAGATGCGAGAAAAATGTATACCCAAATAAATCTGTTGGAAAAAATCATTATTTTCTTTATTGTTCTTTTTGCGGCTGGCTTTATATTACTGTCTTTTGATGGCATTAAAAAAATAGGCTACGGTATATTTGCTTCCGCGGGTTTAGCAGGAATTATTATTGGTCTGTCGGCTCAAAAAGTAGTTGGCGCCTTATTGGCCGGAATTCAAATTGCGATTACACAGCCCTTTAGAATTGACGATGCCGTTGTGGTAGAAAATGAATGGGGCTGGATAGAAGAAATAAACCTCACCTACGTTGTAATTCGGCTCTGGGATAAAAGACGTTTGGTGTTGCCATCAAACTATTTTTTGGAAAAGCCATTCCAAAACTGGACCAGAACCTCTGCAAATATCATTGGCTCCGTTTTTATCCATACCGATTACACCGTTTCTTTTGAAGCAATGAGAGAGGAATTAGACCGCATTTTAGAGCATACCGATTTATGGAATAAGGAAGTGAAGGTATTACAAGTTACAGATGCAAAAGAACACTCCGTAGAAATTAGAATCTTAGTTAGCGCAAAAAATTCGCCTACAGCTTGGGATTTACGTGTTCATGTACGTGAAAAAATGATTGAATTCTTACAGAAAAATTATCCGGAAAGTTTACCAAAAACACGTATTTTATTAGATGATAAAACAAAACCTGATACTAAATTAGATGAATAGCCATAATTAACTGTCAACATCTAAATGTTATTTTCATATAGCGAATCAGTTAGTTTGATTCATATCACGCCTATACCAATTTTGTTCTATCAAAGTTAGCCTCAAACAAATCTTCAAAATGCTTCAAAAGTTTCCGCTTAACCTCGGCTTCATCGACCAAATCGACTCCTAATTCAACATTCAAAGACGTAACCGCTTTTCCTTTAATTCCACAAGGAATTATATGATCAAAATAACCTAAATCAGCATTTACGTTTAGCGCAAATCCATGCATGGTAACCCAACGACTTGCTCTTACACCCAAAGCACATATTTTTCGAGCAAACGGCGTACCAACATCTAACCAAACCCCTGTTTCACCAGGACTTCGTTCGGCTTTTAAATGGTATTCTGCTAATGTGCGAATAATCATTTCCTCCAAAAAACGAAGGTATTTATGGATATCTGTAAAGAAATTATCCAAGTCTAGAATCGGATAACCTACAATTTGCCCTGGCCCATGATAAGTGATATCTCCTCCTCTATTTATTTTATAGAAGGTGGCATTTTTTTCGATTAATTGTGTTTCAGAAAGCAACAGATTAGATAAGTCGCCACTTTTCCCTAACGTATACACATGAGGATGTGCTACAAAGAGAAAATAATTATCGGTTTCCAAACCTGCGTCTTCCCTTCTATTCTTAATTTTAGTGTCTAAAATATTTTTAAAAAGGGTTTCTTGATAATCCCAAGTAGCTTTAAAATCTTTAGTACCTAAATCTTGGAGCTTTATGGTTTTATTCATCTAGAAATTCAACTTTCATATCCAAAGACATCGGATTTTTAAGGTATTCTATCCAATTTTTTTTATAACTTACTGTCTTTTTGTCGTTTGAGAATTCAGCACCCTCAATAGAAACAGATTTAACAGCCTTTGGAAAGGTAAATTTTACGTTATAGAAGGCATTTTCAAAATACTCCATAAATTCCTGATTACTTTCATCCTCATCATTAAATAATTCTTCCATAATCTCCTCTCCTTTCCCTTCTGGAATATCAATTTTTGTGACTCTAGAAAAGCTATTTTCTGTCAGGCTATAATTTGTTCTGTTGTTTTCACTACCAAAAAAATTACCTAGCGGTGAGTTTTCTTTCATAGCATCAACTTGACCTCCCTGTGAATTTAAACTTTGTGCTTTTCTAATTTTATCATTGATGTTCTTTAAATCGTCAATTGATTCAAAATTAAGCCCTATTCCCATATTCATGATACCTTCGTCTTGATCCATTTTCATGTTCATAAACATATCTTTTACAGCTTCCAACGCCAAACGTTTTTCAGGTGGTAGAGCCGCAACACTATCTTTATAAGTCTCCATTATATCAGCAAATACCATCGTAGTGTCCATAACCTCCCCTCCTTTTTTCTTTTCATTATCAGCACTATCTCCACCCATGGTTTCAGACATAGCTTTCATGGCTTCACCCAATTCATAGGTTATTAAAAACTGACCAGAACCATTCTCATTAAAAACAATAGATTCGGTAACATTACAGCTCGTTAAAAAACAGGCAAATGTGAATAATAGGATAATTTTTTTCATTCCCATCTTAACCTTCCCATTTGGAAGGAATTTATTAGTTAATAATTCACAAAGTTAGGTAAAATCGAATTTAATCGATTTAAATTTTAAAATCAAAACTATCCGAAATCGTTTTTCCCCTTTGGGGAAATTAAAAGGGCTAATTTATCGTTCAGGATTGTTCAATATAACTAAAGCGGCGATAACACCGGGAACCCATCCACAAAGCCATAATAAAAACGTAATAAGAATAGAACCACAACCTTTATCTAAAACCGCTAATGGTGGACAAATAACAGAAAGAATAACACGCCAGATACTCATAATTCGTTTTTTAATTTGATGTAATTATGAGACGTTAATTGACTCAAAATGTTACATTTTTTGTGATTTCTATGTATTGAAATAAGAATAAAATTATGTAGTTTCGTTACATGCGAATAAAAATTCTTTTCGTCTTTTTAGCCGTTGCTTCAGTTTGTAATGCGCAATATTCATTTTCGGGCTATACCAATCCAGAAGAATGGGATCGGTCTGTATATCTTTCTATAGTTGAAGATTATCGAAAAATGTCTGGTGTCTATTCCGAACAAATTATTGCGAAAACCACAGCAGATTCCACCGGTTATTTTGAATTTAAGGGCAATATGCTCGATGCAGAAAACCGAATCTATCGTATTCACGTCGATCGCTGTTCTGAAGTCCAACAAGGTATCAATCATTTTAATGGACATTGTAACGACAGTGAAGCACTGCTCTTCATTGCCAAAAATACGGACAGTTTGAAGCTGCCCTTATCGTTTGGCGATCAGGTTTTTTGTAGTGTAGAATCCAATAATCCCAAAGCCAATGCGTTTGTAAAAATCGATTCGTTGAAAAACGATATGCGTTTTGCTTATGGCGAATTTAGAAGCGAAGCCAACCGTAAACTCAACAACAAAAAGTGGTTTAAAACCCTTCAGTCTTTTGGGAAAGCTTTGAATGAACCTATTGCAGAACTTTACATTTATTCATATCTATCAGATAGAAGTAGTGATTTGCACAGTTATTATGTGGAGGACTTGAAACAAAATGATTATTATGATCATCTCAAATCACGATTGGAAACGGCATATCCAAACGCTACTTACACCCAACAATACACAAACGAATTAGAAGCCGACCGTTATATGTTAGCCGCTTCAACAGGACATACGCCTTCCAATTGGAATGTTCTACTTTACATCATTTTAGGACTTTCCGTAATTCTGAATTTATTCTTCTTGTACCAATTTTGGCAACGACACCAATCTAAAATAGACGATCTCAAATCCAAATTATCAAAACAAGAGCAAGTCGTTTTAGAGCATTTGCTCTTGGACAAATCCAATAAAGACATCGCAGAAGCCCTTTTTTTGAGCGTAAATACGGTTAAAAGCCATACGAATAACATTTATAAGAAATTAAATGTCCAATCTAGAGACGACGCAAAATCCTTATTTATCAAATAGTTACAAAATTCAACCTTGGTACTAGTACCAATTTCCAACCTTATTTTTTCAGAATTTACATATTTAATCTTGATGTTTGTTTCAACATTAATCAATAAAATTTTTTATTATGAAACGAACATTAAACATTGCCATTCTTTTAGTTTTAACTTTAAGTTTTTTTAATGCGGCACCAACTGAATTTGACAAATACGATTCTAAAGTCGCTGTCATAAAATTTAAAACCAAAGTCGTTGACTATGGCTCCATTGTTCAAAATTCCGATGGCACACGACTTTTCACCTTTACCAATACTGGTGATGCACCTTTACTTATAACCAATGTAAAAACCACTTGTGGCTGCACAGTGCCAAAATATTCTAAAGCACCTATTTTGCCTAGTGAGACTGGAGAATTAAACATTAAGTATGACACCAAAAGACTTGGCGCTTTTACCAAGACCGTTACTGTGATGTCAAATGCTGAAGGCGGTAACAAAATTTTGAAGATTAAAGGGACTATTGTTGCTGCAAAGTGAAAAAAATCAGATGGGTATTGTCATTTCGAATGAGGCACGAATGAGAAATCTCAACTTCAAACAATGAGATTTCTCGTCGCTCATTCTTCGCTCTGTCGAAATGACATCAAAGTCACGTAAAGATATATCATCATGAAAACAAACCTTTTAACACTAATAATCGCGTTACTTTTTATATTTCAAATCAGCGCACAATCAATTAATCAAGAAATCATTGAAAAGGGAGAAGCACCATTTTTACTCGGAAAAATTGACAAAAGCGGTTTGGAAAGTGAAAATTATAACGCTTGGTTTTCTAAAAACCATAACGCTTACGAACCTAATTCTAAATGGATAAGCGACATAGCTCCAAAATTAAAAAACTATGCCATCACTCTTTTTATGGGCACGTGGTGTGGCGACAGTAAAGCAGAAGTCCCGAAAATCTATAAAGTTCTAGAAGCCTGTGATTTTCCAATGGAACAACTTACGCTTATTGCTGTAAGCAGAAAATCAGATATGTATAAACAAAGTCCGCAACATGAGGAAGCGGGTTTAAACATACACCGCGTACCTACCCTAATTTTTTACAAGGATGGTAAAGAAATCAACCGCATTGTGGAGCATCCTATCGATACCTTTGAAGAGGATATTCAGAATATTATTACGGTAAATGATTACAAATCGAATTATCAGATCGTGGCAAATATTGAAGACATATTAAAATCTTCTGGTATAAAAGGCTTTAAGAAGAACAAAAAACGAATTCTGAAAACCTATAAAGACCAATTAAAAAGCATGCATGAATTAAACACGTATGCACACATTTTGTTTACCACCAATAGACAAAATGAAGCCCTAGAAGTCCTAAAACTAAATACAAAACTGTTCCCAACAGAAAGTTACACATATATGAGCTTAGGAAATAAGCTTTCAGCAAACGGAGACCTTAAAAAAGCTTTAAAACAGTATAAAAAAGCGCAGAAATTGGATCCTGAAAATGAGCAAATTCAAAAAAACATCTTGGCGTTAAAATCAATGTAAAAAGGTGTTCGCTAATTTTCTGAAATAACGTAATTTTGCATCGGTCTGCCGAAAAAGGCAGAATTCTAAAATAACAAGAATGCAACTTTCAGAACAAGAATTGGTAAGACGCCAAAAGTTAGAAAAGCTAAGAGCTTTAGGGATCAACCCTTATCCAGCGGATTTATTTCCTGTAAACCATACTTCGAAACAGATAAAATCCAATTACGAAGACGGTAAACGGGTCGTTATTGCTGGTCGTCTCATGGCCATTAACATTCAGGGAAAAGCATCTTTTGCACAATTACAAGATAGTGAAGGTCGTATTCAAGTCTATTTTAATAGGGATGAAATATGCGAAGGCGAGGACAAATCCAAATACAATGATGTCTTTAAAAAATTATTGGATTTAGGCGACTTTGTCGGTATTGAAGGGACACTTTTCACCACGCAAGTTGGAGAGAAAACCGTCATGGTCAAAGATTTCAAATTGCTCAGTAAAGCTTTAAAACCCTTACCAATCCCTAAACAAAAAGATGGGAAAACCTATGATGCATTTACAGATCCTGAGCAACGTTACAGACAACGTTATGCCGATTTGGCGGTCAATCCGCATGTAAAAGAAGTCTTTGTAAAGCGTACAAAATTGTTTAATGCGATGCGCCAGTTCTTTAATAACGCTGGTTATTTTGAAGTGGAAACGCCAGTTTTGCAACCTATTCCTGGAGGTGCAGCAGCACGACCGTTTGTAACGCATCACAATAGTTTAGACATTCCGTTGTATATGCGAATTGCAAACGAATTATACCTAAAACGTCTTATCGTTGGTGGATTTGATGGTGTCTATGAATTCTCTAAAAATTTCCGTAATGAAGGTATGGATAGAACCCATAACCCAGAGTTTACGGCCATGGAAATCTACGTTGCTTATAAAGATTACAACTGGATGATGGATTTCTGCGAGCAATTATTGGAGCATTGTGCCATTGCTGTTAACGGAACTTCAGAAGCTACTTTTGGTGAGCATAAAATTAATTTCAAGGCGCCATACAAACGTATTACGATGCGTGATTCTATTTTGGAATTCACAGGTTTTGATATTTACAATAAGTCTGAAGACGACATTAGAGCGGCTGCAAAAGGTATGCATATCGACGTGGATGAAACTATGGGTAAAGGCAAGCTGATTGATGAAATTTTTGGCGAGAAATGTGAAGGGAATTATATTCAGCCAACTTTCATTACCGACTATCCAAAAGAAATGAGTCCGTTATGTAAGGAACACAGGGAAAACCCTGAATTGACGGAACGTTTTGAGCTGATGGTTTGTGGAAAGGAAATCGCCAATGCCTATTCTGAGTTGAATGATCCAATAGACCAACGTGAACGTTTTGAACACCAATTAAAATTAGCAAAAAAAGGTGATGATGAAGCTACTGAATTTATAGATGAAGACTTTTTACGTGCTCTAGAATACGGCATGCCACCAACCTCTGGTATGGGAATTGGTATGGATCGTTTAATTATGTTCTTAACAAACAATCAGAGTATTCAAGAAGTATTGTTCTTCCCACAGATGCGCCCAGAGAAGAAAAAAGTTGATCTTAGCGATAATGAAAAAGCAATTTTAGAAATTCTAAAACCTGAAAAACGAATGGATCTAAATGTGCTAAAATCAAAATCTGGATTAAGCAATAAAGGCTGGGACAAGGGCATTAAAGGTTTGGGCAAACATGGTTTAACAAAGGTTGAAAAAACGGATGATGGTTTATATGTGGAGATGGTTTAAAATCAATTCAAATTATACAATGAAGAAAGGAATTATGGTGAGATAATTCCTTTTTTTTGGTTTAAAACCAATATATTAGTGGATAAAAATTGATAATTTGTGCATCAATTTCAACTATTTTAAACACTCTGACATGAAAAAAAACTACTTAATCTTATTCATCTTTTTTTCTATATCAGCATTCTTAAATTCCCAAAACTTCAGAGGTAATTGGAATGTAGTTTCCCTTGAATCCAATGGTAATATTATAAATTTACCTTCAACAGTTACTACTTCACCCAACATCGATTTTGGTATAGGATTCAGCAGTCCACCGCCAGACACATCTGACGAATATTATGGGTCGTACGTTAATGGTAACGGAATTTGTAACTCATTTGTTTCTTATTATGAAGATGCTACAGGCAATGCAATAAGTCTCATCCCTTATTTCGATGTTTCCAACAATAGTTGTAATACTAGTGAAGAAACAACTTTTGAAAATTTATATTTTTCAATTTTACAGGAATCTGGCAACTTAAATTATATATTTTCTGACGATTTACATGAGTTAAGTATTGTTAATAGTCTTGGTGAAGTTATTAATTTAGGTCGTGAAGATGACTCTTCGAACCAGTTAAGTGGTGAATGGTTTCTATATTCTATTTGGGACTATGATATTTTATTAGAAAATACTTTCGACCCAAATTTGAATATTATTTTTTCTGATGTTGAAAACAACGGTCAAAGTGACTTTTATGGCAATTCAACATGTAATGGATTTGGTGGCACATATGATAACCCAATACAAGACAGCACCTTTATAAAAAGAAGTATTAACTGGACTCTAAGCCAATGTAATACACTCGAAGAGGAAATTTTTGAATCTTCATACTTACAGTTTTTTGAAACCAACGGTTATTTTGAAAACATACTAGAATTTGAAATTACAGGAAGTGGTTCTGATGCTATCCTTTATATATACAATGGTTATGGTTCCGATATTACATATGGAAGACTGGCTTTATCAATAAATAATTTCGAGAAATCAAGAACACAAATTCTAACTAATCTAACTGAAAATAAATTAAAAATCATATCTGATACCGTTTTAGCTAATTCATCATACACTATTTATGACATGTCTGGAAGACTTATGGCTTCTAATTATTTAAATGGATCTAAAACTATAACAACAAACAATTTAGCCTCTGGAATGTATTTTTTAAATATTCAAAACTCAAAAAACAAGTCTGAAAGTTTTAAATTTCTGAAGAAATAATTTGGAGCTTATTCACATTTTAAAACAGTAAAAGATGTTATAACAAACATAGCTCTAAAAAGGTTAAAAAAAACGGATGATGGTTTATATGTTGAGATGGTTTAAAATCAATTCAAATTATACAATGAAGAAAGGAATTATGGTGAGATAATTCCTTTTTTTAATCTCATCAAATCCTAAAATCAATAAATTCTTGCCAATTGCCACATTTTTAGTATTTTCACATCTGCTATAAATAAAGAAATATGTCCCTATTATGAAAAAGAGTATTATTCTATTGGTCGGTATGGTTTTAATGGTTTCCTGTGGTAATGACACTGACGATCTTATACCTGTACCAGTTTGCGACACTGTAACTAACTTATCGTCTAACTCAATTACCAATAGTTCAGCGATAATTACTTGGGAAACTTCAAATAATTCAGCTTCTTACGCAATAGAATATGGCATTTCCGGATTTGCCTTAGGTAGCGGAACAACAGTTTCTGAATCTGATGCAAACGTTGAACTTACAGGTTTACAGGCCAACACCACATATGATATATATATTCAAACGGTTTGTAGCGCAAGTAATACTAGTCCATATTCAGGTGTTTATAGTTTTACAACTTTAGTTCCAAATGTAGTTGCAGCATTTCAAACCAACCTTTCTGAATTGAATTTATTTACTGGTAGTTTAAATGCACTCAACATCAGCCCAAAAGCATTTGAATATAACTTGAATTCTGCCTTGTTCACAGATTATGCCCACAAACAACGTATAATTGCTTTACCAGAAGGCACAAGCATGGAATTTGATGGTGATGGCTTACCAATTTTTCCAGACCATACGGTTATTGCAAAAACGTTCTATTATAACATTGATGAGCGCGATCTTTCCTTAGGACGACAAATTATCGAAACTCGTATTTTAATTAAATTAAATGGTATTTGGGAAACGGGAGATTACAAATGGAACGCGGCACAAACAGAAGCTGTATTGGATTTAGAAGGAAGCACACTACCCGTGACTTGGATTGATGCTACAGGCAATACAAATTCAACAAACTATAAGATACCATCAAATACAGATTGTTTTACCTGCCATGCCAATAATGAGGAGATATTTCCTATAGGTCCAAAACTAAGGTCTATGAATTTTGACATTAATGGTGTAAATCAATTGGAACAATTTATAAGTAATCAGTATTTAACAGGACTGGAAAATAGCGCTTCAGTTAGGGTGCTTCCAAATTGGGAAGACACTTCACTTCCGTTGGCTACCAGAGCACGAGCTTACATGGACATCAACTGTG
Source organism: Winogradskyella forsetii (assembly GCF_013394595.1). Lineage (GTDB taxonomy): Bacteria > Bacteroidota > Bacteroidia > Flavobacteriales > Flavobacteriaceae > Winogradskyella > Winogradskyella forsetii. Next base: position 3,406,733 of record NZ_CP053348.1, read on the forward strand.
CGCATTGTCATATTCCTGGAGGTACTTGCGCTGACCAGTCTTCTCTGAATCTCGCACTTGAAACACCTTTGGAAGAGAGTAACATCGTTGAGCAAAGTGTACAAATTGACTATAGGGTTTCATTCTTTTCAGAAGGCCTAAGTATGCCATTTATTGGAACTACCATGCGTCATGCAGAAGGTTTGGATATGATTCAAGAGTACATGAACTCACTTTAAATTTCAGTAGAAGTTAAGGTTGTGAGTATCACGTTAAAAAAATACTAAAAACGCCCGTCTAGTTGGAAGATTCTGAATAGAAACTGTATTTTCATCGAAATTTTATAAAAAACGATGATTTTAAAACACTTTTCCCTTAAACTGCTTATTATAGTTTCAGCTTTTCTAGCATTTTCATGCTCAACCGCAAAAAAAGCTGGCAAATCAAAAAATGACGCCACAGCCATGGCTCAATCAGGAAAAAAACCTGGGAAAAACGATCCAAAACCTTATGACAAAGTTATCACTAAAGATGCTGTAAGTGATGAAGGTTTATTCACCGTTCATACTTTAGATGACAAGTTCTATTACGAGATTCCAGATTCTCTTTTTAATAAGGAAATGTTGATGGTGACCCGTATTTCCAAAACAGCTTCAGGACTCGGTTTTGGAGGCGGAAAGATGAACGAACAAGTATTGCGTTGGGAGAAGAAAGGTAAAAAAGTAGTGCTTAGAGTTGTATCTTACAACGTCGTTGCTGCTGATTCACTTCCTGTTAAAGAAGCGGTTTTAAATTCTAATTTTGAACCCGTTTTATTCACATTCCCTATTGCGGCATACAGCAAAGATTCTACAAGTACGGTAATTGATGCCTCGCCTCTTTTTGAAAAAGATGTAAAATCTTTGGGCTTGTCGCAACGTGCAAGAACACCTTATAAAATCTCACGTTTAGAAAGTGATAAATCTTTTATTGAAAGCATTAAAAGTTACCCAAGAAATATTGAAGCGAGACATGTAAAAACCTATGCTGCCGGAAAACCACCATCAAATTCCAGTACAGGAACCATCTCTATAGAAATCAACAACTCTATGATTTTATTGCCAGACAACCCAATGAAGCGTCGTTATTTTGATGAACGTGTCGGCTGGTTTACAAGTAGCCAAACTGATTATGGTTTAGAAGATCAAAAAAGTAAATCTTTACAATTTTTGGACCGTTGGAGACTAGAAGTTAAGGATGAAGACATCGAGAAGTTTAAGCGTGGCGAATTAGTCGTACCCAAAAAACAAATTGTGTACTACATTGATAGAGCAACACCAGAGAAATGGAGAAAATATATAAAACAAGGTATTGAAGATTGGCAAGTGGCTTTTGAAGCTGCAGGATTTAAAGAGGCTATTATTGCTAAGGATCCACCAACAGTTGAGGAAGACCCTGAATGGAGCCCTGAAGATGCACGTTATTCAGTGGTACGTTATTTAGCCTCTCCGATTCCCAATGCTAATGGACCACATGTAAGTGATCCTAGAACAGGAGAGATTTTAGAAAGTGATATTAATTGGTATCATAATGTGATGTCATTATTACGCGGATGGTTCTTTGTACAAACCGCAGCTATTAATCCTGATGCGCAGAGTCCACAATTTAAGGATGAAGTCATGGGACGTTTAATTCGTTTTGTATCTGCTCATGAAGTAGGACATACTTTAGGTTTACCTCACAACATGGGAAGTAGTGTGGCTTATCAGGTTGAAAAATTACGTGATGCTGAATTCACTAAAAAATACGGTACAGCACCATCCATTATGGATTATGCACGATTCAATTATGTTGCACAACCTGGTGACGAAGGTGTGGCCTTAATGCCAGATATCGGAATTTACGATAAATACGCTATTGCTTGGGGTTACCGACCAATTTTAGACAAAACGGCAGAAGAGGAAAAATCAACTCTTAACGAATGGATTACAAAACATGCAGGAGACTCAATGTACCGTTTTGGACACCAACAAGCTGGTGATGTTGTGGACCCTAGTTCTCAAACCGAGGATCTAGGCGACAACGCCATGTTGGCCAGTGCATATGGTATTAAAAATTTAAAGCGAATTGTACCTAATTTAATTGAGTGGACTACAGAAGCTGGTGAGGATTATGACGATTTAGAGGAAATGTACGGTCATGTATTATCACAGTTTAACCGTTATATGGGACACGTTTCCAATAACATTGGTGGCGTTTATGAATATTACAAAACGGCAGATCAAGAAGGTGCGGTTTATACCGCAGTTCCTAAGGCACATCAAAAGGAAGCTATGGAGTTTATTCAAGATAATTTATTTGAAACACCAGAATGGTTAATTGATAAAGAAATTTTTGATCGTATAGAGTTTTCAGGTTCTGTGGAGCGCCTTAGAGGACTGCAAGCAAGAACGCTTAATAATATCATGAGCTTAGGCAAAATGCAACGTTTAACAGAAGCACATACTTACGATAGCGCGAGCTATTCTTTAACAGATATGATGAGCGATTTACGTAAAGGGGTTTGGAGTGAATTGCGTTCTGGAAAATCAATTGACACGTACAGACGTAATTTGCAACGTGCTTATATCGATAGAATGGCCTACTTGATGACGGCAAAAGATCAAAGCGGAAAATCTAGAAGTCCTTACGTAAAAATGACAGCCGTTAACACTAGCCAATCCGATATCAGAGCAGTTGTAAGAGCTGAATTGAAAACCTTACTTGGTCAACTTAGAAATGCTCGTGGTAACGATGCTATGAGTCGAATTCATATTGCAGATGCTATGGAACGTATTGATCTTATTTTGGACCCAAAATAATTTATCAAATAATTCACAAAACAAAGAAAGGCTTCAAATTAATTTGAAGCCTTTTTTTAGTTTCAATTATTTAATACCAGTACTAATTATAAATTATCGAAAGGACTGAAACCTTAAAACAAAACCGCTTTTATAGTGTTATGATAGTCTTCAAACTCTATGAGATTATTATGACCTGCACCTTCTACCGTTGTAAATTTCAAGTTTTCAATAGGTAATTCTGAAAGTTTCTTTCCAGAAGCGTAAGGCACAACACCATCAGCAGTTCCATGGATAATTGTGATTGGAAATGTTGCTTTGGGTAAATATTGATAGGTCGGAAAATGATATTTCAGCAATTGTTTAACAGGAAGTATAGGAAATCGGTCTTTCGCCACATCCAGAATACTGTAGTAAGGTGTTTCCAAAATGAGCTGTTTCGGATGGTTTTTTGAGGCTAAGTAAGACGCAATCCCAGTTCCTAACGATCGCCCGTATAAAGTAATTTGGTCTGCAGCATAGTGTTTCAACAAATAGTCATAACAATATTGAGCATCATGGTAAAGCGCAGCCTCACTTAACTTCCCCGTACTTTTTCCATAGGTTCTGTAATCCATGATGAGCACATCGTGTTGTTTTTCAACAAAATATTCTGCAATCGTTCCCCAACGACTTAAATCGCCAGCGTTACCGTGAAAATAAAGTATGACGCCCTTTGGATTTTCAACCTTAAAATGAAGGGCATTTATTATCGTGTTCTCATCGGTTTTCAGAAATAATTCTTCAAAAGTATGATTGAACTGATAGTGATAGTCTTGCTCCAAGGTTGTTGGCAAAAACAATAACTTTTCCTGAAAAAAATAAAGTGCGGATCCTATCATAACATATAAGCTAAAAAGTACAATACTGAACTTTTTAAGCCTTTTTTTTAGTGGGTTTTGAACTGTGGATGACATTGATACTTGTGGTTTGTAAGTCGATGGTCTTAGGTTTGCTATTCAAAATATCGTCTAACATGTTGTGATAGGCTTCAAAATTATTCAAATTTTTGTGTCCACCTTGGATAACCGTATGCAATTTTGTGAGACTTGGATTGATCTGAGCTAATTTCACACTCGATTTATACGGAATCAACTTATCGTGTGTGCCATGTATAATATGAATTGGGCATTGCACATATTTTAACCACTTATATGTTGGCAAAGGATATTTGATCAATAGGGACAGTGGCATAAATGGCATATAACGTGCCGTCACTTTGGTTAAACTATAATATGGCGCATCCAAAATCAATAGTTTAGGGTGATTCATGGATGCCAACTTTGCCGCAAAACCAGAACCTAAGGACCGACCATAAAGTATAATTCGGTCTTCGGTGGTTTGCTTTTTAATTTCATCATAGACCAATTGTAAATCACGCTTAATGGCTTTTTGCGAGCGCTTTCCAGTGCTTTTTCCGAAACCACGATAATCCACCATCAACACGTTATAGCCATGCCTGGTAAAATCGACGGCAAATTTCCCCCATCCTTTTATGCTTTTTGAATTTCCTTTGAGATACAGCATCACACCTTTGCTTTCCTCTTTCGGAAAAAAGCGCAAACCGTTAATTATGGCGCCATCCCTAGTTTCTAAATTATACTCTTTGGTGGCTTGGTTTTCATAATCAAATTGAAAATCCTTATGCAGTTTTTCAGGTTTAAAAAGCATATAATCCTGCAAATAATATAGCGCAATGCTAACTGCTATATAAATGGCTAAGATTAAAATTATGATTGAAATCCAGTACGACATATCAATAACAAATACTTTTTTTAAAGATAGCAAAAATTAATGCTTAGAGGTATTTCATAAAAATATCAGCAAATGGGTCCTGATTAACGACCGTGTAATAAAATAAAGCACCCAACCAACCATGTACTATGCCAAGCACATAAATATTCTTGGCTTTCAAATAGATATAACCGTAGAACAAAGCCAAAACAAAAGTCCCAAGTATTAACCATAGTGATGGATAATGCACAACAGAAAAAAGAATAGCAGTTATTAATATAATTAAGGGTTTTGAAAGTTTAAAACTTTTAATGTGATTTAGATTTCCAGCAACCAATGCGATAGTCAAAAATTGTTGCACAGTTCCCCAAATAGGATAAGTGATGAGAAGTGGCAGTATATGCCATGTGACATTTAAAGTACCTTGAATATATCCTATCATAACGAAAGACATTATAGAAACTAAAGAAAATGGCAAGACCAGCTTAAGAACTGCTAGAAAATTATCTGTTCTAAACCCCCAATCCGTAAGTACCAACTTATCCTTTTTATAGCGATACATCAAATATGCTGACCAAGCTAGTATGGTCACATTTACAAAAGATAATCGCCAATTTAAATAATCGACAAAAACGAATTTGCTGACTGCTGTGATGACAACGGCTAGGATTTCTAAAATTCTAACCTTGTCCGAGGCTGGTCTAGTGAGATTTAGGCTTGAAAACTCAATTAAATATGAAGTAAGTCTATTTTTCATAATGTAATTAATTTAAAACCTCACAGTAAGCTATAATACCATGAGGTTTTGGGTTACTAATTAACCTATCATCAAAACTAATCGTCGTCTTCTTTTGTTTCTAACTCATTATTGATATAAGCCACATCTCTTGTGTTTTTCTGAACAGCAATGGCCGAGAACAAACTTAAAGTGAAAGACATCGCATAGAAACCTTTTTCGCTGAGTTCCAAATCCGCGTTCCACAGGCCTATGGTTAATAAAACAATAGCTGCAATTGAGGTAAACCAACTGATACCGTAATACATTTCTGTAACTTGGATGTTTTCTAGTTTGTCCCTAACAGCTTTTTGCACTGAAATTACCGAAAATAGGCCAAAGAGTAAAATGGTAAAATAATAGCCTTTTTCATTGAGTTCCATAGTGGCATTCCAGAGGCCAACGCAGTAAGCGACCATACCAATGAGCAGAGCCGTCCATGAAGCTCCAATAAATGCAGGTGTGGGTTTATGATTATACACCTTTTTTTCTCTCTTTTTCGATTTAGCGTTTTCGTCGTCTTTTAATGATACTGTCGTTTGATAATTCATATTGTTTTGTTTTAATGATTATGGGTCAAAAGTCGAACAAAAGAGAGAGTTCATAAAACCAAATTTTCAATATAACTGACGATATATTTTATTATATATATCTAAAAAAGCCTATTTTTAATGTGATAAAACAATTTTTAATGACGTTTAAATGAATGATATTAAATCTATAATTGACACATTATCGGTTGAAGACCATCAGAAATTTGTGTCTTATCTTCAACAAAAGAATAAGCGGAAAGACACTAAAAATATTCAATTGTTTAAATTACTTTCCAATTCCGATGACGATTCGAAGGTCATTTGCAAACAACTTTATAATGTTGAGAAAAGCAACGCTTATCATGCGCTTAGAAAACGTTTGTTTCAATCTATAATAGATTTTACTGCCAATAAAAACCTTGATGACGAAAACTCCATAGATATGCAGATTGTTAAATATATCTTGGCATCACGCACTTTCTTGCTTCAGAACAATTTCAATATTGCTTACAAAATTTTGGACAAAGCAGAACGGCTTGCAGATGAGCATTTGCTTTTCACGATACTTAATGAAATTTACCATACCAAAATTCAGTATGCTTCCCATTATCCCAAAATAGATTTAGAACAATTAATAATCAAACAAAAAGTAAACCAGAAAAAACATCAATTAGAAGACCAACTTAATATTGTCTATGCCAAATTGAAATCCATGTTGAATGAAGTCAGCTATCAAGGAAAAGTCATCAATTTTGAAACTGAATTGGAAATTTTACTAAAAGCACATCAAATTGAAATTAATTCTTCTCTTTCTTTTAAGTCATTATATCAGATTTTATCTATTGCGAATATTTCGGCATTAGTCACCAAAAAATATTACAGTATAGAAAGCTTCGTCATGAAAAGCTATGACATTCTGAAACAGAAAAAGGAAACCGACAAACAGCTCTATTATCAAATTCAGATTGTTTACATAATTGCCAACACGCTTTTCAGAAATAAAAAATTTGCAACATCTTTAAACTATATTAAAGAGATGGAACAATTGATGCAACTTAAAAAAAAGGCTTATCATAAATCCTTCACATTAAAGAAAACTTTGGTTGAAGCATTAAATCTCAACTACAGCAACAAACAAGAAGAGGCTATTTTAATTACCGAGAGCGTTATGAACAAAAAACACGATGATCTTGAAGCCATATTGGACCTGCATTTATCTTGTTTTATGTTTTACTTTCAAAGTGGCAATTTTATTAAAGCGAAATCAATTTCAGCAAAATTTTATCATACAGATCAATGGTACAAAGAAAAAGCAGGCATAGATTGGGTCATTAAAAAAAACGTCTCAGAACTCCTATTATATATTGAATTACAGGAAGACGATTTATTCTTTTTGCGATTAAAAAGTTTTAGGCGTGTGTATTCAAATTATCTAAAAAACATAGGACAAAACCGGATTCTTACGTTTTTGAAATTTGCAGAACACTATTACCTAAAACCAGAAAGTGTAAGTACCGAAGAATTTAAAAACAAATTAGAAATTGCCTTTGAATGGGTCACCATTAATGAAGAAGACATTTTTGTAATTAGCTTTTATGCTTGGCTGAAAAGCAAAGTAGAAAACAAGGATTTATATCAAACTACGCTTCACCTGTTAAATCCGTAATGTTAAATTTGCTGTTAAAAATAAACCTCTTATTAAACGTTTTAAATCATCATCTGTCTAAACAAGTATAACAATAAATTATAAAAAGATGAAAAAATTAGTAATTATTGCCCTAGCTCTTGTAAGCTTGAACGCTTTCGCACAACGAAAAGAACACAACAAGATGGACAGAGAAAACCGTTCTGAATTACGAAAGGATATGACGCCATCTGACATCGCAGATTTAAAATCGAAACAGCTAACTTTAAAATTAGATTTAACAGATGCGCAACAAAAAGACGTACACCAATTGATTTTTGATGAAGCCACAACAAGACAAAGCTTAAGAAAAGCAAACAAATCGGCAGATAGCGAAAAAAGAGCAAAACCTTCTAAGGAAGATATTGTAAAGATGCAAAACGAAAGATTGGACGCCCAAATAGAAATGAAGCGTAAAATGAAAAAGATTTTAACCGAAGAGCAATATGCTAAGTTTGAGAAAATGAAACCTAAAAAACATAAAAAAAGAAGAAAGCATAATATAAACAATTAGATCAAACTTCTTTTGACCATAAAAAGTATCGGATATCCGATACTTTTTTATTTTATTGAATAAAATGATTACTTTAGTACCTGAATTTAATTAAACAATCCAAAATGAAAAAAGTATTTACACTATGTTTATTTGTATTTGCAATGTTTCTTGGAAACCAATCTGTGGTTGCACAAAATAGCAAACTAGAAGCAAAACAAGAAATAAATTCCGAAGCTGCTGATAAAACCGAAGCTTTGAGACAATATGTGAAATTTAGCAAAGAACAACGCAACGAAATATACACAGCTTTGCAATCTTATGGACAGAGCAAAGCACGTATAGCTGCTAATCCAGTAACTGAAGCAGAAGTTGCAAAAATTGAAAAATTGTTGGACGATAGAGTCAAATCGATTTTAAACGACGAACAATATGAGCGTTATAAAGCTTACATCGCAGAAAATCAATAAAAAAAGCCTCGTTTAACGAGGCTTTTTTATTACAATGTTTTGGCGATATTTTCTACTGCCGAAATCGTTGTGTTCAAATCCTCGTAAGTTAAGGCATCTGTTATAAACCAAGTTTCAAAAGCACTTGGCGCGATATAAATGCCTTCGTTAAGCATGCCGTGAAAGAATTTCTTAAAGGTCTCATTATTTCCTTTGGCAGCTGAATCAAAATCTACCACAGTAGTCTCAGAAAAATGAACAGATATCATAGAACCGATTCTGTTAATGGTATGGACAATGTTATTTTTATTTAAAGCGTCAGAAATACCATTATGAAGATATTTCGTTTTCTCTTCTAGCCTATTCATCAATCCCTTATCTGAGTTAATTGTTTTTAGCATAGCCAAACCTGCCGCCATCGCTAAGGGATTTCCACTTAATGTTCCAGCCTGATAGACAGGTCCAATTGGAGCCAAATAATCCATAATTTCATTTCGGGCAGCAAAAGCACCAACTGGCAATCCACCGCCAACGACCTTACCAAAACAAACAATATCTGCATCGACATTTTTCAGCTCTTGCACGCCACCTTTGGCCAATCTAAATCCAGTCATTACCTCATCAAAAATCAATAAGATACTATGCTCATCACATAAGGCTCTCAAACCTTCAAGAAAACCATCAACTGGCGGAATACAGCCCATATTTCCTGCTACAGGCTCTATAATAATAGCTGCGATTTCGTTTCTATTCGATGAAACGAGTTCCTTTACATTATCGATATCATTATATTTAGCCAACAAGGTGTCCTTCGCCGTTCCTTGGGTTACTCCAGGACTATTTGGTGTTCCAAAAGTAATGGCACCACTTCCTGCTGCGATTAGAAACGAATCGCTATGACCATGATAACAGCCAGCAAACTTAATAATTTTGTCTTTTTTTGTAAATCCTCGTGCCAATCGAATGGCACTCATACACGCTTCTGTCCCAGAATTCACAAACCTAATTTTATCAATATTTGGTACCATGGAAACCGCCAATTCTGCAATTTCGGTTTCAATCGCCGTTGGCATTCCAAAGGAGGTGCCTTGTTTTGTTTTTTCAATTACGGCATCTACAACAGGCGGAAATGCATGACCCAATAACATCGGTCCCCAAGAATTTATATAATCTATAAAACGATTTCCGTCCTCGTCATAAACATAAGCGCCTTTGGCTGATTTCGCAAAAATTGGAGTACCACCAACGGCATTAAAAGCCCTTACAGGCGAATTTACGCCTCCAGGAATAACCTTTTGCGCTTCTTTAAACAGAGCACTACTTCTTTGATATAACATAAATTAATTAGGAATAATAAGTTGTTGACCTATAGTAAGATTATTTGATCTTAAATTGTTTTCGGCCTTAATGGCGTCAACGGTAGTTTTATACAATCTTGAAAGGGAATATAAGGTATCACCTTTTGTTACCGTATGTTTTTTTGTGACAGATTTTTTATGTCCTTCAATTATTGTAGTTGATTTCCTTGCAGTTTTAGATACTGTTCCTTCAAGGACCTCATCATCATATTTATAAAGTTGATAACGCTCTATTAAACTAATCAGTTTTTGAGGATATTGCCTATCAGTAGCATAACCCGCAGCTCTCAAACCTTTGGCCCAACCTTTATAATCATCTGGTTTTAATTTGAACAAACTCGCATAACGACTTCGTCCTGTTAAGAATTCTGAATGGTCCTCATAAGACATCTCTGCTCTTTGATATTTTCTGAAACATTCTTGGGAACGATCATCATCGTGGTAGATTTTAGCACCTTTCCAGCCATGACATTTAATTCCAAAATGATTATTCGCCTCTATTGCTAATCGGCCTCGTCCAACACCAGATTCCAACACACCTTGAGCCAATGTAATACTCGCCGGAATTTTATGGGTTCGCATTTTGTCTTTAGCTATTTCGGCATAAAGCGCTATATAAACCTCTACAGTACTAGGTGCTTCATTAACTTTTACGATGGGTTTTTCGCTATCCTTTTCTCGCTCCTTAACAACGACTGTTTTATTTCGACTATCGTTTTTCCTCTTTGTTACAATGCCCTTTTTGGGACCACAACTCATTGCAGACAAAACTATTAATATGACTATATATCTAATCTTCATTATTTTACACTTCGATTAAAGGCTGATTTTTACGTTTCAACATGGCATTAACTCCAGCGATACCTTGTAGGCCTCCAGTATGGATCACCAATAGTTTCGAATCTTTTGGAAAAAACCCTTTTTCAATTAAATCAAAAACACCAAATAGCATTTTACCGGTATATATAGGATCTAATGGAATGTTATAAACTCTCTTGAATCTGTTTATAAACGTAATCAATTCAGGCTTTATTTTACCATAACCGCCAAAATGGTAATCCGTTATTAAATCCCAATGGTCTTGATTTGCAAATTTACGAATATCTTGTTGTAAAAAATCACCTTTCAAAGCAGGAAAACCTAATATTTTCTGATGCCTTTGCGAAGCATTGATTATTCCTGAAATTGTTCCACCAGTTCCTACCGCGCAACAGATATAGTCAAAATTAAAATCATCTGCTTGTAAAATCTCTTCGCAACCTTTAACGGCCAAATTATTTGTTCCACCTTCTGGAAGTAAGTAAAAATCACCAAAACGGTCTTTTAATTCGCCGATAAAATCTTTACTGGTTTTCTTTCTGAAAGATGCTCTTGAAATAAAGTCAAGATGCATGCCACAGGTTTTCGCAAATTGTAATGTTGGGTTTAATTCTTGGTTTAATCCTAGCTCCTCACCTCTTATAACACCAATAGTTTTGAATCCATTTACTTTTCCTGCATAAGCCACTGCTGCAATATGATTTGAAAACGCACCACCAAAAGTTAATAATGTTGTTGCACCAATGCGTTTGGCTTCCTTTATATTATATTTTAATTTTCGGTATTTATTTCCAGAAATAAAGGGATGAATTAAGTCCTCTCGCTTAATGGCCATTTTTATAGAAGAATTTTCAATAAACAAATAATGATTAGCAATATCGAAATTAAACAAATCTTTTTTTTACAAAAGTACTTAACTCATTTTTAATAAATTCTTTGTAGCATTAAAAAACAAAATGAAATGCTTTTATAGATTGTTTTATAGTTTAAAGTTTACCAACCATCGAACCGTATGGTTTACTCATCGAAAAATACTTGTTAGCAGATGCATGTCTTTTAATTTTGCTTAAGAATTTATCCCTCTTTAGTGTGAATTACTTATTGCGTATTCATTTTAATGATTTCTGATTATATTGAGATTTAGTAATAAAAATACTCATTTAAGTGTTTTATCGATGTTTTTAATCGTTTTATCGGATAAAAATTATTTTTTATCGGATTTTTTTATTACACTTGTCAAAATTTTAAGGTCTAAAACAACAAAGAACCAAAAGAAATTACGTACAACCATTTAGATATCCCTCGTCTAAAACCTACTTACTATGAAGAATAAACTACATTCTCCGTTATATTGTCTATTTAACATTTGTTTAAATTTCGATAAAAAACCTATTGTTTTATTACTTTTTACAAGTTTACTATTGACCAGTAGCTTAGCCCAAGCACAGTTACCTCAATTCGATAATTTTGAATCGGGCTGGGGAAATTGGAACGATGGAGGTGGTGATTGTGAGTTAGATAACAATGGGTATATTAATGGTAATGATACGGTAAGACTGAGAGACGACAGTGGAACTGACTCCTCCACATTTAGTGATACTATAAACTTAACATCCTATTCTTCGGTAACTTTTAGTTTTCTATTTTATCCTGTAAGTATGGAAAATGGAGAAAATTTCTTTGTAGAATATAACGATGGAAGCGGTTATACAACAATAGCAAACTACATAAGAGGAACCCATTTTAATAATGATACGCTTTATTCGGATTCCATAACATTAACTTCAGGGGCATATACTTTCAGTACAAACTCAAGATTTAGAATCCGTTGTGATGCCAGTGGTAATGGAGATTATGTTTATATAGACGATATTAATATAACTGGCGTAACCAGTGCTATATCATATTGTAATCCTACTGGGTCAGACTCAGATTATTATATCGATGATTTTTCAACATCTGGTGGTGTTACCAACATTACAAACAACAATACAGGTTATTCTACAAATGGTTATGGCAATTATACTAGTCTATCTGCAAGCCAATACAGAGGTTCAAGCTTAAATTTTTTCAGTAATTTTCAAGATCCTACATGGCAGAACGGATTTGGGTTTGGATTATGGGTAGACTTTAATGACGATGGAGATTTTAATGACGCAGGAGAGACTCTTTACAACAATGGTTATATTGATCCTGTTAATGATAGTTTTACAATCCCTATTGGAACCACACCAGGAAATTATAGAATGAGAATAGTTGCCGATTGGGATGATGCTACACCAAGTTCTTGTCCTAATTCAATTCGAGGAGAGTCTGAAGACTACACCTTAACAGTATTAGACATTCCTCCATGTACTGAACCAACCAGCCAACCCACTAACCTAACTTTTAGTAGTACGACCGAGAACTCTATGATTGTTAATTTTACACCTGCACCAAGTACTGCTGATAGTTTTTTGGTAGTCTATAACACTACAGGTACAATTCCTGGGATTGGCGATAACACTACTTATAATGTTGGTACCTATGGCGGCAACATAGTTATTGGCAATGATGATACTACAAGTTTCAATTTAACCGGTCTTGCAAACGACACTACCTATTATTTTTACGTGTTTGCGTTTAATGGTAATTGTAGTGGTGGTCCAGATTACTTAAGAACTTCTCCTTTAACGGGTAATGAAACAACAGAATCCTATTGCATACCTAGCAGTACTAATTCAAGTAGATATATTGATGATTTTTCTACCACAGGAGGTATGGCTAATATTACTAATAATAACAGCGGTTTTTCAAGCAATGGTTATGGTAATTTTACATCTAACTTTGTCTCGCAACAGGCTGGTTTAGATATAGCTTTTACTGCAAACTTTCAAGGTGGTAATCACGGCTTTGGTATATGGGTAGATTTTAATAATGATGGTGATTTTACAGATACAGCGGAACAAGTTTACTTAAGTGGTTCATACGCAGACCCAATTAGTGACACCTTTACAATCCCAACAGCTACATCTTTAGGCAGTTACCGAATGCGTATTGTTGCAGATAGAAATGACTCCACTCCAAACCCTTGTAGTATTAGTGGTTCTGGAGGGGAAGCAGAAGATTACACTTTGAACGTGGTGCCTAGACCACCGTGTGCAGAACCGACTGACCAACCTTCTAATTTAAGCTTTAATAGTACTACTGAAACCTCTATGATTATGAATTTCACACCTGCACCAAGTACTGCAGATAGTTTTTTGGTCGTTTTCAACACAACGGGTGTAATTCCTATAATTGGAGATAATACAACTTATAATGTTGGCACCTATGGCGGCAACATAGTTATTGGCAATGATGATACCACAAACTTCAGTTTAGATGGTCTTTCAAGTGACACTATCTATTATTTTTACGTGTTCGCATTTAATAATAGTAATTGTACAGGTGGCCCAGATTACCTAATGAATCCATTAGTTGGAAGTAATGCCACCTTCGAATTCTGTTCCCCATCTAATGCCTTAGGAACCTCAGATTTAGGATGCCCTTCTGTAGATGCTGGTGGCGCAGGATTAAATGGATTGGATATTAACCTAAATTGTTTCGATTCTTATACAACAACTTTAGAAGCACAATTTCTGGAATTAGGAGATACCTCAAGCTATGCTGTAGAATCTATTGACTATAATCCGCCATTTCAATATGGATGTCTTGCAAATCCTGTTAGTGTAAACGTTGATGATGTATGGTCCGATGTTATTAATTTACCTTTCGATTTTTGTTTTTATGGGACTACGTACGACTCCTGTGTCATAGGCTCAAATGGTGTTATATCTTTTGATACAAGTTTGGCTGATTCCTATTCTGGTTGGGAAATCACAACTGACTTACCAAGTTTCAGAAATACTGACGCAGGTTATTTCGGACCTTCCATTTATGGTGCCCACCATGATGTGGATCCTAGTGTTGGTGGCGAAATTGGTTACCAACTAATTACATTAGATTCTGGTTGCCAAGCGCTAGTAGCTTCATGGTATCAAGTCCCTATGTATGAAAATAATTCTATAATATATACGGGAATGATGGTATTTTATGAAGCCACCAATATTATAGAGGTCTACATAAAAGAGAAAAATATCGATGGTACCTGGAACGATGGAAACGGAGCTATTGGGCTTCAGAGAAATGGTACAGAAGGGATTGTTGCCCCTGACAGAAATTCATTGGATGATGACTGGCAGGTAAGTGAAGAAGCTTGGCGCTTTGTACCGTCCGGACCATCAATAACGAGTTTAAAATGGTATGAAAACTCTATTTCAGCAGCCAATGAAATTGTAGACCCAAATAACGATGGACAAATTACCGTAACACCTTCTGACACCACCACCTACATTGCAGAAGTTTCTTATGACGTTTGTGATGGCCCAACGTTGGTAACAACAGATGCTACAACAGTGACTATCTCTGGTCGGAAAATATGGAATGGTTCAGTAAACTCTAATTGGACTACCGCAAATAATTGGACGCCGTCTGGTGTGCCTAATAACACCAACTGTGTTATTATCCCTGATACTTCAAGGGATCCTATAATAACAGGTATCGTTAAAGGCAAAGGCTATAATCTAGAAATTGCAGATGGCGCCACCTTAACACAACAATCCAATTCATCGCTGACTATAGAAGATGAAGTTACAATAGATAGCAACGGCGAATTTGAAATTAGGGATAGTGCCAATTTCATACAGGTTATAGATGTCGCTACAAATGAAAATACAGGAACTGCGAAAGTGCAAAGGGAAGTTGCAGGGTTGAATACTTATGATTACGTGTATTGGTCATCACCTGTAGAAACATTTAACGTGTCCGATATTTCCCCAAGCACTTCAGCTGGTGGCAGATACGAATGGACGCCAACCGTAAACAATGGCACGGCCGGAAATCATGGGGAATGGATCACAACCTCAGGCACCATGAACATTGGACAAGGTTATGCCATTAGGGATTTAGAAGGCACACTAATGGCAGATATTGCACAGTTTGAAGGTAAATTAAATAATGGACAGATCACACATTTGATTAAGAGAGGCACTTATAATGGTGTTAATTATCCAGGTATCGGCAATACAGCAACTGCAGAAGATGATAATTGGAATTTAATAGGAAACCCATACCCTTCTGCAATATCTTTGGCAGCTTTTACGGCCGCAAATCCCAACATTGATGGAACCTTGTATTTTTGGAGACACAACTCAGCTCCAAGTACCTCAGCATCGAATCCTTTTTATGACGGTTACCAATATAATTACTCGGCCAATGACTATCTAAGCGCCAATAATTTAGGATCGACACCATTTGGCTTTAGTGATTACATTGCTGCTGGTCAAGGCTTTTTTGTACAGTTACTCCATACCGCTCCACAAACAACCGGAATTGTCTTTAATAATTCCATGAGAGGTCTTTATGATAACAGAGGGTTCTACAGATCCACCGGTTCAACTACAGACGATGAAACTGAATCAAACGAAAAACATAGAATCTGGTTAGATTTAATTGACGAAAACAACACGGCGTTATCGGTGCTGATTGGTTATGCAACTAGTGCAACCGATGCTATTGACAGATTATATGACGGTCATTTATTAAACGACACCAATTATCAATTTTATTCTATAGTAGAAGACCCTATCAAGGATAATAAATTGGCCATTAACGGACTTGCCTTACCTTTTGAAGATACTGATATTATTCCTTTGGGCTTTAAAGCACCTGCACAGGGACAATTCACCATAGGAATCAATAATTTAGATGGTGTCTTTGGCACCACAGATCAAGCTATTTATTTAGAAGATACCATGCTGAATAGCGTTCACGATTTAAGAGCCAACCCTTATGTATTCACATCAGATCAAGGTACATTTGATGAGCGTTTCCGACTTAGGTTCAGTACGCAAACCCTTAGCATTAAGGATCAGGAAGCACTCGCTAATTTAACGATTACAAATCGTAACAGTACCATTGATGCCATAGCGCCACGCGAGACCATTAAAACATTTGAATTGTTTGATATCACTGGTCGTGTCATTCACAAAAACCTTAAAGTGGATAGCACCAACTACAGTTACCAAACCCAACATCTAAGCCGTGGAACTTATGTGGTTACCGTCACGCTTAGCAATGGTGCAACCAAGTCTAAAAAGTTGATCATTTAGATTATATCTAATATATATATCATTTTATCACAAAGGCCTTGATTTCAAATAATCAAGGTCTTTTTTGTTATAGATAATTCAACGTTAAAAGACAAATTTTTACAGTCCAGATGCCAATTTTCTATACGAAATTATCAGCATTATAATTTTAATGTTTAGATCCATTTTAATGATAATTAAAGGAAAAATACGGAATTTAAATTGCCATAATGTGTAATGATTTTTTATCATTAGTCAACGCTACAATCATTCTTAACTTACTCAAATTTAAAAAAATAAGCTCATTTCACTGATAAAAAAGTGATTTGAGCGTCCAAATGGCATGTTTAGTCGAAAATCTGACAATCAAATCTTTATAACTGACTGATATATTGTAAATTATATTCACATTTACCCCCTTATTAAATTCATATGATGAAAAAATTACTTTTACTAGTCATTTTAACAGTTTTATTGGGCATTAAGTTAAACGCTCAAGGAGACTCTGTTGCTAACTCAGAAGCATTTTGTTCTGGTGGTGGAGAATTAGTATTTAATAATATAACTGGGTCACCCAATTCTACAACTGTTGGTTGTTTGGGTACTATACCGAACGCTGCATATTATTTTTTGGAAACAGATCGTCCAGGTGATTTGGTTTTTACTATATCACAAACGGATCTAGGTGGTACACCAATAGATGTAGATTTCATTGCTTGGGGACCTTTCGCGTCAATTGCTGCGGCTGACGCAGCTATTAATTTAGCTCCATGTACTCCAATAGCATGTCCAGACAATACTATTGATCCCACTTTTTATCCCTATGCGAGTGACGATATAGTAGATTGTAGTTATGATCCCGCTCCAATAGAAAATTTGAGCATAACCAATGCCATGGCTGGAGAAATATATATTGTTCTCATTACTAATTATGATGATGTCCCTGGGAACATTTCTATCCAACAAACTTTTGGAACGGGCTCTACAAGTTGTAGCGGTATTCCTGTTTGCGGATCGGGCTTTTATGATAAAGCAGGACAAACTACTGATTACGCTAATAATGAAGTAAACGACATCACTACGATTTTCCCTGATGTTGCAGGTGGCATAGTAACTGTGACGTTTAATTCTTTTGATTTAGTAGATGCTGGTGACACTCTGGCAGTTTATGATGGAGATTCTGCAACCACGTTGATAGGCACATATTCTGGCACTACAATACCTGGTCCATTCACGTCAACAGATCCCTCTGGCGCATTAACCTTTGTATTTAATAGCAACGCATCTGGTGTTGCTTCAGGGTGGGATGCAGACGTTACTTGTACAGAACCTCCACCGACTTTAGTTTGTGGAACCACTTTTACAGATAGTGGAGGTATCGGATCAGATTACTCAAATGATGAATACAATATTACCACGTTTTATCCAGATACTGCAGGAGAAGTAATTACAGTAACCTTTACGGCATTTGACATAGAACCATTTGATCCTTTTTTTGGATTTTTTGATTATATGGCTGTCTATGATGGACCAAACACCTTAGCATCTTCTCTAATCGGGCGATTTGCAGGGACGGAATTAGCTTTAAGTTCATTTACCTCCACACACCCAACTGGAGCTCTAACCTTTTTGTTTGTTAGTGACAGTTCATTAGTCTATCCTGGCTGGACAGCAGATGTTACCTGTGGTATTCCGACTTCAGATTGTGGTATTTCCTTTTATGACACTGGAGGTTCTGTTGGAGATTATTTAAATGATCAATTCCATGTCTCTACCTTCTATCCAGATAGCCCAGGAGATTTGGTCACCGCTACATTCAATGCTTTCAACATAGAAAACACTTATGATTTTTTATATGTCTTTGATGGCCCTAATCAATTTTCAACCCAATTAGTAGGCTCTCCTTTTACTGGCAATACCATTCCTGGACCATTTACGTCAACTCATGCATCTGGCGCATTAACTTTTGTCTTTATTAGTGATTTTAGTAATACATTATCTGGTTGGGAAGTTGATATAACCTGCAGCAATCCGCTAGATATTTGTGGCACAACTTTTTATGATGATGGTGGACAGGGTGGAAATTATTCTAATAATCAAACTGATGTCACTACAACCTTTTTTCCAGATAATCCTGGTGATGTTGTTACAGCTACATTTACATCGTTTAATACTAGATTATCTCCAGATAACCTTGAGGTTTTTGATGGCCCAGATGCTACATATCCTTCTTTAGGTGTATATTTTGGAAATATAACCCTTGGACCTTTTACTTCTACAGATGTTTCTGGTGCATTAACTTTTGTGTTTAATAGTAATAATAGTCAAAATCGAGCCGGTTGGGCAGCAGACATTACATGCAGCACGTCGCCATGCAATCTAACCATTAGGGACATCCCAAATGGACCTTCATGTAACCCAATATACACAGAACTTTCTGTGAGTGACAACGTTGTTTTTTCTGAGAATTTTGATGCTTTTGGTACGCCTTCGGGTTGGACTATCGACAATGGTCCTAATAATACAGAATGGTATGTTAGCAATTCATCAAATGCTGGTGGTGATGCAAATGAATTTATTTTGGCTTGGTTAAGAGGAAATCGAAATAGTAACGGAACATGGAGTTTAACAAGCCCAGTAATAAACATAAATGGAATTACAAACTTGGAATTAAGTTATTATCAATTTTTAGAAGATTTTGATTTTACGAATTATCCTTATTCAATTTTTATTGAAACATCTTTAGATAGTGGCCCATGGATTGCACAAAGTTCAATGACACCTACTGGAGATGTAGGACCAAACATCCCAAACATTGATTTATCCACTTTATCAGGAACAACGTTACAAATTCGATTTCGAATGACCGGAATGCCATATGGCTTTTTTAATTGGGCAATAGACAATGTATTGGTTACTGGAGATGAACCTCCATCTGGTGGACAAATCACGTGGTCACCAATTACAGATTTATTTACCGATGCATCATTGACAACAGTATATTCTGGTGGATTTGCAGAAACAGTATTTGCAGCCCCTAATAGCACTACAACCTATACGGCTACTGACACTTCAAATAGCTGTACGGCTACTGCAGATGTCATTATAGACCTTAAAACTTGGATTGGTGGAGATACAACAGCACCTAATACTGATCCTGTTGATTGGATGAATGCTGGCAATTGGTCTGGTGGTACTATACCATCTGCTACAGATTGTGTGCTTATACCTAATACTTCAAATAACCCAATACTTTACTCAGGTGATAATGGAACCAGTCTAAATTTAACTATTAATGCTGGCGGCATTCTAAATCAAGAATCGAATTCCACGCTTACTGTAGTGAACAACATTTTAGTTAGTACTGGAGGTAATTATAACATGGAAGATAGTGCGAGTTTAATACAAGTAGACAATGTAGCTAACACGGTTGATGGCGCATTTACCATGCAAAGAACAGCAAACATCATAGAAAACGATTACGTCTATTGGTCGTCACCTGTAATTACTTTTAATATTGAAGCTATATCACCGGGAACTCCCAATGGATATAAATATAGATGGCTACCAACAGTAGGCTCTCGTTTTCCTGGACCTGCTCCAGATTTTGTCCCTAACGATTATGGTGATTGGCAAAGTGCTAACACAGGACCCATGGATGTAGGCAAAGGCTATATTGTAAAAGGACCAACTGGTTTCGGATCAACACTGGCACCATTTACCGCAACTTTCTCAGGCACACCAAATAACGGAGTTATTACACAAGCAATTGAAAGAGGAACGTATACAGGTACTCCCTATACGTATATTCCAAATGGATCTGCAACACTTACTGTAACTAGTGACGATGACAACTGGAATTTAATAGGAAATCCATACCCTTCCGCCTTACATTGCATAGACTTTTTATCGGCTAATACCAATGTAGATGGCACCGCCTACATCTGGACCCACGGTACGGATATTGGTGCTGGAAATGGGCAATCTTTTTATGATGAATTTACTTATTCTTACAGCGGAGCGGATTACTTGGCAGTTAATGCCACAGGAAATTCAATTCCAGAAACTTATAAAGGTTTTATTGGTGCAGGACAAGGCTTTTTCGTTTTAATGATGGATACAGGGTTACCTAACCAAGTGGTAACTTTTGAAAACACCATGCGAAATTTCGATTATAGAAATGATCAATTCTTTAGAAATACAGCAACATCTGATGAAGATTCACATACCAAACATAGAATTTGGCTTGACTACATTAATCCTTCTGGAGGCACCAACACTACGCTGGTCGGATATATTGATGGTGCAACAAATCTGAAAGATAGAATGTTTGATGCCAAAACCACGAGAGGCGATGGTTTAAACCTTTATTCCATGATAAATGATGATGCCTATATTATTCAAGGCAGACAAACACCTTTTGTAGATTCTGATACGGTTCCTTTAGGACTTAATATTACTGAAGCTGGCATACAGACCATTGCTATTAATACGTTAGACGGATTGTTCCAAGACACCGACCAACAAATTTATATTGAAGATCTCGTAACAGGAATGATACACAATCTTAATAACGCGCCTTATACCTTTACAAGTGACACAGGAATTATTGAAGATCGATTTATCCTAAGATATACAGCAAGCACCCTTGGAGTAAAAGATTTTGAAAGTTTAAATGGCATAAAAGTCTTTAAGGAAAATGATAAAATTGTGGTTAAATCCGATTTTGAAACCATTCAATCCATTGAAGTTTATGATCTATTAGGTAGGAATCTTTTTAAAAATTCTTCAATTAATATGACACGTTACACAATTGAAGCTATTAGTCCAGAAAAAGTGACCTTATTTTTAAAAATAAAGTTAGTTGATGGGCAGCAAAAAATAGCTAAGCTTATTTTCTAAAATAATTTACAAACACAAACAAAGGCCTTGATTTTAAATAGTCAAAGTCTTTTTCGTTTTTATAAGCTTCACGTTCAAAGGAAATATTTCGGTACGCCAAATACCAATTTCCATATTGAATCAATCGGATAAAAAATTCAGTTATATAAATGATAAAGAACGGCACTATGAGCAATTCAAGTTGCTGTCTTAAATGGATTTTTTCATGATTTATCAACACCTTGTTCTCCTTCAACCCCTTAAACTTTAAAAACATAAAAGGAAAAATGGTTAGACCCAAATACCCTTTTGGCACTATATATTTTGAAATTAAGATCATACCTAGTTCGTTTCAAAAATCAAACCATTCTCATTTTCATGAGAAAAGCAACAGAATGGAAACCTTGACAATGTCAAGGAATTCTTTCTCGAATTTACATTATCTTTGTTGATATAGCGAATTGATTTTTTATAAACTCACAAACATGAGAATTTTATATAAAATATTTATTAATGAGTTCTCTTTCCTTCGGAAAGGGCCAGGGACAGGATTATGAAAAAATACGTCCCCATAGAAGATGGAGATTACTATCTCACGCCCGAAGGCTACCGCTGTTTTACAGAGCAATACCATCTAAAACGAGGATTTTGTTGCGAAAGCGGTTGCAGACATTGTCCGTATGGTTTCAACCCTTCAGCTTCACTCAGTACAGGCGACAATAAATTAAAAAAAAAGTAATGCAGACGACAACTTTATCATTCAAAGATCAAATATTAAAGGGTATTCCAAATAGTTTACCTGAGCCTAAACCTTTTGATATTTCTATAAATCATGCACCAAAACGTAAAGCTATTCTATCTCATGAGGATGAAAAACTAGCCTTAAAAAATGCCTTACGTTATTTTGATAAAAAACATCACAGAACCTTATTGCCAGAATTTAAAAACGAATTGGATACTTATGGTCGTATTTACATGTATCGCTTAAGACCCGATTATAAAATGTATGCACGGCCAATTTCAGCATATCCTGCAAAATCTAAACAAGCCGCAGCCATTATGCTGATGATTCAGAATAATTTGGATCATGCCGTAGCACAACATCCGCACGAATTGATTACTTATGGTGGGAATGGTGCCGTGTTCTCAAATTGGGCACAATACCGCTTAACCATGAAATATCTGGCGGAAATGAACGACGAGCAAACCTTAGTGATGTATTCTGGTCATCCCATGGGATTGTTTCCTTCGCACAAAGAAGCACCAAGAGTTGTTGTCACAAACGGGATGATGATTCCTAACTATTCCAAACCAGATGATTGGGAAAAATTCAATGCACTTGGTGTGACGCAATACGGACAAATGACAGCCGGAAGCTATATGTACATTGGCCCACAAGGTATTGTGCATGGCACAACAATAACCGTACTCAATGGTTTTAGAAAAATAAAAAAAGAACCCAAAGGGAACTTATTTGTAACTTCTGGTTTAGGCGGCATGTCTGGCGCGCAACCCAAAGCTGGAAATATTGCAGGTTGCATTACGGTGTGTGCAGAAGTCAATCCAAAAATCACACAGGTAAGATTAGATCAAGGTTGGATAGATGAAAAAATTACCGATTTAGACGAATTAGTTTCAAGAGTCAATAAAGCTAAAGCGGAAAAAGAAACTATTTCCATCGCTTATTTAGGAAACATAGTTGATGTATGGGAAAAATTTGACCAAGCCAATATCCATATCGACTTAGGCAGTGATCAAACATCGCTTCATAATCCATGGGCAGGTGGTTACTATCCAGCTGATATATCTTTTGAAGAGGCTAATGAAATGATGGCGAATCAACACGAACTATTCAAGGAAAAAGTTCAAGAAACTTTACGTCGTCATGCGGAGGCTATTAATAAACATACTGCAAAAGGCACTTATTTCTTTGATTATGGGAACGCCTTTTTATTAGAAGCCTCTCGTGCAGGAGCTGCCATTTACAAAGATTCATCAGGAAATTTTGTTAACAAATCCACCCTCTCTTCCCTAGGGGAAATGACAGAAAGATGGGCATATCCCAGTTATGTCCAGGACATTATGGGCCCAATGTGTTTTGATTATGGTTTTGGGCCTTTCCGTTGGGTTTGCGCTTCGGGAAAATCTGAAGATCTAACAAGAACTGATGAAATTGCCTGCCAAGTTTTAGAGGACATCAAAAAAAATTCGCCAGAAGAAATCCAGCAACAAATGGCAGACAACATTCAGTGGATTAAAGGCGCACAAGAAAACAAACTCGTCGTAGGTTCACAAGCGAGAATCCTTTACGCTGATGCGGAAGGCCGAATGAAAATAGCAGAAGCTTTTAACCAAGCCATTGCAAATAAGGAAATAGGAATGGTAATTTTAGGAAGGGATCATCACGATGTTTCAGGAACCGATTCGCCATACCGAGAAACGAGTAATATTTATGATGGTTCACGTTTTACGGCAGATATGGCGATCCACAATGTTATTGGAGATAGTTTTAGAGGCGCCACTTGGGTCAGTATCCACAATGGTGGAGGTGTTGGCTGGGGAGAGGTAATTAACGGTGGTTTTGGTATGGTTCTTGATGGTACTAAAGAGGCATCAAAACGTTTAAAACAAATGCTGTTTTGGGACGTTAACAACGGAATTTCAAGACGCAGTTGGGCAAGAAATGAAGGCGCAGTTTTTGCCATAAAACGCGCTATGGAATCTGAACCTAATTTAAAAGTAACGTTACCCAATTTTGTTGACGACGATTTATTTGAACATTTAAAATAAAAAAAAAGCGATATGGAACAATTAATGAAACCACTTAAAATTTTACCTGCACTACTTTTATTGGTCGTGCTCTCATCATGCAGCTCAGTTAAAGTTGCTGCCGATTATGATAGAGAAGCCAATTTTGATACTTATAAAACCTTTGCATTCTTTAAACCTGGCATTGACAAAGCAGAAATAAATGACATAGACAAGCGCAGAATCCTTAGGGCCATTGAAGCAGAGCTCATGGCAAAGGGTATGACAAAATCTGAAAATCCAGACATGCTAGTGAGCATTTTTACAAAATCGAACCAACGTGTTGATATCTACAACAACTCTTGGGGAGCTGGTGCTTGGGGCTGGGGAGGTTTCAACCGATGGGGTTGGGGCTGGGGTCCTGGTATGGGCTGGGGAGGAAACAATGTTTCCACCACCACAGAAGGCATGCTATTTATTGATTTTATAGACGCCAATAAAAAAGAATTAGTCTGGCAAGGTTCTGGTACTGGTTATTTGGTAACTAGAAATGTTGACAAGAAAGAAGCCCGTATCAAGGAATTTGTATCTAAAACAATGGAACAATTTCCACCGGCGCAATAATACTTAATTGAACTTATATAAACTTAAAAGCATCGATTAGTCGATGCTTTTTTTTGTTTGTATCATTCGCATAGTGTTTAAATCTAAATACTTTATCTTTGCCGACTTTTAAGAGCACTTATTATGATACTAGGCCAACAAACCCGAAAAAACTTTACGCAAAACCCCAAAAACGATATTCTTTCAGGATTAACGGTTGCCTTAGCCTTAGTCCCAGAAGCCGTAGCATTTGCATTTGTTGCAGGTGTTGATCCGTTAGTTGGACTCTATGGCGCCTTTATGATGGGAATTGTAACGGCACTTTTTGGAGGACGACCAGGAATGATATCTGGCGCTACCGGAGCAATGGCTGTTGTTATGGTGCATCTTATCCAAAAAGGAAATGAAATTGGCCTAAATCTTGAAAACCCTATTGAAAACCTTGGTTTACAATGGCTTTTTATAACCTTACTATTTGTTGGTGGTATCCAAATTCTAGCAGGAGTTTTTAAACTTGGTAAGTTTGTCCGCTTAATTCCCCATCCCGTGATGATGGGTTTTGTGAACGGATTGGCCATTGTTATTTTTCTATCGCAATTGGGCCTGTTCCCCAATGCCGTTCCTAAAGATATTTCATTTTTAGACCAAACTTCAGAATGGTTTTCTGCTCTATTCTCTAATGCAACATTCTGGAAAATGATGGGCTTCATTGGGTTGACCATGGGAATCATGTATGGTTTGCCTAAACTGACTAAGAAGATTCCTGCAGCCTTAATCGCAATTGTTGTAGTGGCCTGTATTACAATTTTTGGACACATTGAAGTCAGTACTGTAGGTTCATTTATAGCTGAAGGTGGCGGAGATGGATTAGAAGGTGGGCTTCCAACATTTCAAGATCAAATATTTAGCTTATTCAGCACACTTTCCGGACATTGGGGTTTAATCCTCTCTACGGCTTTTATTTTAGCAGCCGTTGGTTTAATTGAATCGCTCATGACCTTAAACCTCATTGATGAAATGACCGAAACACGAGGAAACGGCAATCGGGAATGTATAGCACAAGGTGGTGCGAACATGTTAAACGGCCTTTTTGGCGGTATGGGTGGCTGCGCCATGATCGGGCAATCCATAATCAATGTAGATTCTGGTGGACGCGGCAGATTATCTGGAGCTGTGGCAGCTATTGCTCTACTCTGCTTTGTTTTGTTCGGTGCGCCTTTAATTGAACAAATTCCTATTGCAGCATTAGTGGGCGTAATGTTTATGGTGGTTATTGGCACATTTGCTTGGAGTAGTTTTAGAATTATAAGAAAAATACCATTATCAGATGCCATTGTGTTAATAGCCGTTTCTGCAATTACGGTTTGGCAAGATTTAGCCGTAGCAGTAATAGCAGGTGTTATCATTTCGGCATTAGTTTTTGCTTGGAAAAATGCGACTATGATTAGAGCTCGAAAACGTATTCAGCCAGATGGTACAAAAACCTATGAAATTTGGGGCCCTTTATTTTTTGGGTCCATTCAGAATTTCAATTCAAAATTTGATGTTAAAAATGATCCAGAAAAGGTTGAAATTGACTTTGTAGAGTCACGTGTTAGTGATCATTCCGCCATGGAAGCTATCTTTAACCTGGTTAATAAATATGAAGCGGAAGGAAAATCCATTAAGTTGAAACATTTAAGTGAAGATTGTAAAGCTTTAATGTACAAAGCCAGTCCAAAATTTAAAGAGGTCATTATTGATGACATTGATGATCCTCGTTACCATTTAGCGGCTGATCCTGAGAAGTTCACTAAGCCTTTGTCCGAATACAACATGTAATTCCAAATTTGGCACGTTTTAAACACTAAGGTCTAACTAATTAGGACAAATTAATTATTTTGAAATAACTTGCCAAAAATATTTGATTACCAACTATTTAAACTATCTTTGCCACTTAATTTAATATATTTTAATATGAGTACTGGTACAGTAAAATTTTTTAATGACTCTAAAGGTTTTGGATTCATAACAGAAGAAGGAAATAACAAAGAGCATTTTGTACATATTTCTGGTTTAGTCGATGAGATTAGAGAAGGTGATAATGTAGAATTCGATTTAGCAGAAGGAAAAAAAGGTTTAAATGCAGTAAATGTAAAAGTTATATAATTATATACCTTACAATCTTTTTAAGTATAAAACCTATCTTTTTAGATAGGTTTTTTTTGTGTTCAATTTGCTACGAATTTAAGTCCCACAATTGAAATAATTAAAGTCGATATAAAAAATAATCGCCAAAAGGTAGCGGGTTCCTTAAATACAAATATTCCTACGAGAACAGTACCTACAGCTCCAATCCCAGTCCAAACTGCATAAGCCGTTCCAATGGGTAATTCTTGTGATACTTTTACAAGTAGATACATGCTTATAGCTAGACAAATTAAAAAACCAATGTACCAATAGGTGGTTTCATTTCCTGTTGACTCTTTCGCTTTTCCGAGACAGGCTGCAAAAGCGACTTCAAATAAACCTGCAATGATTAGTAAGATCCAGTTCATTTTATTTATTAATCAATAATATCAAAGTCCAAAATTTCATTTGTTATATTCGGATGTTGGCAAATCGTTTCTATTTTTAATCTGTATCAGAAGCTAATATTCCAATGTAATAGTTTTTTATAGGATTGTAAACTGTCCAAAAATGAGTTCCCCACCATTCTTTTCCATCATCAAAGTAATTCGAACAATCAGTATTCCATTTTAGAATCTCGATTTTATTCAAGTCTGAAAATAAAAATTCGCAGAAGTCAATAAAATATTTTCCTGTTTCAAATATATTATTTGATACTCTAAATCCGTGAACTGGGTCTAAAAAAGCTTGTGCAAAACCTATTGTGTACAATTCAGATGTATTATTCTTGTAATGTTCGAAATCACGAATGTTAACTATATTTTCATTTATTTCTTTACTGTCAAAATAGAATAGGTTGTTTAGATTAGTAAATCCTCTTAATATAGGTTTCTTTAGTTTGAAATCGAACAAAGGTCCTAAAAATTCTTCAACTGATATTTTATTTCCACTTTCGTTCATTTTATTCTCATCAAAATCTATTTTGAAATAATGACTGTTTTTTTGAAGTTCCAATATGGAATTTCTTGCAGTAAGCAAGTGAGAATCATATTCGCTGGTTTTTTTGTCAAGCTTGAAAATTTTAAAGTCAATTCGACCACCATAATTATCAAACTCTTTTAGCTTATCGTTTATGTCTTTAATTTCAAGTAATTCTATGGTTTTCAAATCAGATTGTGGTTTTTCCTAAATGTTTGCCAACTTGATTGTAAATGGTTAGTTGCGTGGTTAAGCAACTAATTTAGTAAACAAAAACTTGCCAGAGAAAATTCTGCAGTAATTTTCCAGATTAGAAATTGCTAAAGCAATTAATTATACACGGTGTTACCATTTCGTTGTTTTTTCTTTTAATTTTTGGTCAGTCCTAAATTCTTTTTATAAGTATGAGTAAATTCAGTCAGCGTTTTATTCCGCAAACTTTTGTCAGTTCCGATTAAGTGAAATTCATCGGTCCAAAAAAAACGGCACTATTCTTTGGTTTAATTCAGACTTCTTATTGTTTTTTGTACTTTACTCATATTAAAAAATGATTTTGATAATATAAACCTAATTATTTTAATAATTATGAAAATAATAACTCTACTAATTCTAATCTGTTTTATCCCTAATTTTTTGTTCGCTCAGCAAGTCTCTAAAGCGTCGCTGGACAATGAGGCAGAAGCTGTATGGTATTCTTTTAAAAATAATAGCAACATCATAAATGTACAGAACTACAAAGAAAAAGGTGATTATATGTATACGGTCACTGTTTTGGATGAGAACTTAGAAAAGATAAAATCTACAGAATTTGAAGACCGAGATGAAGATGTTTTACGTCACGTTACATTTAATGATGGTAAACTATATTTTCTGCTTGAAGAAAACACAAAAAGCGATTTGCAAATTAAATTTCACTTAAACATAATTGATATTGAAGATTTTAGCAAAACCGGCAAAACGTTAGTTGTTATCAATGAGAAAGATGATTCAAATGTAATACGCAGGTTTTTTAAAGTAAATGGAGACAATGCATCCTTTGGTATTGTCAATTTTAGGGATGATTATGTGGCTATTTCTTATGAGATTAGAAATGAATCGGTCAAAGAAAGAGTTTCGTATTTGTTTGATAAAAATTATAATCAAATCTTCAAAAAGGAAAAAGAATATTCTATAGAAGATAGAGATGAAAAATTCAGACACTATAGTAGTGATATTGGAGAAACCAATGAGACGTTGTACGTTTTAAATAATACGCCAGAATCCAATACATATAAATTGGAAGCAATAAACGATGAATCTTATACGTCTAAAAATATTGTTTTTGACAAAGAGGGACATCGTGATTTAAGCTTAGAAAAAACAAAAAATGGATTGTATTGTGTAGGTTTTTTTATTGACGAGAAAAATGAAAACGGCGCCATTTATTACTCTAAACTTTCTGATGATTTAGAAATATTGAGCGAAGAGTATCTTCCGTTTTCTGATAATTTTTATGATGACTTGAACAAAAAACAAGTAAAGCGTGGGGTTTTATTGAGTCTATTTGATGTGATAGATGATGATAATGGATCATTATATATTATAGGAGAGGTAAACAGAGTTGGTGTTGCTGGTAGAGATACACAAGGTTTTAACAATTTAAATGCTATTAATGATGATGTTATTGCTTGTAAAGTAGATAAAGACGGTACTTTAAACTGGAGTAGATTGGTTAATAAAAGTCAAAAATTTTATTATTCGCAATATGCATCATTCAAGCCATTTATTATTGATAATAAGTTGCACTATGTCTTTAATAGTGAGTTTAATATAGAAGATGTGAAAACAGATAAGAAAAGTAATAGTGGCATGCGACCAGGCTCAGCTCAAAAATTTAATGTCTATTTAGTTAGTTTTAATGATGAAGGTATATTTGAGCACCAACAACTAACTGATAAAAAAGAAGATTTAAGATATTTACCTGTAAATTCTCATGTTATTAAAAATGAAATTTTAACAATGCCTGGCTCGCGTAAAAAAGAGAATGGCTTTTTAAGAGTGCAGTTTTAGTAGTCGTTATAATAATTTTAATTCTTTAACTATTTATAGTTATTAAAGCCCGATTGATTCAATAATTCCGAAAACAAGCTAAAAAGTGAGATGAAATTTTTGTTTAATATTAGAATGTGAAATTAGCGCAATTTATTCAGAGTTTAATTTTTCAAAATCTGATATCTTTAAATCTCAATTTTCCCGTTGTAAGTATGTTCTGCAATGAATGCCAACAAGTTATATAACAACCTTCATTACCTATATCCCGTAAATATCTCAGAATATATTAAGGTTAGAATTACTGTTATCTAGTAAAGATAATTTTTTTATAGTAGTATCCAAAAGGCTACTTAACTGCTTTAAAACTTTAGATGCTACAAATTTATTATGTTAGTTTCTGATCCATTTTGACCTAACTGTTCTTATATGTGCCTTATGTTACTCCCTTCTTCTAAGGAAGTTCGCAGTTTAAAACGAGAATATCAAATAACTTCCAACGATTAATTTTTAAAACAATTTCTTTATCTTAAATTTACCCAAAGTTCCCACGATTGTATGCTGAACTTGTTTCAGTAAAGTGGGAAACTTCTAAAAATCACAAATATCTTAAAATAAAAGATCCCCGTTTTCATGGGGAATGTTATGATCTCACAAAATTCCATAGCACAAGTTTTTGAAACCGCTCGCGTAGAAGAGGTCATTGGTGATTTTGTACAACTGAAAAAATCAGGAAGTAACTTTAAAGGCTTAAGTCCTTTTAGCGAAGAGCGCTCTCCTAGTTTTATGGTTTCACCAGTGAAACAAATATGGAAGGATTTTTCTAGTGGCAAAGGCGGAAATGCAGTCACCTTTTTAATGGAGCACGAGCATTTTACCTATCCTGAAGCCATAAAATACCTCGCTAAAAAATATAATATTGAAATAGAAGAAACCGAACGAACCGACGAGGAAAAAGCACAAGCGGATACCAAAGAGAGTTTGTATTTGGTTAGCGAATATGCAAACACTTATTTTCAGAAAGTACTCCATAGTACCAATCAAGGCAAAGCCATTGGACTAAGTTATTTTAAAGAACGAGGGTTTACTGAAGAAACCATTAAAAAGTTTCAGTTAGGCTATTCGTTAGATGAATGGCAAGCGTTTACAGATGATGCCTTAGGTAAAGGCTATAAACTCGAATTTCTGGAACAGACCGGTTTAACTATTGTTAAAGGCGACAAACGCTTCGATAGATTTAAAGGTAGGGTAATGTTTCCTATTCATAGCATGAGTGGGCGCATACTAGGTTTTGGTGGTCGTATTCTGGTCAACGATAAAAAAGCGGCTAAATACCTCAACTCACCGGAAAGCGAAATCTACCATAAAAGTAAAGTGCTTTATGGCTTGTTCCATGCGAAGCAAAGCATTGCTAAAGAAGACAATTGTTATTTGGTGGAAGGTTATACAGATGTCATTCAGTTTCATCAAACTGGCATTAAAAATGTGGTATCCTCATCCGGAACTGCTTTATCTTCAGATCAAATTCGGTTAATCAATAGGCTAACCAATAATATCACCGTTCTCTTTGATGGCGATGCCGCGGGAATAAGAGCTTCCATTAGAGGTATTGATTTAATTTTGGAACAAGGTGTTAACGTGAAGATTTGTACGTTTCCTGATGGCGAGGATCCTGATAGTTTCTCAAAATCGAATACTTTAGAAGAACTTACCGAATACCTCAATGATAATGCTAAGGATTTTATTCAATTTAAAGCGTCTCTATTAGTTAAAGAAGCGGATAATGATCCTATAAAAAAAGCAGAGACTATTCGCGAAATCGTCAATAGTATCGCCAAAATCCCTGACCAAATAAAGCGTGAAATTTATATCCAAGAGTGTGCACGAATCATGGATATTAGTGAAAACGTATTGTTCAGCACTTTAGCACAGATCAACAAGAAAGAATCTCAAGACGCCAATAAAAACTACAAACAAGATCAAAAAGCGTTTCAGGTTGTAAAAAATGAACCTCAAACCAAGCAAAAGGTTGATATTCAATTTGAATTGGAACGCAAAATCATAGAAATCTTAATGCTCTATGGTGATAGAACGGAACAATTTGAAGACTTAATATTAACGGAAGAAGAATCTACTGGCGAATTGGTTTTAGAACCCACAAAACACGAAACACGTGTCTTTGAAAAAATATACCTAGACCTTCAGGAAGACGAAATGCAGTTTACCAATCCGCAGTTCAAAGTACTCTACTACTCTATTATTGACAAATTGAATCAAGATGAAAATTTTTCGACTAAAAACTTCGTGAATCAACTCGATCAAGATGCTGCAAGTACAGTAACCAGTATTTTAATGGAAGATGAACGCTATAACTTACATGATTGGCAACGCAATCAAATTATCCCAAAAGAAAAAAAAGATTCTATTTCACAACTGGTAAGTCAAACGATATTGAGTTTACGTTGCCATCTTATCGATAAAAAAGTAGCAGAATACAAAAATGAAACTTTAAATGAAAATGCCGACACACGTTCCATCATCGAAGATGTGAAAGACTATGTTGGTCTTAAAATGTTATTGTCCCGTAAATTAGGTAAAGTTGTTGGCTAAATGATTTAAGCTAAGTTATGATGTTTAGCTTGATGAATTAAATCCACAATATTAGTGACATTGAGTTTCTTAAACAATCGCGCTTTATAGGTGCTCACTGTTTTTTCGTTAATATCTAACTCTTGAGCAATTTCTTTGTTCTTGCGACCAATGGAAAGTAATTTTAAAACTTCAACCTCTCTAGTTGAAAGCTTTTTGAACATTCTGCTCCTACTCTTTCGTGTATCTTCATAGCGTAAATGTTTGTCCATTTTTTCACTAAGTGACGTTTCTCCTGTGCTGATTTTACGCACAGCAGCTTCTAGTTCTTCAATGCTAGCTGATTTGTTTAAATAACCTGAAGCTCCAGCTTTAAGCGTACTAATGGCATAAATCTCTTCTGGCTGATGGCTAAACATCAACACATTTACAGATTTATTTTCTTTTTTAATAGCTCTTAGCGCAGTGATACCATTAAGTTCTGGTAAATCGATTTCTGATATTATAACATCAACTTTATGACGTCTAACGAATTCAAATATCTCAATTCCACTGCCTAAACTGCCAATAACTTTAAAGTCTGGTTTACTATTTAAAAATAATTCTAATCCAGTTCTTACGATTGGATGACTATCAACAATCAATATATTTATCATGACGATTGTATTTTGGTTTTTGGTTAGGGTAATTTATGCAATTAAATACAATAGTGGAGATTTGTTAAACAAAAATAATTAAAAATTAAATAATTTAGTAACATTATTTGCCAAAAATGCAAAGATTATTTTAAATTGTTGGGAATTTCGCAAATCGGTATCGCAATCATCTTATGTTTGTTTGAGGTGTTGTAACGCATAAAAATTTCAAAGGCTTTACGTTGTCTTCCTTCAAAATCTGCAACCGTTTTACCTTCATCTTTCATTTGCATCGCCCATTCCAATTCTGGATATGATGCGCCAATTTGATCCTCGTCACTTCTGGCATCTCCAAATAAACCATCACTAGGAGCCGCTTTCATAATAGATTCTGGCACTTTTAAATAGTCCCCAATTTGATAAACTTCAGACTTCAATAAATCTGCAATCGGACTTAAATCTACTCCTCCATCGCCATATTTCGTATAAAAACCAACACCAAAGTCTTCTACTTTGTTACCAGTTCCAGCGACTAAAAGGCCTAACAGACCCGCATGATAATATAAGGTAGTCATTCGCAAACGGGCTCTAGTATTTGCCAAAGCCATATCAACTGTAGTTTGTTGGCCTTCTAAACTGACTTCGGTTTTAAATTCCTCGAACACAGGCGTCAAATCAACAACCGTGTCTTTCACATTAGGAAAACGCTTTTTTAATTGTGCAATGTGCTCTTGCGCTCTAGTGACATGACTTGGCGCTTGATGGATGGGCATTTCAATACATAAAAGATCTAAGCCCGTTTTTGCACATAGTGTTGACGTTACAGCAGAATCAATTCCGCCAGAAATACCAATAACAAAACCATTGACTCCAGCTTTTGTGGCATAATCCTTTAACCAATCTACAATATGATTTACTACCTTTTCCGTTTGCATAATTTTTAATTTTTTATTTTAGAACTCATTTATAAAGAAGTGTACCTTTGCACAACAAAAATAACGCAATAGTGTTAGGATTAAAAATGTTTTACCAAATGCAGATTAAATTTTATATTTTATTAGCTGTCGGATTGCTATTTCTGTCATGTAATGAGGAGTCTAAGGTTGAAAAAGAGATAGCGACCATTGAAGCCGATTTCACTGTTGAACGTTTTGACAAGGCTTTTTTTGAAGCTAAACCCGAAGATTTATCGACATTAAAAGAAGCGTATCCGTTCTTCTTTTCTAAACGTGTCCCAGATTCCATTGTGATTCATAGAATGAAAGACACTTTACAACATGAATTATTAACGGAAGTCCAAAATACGTTTCCAGATTTTAAAAACACAAAACAAGAATTGGAAGGCTTATTTCAACATTTAAAATATTACGATAAAACATTTACCGTCCCACGCGTAATTACATTGACAAATGACGTCGCATACCGAGACAAAACCATAGTCAATGATTCCTTAGTGCTTATTGCTCTAGATAACTATTTAGGAGCTGACCACAAATTTTATCAGAACATACCCGTGTTTATTGCGGCAAATATGCGTAAGAGCCAAATTGTAGTTGATGTGACTGATAATTATGCCAAAAAATACAGCTTTCAAACCGATAGAAAAACCTTATTGGATGAAATGATCTACTTCGGGAAGTTACTTTACTTTAAAGATGTTATGATTCCGTTTAAAACAGATGCTGAAAAAATTGGTTATACCGAAGCTCAGATCAAATGGGCAGAAGCCAATGAAAGTCAAATATGGAGCTATTTTATTGAAAAGGAATTGCTGTACGATACAGATCCTAAATTACCAAACCGCTTTATTGCAGACGCTCCTTTTTCTAAGTTTTATTTAGAATTGGACAATGATTCACCAGGGCGCTTAGGGCAATATATAGGTTGGCAAATTGTAAAAGCCTACGCCGACACAACAGGTGAAGATATCATAACCATAATGCAAACAGAGCCACAAATTATATTTAACAAAGCTAAATTTAAACCCAAAAAGTAATGTCTAAAATTATTAAATCGAAAATAGTATTAAACGTTGAACTCGATGAAAATCGCGTACCGGAAAAACTAAATTGGTCCGCACAAGATGGTGGCATAAACAACGAAGAAGCGAAAGCCATAATGTTATCGGTTTGGGATGGCAATGCGCAGGAAACATTGAAAATAGATTTGTGGACCAAAGATATGCCAGTTGATGAAATGAAACTCTTTTTTCATCAAACTTTAGTCACTATGAGTGATACATTTCTAAGAGCGACCCAAGACGAAAAAATGACCGCTACCATGAAAGATTTTTGTGATTATTTTGCTGAAAAATTAGAGTTGAAAAAACAGTAAATAAAAAATCCCAGACTAAAATTTAATCTGGGATTTTTTAATTTTTAGGGAGTACATTATAACACCCTTACAGATTACCTGCTTCGTTTTCTGATTTATAATACGGCTCAATCTTAAAACTTTCTGAAGCAACATTCATATAATCCTCTTTATTCTTTCTTTTGTGTTGCACAAACTTAGTTGGATCATAAACAGTCCAAACAGTAAGTTCATTTAATCGACCTGTCTTTGTTCTCTTGTCAATTTCATTCTTTTTAATCAAACGATCAACCGCTTCTTGGTCACTCATTTTCTGTATTTTCTCAGAACCCTGACCATTGTTAATCCTATAAACTACCCAATAGGTACTAACGATTCTATTGGATTTTGCCAAGTCTATATTTGGCATCGTTAATTCTGCATCTTTCTCAACACCTTTCGATGTCGATTTAAATAACGATAAGCTACTGGTCATAGGTTTCTTTTTCTCTTCTATTGCCTTTTTTTCTGCAACATTAGGTGTTTTTGGAGATGATGCTGCTTTTTTACCAGCTACCGCAAAATCTATTTTTTTCATATGGCTTTCTTCTCCATAAGTCTCCTTATTATTATTGTTAGGTAAAGCTGATTTCTTTGTTTCTAAAGCTACTTTTATGTCTTCCTTAATAATTGGCTCTTCAATTTTTTGTAGTTCAACATCAGCAATGACTTCTTTTTTTGGAGTTGTTTTTCTGCCAAAAAGATCTGAACTATCCGTTATTGAAGGAGCTGATTCAAGAACATCAAAGGGTTCATTTCTCAATAAAGTAATCACAATTAATTTATCACTAAGAAGCGCTTCAACAATATATCTACCCACCGGAACATCTGCAATAGGTATAACAACATCATTATCCTTAACTTTTATGACACGCTCAAAATCGTCATTAAAAATTACGACTTCATAAATGGTACGTTCACATTTAAAAATAAGGTGATCTCCAGTGTTGTTGAGATTATGCTTTAGCTCTTTGGCTCTAACATTTACATTTTGATAAAGGGTGGATTTTTGACCATAAACTATAGATGCCAAAAGCACGAATACGAAGGTATACAGTAGTCTCATAATAAGTAGGTTTTTTGTTTTGGGAAACAATTTGAGCATTAAACCAACTGTTGGGGCTGGCTATATGCTATCGACAAAGTTATTCGCTTTTTTGTATCCTGTTTTCTATTTCAGACGCGCTACTTGTTTTTTAGTTAATGTGCATTAACGGTCGTTAAAACACTTAAAACACCTTATAAACGGAAAATTTGAACTTTTTTTAAAGACCTTTTAATTTTTTAAAATGAGCTTAACAAATTTTCCACATAAATCTAATCTGGAAATAGAACTATTTAAAAATGGATATATCATTAGTGAACCCTAAAGATTGGCTACTTTATTATGGGTAGAAAAGTAGGGTTGCGTATTAAATAAATCTGACGTCAATGAATAGAAAAAATCAGGATTTGAAACCTGATGTTCCATAAATTTTGTTGTATCATAAACTTCCCAAACCATCAATTCGTTTAGTTTACCCGAAGGACTATTGAGCTCTAGCCTATGTTTCAGTATCATTCTATCAGCCGTTTTTTTATCCACTAATTGCATGGTTTTACTAGAACCGCTTTCATTATTTATCTTCGTTACCGCCCAATAAAATTTTTGCTTTTTAGGTGTCTGTTTTTTTGACTTTGCTCCTGTTAACATTAAGGCAATACTCTTATTTGGTGTTTTGCTTATCACATTTAGACTTTCGTCTAACATCATGCCCTTACCTTCAGCTATGTCATTATTATTGTAAGATTTGTTCTCTATATCATAGTCGTATCGCATTAAACCAAAGATAAAAATCTTATCATCTAATTTAGCTTCAACAACGAATTTGCCTT
The DNA here is from genome assembly GCF_013394595.1 of Winogradskyella forsetii. Taxonomy (GTDB): domain Bacteria; phylum Bacteroidota; class Bacteroidia; order Flavobacteriales; family Flavobacteriaceae; genus Winogradskyella; species Winogradskyella forsetii. Next base: position 3,444,383 of record NZ_CP053348.1, read on the forward strand.
CTGGTATGTCATTTAATGGAATTTGTGCATCCAATCCATCGACTTGGACTATTTTTTCAAAATCTTCGTTAAAAATGTCAACCCGCAAAATTTTAGTTTTACTACTTAATAGTAAGCTATCATTAGAAGCATTCAAATTATGCTTTAGTTCTTTTGCTTTCGGATTAAAGTTTTTTAACAATGTAAAATTTTGACCATAAGTACTTAAAATGGAAAGTAGGACGAGTAGTGTGCAGATGTTCTTTATCATAACATTTACTTTTAAAATTTGAGGGCGGTTTTCAAATATTGTGGTGTTAGAAAACATCAATATTTGCTTATTCTAACACTAAGTTATGATCATATATCTATACGCAATTATTTATAAGACATGTTGCATTTTTTTTAGACAATACACGCCCTTTTACGATATAAAGCAAAAAAATAGGATTTAATTGAATGGTGTAAATATGTGAAATAGCCATATAAAGTAGTCAATTTACAATAGTTTGTTCGTCATTCCTTTACGACCAATTGAGAGCGACAAAAATTAAATTATAAGACGAATAGAATTTAATTCTCTACAAGTACTAAAGTTATTTGTGAGCTTAATACAAATAGTATAAGCTATCAGTTATTGAGAAACCTCATTATTACTTTTTGAGGTGTAATAAGGTACAACATTAAACACATTTGATTCAGAAGATTTAAAATAGGTACTATTTCGCAGCTGCTTGCGCATAAACTTTGAGGTGTTATAGACTTCATAAACCAGCAATGTATTATTCTTTGCAATTTCTGTACTTAGTTCCAATTTATTCAAGGAAATCATTCGAGAGACTTCTTCCTCATTTTCCATACTCATAGATTTATAGGTGCCAGAAGTTGTGTTTTTTTCATATACCACCCAATACAATGACCGAACCGTGTCTCTTTTTTTTGTTAATTTTTTGGTTCCTAATATTGAAATATGATCCGAATGTTCTACTTCACTTGTTGTAGTGACAATTTTAGGTTCCTCAACCTTTGGCTCTATAGGTTCATTATTCACGAGATACATGATAATCCGTTTTCTCCCCAGTCTCGCTTGTACAATAAATTCTCCTATTGGTAAATTGCCAACGTCAATTTTAGATTCATTACCGTTGACCATAACGGTTTGCATATAGTCATCATTAAAAATATCGACTTGTCGGATTATTTTTTCACTCTTTAAAATTAAACTATCTGCATTTTTATTGAGACTATGCTCCAATTCACGAGCGTCACTATTTTCATTTTTTTGAAATACTACTACCTGTCCAAAACTAAAGCTGGAAAATAGAATAAATAGTAGTAAGCAAAAATTTTTAATCATGGTGCATTAGAATACATTGAGTATAATATAAAATAGTTTAAACGTTTTGATTTTGTGCGAAAATCCAATTTTTTCACCCTGTTATAGCCTATTTTTTTTTAGAACCATATACTCAGCCATGGAACGAAAATAAACCAAAACCAGAATGAAACAATAAAAATTTTCAGCTATAAGAAAACGCTTAAACTACCTGAATACAAAGATATTAAGAATTAGTGTTATCGCATATCTTTATTTGTGCATGTCATAGTTTATTTGCGTATTTTGACGAAATTAACAGTAATAATGTTCTACTGATACTATATAAATTTACAAATCAAGTGGTTTAAACGTTTCGTTTTGAAGTGAAAATTTGAAATTTTTTTGAACAATTTAAGTCAATTTTGAGCGCGTAGACCGAGCAGATTTAAGTATAAAACCTTTGATTCAATAGAGCCATTCCTATTATAAATCAGAAAATTTAAAAGTATGATCTAATGGGTTCCTACATTTAAATTTTCTGATTTATAATAGGGATTAACATTAAAAAATCTTGATTTAGATGATTTAAAGTATGTTGGTTTTCTAAGTTGTTTACGCATAAACCTTTTAGTATTATAAACTTCGTAAACAACCAATGTATTGTCCTTTGCAATCTCTGTACTCAATTCCAATTTGTTCTTAGAAATCATTTTAGCTACCTCCTGCTTGGTTTTAAAACTCATTGTTTTAAACGATCCCGATCCCATATTTTTCTCATAAACAACCCAATAGCTAATACTTAGTTCTTTTAATTTTTCTCTAGGTTCTATACTCTGGTTCTCAAAATTAATATCAGGATTTTCATTACTGCGTACTTTAACATCTGCAGTTTCGAGGTTTTTGACCAAAGATGTCTTTTTTTCCAAATACATAACAATCCGTTTTCGGTCTACCCTAGCTTGCACAACATACCTACCAGCAGGTAAATTAGCAACCTCAATCTTAGATTCATTGCCATTAACTTCTACGCTACTCATATAGTACTTGTTAAAAATATCGACTTGGCTGATTACTTTTTCACTTTTAAAGATTAAACTATCCCTACTTTTATTTAGGCTATGGTCTAGAACTCGAGCTGCTCTATTGTCATTTTTTTCAAAACTTATGTCTTGTCCATAACTATATACAGCTAATAGTGTAAATACAAAAAAGCAAAGATTTCTAATCATGATGTTGTCGGGGAATATGATATAATTATGCTTACAAAGATAATCGGAATTATGTCTACACCATAACTCAATTAGCACAAGTCTTAATTCATTTAGGTGCTTAGATGGCGTTAATATTCATAAATAGTACAGTGACCAAAAATTAATAAGTCTTCAGCTTATCCTAGTTTATTTCAACTTAAAATAATTAAATTAGCCTATGCGAAAAATATTGTTTGGTGTTATAATTACCTTAGTAGTTTTATTCACTTTCAAATACTGCGAAGACAAAAAAGAAGATAAAATAATTATTGAAGCACACAGTGCTTTAATCCAAGAACAAATAAAAAACGTTGGTAAATTAGTCGTTACCGAAGGGCATTTTTCTGAAGTATTTAGCTATAAGAACTCTAAAGCCATTTTCGGAGACCTAATTTCTGCCGAAAAAAAAGCTCTAGTTGTTGTGAATGCAGATGTTACTGTAGCCTACGATTTAAGTAAAATTGAATACAATATTGACGAAGCCACAAAGACACTTCAAATTAATAGTATTCCAAAAGAGGAAATAAAAATAAATCCGGATTTTGAATATTATGACGTACAAGCCGATTTCCTAAATCAGTTTGACGCCAAAGATTATAATAATATTAAGGATACCGTAAAAAAATCGCTGATGAAAAAAATTGAAGCCTCCGATTTAAAATCCAACGCACAAAACCGACTGATTAGCGAGTTGTCTAAGTTCCTGATTTTAACCAATTCCTTGGGTTGGACACTGCAGTACAAGGAAATCTCAATTAATTCTACCGAAGAACTAGACGGTTTAAAGCTATAACCGCTTTTTTAAATTCACCCAACCACCACCATTGGTGGCTGCTATATTATTTAGATTCAAAAACTTTGCAGCCTTTGCTGAACGCACACCACTTGCACAACAAGCGATAATTGGTTTGTCAAGCTGTTTCACTTCATCAACTCTATTTTTTAATTCGTCAAGAGGTATGTGAATGGCATTTTCAATATGTCCAGTATCCCACTCACGTTGGGTTCTTACATCTAAAATTATGGCGCCTTTTTTCAAATACGCTTCAACTTGCTGTTTTTTTGCACCTAAAATAAAATCAAAAAATCCCATAGTTTGTTTTTGTTTAAATTTACAAATTATCGAGCCCAATCAAAAATTTTAACTTAACAGTTCCCTTTCCTTGCTTAAGCTGAGCGCAGTCGAAGTAGGAAAGGATTAGCATGAGGAAATGAAAGGAATTACACGTAAAGAAGAAATAACAATTACAGCGGCTAAACTCTTTAAAGAAAAAGGCTACAGCGCAGTAACTATGAGAGATTTGGCAACGGCAATGGGAATAAAAGCAGCTAGTCTTTATAACCATATCAATTCTAAGGAAGCTATTTTAAATACTATCATAATTTCCTTAGCTGAAGCGTTTACAAATGGTATGAAGCAAATAACTGCTTCAAATGATTCTTGCCTAGACAAACTTAAAAAAATCATTGAATTACACGTTCATATTTCGAGCAAAAACAGTAACGGCATGGCAGCTTTAAATAATGACTGGATGCACCTTGAAACACAACTCATCTATTACCAAAATCTTAGAAGCGATTACGAAAACGATTTTAAAATCATCCTAGAAAAAGGCATAAAAGCAGGTGAAATCATAAATGTAAAACCAGACGTTATGATGTTTTCAATTTTAACCACCTTGCGTTCACTTTATATCTGGATTCCTAAAAAGGAAGATATAAACCTTCAAGAACTAACGGATAACTTAAGTAATATACTTATCAATGGCATTGCCAATAAATCATGAATTCACATTCGATTTGTTGCCAATTAACACATTAACAAAATCTTTAGAATTTATTTTATAACTTTGTAAAACAAACTAACAAGTGTTAGTTATATGTTCCTGCAAGGTTTCGCTTTGGTGGCTGAGCATAGTCGAAGTCAAAACTTGGTGGGTATAATTAAAAGTCGAACTTGGTGTTAAAACACATCCGAGTACAATTTAAATAGATACCACGCTCAAAGCGTGGCACAAGATGGCAGAATTTCATAAATTAAAAGTTGCGGACATATATAAGGAAACTGAAGATACTTCGGTGATCACTTTCAAGGTACCTTCAGAATTACAGAACGAATTCAAATTCCGTCAAGGCCAACATTTAACGCTAAAAGCAGATATTAATGGCGAAGATGTGCGACGCTCCTACTCGTTATGCTCAAGCCCAAATGAAAATGAGTGGAAGGTAGCTGTAAAATTAATTCCTGACGGAAAATTTTCAAGCTATGTCAACAACGAGCTCAAAACCAACGACCATATTGAAGCGATGTCGCCAAGCGGAACCTTCGGTGTAGAGGTCAACGCAAAAAAAGCCAAGAATTATTTATTTTTTGCGGCTGGAAGTGGCATTACACCTGTCCTATCCATGGTAAAAGCACATTTACAAGGTGAACCAAATTCAACTTGCAAACTATTTTACGTCAATAAAACCGCAAAATCCATTATCTTTAAAGAAGAATTGGAACAACTGCGGAACACCTATTTTGGAAGATTGGAAATCTATTATTTCCTAACCAAGGAACGACGGGATATAGAATTGTTTAACGGACGTTTCGATGATGACAAGATGAAAGTTCTTACAAAAACCTTCATCGATATTCCAGACACCAGCGAAGTATTTCTCTGTGGTCCAGAAAAAATGATCAACTATGTCAGCTCCTATTTAATAGAAGCAGGCTTACCAAAAGAATTAGTGCATTTTGAGCTGTTCGTAAAAGGCCTTTCAGATGAAGATATCAAGCGAGCAGAACGACTGGCACAACAAAATGTAGAAGGCACAAAAATAACAATCGTAGATGGCGGAAAAGAATTTTCCTTCACTATGACCAAAGAATACGACAACATTCTAGATGCAGCCTTGGGCGCTGGAGCCGATTTGCCATTTGCCTGCAAAGGAGGCGTTTGCAGCACCTGTAAATGCGAAGTAAAAGAAGGTGCTGTAGAGATGAAAATCAACTATGCATTAGACGAAAAAGAAGTGTCGCAAAATTTAGTGTTAAGCTGTCAATCTGTACCAACATCAGACAAAGTCGTGGTCGATTTTGATGTGTGAGCCAAAAGCGAGCATTCCCATGAAAATGGGAATCTCATTAAATTATCCTGCAAGGTTTCATGCTGGATGAGCGTAGTCGAAGTCAAAACCTTGTAGATATATAAGTTTATTTGAAATACTAATTTGGGCGTTACTCTACTTCGCTAAAGAGCTTCGTAGAGTCGGGCTTTCCGCTATATCTTTTTTGATAAAAAAAGGATGCCGCTACAATCCCTAACGCACTTGTCTGCCAACAATAGGCAATATCAGAAACCTTTAATTATTTGCCAAGGTTTAAAAAGAAGTTCAACAAGCTGAAGGCTAAAAGCCAACAGCTAAAAGCTTAGAAAAAAAATGAGTGAAGAACAAATAAAAAATTTAGAGGCTGAGCGCAGTCGAAGTCTAGAAGAACAATTCGAGGCACGTATCGCAAGAGACGAAAAAATCGAACCGAAAGATTGGATGCCAGAAAAATATCGTAAGACACATATTCGTCAAATGTCGCAACATGCACATTCCGAAATTGTAGGTATGCTTCCAGAAGGCAATTGGATAACGCGCGCACCTTCATTACGACGAAAAGTAGCGTTATTGGCAAAAGTGCAAGATGAAGCTGGTCACGGTTTATATTTATATTCAGCAACCGAAACTTTAGGTATTTCGCGCGATGAAATGTACGAGCAACTGCATACAGGAAAAGCAAAATATTCGTCCATTTTCAACTACCCAACCATTACATGGGCAGATATGGGAGCTATTGGATGGTTAGTAGATGGCGCAGCAATTATAAATCAAGTACCATTGTGCAATACGTCTTATGGACCATATGCTAGAGCTATGATTCGAGTATGTAAGGAAGAAAGTTTCCATCAACGTCAAGGTTATGAAATTATGATAAAACTGGCTAACGGAACACCAGAACAAAAGGAAATGGCACAAGATGCCCTAAATAGATGGTGGTGGCCAAGTCTTATGATGTTAGGGCCTACAGATGCCGAATCTATTCACACCGAACAATCCATGAAATGGAAATTAAAACGAAAGTCCAATGACGATTTACGTCAACAATTTATAGACCAAACCGTTCCCCAAGCCGATTTAATAGGACTCACAATTCCAGACCCAGATTTAAAATGGAATGAGGAACGCGGCAGTTACGATTTCGGGGAAATTGATTGGGATGAGTTTTGGCAAGTGGTAAAAGGTCATGGCCCAATGAACAAAGAACGCATGAAAGCAAGAGTTGGTGCATGGGAAGAAGGCGAATGGGTTAGAGATGCCGCAATGGCATATGCAGAAAAGAACCAAGAAAGAATAGAAAAACAAGCAATTTAACTTTCATCGTCTGTTCGAGTAAAATTGCTTTTTCTGCAATTTTGTATCGAGAACAAGATGAAACAAAACATATACTATGTCGGACAAAAAAAACTGGCCACTTTGGGAAATCTTCGTAAGAAGTAAAAACGGATTAGAACATAGACATTGTGGAAGCCTGCATGCTACAGATGCTGAAATGGCTTTAGAAAACGCAAGAGATGTCTACACGAGACGAAACGAAGGCGTGAGCATTTGGGTTGTAGAATCCAAAAACATAACGGCCTCAAATCCAGAACACAATGGCGAAATGTTTGAGCCAGCTCAAGATAAAGTCTACCGTCACCCAACCTTCTACGATTTACCAGACGACGTAAAGCACATGTGACAAACCTTTGGTTTGTTATCCTGAACTAGTTTCAGGATCTCATTAATTTAATCTCAATGTCATTCAGAGCGAAGCGGAGAATCTCATAACTAAGAATTAGAAATGAAAAACAAAACCTTATACAACTACATTCTAGGAATTGCCGACAACAGCCTCATTCTAGGCCAACGCATGGGAGAACTATGCGGTCATGGTCCAACGCTAGAAACAGACATTGCCTGCACCAATATTTCATTGGATTTATTCGGTCAAGTTCGAAGTTATTTTCAATATGCAGCAAAAATTGCTGGAGATGGAAGGACTGAAGACGATATTGCCATGCTGCGAAAGGAGCGTGAATACGTTAATGTCTTATTAGTAGAACAACCTAATACCAATTTCGCTTACACCATGGCACGTCAGTTTTTGTTCGATGTTTATCATTTAGCATTTCTCTCAGAATTAGAAAAGAGTAAAGACTTAACACTTTCGGCCATAGCTAAAAAATGTATAAAAGAAGTCCGTTATCACGAGCGATTTTCATCAGATTGGATCAAACGTTTAGGCGATGGCACAGCGAAAAGTAAAGCTAATATGCAAGAAGCTATAAACGACTTATGGACTTACACAGATGAATTGTTTCATCAAACAGAAGCGGATAAGGAAATGGTTTCAGAAGGTATAGGCGTAGATGTAACCAAATTAAAAGACGATTATTACAAGAATGTCAATGAAATCCTAGAACAGGCAACTTTAGAAATTCCAGAATCGAAATATTTCCAAAAAGGAGGCAAAAAAGGGATTCACACAGAATATTTCGGTTATTTATTAACCGAATTACAATATATGCAACGTACGTATCCTAATATGGAATGGTAGAAGAATGATGAATTTTGAACACCGAATTACGTAGTTTACAGTAATCAATACTTCAGAATTCTGGATTCAGTCTTCGATATTTATTATGACAACAACAGAACAAAATATAGATAAAATTTTAATTCCCATATTGGAGGAGGTTTCAGACCCTGAAATCCCAGTACTATCTATCATGGATATGGGAGTGGTTCGTTCCGCTATTATTGTTGATGGTATGGTGAAAGTAGAAATCACACCAACCTACAGTGGCTGTCCGGCAATGGACGTCATTGGTGATGATATTAAAAAAGCATTGAAAGAAGCAGGATATAAATCGGAAATAGACTTAATTCTGCATCCAGCATGGACAACCGATTGGATTACACCAAGAGGGCGACAAGCATTAGAAGATTATGGCATAGCTGCACCATTGGATGCAGTATCAGATAAAGCTGTATTATTGAATGGAAAGCGCATCGTAAAATGTCCTCAGTGTGGCTCAAAAAACACACGATTAGTAAGTCAATTTGGTTCCACAGCTTGCAAAGCACAATTTCAGTGTGACGATTGCCAGGAGCCATTTGATTATTTTAAATGTTTGAAATAGAGTTACGTCTGTTCGAGTGAAATTGCTTTTTTGCAATTTTATATCGAGAACCTTAAAATTAGTGTTTTGTCATTTCGTACTTGATGCGGAATAAACAATAAAAAAAATTATGAGCAAGAGCATACAACTAAAAATAGAAAACCAAATAGCAACCATAACGCTAAACCGACCAGAAGTCTTTAATAGTTTCAATCGCGAAATGGCCTTGCGTTTACAAAGCATTTTAGATGATTGCGAAAACAACGCTGATGTAAGAGCCATTGTTTTAACCGGAAATGGCAAAGCGTTTTGCGCTGGTCAAGATTTAAAAGAAGTGACTGATCCTGATTTAAATCCAGGTTTCAAAAAAATATTGGAAGAACACTACAACCCCATTGTTACAAGAATTCGAAACATCAAAAAACCAATTATTGGTGCCATCAATGGTGTTGCTGCAGGAGCTGGTGCAAATATTGCTTTGGCTTGCGACGTCGTTGTAGCTCATGAAAAAGTGAGTTTCATTCAGGCCTTTAGTTTAATTGGCTTAATTCCCGATAGCGCAGGCACCTATTTTCTACCGCGATTAATAGGCTTTCAAAAAGCACAAGCATTAGCCATGTTAGGCGATAAAATTTCGGCAGGTGAGGCAGAAAAAATGGGCATGATCTATAAAATGATTCCACTAGAAAATTTTGATGAAGAAGTCGATAATCTAGCTTTAAAATTAGCCAAAATGCCAACCAAAGCATTAGGAATGATTAAGGAATTGTTCAACAAATCCATGACCAATGATTTAGAATCCCAACTTGCCTTAGAATCCAAATTACAAATTGAAGCCGCACAAAGCGAAGACTATAAAGAAGGCGTTGCTGCATTCATAGAAAAGCGTAAACCCAATTTTAAAGGAAGTTAAAATTATCTCGTTAAAACTATAAATTTGAATCGTAGCATTTGTCCTTTTGAGCGGACAATGATTCCAAACTAGACCATTGTAAACTGACTAAACAAACTCTCATACAAACCCACAACAGAATAAAACCCTTTATTCACAAAACACCTGTGTTAACTTCTCAATTATTAAACAAAGAAGCAGGATGCCATGTATTTTTCAAATGTGAGAACTTTCAAAAAATGGGTGCCTTTAAAATGCGAGGCGCCACAAGCGCCATTCTTTCACTTTCGGAAGAAGAAAAACGAAAAGGCGTCGTTACGCATTCCTCAGGAAATTTTGCCCAAGCCGTTGCTCTTGCTGCTCAAAATCTTGGAACAAAGGCATATATTGTTATGCCTAAAAACGCGCCTCAAGTTAAAAAAAATGCCGTCAAAAATTATGGTGGCGAAATCATTGAATGCGAATCGACCCTAAAAGCAAGGGAAGAAACAGCAAACCGTATAAAAGCAGAAAAAGGCGCATCGTTTTTACATCCTTCCAATCAAGATGAAGTGATTTATGGAAACAGCACAGCAACCATTGAATTTTTAGAAGAACATGAAGATTTAGATGTCATCTTAACACCTGTTGGAGGTGGTGGATTAATCGCAGGCACAGCATTAGCCGCACGTCATTTTTCAAAAAACTGCAAAGTCATTGGAGCTGAACCCATGCAAGCAGATGATGCGTATCGTTCTTTAATTTCTGGTCAAATAGAAACCAATGAAACTACCGATACCATTGCAGATGGCTTGCGAACAAATTTAGGAAATCGTAACTTTCCAATTATCAAAACACATGTCGAAAAGATCATCCGTGTAGAAGAAGATGAAATTATTAAGGCGATGCAATTAATTTGGGAACGCATGAAGATTATTGTAGAACCTTCAGCGGCTGTTCCTTTTGCAGCCGTATTAAAGCATAAAGTAGAATTTAAAACTAAAAACGTGGGCATTATTTTGTCTGGCGGAAATGTAGATGTAACAAACCTTCCTTTTGGATGAATTGTTTTTCATGCAAGGCCTCTGAAACCTTGTAGGTATTTAATGTCAAGTTTAACTAAAAGTTTCTTCCATTAGGGAAGACGAAAGATATAAATGAAAATAAAAGTAGGAATAATAGGCTCTGGAACTATGGGAAGCGGCATAGCACAAGTGGCTGCCACTTCAGGTCGTAAAGTAAAATTATACGATACAAATCAGGACGCATTAGATAAAGCAAAAGCGTCATTAGAAAAGATATTGAATCGTTTAATCGAAAAGGAACGTATTGATAGTTCTGAAAAAAACAGAATCCAGTCCAACATCTCTTATGTTAATAATTTAAAGGACTTATCAGATTCAAATTTAACCATTGAAGCCATTATAGAAAATTTGGACATCAAGAAAAAAGTCTTTTCAGAACTGGAGGGCTATGTTTCAGAGGATTGTATCATTGCCTCGAACACTTCAAGTTTATCAATCGCTTCAATTGCGGCATCATTAAAAAAACCCGAACGTTGTATTGGAATTCACTTTTTCAACCCAGCACCTTTAATGAAACTGGTTGAGGTTATTCCAGCCATTCAAACCTCAAATGAAGTACTGGATAAATCTGTCGAAATTATTAAAGACTGGAAAAAAACGGTGGCAATAGCCAAAGACACACCAGGGTTTATTGTCAACAGAGTGGCCAGACCATTTTACGGAGAAGCTTTAAGGATTTATGAAGAAGGCATGGCCGACTTTGCAACAATTGATTCAGCAATGAAAGACATAGGTGGTTTCAGAATGGGACCATTCGAGCTTATGGATTTTATAGGAAACGATATCAATTACACCGTAACCGAAACTGTTTTCACTGCCTTTTATTTCGATCCAAGATATAAACCAGCATTCACGCAAAAACGTTTTGCTGAAGCTGGCTATTTAGGCAGAAAATCTGGAAAAGGTTATTATGATTATGATAAAAATGGAAAGATAGTACCACGGCATCCTAAACTTATTTCAGAAACGCAAAAGAGTAAGATTGGACAACAAATTTTCAACCGTATTTTAGTAATGCTAATTAATGAAGCCGCAGACGCCTTATTTTTTAACATTGCATCAGCAGAAGACATAGACAACGCCATGACGAAAGGCGTCAATTATCCAAAAGGCTTATTAGCTTGGGCAGACGAAATGGGAATCGATTGGTGTGTTTCAAAAATGGATGAATTGTATAACGAGTATCATGAAGATAGATACCGTTGTAGTCCACTTTTACGTAAAATGAACAGAGAAGTTAAAACATTTTTTAACTAGTTTGTCATTCAGAGCGAAGCGAAGAATCTCATACTGAGATTGCATCGTCCTTCGTCCCTTTCTGCAAACGAGACAGGCTCGCAATGACAAAACTGAAGAATATGAAAGGAGAAAAAATTCCACATAAAATGCTGTCCCAAGACGCCTACAGCACTTGGCTAGGCATAGAAATTCTAGAATGTGAAATTGGCAGATGCAAAGTAGCAATGACCATAAGAGGCGACATGCTCAACAGCATGAACAAAGCCCATGGAGGCATTAGCTACGCATTAGCAGATACCGCCTTCGGGTTCGCCGCAAACACCCATGGAAAATACGCAGTTTCAATTGAAACAAGTATCAACCATATTGAAGCATTGGAAGAAGGCGATTACTTAACAGCTGAATCCGTTATTGAAAACGTAAAGAACAAACTAGGTTTCAATATTATTGAAGTTAAACGTGGCGAAGAATTAGTAGCTTTGTTTAAAGGAGTCGTATATCGAACTCAAAAACAATGGGAAGATAACTAACAAAATAAAACTTATAAATTATGAAATGGCAAGGTAGAAGAAAAAGCGGCAATCTAGAAGACCGAAGAGGCATGGGCACCAAAGGTAAACTAGCAGCAGGTGGTGGCGTCATCGCTGTGGTAGTTATACTTTTACAATTGTTTGGCGGAGAAACCGGACAGCAATTAGCACCAATCATTGAACAAGTTGGTGGTAGCCAAACCACACAACAAGTACAGCAACGTGAACTAACCGAACAAGAAGTTGTGATGGGTAATTTTATGGCAACCGTTTTGGCAGATACCGAAGATGTATGGAATCGCCTATTTAGGGAAAATAATCTCGGAGATTATAAAGAACCTAAGATGGTTTTATTTACTGATGCAGTAAGGACAGCCTGCGGAAACGCTAGTTCGGCTTCAGGTCCTTTTTATTGCCCTGGTGACCAAAAAGTATATATGGACCTTGTGTTTTTCGACGAATTAAAAACACGCTTCGGAGCCAAAGGTGGCGATTTCGCCATAGCCTACGTAACAGCCCACGAAGTAGGACATCATATCCAGACCATTTTAGGAACATCGAGCAAAGTAAGACAATTACAATCACAAAGCAACCAAACCCAAGCCAATAAATTATCTGTGGCACAGGAGTTACAAGCGGATTTTTATGCAGGTGTCTGGGCACATCACAACAGACAATATTTGCAAGCTGGAGATATCGAAGAAGCCATGAGTGCCGCAAACGCTGTTGGAGATGATGCCATTCAACGACGCACCAGAGGGAGCGTAAATTCAGATAGTTTTACCCACGGTACATCAGAACAACGAATGGAGTGGTTTATGAAAGGTTATAACACAGGCAATATGAGTAATGGCGATACATTTTCGGCAATCCTCAATTAATAAAGGTACAAACACAAAATAATTCAGCTTGGAATCGTAAATCGTAAATCAAAAATCGTAAATTTTTTTAATGGAATCATACATCATAGACGGCATAAGAACACCAATAGGAAATTACAAAGGCACACTATCTGCAGTTAGAACAGACGACTTGGGTGCATTAGTAATAGAAGAAATCGTAAAAAGAAATCCAAACATCCCAAAAGACGCTTATGATGATGTCATTATGGGTTGCGCCAACCAAGCTGGCGAAGACAATCGTAATGTGGCACGAATGGCCTCTCTTTTAGCAGGATTACCATTTACAGTTCCGGGAGAAACCGTCAACCGATTATGTAGTTCTGGATTGTCAGCAATCATTCACGCCAATAGAGCTATAAAATCAGGAGATGGTCACCTTTTTATTTCTGGAGGCGTAGAAAACATGACACGTGGCCCATACGTTATCGCAAAACCTTCTACAGGATTTGGAGGCGATTCAAAAATGTACGATTCCACTTTCGGATGGCGTTTCATAAATCCAAAAATGGAAAAGCTCTACGGAACCGATGGTATGGGAAACACTGCTGAAAACCTAGTAGAAAAATACAACATCTCAAGAGGAGATCAAGATAAGTTTGCTCATTGGAGCCAGATGAAAGCTACCAAGGCACAAGAAAACGGTCGTTTAGCAAAAGAAATCGTAACTGTAGAAATTCCGCAGAGAAAAAAAGACCCAATCCAATTTTCAAAAGATGAATTTGTAAAACCAACAACATCTCTTGAAATTTTAGGCAAATTACGTCCAGCATTCAAAAAAGAAGGCGGAAGCGTCACAGCTGGTAATTCCTCAGGACTAAACGATGGCGCAGCTGCAACGATAATCGCATCAGAAGAGGCCCTGAAACAATACAATCTAAAACCATTAGCACGAATTGTAAGTTCCGCAGTGGTAGGCGTAGAACCGAGAATTATGGGTATTGGTCCTGTAGAAGCCTCAAATAAAGCCTTGGCAAAAGCAGGTTTAACTATGGACGATATGGATGTCATTGAGCTTAACGAGGCTTTCGCTGCACAGGCTTTGGCATGCACGCGAGCTTGGGGAATTGCTGATGACGACCCAAGAATTAACCCAAATGGTGGCTCAATCGCGATCGGTCATCCACTTGGTGTTACAGGAACTAGAATTGCCTATTCTGCTGCTTTGGAGTTAAAGGAACAAAACAAGCGCTATGCATTGGTCACTATGTGTATCGGTGTTGGTCAGGGTTATGCAGCAATTATAGAAAATGTGAATTTATAACGATTTGTCATTCCGCACTTGATGCGGAATCCACTATATATTTCTAAATATGAACAAGATTCAACACTACGTCCAAGGAAACTGGACCACAGGAAAAGAAGAAGGCACACCAATCCACGACGCCATAACAGGCGAAGCCTTTACAAGCGTCGCTATAGAAGGCTTGGATATTCCCGAAATTCTAAACTACGGAAGAACCAAAGGAGGCGAAAAACTTCGCAAAATGACGTTTCAGGAAAGGGGAAACATGCTCAAAAAATTGGCATTCTACCTTACTAAAAGAAAAGAAGCTTTTTATGAGTTAAGTTACAGAACTGGAGCCACACGAGTGGATAGCTGGATAGACATCGAAGGTGGTTTTGGAAACTTATTTGCCAATGCATCTTTAAGGAAGTTATTCCCAAACCAACCCTATCACGTTGAAGGTGAGGCTATCGATTTATCTCGTGGTGGCCGCTTTATGGCACATCATATAATGGTGCCAAAAAAAGGCGTTGCTGTTCATATCAATGCTTTTAATTTTCCGGTTTGGGGCATGTTAGAAAAATGTGCGGTTAATTGGATGGCAGGCGTTCCTGCTGTGGTGTTACCCGCACCTTCTTCATCTTATTTAGCGGAAGCCGTAGCTCGGGAAATTATTGCTTCAGGTATTTTACCCGAAGGCGCATTACAAATCATCAACGGCACGGTTAAAACCATTTTAGACACCGTAGAATCGCAAGATGTCGTCACATTTACAGGTTCCGCACAAACAGGACGTTTGCTCAAATCACATCCGAGATTAATTCAAGAATCCGTTCCTTTTACTATGGAAGCTGATTCGCTTAATGCATCCATTTTAGGAGAAGATGCTGTTCCCGGAACACCAGAATTTGATTTGTTCATCAAAGAAGTTAGGAAAGAAATGACCGTAAAATGTGGCCAAAAATGTACGGCAATTAGACGAATCATTGTTCCAGAAAATTTGGTTGAAGATGTTCAAATTCAATTAGGAAAAGCATTGGATAAAGTAACCATTGGAGACCCAAGATTAAAAGAAGTCAGAATGGGCTCTTTAGTAAGTCAGCAACAAGTGCAGGCGGTCAGAGATTCGGTAAATGATTTAGCCAAAGAAGCACAAATTGTTTATGGCAGTTTAGATAAAATTGAAACCATTGGTGCAGATGCTAAAAAAGGTGCTTTCATAAGTCCGATTTTACTAAGATCAGACCATCCATTTCAAAATACAATCATTCATGAACGTGAAGCATTTGGTCCCGTCAGTACCATAATGCCTTATATAAATTTGGATGAAGCAATAACTTTAGCACAAATGGGTAAAGGCTCGTTAGTATCCTCAATTGCAACTTACGATGATAAAATCGCTAAAGACTATGTTATAAATGCCGCATCACATCACGGACGCATCTTGGTAATTAACCGCGAAATGTCCAAAGAAAGTACAGGTCATGGTTCGCCTCTACCCTATTTGGTTCATGGTGGTCCTGGTCGTGCTGGTGGTGGAGAAGAAATGGGAGGCATGCGTGGCATTAAACATTATTTGCAACGCACGGCCATTCAAGGTTCGCCAACAACACTTACAGAAATTACTGGTATTTACCAACAAAACGCATCATACAAAGAAGCAGAACAACATCCATTTAAGTACCATTGGGAAGACATTCAACCAGGCATGTCTATGAAAACCCATAAGCGCACCTTAACGGATACCGACATTATCAATTTTTCCAATCTGACTTGGGACCATTTTTATGCACATACAGATATTACCTCATTAGATGGCAGTATTTTCGAAAAAAGAACGGCCCATGGTTATTTCATAATTTCGGCTGCAGCCGGATTGTTTGTCTATCCGAATAATGGACCTGTTTCTGCAAATTATGGACTGGAAGAATGTAGATTCTTGCGTCCTTTGTATCACAATGACACTATTTACGTACGTTTAACGTGTAAACAGAAAGTAGATAGAGATGTTGCTTCGGCTGAACATCCAAGTGGAATCGTAAAATGGTATGCCGAAATTTTTGATGCTAACACTGATGAGAAAGTAGCATTCGCAACGGTACTTACAATGGTTCAGAAAAAACAAGAGTCTTTTGTTGAAATGACTGAAGAAAAAATAGAAGAATTACTTTCAAAACTCAAAGAAGACACCAAACCAAAATGGGGTATCATGACACCACAACACATGATTGAACATTTAGAATACACCTATAAAATTACATCGGGAGACATTCAGGATTTTGAAATCGCTACACCAGAAAAGATTTTAGAGAAAGTACATGCTAGTTTATACAACTATGATAAATTTCCAAAAAACTCTCAGTTTCCGCAGTTGGAAAAAGATAAATTAGATAATTTAAAGCATCCAGATTTAGCAACAGCCATTGAAAAATTTAAAGCACAAAGAGAAAAATATTTAGAGTATTTTAAAGAACATCCAGATGCTAAATTGAAGAATTTGGTGTTTGGAGAATTGAATCGATATGAATCGTATTTGTTGGAGCGCAAGCACCTGAATCATCATTTTGAACAGTTTGATTTAATATAATCGAGATTCCAGACCTTTCAGGTTTTTAAAACCTGAAAGGTCTTTAACGTAAAAAAAATTAAGTTAAATACCAACCTGCAAGGTTTCTGAAACCTTGAGGTTTCAATAAAAAACGAAATAATATGAGTAATCCTTACGTAAAATTAAATATTGAAAACAATGTAGGCTACATAGAATTCTTCCATCCTGCACACAATTCCCTTCCAGGAGATGTTTTAGCTAAACTGGCCAAAACCATAACCGAAGCAGGAGAAAACGACGACATCAAAGTCATCGTACTAAAAAGTGGAGGCGACAGAACATTCTGCGCAGGCGCCAGTTTTAACGAACTCATAAATATCAACGATGCAGCTACAGGGAAAGTTTTCTTTTCAGGTTTTACCAATGTGATTAACGCCATGCGCAAATGTCCAAAATTCATCATTGGTCGCATCCAAGGAAAAACCGTTGGTGGAGGTGTTGGATTGGCCGCTTCAACCGATTATTGTATGGCCACAAAATTTGCATCCATCAAACTAAGCGAATTAAATATTGGTATTGGCCCTTTTGTTGTAGGACCAGCCATAGAACGCAAAATGGGATTAAGTGCCATGTCGCAAATCGCCATTGATGCCAATACATTTTACCCACCAGAATTCGCAAAACAAAAAGGCTTGTATACGCATGTTTTCGATACAACGGAAGCCTTAGACGATGCCGTAAAGACAACAGCGGAACACTTATGCACTTACAATACAGAAGCTATGCTTGAAATGAAAAAAGTATTCTGGAAAGGCACAGATGATTGGGATGAGTTATTAGCGGAGCGTGCCGAAACCAGCGGAAGATTGGTCTTGTCTGAGTTTACAAAGGAAAAATTGAAAGCGTTTAAGTGATTTACGAATCACGATTTTAGATTACCGATTACACGAGAGTGAGTAGTCGTAAATCGTAATTCAAAAAAATCGTCAATTGATATGATATACAGTTTCAAAAATTACACACCAGTTGTTCACGAATCAAGTTTCGTGCATCCATTAGCTGCAGTGACAGGCAACGTCATCATCGGCAAAAATTGTTACATTGGACCAGGCGCAGCCATTCGTGGAGATTGGGGACAAATTATTTTGGAAGATGGTGTGAATGTTCAGGAAAATTGTACAATTCACATGTTTCCTGGAAAATCCATCACACTAAAAGAAAGTGCACATGTTGGTCATGGCGCCATTATTCATGGTGCAAATTTGGGTAAAAATTGTCTTATTGGAATGAATACCGTAATCATGGATGATGCCGAAATTGGCGATGAATGCATCATAGGAGCCATGTCTTTTGTAAAAGCCGAAACTAAAATTCCATATAGAAGTTTAGTAGTTGGCAATCCAGCAAAAGTGATACGAGGAATTACTGATGAAATGATTGCATGGAAAACCAAGGGCACAAAACTGTATCAACAATTACCAGCAGAATGTCATGAAACTTTAAAAGAAGTTGAACCACTTCGAGAGGTTCCAGAACACATGAAAGTTCAAGAGGCTACTTATCAAACACTTCGGGAGACATTTAAAACGTAAGTAACGTTATGATGAGTGATTCTTATATTCATCGTTATTTATCTAGAGGTCATATTTTCTAGCCTGAAAGTTAGAGACCTGTCAGGTTTTAAAAACCTTACAGGATTACAAAACCCGACTCAAATCAATCGCATTAGTTTCTTTACTTGTGGATAAAGCAATCAAACTCTGCACATTTCCCAAGTATGGAAGCAACGTTAATTTGGAAATGATAAAGGTTTCGTAAGCTTCAATATCTTCCACCACCAACTTCAGTAAATAATCAAAATTTCCACTTACTCTGTGACATTCTATGACTTCGGGAAAATTATTTATTTCCTTGACAAATTTTTCTAAATAACTGCGTGTGTGACCTTGCAAGGTAATCCCAATAAAAACGGTCAGTTTCAGACCTATTTTTTTAGTGTTTAAAACAGCAACATATTTTTCTATATAACCTTCTTTTTCAAGTTTTTTAATCCGTTCAAAAATTGGAGAGGTGGTCATTCCAAGTTCTGCAGCAATACTTTTTGTCGTACGATTACTGTTTTCCTGAAGGATTTCCAGGATTCTGGCGTCGATTTTATCAAGTTGGACCATGAGAAAAAATTATTTTATACCGACTCAAAATTAAACATTAAAAGTATATAAAACTTAAATAAACGACTATTATAGAATAAATTTCTTTTTTAGGCTAAATTAAAAGATTTTAACATACCTAAAATCTAATATGCATTATCTTTAATTCTTGAAATTAAAATGATTGACGATTGAAAAATTTCGAATTAAAAATGCCCAAAATGGGCGAAAGTATTACCGAGGGAACCATTATCAATTGGTTGATTGCTGAAGGAGATCCATTTGATGAAGGCGATATTATCCTAGAAGTTGCAACTGACAAAGTCGATAATGAAGTACCTGCACCTGCATCAGGAACTTTAGTAAAAACGTTGTTTAAAGCAAAAGATGTGGTTCCTGTTGGAGAAGTTATGGCAATTCTTGAAATTTCAGAAGAAACAAAATCTTCAAAAAATCAAAATGTCATTCAGAGCGATAACAAAGAATCAATTCAAAAAAAGGAAATTCAAAAACCGAAATCAAGGACATACGTCTCTCAAGAAAAAGAAGTCAAGAGTGTTTCTTCCCCTTTAGAGAAATCAGATGGGGCTTCATTCTTTTCCCCGTTAATCATTTCAATCGCCAAAGAACAACATATCAGTTTTGAAGAATTAGCTAGAATACCGGCAACAGGACACGAAGGCAGATTACGCAAAAGCGACCTATTTCAATATATCGAAGAAGGACGACCTTATAAATTTGCACAACCAACTGCCGAAAAAGACCCGACAGCATTCAGAATTCCGCAATTATCATTTGATAAAGGCAAAGGCAAAGTCATTGAAATGGACCGCATGCGCCAGATGATTGCAGACCACATGGTGTATTCAAAACACACCTCGCCTCATGTAACAGCTTATGTGGAAGCCGATTTAACAAACATGGTCAATTGGCGAAATGCCAACAAACAAGCCTTTCAAGAAAAGTATGGTGAACGATTAACTTTTACACCCTTATTCGTAGAGGCCGTTGCAAAAGCAATCAAGGATTTCCCAAATATCAACGCTTCCGTAGATGGCAACAACATCATCGTAAAAGAAGCTATTAATATTGGCATGGCCACCGCTTTACCCAGTGGTAACTTAATCGTTCCTGTCGTAAAAAATGCAGATACAAAAGATTTAAATCAATTAGCAACAAACGTTAACGAACTCGCAAATAAAGCAAGAGAAAACAAATTAGCAGGCGACGATATTAAAGGCAGCACCTTCACAATATCTAACGTTGGTACCTTTGGAAGTGTCATGGGAACTCCAATTATTAATCAGCCAGAAGTTGCCATTTTAGCTTTAGGAATTATCAAAAAAAGACCAGAAGTCATCACAACCGAAAAAGGCGACGAAATCGCGATTAGGAGTATGATGTATTTATCCTTGTCTTTTGATCACAGAGTTGTCGATGGCTTTTTAGGTGGAAGCTTCGTACGACGCGTAGCTGATTATTTTGAACAATTTGACATCAATCGAAAAATATAAAGATTATCGTCCCTTCGAGTGATTTCGATTTTTTTATCGGAATTGTATCTAGAAGCCTTAAAAAGTACTTGATAAAAAATTTCAAATAAGCAATTTCACTCGAACTGACGGAAATAATAAAACTATGAAACCTAACATTTCAATTCAAAAAGTAGAACATTCGAAAGTTGAAAACATCGATTTCAACAATATTCCATTAGGCACCACATTTACAGACCACATGTTTATTTGTGATTACGATAAAGGCGAATGGCTTAACCCAAGAATTGTCCCAATGGGATTAATCCCAACGCATCCAGCAGCCATGGCTTTGCATTATGGACAAGCTATTTTCGAAGGTATGAAAGCCACTGTAGATTCAGAAGGCAACCCAATGTTATTTCGGGCCGATAAAAACGCAGCACGCTTAAATAAAAGTGCAGACCGAATGGGTATGCCACATTTCCCTGAACAACTTTTTGTGGAAGGCCTAAAACAATTGGTAGATTTAGAACGCAATTGGATTCCGCCTAAAGATGGAAGCGCACTCTATCTAAGACCATTTATGTACGCCGACGAACCGTTTATTGGTATGCGTGCGGCCACACATTTCAAGTTCATCATTATGGCTTCACCAGCTGGACCGTTTTTTAGTAAGCGCATTAAACTTTGGGCAGAAAAACAATATATAAGGGCTGCCAATGGTGGCACAGGCGAAGCTAAAGCCGCAGGAAATTATGCAGCAGCCATTCGACCAACGGAATTGGCGAAAGCAAAGGGTTATGACCAAGTTTTATGGTTAGATGCCGTTGAGCATAAATACATTCAGGAAGTTGGCACCATGAATATTTTCTTTAAAATCGATGGAAAATTTATCACGCCAAAACGCGATGGTTCTATATTAGACGGCATCACACGCATGAGTGTTATTGATATTTTAAGGGATAAAGGTTATGAGGTTATTGAACGTGCAATTCCGATTGATGACATTATTGAGGCTTCAAAAAACGGCACTTTAGAAGAAGCATTCGGAACAGGAACAGCCGTCGGAATCGCCTATATACAAGAGATTGGTATTGAAGATGACACCATCCTTGTTTCTGACGAAAGTCCTGTTGGGTTAGAAGTGAATAAAACCCTCAATGCCATCAAAACAGGAAAAATTGAAGATAAATTTGGTTGGATGGTTAAGGTAGAAAAATAATTTGCATAGTATGAGTTTGTTAAAGTGGACGTTACTTTTTGCTCATACCTGCCAGGTTTTAGAAACCTTGCAGGATCGCAAAAAGTCGCGCTTTCACTACTCGCTCTCTGCGAGGAGCTCAAACAGACCGTTCAATCGCTAACACGGAAGCAACCGTTCAACAAACGATATTGTCACTTCGAGTGATTCGACGGAGGAGAATTGTATCGAGAAGCTGTTAAAAAAGAGTTCTCAATACAACATTGCAAAGAAGCAATTTCACTCGAACTGACAAAACAATTTCAATCAGATTATTCCAATTAATTTTGGGAATTAAAATCTCAGAGTATCTCTGTGAAACCTCAGTGAAACTCTGTATAAAAATTAAAGTCTAATTAAAGAGATTCCCACTTTTGTGGGAAATGAATATGAAAAACGACATACTAAAAAAAGGATTTTCAAAACTCTGTACAGCAAAAGCAATGGCAGAACTTTACGAGGCAAATTTCAAACAAGTTTCAAAATACGTCCATGCCACCTCTCGCGGACATGAAGCGATTCAAATTGCTTTGGGATTACAATTATTACCTCAAGATTATGCCTTTCCGTATTATAGAGATGATGCCATGTTGTTAGCCTTCGGTTTAGAGCCTTATGATTTAATGCTGCAATTATTGGCTAAAAAAGAGGATCCATTTTCTGGTGGAAGAACCTACTATTCGCATCCAAGTTTAAAGGACGATGATAAACCAAAAATTCCACATCAATCCTCTGCGACTGGTATGCAAGCCATTCCTGCAACTGGAGTTGCTATGGGACTTCAATATTTAGAAAAACAAGGTTTAAAAAATTCAGTTACGAGTAATCACGTATCGGCTTCCTTCCCTTCGGGAAGGACTGAGGATGGGCTTGTAGTGTGTTCTCTAGGCGATGCCTCAGTAACCGAAGGCGAAATAGCCGAAGCCTTCCAAATGGCCGCCTTAAAACAAATGCCAATTTTGTATTTAGTACAAGATAACGGTTGGGATATTTCGGCAAACGAGGCAGAAACAAGAGCGCAAAATGCGTTTGAATATGCCCAAGGATTTCATGGATTGGAAGCTATTTCCATTGATGGTGCTAATTTCACCGAGAGTTACGACGCTTTAGAAAAAGTCATAAAAACAATACGAGAAGAACGACGACCGTTTTTAGTGCACGCTAAAGTGCCTTTGCTAAATCATCACACTTCTGGCGTACGCATGGAGTGGTATCGCGATGATTTAGATGACGCACGTTCTCGCGATCCCTATCCCGTTTTAAGACAACAACTATTGGATGCTGGTTTTTCAGAAAAGGAAGTTGAGTCCATAGAAGATTCCGCAAAATCAAAAGTACAATCCGATTTTGAAAAAGCATTAAAAGCAGAAGACCCAAAACCAGAAGATTTATTCACTAACGATTTCGCACCAACACCGATTACGGAAGAAAAAGGAACACGAGCACCAGAAGGGGCAGAAAAAGTGGTGATGGTAGATTGCGCTTTATTCGCAGTCGAAGAACTCATGAAAAAACATAAAGAATGTCTGCTCTACGGACAGGATGTCGGCGGACGATTAGGCGGCGTTTTTAGGGAAGCGGCAACTTTAGCCCAAAAATTTGGAGACGATCGAGTTTTTAATACACCAATTCAAGAAGCTTTTATTGTTGGTTCAACGGTTGGCATGTCTGCAGTTGGGCTAAAGCCCATTGTTGAAGTTCAGTTTGCTGATTATATTTGGCCTGGACTGAATCAACTGTTCACAGAAGTGAGTCGCAGTTGTTATCTATCGAATGGAAAATGGCCAGTAAGTATGATCCTGAGAGTTCCAATTGGTGCTTATGGAAGTGGCGGCCCTTATCATTCCTCTTCTGTGGAAAGTATAGTCACAAATATAAGAGGAATAAAGATTGCCTATCCAAGTAATGGAGCGGATTTAAAAGGCTTGATGAAAGCAGCTTATTATGATCCAAACCCAGTAGTTATTTTAGAGCATAAAGGTTTGTATTGGTCTAAGGTGCCAGGTACTAAAGGAGCAACTTCTATTGAGCCCGCTGAAGATTACATCTTACCTTTTGGAAAGGCTTGGGTACTACAAGAAATTTGGAAACAAGATAATGTAGAAACCCTAACCATTGTCACCTACGGAATGGGAGTTCATTGGGCATATAATGCTTCGGGCGAATTGAATATGAGAGATCAAATTGAAATCATTGATTTGCGCACCTTATTTCCATTAGACGAAGACACAATCATGAAATCAGTTAAAAAAACCGGTAAATGTTTAGTGGTTACCGAAGAACCTTCGAATAATAGTTTTGCAAGGGCTTTGGCAGGGAAAATTCAAGAGGAATGTTTCAAATATTTAGATGCACCAGTAATGACCATTGGAAGTGAGAATATGCCAGCCATTCCGTTGAACTCTACCTTAGAAGAGACTATGATTCCTTCCACAGAAAAAGTAAAAGCTAAGATTGAAAGGTTATTGAATTATTAGATTATGATGTGTTAAAAGGTTCGATATTTTTAGAATCTTCTAAATTCCGATAAAACATAAAAAAGCCTTAATCCATAAACAGATTAAGGCTTTTAACACTCAAAAATTGATTGATTTAGTCCATATCAAAACGCAATCCGACTGATATATTATTTTGGTCAACAACTTGATTTTTAAACAAAGGATTGAGATCATATTTTACATATAAGGCTACATCTCCTAAAGCCACATAACCGCTTAGTCCATAAACAAATTCACTAACTTCAAATTGATCGCGTTGTTTGTCCTTTTCGCGCTCTCCATCGTCCTTGTATTTTATTTTTTGCATGTTACCTAGATTCAATCCTGCATATCCGCCTAAACCTACTTTTAATTGCTTAACCGTTGAATACCTAAAGTAATCTTCTTTTTCGATTTTTTTGGAAGGCCCGAATTCTAAGTGCATTGGAATGACAAGGTTTGTCGTTCTAAACTTTACCTTATCTGCATCTATTGGGTATTCCTGTAAAGATATATCGCCATTTGTATTGACTAAATAGTTGTTATCCTTAATCTTTAATTTATTCCATTGAAAAGAGAAACCGTATTTTAATCTCCAAAAGTTGGTGTTTTCAAAAATTCTTGTTTTCCAAGCGTAACCAAGTTCCAGAAATCCTGAGCCTCCCAATTTGTATGGCGAATCTTCTAAATCTTGTCCCTCAATAAGCGCATTGTTAAGTCCGAAAGCAAAAACAATATCAGTAGTGGTACGTCGGTCGTATTTTCTAGGTTTATCTTTTGATTTTTTACCCAAATAGATGAGGCTCTCATTTTTCTCATCGTCACCACCTCCTATTCTGAAAATAAAAAGATCATCTTCTGAATCATAGTCTCCATATGGATAATCGCCATAACCATTGCGTTGCAATAAAGCTATTTTCTTATCTATGATTTCTGTTCGATTTTGAATATTAAGAACTGCGGTTTGTGCTTCTTCCTTTTTTAAATTTTCAGCTTCCTCAGCTGTAATTTCCTTAGCGTCTAAACGCTCATTGATTTTTTCAATTTTAAGTTTTAAGAGCGCTTTTTCATTGTCTTCAATTTTAGCTCTTTCTTTTTCCAAAAGACTGATTTTAGAATTTACTTTTTCTTTTTGAAGAGAATCTTGTGCTTTAGTTTGCGCTTGAAGATTAGAAAATGTTATGCTTATTATTAAGCATGCTAATAGTTTTGTAATTGTGTTCATGACTGTTCGTTTTTTGATTAATGATGATTTGATTTTGATGATATTATTTTAATGTATTGTCTATTTAATTATTGCGATCCGCAACTGCTGTTTTTACGGTTTTATAACTTTCTTTTAAAGCTTCGAAAACTTTAGTTCTAAAGGATTGTCCCATTTCGTCTTCAACACTCATTAATAAGGCGTCAGCATCTGTTAACTTAATTGTTTCTTTTTTTAAATTTTCCTTAAACAATTCTTTGCTCGCAATTTTTAATAAGGAATCTATTTCTCGGTCGGTAACGGAACTATTTTCTGATTTTAAGGTTTTCATGGCTTGCACAATAGCATTATTTAAAATAGTGTCATCGATTTCGGATCGCGATTCATTATTAACAATTGGGTCAATGACAACTGGCGTCTTACTTTCTTGCGTTTCTTCAATTTCAGCTAGTTGGTGTTTTGGTTCATGATTTTTAATTCTATCGCTTTTAAAATCAATGATATCTGATTCCTTAAGTGTTGGCAAAATTTCTTCCTTCTCCTCTACTTTATTTTCTCCGTTGGCGAATTCAATGGATTCTTTTTGGTCCGGTTGTATCGTTTCTTTATTTATTGGTTCATTTATTAGGTTCTCTTCTACTGTTTGAGGCCTTAATTCCTCAGAATCATTAGTGTTAAAAAACTGAATTGATACCGCCATCATAATCAATAATCCAGCCGCTATACTCAACCACCAAAAGATGGGTTTTTTTGATTTTTTTTCATCTTCATCCAATCTTTCAGATAGTTTAGACCAACTTTCCGATGTTGGAGACAAGGTTCGTTTTTCGAGCTTATCTTTTATATTTTCTTCAAATTTAATTGGAGCCATAACTGTTGTTATTTAATTCTTTTATTTTGTTTTGAAGCATTTGTCGTGCTTTGAATAATTGGGATTTTGAGGTGCCTTCAGAAATCTTTAATAATTCGGCAATTTCTTGATGCTTATAACCTTCTATCGCATACATTACAAAAACCATTCGGTATCCTTCTGGTAAACTATCGATGAGCAATTGTATTTCTGCCACTTCCATATTTGAATTGATGTTGTTAGATGTCCCGACGCTTCGCGAGTGATCTAAATAGTCGTCTTCAACCGTAAATTCAATTTTCTTTTGTTGTCTTAAATAGGAAATAGATTCACGGACCATTATTCGTCTTACCCAACCTTCAAAACTCCCTTCATTTTTAAATGATTTCAAATATTTAAATACTTTGAAAAAACCATTCAACATTACTTCTTCCGCCTGATGAACATCCTTCACGTAATATCTACAAACGCTCAGCATTTTTGGTGCATGCAACTCATACAATACATGTTGCGCTTCACGATTTTGTTTCGCAGCACTCTTTATGAGTTTGGTTTCGTTCCGATAGCTATCGGAATTATGAAGTTGAATAACTTTCATTGCTAATTTTAAATTCTGAACGTTCTCAAAAGGCTTTCTATTTATAAAGACGCAATTTTGCGGCCAAGGGTTGCTTGGTAATTTCAAAAAAATGATAAAAATTTTTAATTATCTGAATAACAGTATTTTAAAAATTATTTTTTTCGGTCAATAACATAATCTACCATAAGCTGAAGTGATGCTTTGTATGGCGTTTCTGGGTATTTTGCTAAAATAGTGAGGGCTTCTTCTTGAAATGCTTTCATTTTAGAAACGGCATAATCCAAGCCTCCATTAGCTTTTACAAAAGTGATAACTTCCTTAACTCTATTTTTGTCCTTATTGTGATTTTTAACTGAATTGATTAACCAAGACTTTTCTTTTTTGCTACAATTATTCAATACATATATTAAAGGTAAGGTCATTTTTTGCTCCTTGATATCAATACCTGTTGGTTTGCCAATGGCTTCTTGTCCATAATCGAACAAATCATCTTTAATCTGAAAGGCCATACCAATTAACTCACCAAACTTTCGCATAGTCTCTACTTCGGGAGAATTTGGTTTAACGGAAGCCGCACCCAAACTGCAACAAGCAGCAATTAAAGTGGCTGTTTTTTGCCTAATGATGTCGTAATAAACGGCTTCTGTAATATCAAGTTGTCTGGCTTTTTCAATTTGTAGTAATTCGCCTTCGCTCATTTCCCTTACAGCAACTGAGATAATCTTGAGTAAATCGAAATCATTGTTATCTATAGACAATAACAATCCTTTAGATAATAAGTAGTCACCAATAAGTACAGCAATCTTATTTTTCCAAAGTGCATTAATAGAGAAAAAACCACGTCTACGATTACTATCATCCACAACATCATCATGGACCAAGGTGGCGGTATGAATTAACTCTATAACCGAAGCGCCACGATACGTACGCTCTCTTACCTCGCCATTATTCATCATTTTAGCGACTAGAAAAACGAACATTGGTCGCATTTGTTTGCCTTTACGATTTACAATATAATGTGTAATCCGATTAAGTAGTGCGACCTTGCTAGCCATAGAGAGTTGAAACTTTTGCTCGAAGAGTTCCATTTCATAAGCTATAGGTTGTTTTATTTGCTCGGTTATTTTCATTTAAATATTAACGATGACTTATTTTGCAAAACTACAAATAATGCTTGTTGATTATTACGAAAAATTGAATAATACAATTTTAACATGGTGTACTTAATATTATTTGTAACTTTATACAATTAATTTTTAAAACTAAAAACACATGAAAAAAATTACTTTATTATTTTCCTTATTATTAATTTCTACTCTAACGTTTGGACAAGTCGTTTTAACTGAAGATTTTGAAGCAGGATTAACAGTCCCAACTGGCTGGACTAACAACGATATACAAGGAGGTGGAGACGTTTGGGCATTTGCTACTGGCGGAGAAGCCATTGGTTTTAATTCACCAAATACAATCTATTATGTTAATGGTGAAATGGATGGAAATTATGCAATTTTCGATAGCGACGGTTACGGTAATAATATGGTTGCTGAAAATGCAGCTCTTGAAAGTCCTGTTTTTGACTGTTCTGGGCTAACATCAGTAACATTATCATTTAATCACTTTTTTACTGCTGGCTTTGGAGGACAAGGTTTTGTTGAAGTATCGAGTGATGGTACTACTTGGAATCAGGTTGCTAACTATGCTGGTACTGATGCAGGTAACGACAGTTCTTTTGGTCTTGAATCTATAGATGTCTCAGCAGAATTAGCTGGAATGACAACAGCACAAGTGCGTTTTAGATGGTTAGGAGACTTTTCTTGGGGTTGGGCATTTGATAATGTATCTGTTTTTCAATGTACAGTCAGTGCGCCAGACGCGGTTGTTTCTGCAACTACTCCTGCAAATTCTGCTACAGATGTAGAAATTACCTATGGAGATCCATCTAATTTAGGTCCATTTGAATGGATACCTGCAGCAACTGGAGATACTGTAGATAGTTACACATTAAACCTGGGTGTAACACCTGCAGGTGGTGATATTGGGGAAATAACAGGATTTAGTAATGGAACTTCCGTAAATTATGGGTGGATGCCTAGTACAACTTACTATTGGTCCATTGACGCTGTGAATTGCGCTGGTACTACACCAGGTCCTATTTGGAGCTTTACTACTTCTGCCTGCGCAGAAACGGCTGCACC
Source organism: Winogradskyella forsetii (assembly GCF_013394595.1). Taxonomy (GTDB): domain Bacteria; phylum Bacteroidota; class Bacteroidia; order Flavobacteriales; family Flavobacteriaceae; genus Winogradskyella; species Winogradskyella forsetii. Next base: position 3,473,698 of record NZ_CP053348.1, read on the forward strand.
TGCCGTAGCAACAACTCCTGGACCTACGAATGCTGCAACTGCCGTAGCTCTACAGGCACCTGACGCTTCGTTAGATTTTAGCTGGACGGCAAGCGACCCAGATGATACATATATACTAAATCTTGGAACTACCGATCCACCAGGACAAGCATTTAATAATTTTGAAAATGGCGGAACCATAACTGGTTTAGCTCTAAGTGAAACTTACTTTTGGAGAGTAGATGTTGTTAACTGTTTTGGTATTACCGAGGGAACTGTATGGAGCTTTACTACGGATGCCGTACTAGGTGTTGAGGAAAACACGTTGAATACGTTTAGTGTGTATCCAAATCCTACTTCGAATATTTTAAATATCAAAGCCAATAACGCTATTGATAATGTCACAGTTTATAACTTACTAGGCCAAGACGTCGCTAGTTTCGCTAAAAATGAAATTACAGATTCATCAATTGATATGTCTGGACTATCTAAAGGACTTTATTTAGTTAAGATTACTTCTGGAGATAAAACACAAACTCTTAGAGTTACAAAAGAGTAATTTCTTAATTCATATACATTTAAAAGAAAAAAGCGGCAACTGCCGCTTTTTTTTATGTTTAAAACTAAACTCACTTAATTTAACTTTTATTCGCCAGCTGTCCGCAAGCAGCATCAATATCCTTACCTCTACTGCGTCTTACAGTGACCGTAATACTATTAGCCTCAAGGACATCAACATACATATCAATGGCTTTTGAATTGGCTTGTTGAAACTCGCCATCGTCAATAGGGTTGTATTCTATAAGATTCACTTTACTTGGTGCGAATTTGCAAAACTCCACTAAGGCTTCAACATCTTTTCGCTTATCATTGATTCCATCCCATACCACATATTCGTAAGTAATTCTGTTTTTTGTAGCTGCATACCAGTATTGCAGCGCTTCCCTTAAATCATGCAATGGAAATGTTGCGTTAAATGGCATTATAGAGGTACGAATGTCATCTATGGCAGAATGTAAGGATACTGCCAACTTAAACTTCACCTTATCATCAGCCATTTTCTTAATCATTTTCGGCACTCCAGATGTGGAGACCACAATACGCTTAGGCGACATACCCAATCCTTCTGGTGACGTAATCATATCTATGGCTTTGAGCACGTTATTGTAGTTCATCAACGGTTCGCCCATTCCCATAAATACAATATTACTTAAAGGCCTGTTATGGTATAATCTGCTTTCATTATCTATGGCAACCACTTGATCGTAAATTTCATCTGGATTAAGATTTCGCATGCGTTTTAATTTTGCTGTGGCACAAAATCTGCAATCGAGACTACAACCTACCTGAGATGATACACAGGCTGTGGTTCTCGTTGCTGTTGGAATGAGGACTGATTCTACAATTAAATTATCATGCAGTCTCACTGCATTTTTTATGGTGCCATCAGCACTACGTTGCATTTGATCCACCTTAATATGGTTAATGACAAAGTTATCTTTAAGCATTTGCCTAGTTTCCAACGATAGGTTAGTCATATCCTCAAAACTATGTGCCGATTTTTGCCACAACCACTCATAGACCTGATTACCTCTAAAGGCTTTGTCTCCTTGTTTTACGAAGAAATCCCTTAATTGCTCTTTGGTCAGTGCTCGTATGTCTTTCTTTTTGGTTTCCATCTTTTGCAAAAGTAGTGAAATGTTTGTGGTTTATGGGTTTATGGGTTTATGGGTTTATGGGTTTATGGGTTTATGGGTTTATGGGTTTATGGGTTTATGGGTTTATGGGTTTATGGGTTTATGGAAAAAAGTAAAAATCGTTAAGGCTTTACCGTTATAGTTGGAAAATTAAATTTTTTTAAATATTAGTTACTCAACTGTTTGTTCGTGTTGTGGTTTTTGAAAAAATGGCCTTGAAAAACGTTAGATACAATTACCTGACCACTGGAAAACGCGTTAAGGATAGTAGTGAAAAGCCCACAGCAATTCTGATTTTTTTATCAGAATTGTGAGGACTTGTAACGGATAGCCTGACCCTGACTTTTTCGTCAGGGTAACGCCCAAAAAATGATAAAAAAAAGCTTCAATGAAGAGGCTCTTAACTATTTGAATTACTTCTTATTAGATAATGAGCATAGCATCACCATATGAATAAAACTTGTATTTTTCCTTTACGGCTTCCTCGTAAGCTTTTTTCATAAAATCATGACCTGCGAAAGCCGACGTCATCATCAACAAGGTTGATTTTGGCGTGTGGAAGTTGGTAATCATACAATTCGCAATACTGAACTCGTAAGGTGGAAAGATGAATTTGTTGGTCCAGCCTTCAAATTCATTTAATCTGCCGTTGGAAGACACTGAACTTTCTATGGTTCGCATCGAAGTTGTACCAACTGCACATACACGTTTTTTGTTTTCTATTCCTTTATTTACAATGTCAGCAGCGCTTTGGGAAATAATAATTTCTTCACTATCCATTTTGTGCTTAGACAAATCCTCTACCTCAACAGGGTTGAACGTACCCAAACCAACGTGTAGCGTTACTTCTGCAGTTTTTACGCCTTTGATTTCCAATCGTTTTAGCAAATGTCTAGAGAAATGCAAACCCGCTGTTGGTGCTGCTACTGCGCCTTCATTCTTTGCATAGATGGTTTGATAACGCTCTTCATCTTCTGGTTCTACGTCTCTATTGATATATTTTGGCAATGGGGTTTCGCCAAGTTGCGTTAATTTTGTTCTGAAATCGTTGTAAGAACCGTCGTAAAGGAAACGCAATGTTCGTCCTCTAGAAGTGGTGTTATCTATAACCTCAGCAACTAGGGTTTCGTCTTCTCCAAAATAAAGTTTATTACCTATTCTGATTTTACGCGCTGGATCTACCAAAACATCCCAAAGCCGTTGGTCTTGATTTAATTCCCGTAATAAAAACACCTCGATACGCGCGCCGGTTTTTTCCTTATTACCATATAATCGCGCAGGAAACACCTTAGTGTCATTCATGATCATCACATCACCTTCGTCAAAATAATCGATAATATCTTTAAATTGTTTGTGTTCAATAGTTTGTTTTTCCCTGTTAAGCACCATCAATCGCGATTCATCCCTGTGTTCTGCAGGATGCTCGGCAAGTAATTCGTCTGGAAGGTCAAAACTAAAGTGTGATAATTTCATGTGTTTGTTTTTATTATTTTTATGGTCACATGGAACATTTATTTTGGAGTCCGTACTTAAATCAAAGTATGAACTATAAATGTTTCATATATGTTTGTTGTTTTTAAGAAGTTGCAAATATACAATCTCAACATAGGCCTTGTCAAGTAAATGAGGGTTTAATTTTGTTTTGCGGTTTTATAAAAAATATTTTAACACGTATTTCATGCCTGTCTGTCGGCAGACAGGGATTTTCACGGATGATGATTGGCTTGAATTGAAATGAAAACAAACGAAACAAATTTCAAGAAGCTCTAAATGTAAACTCTAATTGGTTTTTAGTCTATATTGAATCCTATTGTTTGAAGGTCTTCCCAAAATTGCGGATAAGATTTACTAACCACATCAGCGTTCTCAATAATAATTGGTATTTTTAATCCCAAAGGCGCAAATGCCATGGCCATTCTGTGGTCGTTATATGTGGCAATGGAGATGTTGCTCTTAATGTCATTAGAGGATTTTAAATGTAAAGTTGTATCCGTAATACTAACTTCGCCTCCTAATTTTTCCAATTCAGTTTTGAGTGCTACCAAACGGTCGGTTTCCTTAATTTTTAAGGTATGTAAGCCTACCATATAACATTCAAGACCTAAGCCAAAGGCAGTTACCGCAATAGTTTGTGCAATGTCTGGTGCATGCTTTAAATCTAATTGTATTGACGATTGACGACTAACGGTTGACGATTTTCTCAGCGTCATTTTATTATTTTCAAAACGTGTTTCAACTCCAAAATCATTATAAATATTCGCTAAAACAGAATCACCTTGCAAACTTTCTTCTTGGTAGGATGCTATTGTTATTTCAGTACCAATAGCACTTAATGCAATGAGACTATAAAAATAGGATGCCGAAGACCAATCTGACTCAACAGTTAAAGTTTGTGATTTGATTTTATTGGTTTGTGATTTTACAGTAATGACATTTTCAGTAAAATTAGTTTCAATGCCTATTGAATCCAACAAACTCAAGGTCATTTTGATATATGGAACCGAAGTTATTTGACCTTCTAAAGTAAGTTCTAATCCGTTTTCCAGTTTTGAAGCAATGAGTAATAATGCCGAAATGTATTGGCTACTGACATTGGCTTCTAGAGTCACCTTATTTTTTGTTAGTTGTTTACCTCTAATCTTTAATGGCGCAAAACCATCGTTTTCCAAATAAGTGATATCTGCCCCTAAAGTATTTAAGGCATCGACCAGAATTTTAATTGGTCGCTCTTTCATACGCGACGACCCTGTTAGGGTCACTTCCCTATTATTTTGAATGGAAAAATAGGCCGTCAGAAATCGCATGGCTGTACCAGCATGATGAATATCTATGAGTTCATCCGTTGAAGTCAACGCTTTTTGCATCAACACAGAATCATCTGAGTTAGACACATTCTTAATTTGAATTTGAGGATACAAAGCTTTTAACAACAACAAGCGATTGGATTCACTTTTTGATCCTGTAATCTGAATACTTTGGTTGTTTAGAAGCTTTGATTTTTGGATGCTGATGCGCATGAAGACTATTTAAAATAAGATGAATGACAAATCTACTTTAATTTCTCGTTATTATGGTGTCTATCATGGTCTCGTTTGGCTTTTTTATTCATTTTTTTATCAAAAGCCTCCTGCAGATCAATACCTGTTTGGTTTGCTAAACACAAAACAACAAACATCACATCTGACAGTTCCTCACCTAAATCCTTATCCTTGTCGCTTTCCTTTTCGCTTTGCTCACCATAACGCCTGGCGATGATGCGAGCCACTTCTCCAACTTCTTCGGTTAATTGCGCCATATTAGTAAGTTCATTGAAATAGCGAACGCCATGTGCATTAATCCAGTCGTCAACTTCTTTTTGTGCGTTTTTTAGATTCATTACTTAGGCTTTTGTTAAGACTATTTGTTCGGCTTGTTTTTCTACAATTTTACTAAAGAAATTTTTAAAATCCTTGTAATTCTCTGGTAATATTAGAGGATTGAAAATATCTAATTGGGCTTTTAATTGTAAAAAATTACCGTTCTGCTTAACAAAATACGTAAACTTTACATTAGCATCCAAAAATTCCAAACCTGTTGATTGTGGCAACGACTCTACTACATAACCCTCTGGTAATTGAATATTAACAAAACTTTTTTCCGAGTAAGGGATAACAAAATCAATAGGATATTGGCGTTCTTCTAATTTGAATGGGTTTTCCTTTGTTGCTAAAAACAATAAGGGTGAAAAGTAAATTTTATCTCCGATTTCATCAATTCCGTCCAATAATTCATATTCGTAATTAACCATAATAGGCTGAGTAGCATCTTTGTCATTTTCTACACTCAACCCACTTATTTCTATATCACCTTTATCTTTTTCTAATGACTTAACCCGATCTTCTTGGATCATTTTAGTGTATTTATTTCTATAAAAATAAGCCAAATAGTTAGTTAAGCGTTTAGTCACTTTTCCAGTGACTGACAAATCTTCATTAATTGTAACATTCAGCATTGAAGATTCTGTGGAGGATATGTTCGGTTGCAAATTTATCCAGCGTGACGCATCCTTGTCTTCAATTAACCTGCCTTGCCAATTTAATACTCGTTGAGGCAAAATATTATTTGTGCTATATTGTTCTGTAGCATCAATTAGTAAATATTCGTCATTTTTTTGAACACTACAAATGACATAGTTAAACCCTTCTCGTGATGGAAAAAGGGGAATTCCATTGTTTCTCGTGCTTAATACAACGGGATTAGCATTTACCCCTTTGGAACGCAACATGGAAACAACCATTAAGTTAATATCTGCATCATTCCCTTCACCATCTTTATAAGCAGAGCGTACTCCGTTCTGAGCGTACTTCCCATAATTTCCATTCCACTTTACCTTAGACTTAACTAAGCTTTCAACTATAAAAGCCTTCTCAAAATCGTCTTCCACACCAGTTAAAGCTGCTTCTAATTCATCCTTATAAATACTGAAACTTCTTAATTGTCCTCCAAAATTGTCACTATCATAAATGGTTTTTGACACTTGCTCCCAAGTTGCTGAAAATGATTTTTCAATAATTTTTAAATTATTTAAATAGGCTGTAAGTTCCATAGCCATTTTACTTCTGTAATTGTTGATATTACCTGAATAGGCCTCGTCAACTAGAGCTGGAACATTTTCCTCATTCACAGTTAACACATTTATTTTATATTCAAACGGGATTGTAGTATTTTCAGATGAAACAACTAATTTAGGCAAATAGCTAGCCTGCAAATTATACTGCTTATTGTAAACATAGTATTCTGGTGTTGCGATTCTAATATCTAGTTTGTTTATTGGAATACTAAATTGAAAAATAATATCATCAATACTAATTCTTTCAGAGGTCACTTTGTACTTATATTCAATGACCGTACCTACTTTAACGTTTGGTAATGTAAAGGAACTGATTTTTGTAAACTCACTATTATCTTCTTCAAATTGACCATCTTTTTTTAATTTGTCTTCTTCTATTTTACCACCAACCAAGTTATACGAAAACCCTTTTAAGCCACTAAGAGACTCTTTCTGTTGAGTACCATTATATAAATATACTTTTTTGGTCGCCCAATCAAAACCGTCTTTATTGTATATCTTGATGCGTTCATGAACTTCTCTCTGCTGAACAAACCCTTGATTTTTTGTGTAATAAAAACTAATAGTTTCATTTCTGTACAATATGGCCGCGGACGAAGATGAATCTATAGGATGAAATTTTTCTTGTAATTCATCTTTCGAAACTTTTCCAAATTTAAAATTTTGGGCGTTGCTGAAATTAGCGCTTAAGATAATCGTGAAAATAATGAGTAGATTTTTCATTTTTTAAGTAAAACTAAAGTTGATATGGTTTGATCTTTTCTTTGAAATGTAAGCACTATGATTGTGTTAAAACAATTTTACTTTTATCGTATTTAACAATTTGCTTTCTGAAGTTTCTAAAGGCCTTATAATCTTCTTTTTCATAATTTCCCTTATTTAGAATATAGGTTCTAGAGTATTTTAATTTGTTGTTATCTAATGGTTCTATTTTGAAGTTATAACTACCAAACTTGGTTTTGATTTCTTTAGAATCGGTCATAGCTTCCACCTTTAGACCCTCTGGTAATTGAATAATAAACTCGTCCGTATCCTTAAAGCCACGATCAATTTTAAACTCTAATTTTCGATCTGTATATCTCGGTGGTATTTGCGTCACCTTATTAAACATGTTAGGCTGAAAAATAAGTCTTGATCCACTTTTAGACGCATAATTTGCAAAAGTTAACTGTAGATTTTCATTATAAACTATTGCATCCTTATCATTTGAAATGCTAATATTATCAATGTTTAAATTATTGATATAATCCCAATAATCCTTATAATGCAGTTTTTGGTCTCTTTCGGTTTTCTTTTCAATGCCTTCATGGATATTGTATTGATAACCTGTGGTCGTAATGGCAACATCTGCAGTAAAACTTCCTGAAGTATCCATAATAATATTTGCCGTTGTTTTTTGAACGCTATCATCCGCTCCATAAACCTTTGTATGGACTATTTCTCCACCTTCAGGTTTTACCAATAATACTTTTCTGTCGTCTGTAAAACCTGCAGTAAACCCGAAGGGGTTTGTTTGGCTAGTGCATTCCAAAAATATGTTTTCATCATCATTCGGAACACATAATATCACATGATTACCTTGGGTTGAAGAAAACTCACTATCTATATCTCTAAGCCCTCGACCTCCATACACTACGGTATAATATGAAGGCACATCCACAGCTTCTAACAATGCCTTTGTATAGTTTGTTAAACCCTTACAATCTGCGTAACCCAACTTATCTACATCATTTGCCAACATGGGTTTCCAACCGCCAATACCGACCTGAATACTGATGTAGCGCGTCTTATCTTGCATATATTTGTAGATTATTTTAGCACGTTCTATTTTGTCATCAACACCAGCTGTGAGCTGTTTTACATGATCTTTTGTAGTTTGTGGAATTTCGTCTGTCCCAGTTAATAATCTATCGTACATCCATTTCCCAAAATCTTTCCAGGTATTATTTTCGCCTTCAACGCCTACCATTTCAAACTTTTTTAAGGCAACTTTGTAGTGTGGGATTATGTTTTTTAATTCTGGAGTATAGGCTTCATATTTAATGCCTTGAATATGTTCTGCAACAAAATGGTTTTCAGAAATTTCTTTGATATTATAGTTTTCAAAATTTACTTTTTTGGTCTTCAAGTCGATACCTGCAGAATTAATAATCTCATAATCCGAATGCTCAACACTCACATAATAATCGTCAATAGGATACCAATTTGGAAAAAATGCTGTAGACGTATAGACTGTTTCAGCATTAAATTCTACCGTATATGGATATTTTAAAGGAATATAATCTAGATATTTTACCCGATCATCTTCATAAATAGAAAAATCACTTACTGCACTGACATCCTTAAAATCTTTTTTCCTTACTTTTTTTATTTCTTCTCCAAAGGCATCATAAATAAGCGCTTCCATCTTATTAATTGATCTGTTATTGTCATAGAACAAAACCGCATTTATATGTCTATTCCCTTTTTTATTATAGACTGTGGTGATTCGCTTTGTGGTTATTTTAATTTTATCGAGACCTAAAACTTCGACTTGATTCTTTTCAAATCTAACAACGGCATTAGCCTTATCCACTAATTCCTGTGGTACAAATAATGAATTATAGACATCTTCAGATTGAGAAAAACTAAAGGTTGTAAAAAGCACAAAAAATGTGAGAAGCGTAAATTTTAAACGAAACATGGAAGCGGATAATTCAGTTAGGCTTACAATATAAAAAGTTAATTACGTTTTGCAAATGATTTATATCATAGATTTCCTACGTACTTAATAAATTCGATAAGCTGCACAATTAAACATGACTTTCTATTGCTGTGTCATCATTTTTTTACTAATAACAAGTACCGCTAAAACAACGAAACAAGGAATGCCGATATATTTAAGCTCACTAAGAATGACATTAATGCCCCATTCTGAAAAGAATTCTGTTACACCAATTGGTGATACTTTTATGGGTCTAAAAGGAAAGAAAAATCTAGCATTATCCACAGGAATAAAAAACCCAACCCCTTTTCCTCCTGAGGTTATAGCATCCAAAAGGCCATGCGATAACGTTGCTATAAAAAGGACGATTGTAAATATTAGTTTTCTACTTTTTCCGAATACCAAAGCCAATAATACACTCCACAACACAGCGAACAAGATAGAATGCGTAAAACCTCTATGTCCTAAAGGGTGCGAATAAGGAATCCCAAATTTAAAAGCCAACACATCTAAATCGGGCAATATGGCAGAACCAATGGCTAAAAATAAAAGCAGTTTATTAGATTTTGAATCTACAATTTTGGAAACGGTATAGGCCACTAAACCATGACCAAACAATGATGCCATTAGTATCTATTTTTAGAATCTATGATAATGGTCACTGGCCCATCATTTACCAAACTCACTTTCATATCTGCTCCAAATTCTCCGGTTTGAATCGGTTTTTCCAGTACATTTTGAAGTGTTTCTATAAATTTCTCGTACAACGGAATAGCCATCTCTGGTTTTGCTGCTTTGATATAACTGGGCCGATTTCCTTTTTTAGTACTCGCATGAAGCGTGAATTGACTTACCAAAATCACATCGCCTTTAATAGCTTTCAATGATTTGTTCATCACACCATGGTCATCAGCAAAAATGCGAAGGTTGATTATTTTATTGCACAGCCAATCGATGTCTTCCTGACTGTCTTCATCTACTATACCGAGTAACACCAAAAGTCCGTTACCAATTTCGGCAACTTTACCACCTTCTATTGTTACGCTTGCTTCTGAAACTCTTTGTACAACTATTTTCATTCCTTAAATCCCCAAGGCGACTTTTATTATTAAATTTTATGTTACTTTAAAATGAAAACTGGTACTGCAGACGGTATTACTGAACACAGCTTACTGAGCATCATCCCAATGATCAGTTCTATAATGCTCATCCTCGCCTTCTAAAATTTGGACATAGCTTTTATATCTTGAATAGGACACCTCATCAGCTTCCAAAGCATCCTTCACAGCACATTTTGGTTCGTTAAGGTGAATACAATTGTTAAACTTACAATCTTGTTTTAGTGCAAAAAACTCAGGGAAATAATCGCCAACCTCTTCCCGTTCCATATCCACAACTCCAAAACCTTTGATGCCTGGTGTATCTATAATTTTAGCATCGAAACTTAAATCGAACATCTCTGCAAATGTCGTGGTGTGCTGCCCTTGACTATGTTGGGTAGAAATAGCTTTTGTTTTTAAATCAAGAGAAGGTTCGATAGCATTGACCAAAGTCGATTTACCGACACCAGAATGACCAGCGAACATACTTACTTTGCCCTCCATCAACGTTTTTACTTTTTCAATGTTTTTTCCTGTAGTCGCAGAAATACCAATACATTCGTAACCAATGGCGCGATATATACTTGCTAAATATTTAACTTCTAACATGGTTTCTTCGTCGTAGGTATCTACTTTGTTAAATAACAGCACTGTTTTTATTGAATACGCTTCTGCCGTCACTAAAAACCGATCAATAAACGTGGTAAATGTGGGTGGATTATCTATAGTGATCAACAAAAAGACCAAATCGATATTCGAAGCAATGATATGCGTTTGCTTAGAAAGGTTTACCGATTTACGTACAATATAATTTTTTCGTTCTTCAATGCGATTGATAACTCCAGTTTCGGTATTGTTTTTAGTTTCCAATTGGAACTTTACGATATCTCCAACCGCAATTGGATTGGTACTTTTGATACCTTCCAATCTAAAACGGCCTTTGATTCTGCACTCGTAGAATTTCCCGTTGAAGGTTTTTACGGTGTACCAGCTGCCTGTAGATTTATATACTGTTCCTGTCATTACTACAAAGATGACTATTATTAGTGTGTAAAACAACAAAAAAAGGTTGCTAATTAGCAACCTCTAATTTACTAGTAACAATTATAATATATTTATTTTTCTAATTGAATATCGAAAGATTTTATTTCTCATTGTATTCAAGTAATATGACCTCATTGACTGGTAAATTCCTGAGAATCTCTTTACCGCTTAACATCTGTAGAACAATTTATCTTCTGACAATTCGATTTCTTTTACATAATTGTTTTGAAAGCTTATTTTATTTTTCACCTTTTCTAATAACCAATAATAGTAGCGTGAAAACGATCTATATTCTTATCAATTTGGATGAATTCGTAATTAACAGTTCAATTTAATAAACGTGTAAAACAACAACAAGACCTACTTCATGGAAAAAGGTTGACCAGTACTCTGTAAAACTCCAAACCAGAATTCTCCTTCCATATCTATCTTTTTCCGCTTTTTGGTTACATCTGTAATTGGCAGATATACAAATCTATTATTAACGCTTCCTACAACAAAATTCGTTTTTCCAGCCATGGCGCCATGAACGGCATGATAAGCCAAACGGTTACAATACAAACTATCGTTAGCGTTTGCTGGAGCACTTCTAATTATATAGCTTGGATCTATGTATTTAATAGTGGTCTTCATATCAGTTTTATTAAAATATTCTTTAATACGCTGCTGAAGTAATAAACCAATATCCTTATGCTGAATATTTCCAGAAGCATCTTTTACTTCTTCAGTTTTATTTTGGAATAAATGTTGTCCTGCACCTTCTGCAACTACAATAACGGCATGCTTTTTCTGTTGTAGCCTAATTTTTAAATTTTCTAAAAATCCGTTTTTACCTTCTAATTGAAAATCCATTTCTGGTACTAATACAAAATTCACGACTGGCATCGAAAGTGCTGTAGAAGCTGCAATAAAACCACTATCCCTTCCCATTAATTTTACAATTGCCATACCGTTGAATGCGCCGTTTGCTTCGTTATGGGCATCTCTAACTATTGGACAAGCAACGTCGAAGGACGTTTCGAAACCAAAGGATTTATCAATCAAATCGACATCATTATCTATCGTTTTTGGAATCCCGGCCACTGAGATTTTTAAGCCTCTCTTTATAATTTCAGTTCCAATTGCGTTTGCACCTTTTAGTGTACCATCACCGCCAATGGTAAATAAAATATCAATATTATTTTCCATAAGGGTGTCTACCATTACAGAAACGTCTTGTTGACCTCTTGAAGACCCCAAAATAGTGCCTCCAAACTCATGGATATTTTTTACCTTATCCGGAGTAAGTTCCATAAATTCATGACCAACTTCAGGATTTAAACCTTCATAACCATATGGAATTCCGACAACTCGTTTTACTTTATAAAAATAATGTAAGGCCATTACCAAACTTCGAATAACGTTATTTATACCTGGACAAAGTCCGCCACAGGTTACAATAGCAGCCGTAGTCTTTGCGCCATCAAAAAAAACCTTTTCACGAGGTCCTGAGCGCTCATAAGAATCAGGTTGTATTTTGCCTTCCAATGCTGCCTCAAGATTTTTCATTTTAACATCCGCTAAAATCCGCTCACTATCTTCAATAAAATTAAAAATATTATCACCTTTTGTCTTACTTAGATGTATTGGGGAAGTTTTAGTTGCTTTCCCTAAATTGGTGATTTTAAAATTTGTGTTTTGTTGCATTTCGTTTTAATTTGATAGTCTATGAAATCTGATTTACTACTTATTGTTTCTAGTGTGTCTATAATTGTAAAGTTAAAGATTTACATACAGAAGAACAATTGTATAAGTTTCTTTATAATTTAAAAATAGGATAATAATTTCTTTATAGATTTAAAGACCTAATAAAAATTCTAAATAATAAAAAAAGGCTCGCGAATGGCGAGCCTTTTTTAATAATATTTATTTTTTAATGATTAATAATCTTTTCTTGATGATTAATCGATTCTTGATGAATCGCTTTAAACATCCTTAAGATAAATTCTTCACTAAGTCCCTTTTCTTCGCCTTCCAAAACCATTTTACCCAAAATCTCGTTCCAACGTTTGCTCTGCAAAACGGCAACGTTTTTTTGTTTTTTAAGGGTTCCGATTCCATCAGCAACCTTCATCCTTTTGCCCAACAATTCAATAATTTGATTATCGACGACATCGATCTGAGCTCTTAAATTGTTGAGTTCTGCGTTGTATTCTGCTTCTGGATCCGATTCTTTTCTAATTTTTAAATCTTTCATAATTTGAACCAAACTACTTGGCGTCACTTGTTGTGCGGCATCACTCCAAGCATTTTCAGGATCAAAATGTGTTTCTATCATTAAACCATCAAAATTAAGATCTAAAGCTGTTTGCGATACATCAAAAATCATATCTCTATTACCTGTAATATGTGATGGATCGTTTATCAATGGAAGGTCTGGAAATTTGTTCTGAAATTCAATAGCGATTTGCCATTCCGGAATGTTTCTGTATTTAGATTTTTCGTAAGTGGAAAACCCTCTATGAATGGCGCCAAGATTTTTAATTCCTGCTGAATGCAATCGTTCAATACCTCCTAACCACAATGCTAAATCTGGATTTACAGGGTTCTTGACCAATACTATTTTATCGGTTCCTTGTAAAGCATCCGCCAATTCTTGCATTATAAATGGACTCACTGTAGAACGAGCACCAACCCATAATAAATCCACATCATACTCTAATGCTAATTTTACATGCGCCGCATTGGCAACTTCCGTACAGGTTTTCATGCCTGTTTCTTCTTTTACCTTTTGCAACCATTTTAAACCTAAAGCGCCAACACCTTCAAAATTTCCGGGACGTGTTCTAGGTTTCCAAATACCTGCTCTGTAGTAATTGACATCGGTATCTTTTAGCTGGTGCGCTATTTTTAATACTTGCTCTTCTGTTTCTGCGCTACATGGTCCTGCTATTACTAGTGGATGATCTAGTTTCATATCATCTAACCATGTTCTCATTTCTTTTGTGTTTTTCATCTTGCTTTATAAAATTATAGGTGCCATTAGGTTTCGACTGTACTCAACCTGACCGTAGTTTTTGAATTTATATTTAATTTATTCCGTTTAAAATGTCTTTTATATGGTTTGTATCTTTCATTTCTTTGAAAACTGCTTCAAAATCCTCTTCCTCCATCAGCTTTTTAAAATGTTTGAGATTCGAAATGTATTCATTCAATGTTTCTATGACATTGGTTTTATTCTGTTGAAAAATCGGTGTCCACATGGCTGGCGAACTTTTTGCTAAACGTACTGTACTTTCAAATCCACTGCCTGCCATATCAAAAATATCGCGTTCGTTTTTTTCTTTATCAATCACCGTTTTACCTAACATAAAAGCGCTTATATGTGATAAATGAGAAACATAAGCAATATGTTTATCGTGTGCTTTTGGATTCATATATCGAATGCGCATGCCTAAATCCGAAAACAACTTCAGAGCTTTTTCTTGAAGCTTAAAAGCCGTCTCTTCAACCTCGCAGATAATATTGGTTTTATTCATATACAAATTATGAAGGGCTGCTCTTGGCCCAGAATGTTCCGTACCTGCAATAGGATGTGCCGCCAAATAGTTTCTACGTTTTGGATGGTTTTTTACTGCGGCACAAATTTCTTCTTTTGTCGAACCAGCATCAAACACCAAAGCGTCATCTGAAATATGGTCTAGCACTTTTGGTAAAACACTTAGCGTAGCATCCACAGGAATTGCCAAAATGACTAAATCCGCATTTTCTAAATCTTCAAAACTTGATTTATAATCTATAATTTTAAGATTTATGGCTTCATCTAAATGTGTTTCTCTTTTGTCAATTCCATATAAATGGCTTTCAGGATATAATTTCTTAATATCCAAGGCAAAACTTCCACCGATTAATCCTACTCCTATTATAAAAATGTTATTCATCCGATCTGTCTCTCTGAGACCTCTTCCAAAAGGGAAGAATTGTCTCTGCTTATATATTTTTTCATATTATAGAAATCAATAATCAAACTACTAATTTTTCTTCACGATTATTAATAAATATACTGGTTATACAACTACAAACTGAGTTTATAAATTTTAAGGTCAACCTTTACCTTTTTTACTTTAAATTTTTCACAAAAACTTTTTACTTTCCTCTATGAACTGCCAACTGAGACAGTAAACTTATTAGACTCTAGCAATCGCCTCTTTCAATATTTCTTCCGTGGCGCATAATGAAAAACGCACATAACCCTCACCATTACTTCCAAAAACCGTTCCTGGTGTTATAAAAATGGAATGTTCTTTTAATACCAAATCTGTAAATTCCTCAGATTTTAAATGTGGTGGTAATTTGGCCCACACAAATAAACCTGTGGCGTCTATATCATAAGTACATTTAAGTCCATCTGCCAATTTCCAGATTAATTCCCGGCGTTGCTGATAAACACTATTCAAACTTTGAAACCACATGTCTGAACATTTCAAGGCTTCGATAGCCCCTTTTTGAATGCCATAAAACATACCGGAATCCATATTGCTTTTCACGCGCAATACAGCATTTACAAATTCGTAGTCTCCTACTAGCATTCCTACGCGCCAGCCAGCCATATTAAAAGTTTTACTCAACGAATTCAACTCTAAACAAACGTTTTTAGCATTTTTATATCTCAAAATACTGATGGGATTGTCATTCAGCACAAAACTGTATGGATTGTCATTTACGATTAAAATATCATGTCGTTTTCCGAATGCAATGACTTTATCATAAAACAAATTATCGGCATTACTACCTGTTGGCATATGTGGATAATTGATCCACATAATCTTTACACGTTTTAGATTCATGCGTTCTAACTCCCCAAAATCTGGCAACCAATTTTGATCGGCCTTTAAATTGTAATAAACAGGTTTTGCTTCTAACAATTTTGTTACAGCTGCGTACGTTGGGTAACCAGGATTTGGCACTAATACTTTATCGCCTTTGTTCAAAAAAGCCATAGAAATATGCATAATCCCTTCCTTGCTGCCCATTAAAGGCAATACTTCCGTTTGGGCACTTAAATTAACATTGTAATGTCTTTTATAAAAGCTCGAAATTTCCTCCCTTAATTCTGGTAAACCTTGATAACTTTGATATTGGTGTGCTTTTTCATCCACCAAACAGTCTTGAAGCGCTATTGAAGCTTTAAAAGGTGGCTCTAAATCAGGACTTCCAATTCCTAAATTGATAATTGGTTTTCCTTGCGCTTTTAAAAGTGCCACTTCTCTCAATTTTTTTGAAAAGTAGTATTCTTCAACGTTTTGTAATCGTTTGGCAACTTCAATCATCGTCTTCCATTTTTATATTCTCCCAAAACCTTAAAATTTTCTGCCATCAATTTCATAATTGAATTTGCTTTTTCATAATCTTTATAAACTTCAAATGTGACATCCACAAAAAAGGCATATTTCCATGGGGTTTCAATCTTTGGCAAAGATTGTATTTTAGTTAGATTAAGTTTACAGTCACTCAACACGTTTAAAATCGCTGCTAAACTTCCGCGTTTGTGATCCAATTCAAATTTTAACGACGCTTTATTAATTGTATTTATATCCTTCTCCTCATGATCTCGTTTTACAATTACAAAACGCGTTTCGTTGTGTTTTATAGTCTGAATACTCTCTGCCAAAATAGTCAGGTGATATAATTCCGCTGCATTTTTACTAGCAATAGCAGCGATGCCTTTTAATTTTTGTTCCGTAATTTGTTTGGCGACATCAGCCGTGTCCTTAGCTTCCACTAATTTTATATGCGGATAATTTTTGAAGAATACTTTACATTGTAACAATGCCATGGGATGTGAATGCACTTCTTTAATATCTTCAATATCCTGATTCGACAAAGCCATTAAACAATGCTCAATGCCTAAATAATACTCACCTACAATACTTAATTGATGATTATCAATAAGTGCATAATTGGGAATTATTGAACCTGCAATGGAATTTTCCAATGCCATAACAACTTCATCGGTCTGTTTTTCCAACAATGAATTTACAACACCATCAAAAGACATAAATTCAACAACCTCTGCATCCGAATTGAAATAATTCTGGGCAACGATATGGTGAAATGAGCCTTTGATTCCCTGTATGGCTATTGGTTTTTTCAAATTTTGTATTGTTTAATTAGATTCTGAATCAACACTTCGGCTACGCTCAGTGCAACGGTTCAGAACTATTTTTTAACCAAAACAGGTTAAAAATGAAAAAGTCCCGATTAAATCGAGACTTTATAATTTATATTTTAAATAAAACATACTAAGTCTCGTTCCTTTAGCTAAAAAAGAAATAAAACCAATTGTAATATGCTTTAGATATATTCATTATCGTAATTATACGGCTAATGTAATTATTATTTTTACAAATCAAAATTGTTGAATTGTTTTTTTAGGTATTATTCTAAAAATTTAAAGATTTATCAATAATTGCAATACAATATTCGGAATTACCTATTTTTGAACAAATTTCTATTTATATGTCCATCGAAGTTCAGAACATTACCAAATTATACAAAGATCAAAAGGCACTTAACGATGTTTCTTTTAAGGTAAAAAATGCTGAAATTGTTGGTTTCTTGGGGCCCAATGGTGCCGGAAAATCAACCATGATGAAAATCCTTACGACTTATATTGAAGCTTCTGAGGGTTCAGCTAATGTGAATGGTTTTGATGTGACTTCAGATAAAAAAAACGTACAAAGCAGTGTTGGGTATTTACCAGAACATAACCCGCTTTATACCGACTTATATGTTAAGGAATATTTGAATTTTAATGCGAATGTTTATGGTACTTCCAAATCGCGTATTGACGAAGTTATTGAACTGACAGGATTAACACCTGAGGCGCATAAAAAAATCAGTCAGCTTTCCAAAGGTTACCGACAACGTGTTGGTTTGGCAAATGCCCTATTGCACAATCCTGAGGTGTTGATTTTAGACGAACCTACAACAGGTTTAGACCCCAACCAATTGGTGGATATCAGAAATTTAATAAAGACTATTGGCAAGGAAAAAACCGTGTTCCTATCCACGCATATCATGCAAGAAGTTGAAGCCATGTGCGACCGAGTGATCATTATTAATAAAGGCGAAATTGTTGCTGATAAATACTTGGCGGATTTGAGAGAAGGGCAACAACAAATTGTCATCGTCGAGTTTGACTACAGGGTTGAAGATGCATTTCTCTTGAAACTACCAAAAGTAACTTCCGTAAAAAACACGTACGGTTTTATATATGAAATCACATTTTCAACTAAAGATGATATGCGTTCCCATGTATTTGATTTTGCTCATGATAATGAGTTAAAAATTCTTCAACTGAACCAAAAAAATGCGAGTTTAGAGAGTTTGTTTCGGGAATTAACCATTCCATCCTAACCTTATTTTAGGCAAGAAATTCTTACTTTTACATTTTATTGCAAAAAAAAATCAAGGATTGAAATTCAATAGCCTTAACCCTATTTGGAATAAAAATCCAGTTTGAAAATATCCAAATAAAAATTACTTAACCCGTGTTGATTCTTATTTTTAAACCATGACAAATATCATCTTTAAAAAATCAGATTCACATTAACTTTGACACGTCATTCTACTTGATTAAATGGACTAAACACATCGATAAATAGTGCTGCGGCAATTATTTTACGATATAATACAGAAATTAATGAGCAAAGGAATTTATGTAGCTACTATGGAACCTAACAGTGGTAAATCAGTTGTGGTTTTAGGACTGATGCGCATGCTTTTAGGAAAAACAGCAAAAGTGGGATACTTTAGACCCATTATAGAGGACACCAAAGAAGGAGAACCGGATAATCATATCAATACGGTATTATCGTATTTTGAGCTCGATATAAATTACAAAAAAACATATGCTTTTACCCGAACCGAAACGCTCGATTTATACAACAAGGGCAAAGCGGGAAAAGTCATTGATGAAATCATAAAAAAGTATAAGTATCTGGAAGAACGTTTTGATTTCATTCTGGTTGAAGGCACCGATTTTTCCAATGAGAATACCAATTTAGAATTAGATATCAATATTTTAATCTCTAAAAATCTGGGACTTCCCGTGATCATAGTCGCCAATGGCCACAAGAAAACACAGGATACTATTGTGGAGAATATTCAATTTGCCTATAACACATTTAAAGAAGAAGTTGAAGTCCTTTCTATTATTACCAATAAAGTTGATCCTGACGAACTTGAGACTTTAAAACCACGTTTAACAGAACGCATTAAAACAGACGCCAATATTTCTGTTATCCCAACAGTCAAGAGTTTATCATCGCCAACGATTAAGGAAATTACAAAAGCCCTAAATGGAACTATTCTTTTTGGGGAAGATATGATTAATAATCAATCTGAAAACTTTGGGGTTGGTGCCATGCAATTACGAAATTATTTGACCCATTTAAAGGAAAACACCCTAGTCATTACCCCTGGCGATAGAGCCGATATTATCTTGGGTGCACTACAAGCCAATATTTCGAAAAATTATCCAAAAATATCAGGAATAGTGCTCACTGGCGGATTGATTCCGGAAGAACCAATCCTAAAACTCATTGAAGGTCTATCTAGTATTTCACCAATAATCAGTGTGAATGACGGTACTTTTAGTGTTACAAATTCCATAGGTAAAATTAAATCTAAAATTTATGCCGAAAACATTGAAAAAATAGAAACTTCCATCGCTACGTTTGAAAAGCATGTCGATACCGATAAACTTTCAGACGATCTAATAACCTTTGAATCTGAAGGTTTTACACCAAGAATGTTTCAATATAATTTATTGCAACAAGCCTTAAAAGACAAGAAACATATTGTGCTTCCTGAAGGTTATGACGAACGTGTTCTCAGGGCTTCGGCACGATTAATTGATGCCCAGGTGGTGGATTTAACCTTAATTGGAGATAAAGACAAAATTCTAGAACGCATAAAAAAATTAGATATTCCTCTAGATACCGAAAAAATCAATATTGTATCGCCTCAAAAATCGGAACATTTTGATGACTATGTGAATACCTTTTATGAATTGCGTAAACATAAAAATGTCAACTTGGATATGGCAAAAGATGCGATGTCTGATGTCTCTTACTTTGCCACAATGATGATTTATAAAGGTCATGCTGATGGTATGGTTTCTGGAGCTGTTCATACCACAGCGCACACATTGAGGCCTGCGTTGCAATTCATAAAAACAAAACCAGGTGTCAAAATTGTATCCTCTGTATTCTTTATGTGTTTGGAAGATCGTATTTCCATATTTGGAGATTGTGCTATAAACCCGAATCCGAATGCCGAAGAATTAGCGGAAATAGCCATATCCTCTGCCAAGACAGCTGAAGATTTTGGGATCATTCCTAAAGTAGCGATGTTAAGCTATTCCTCTGGTGCATCTGGAAAAGGTGAAGAAGTGGATAAAGTTAGAAAAGCTACAGAAATTGCAAAAGCACAAGCACCTCATCTAAAAATTGAAGGCCCAATACAATACGATGCTGCTGTAGATATGCGCATTGGAAAAAGTAAATTACCGGATTCTGAAGTGGCAGGACAAGCAAGTGTCCTCATCTTTCCAGACCTAAATACTGGAAACAACACGTATAAGGCTGTTCAAAGAGAAACGGGTGCGTTAGCCATTGGACCAATGTTACAAGGCCTAAATAAACCCGTCAATGATTTAAGTAGAGGTTGTACCACCGACGATATTTACAGTACCGTAATTATAACGGCCATACAAGCCCAACAATTTTAAACCATGCCACAAATATTAGTATTAAACTCTGGAAGTTCTTCGTTAAAATTTCAACTCTTCTCAATGCCTGATGAAACCGTTTTGTGTTCAGGATTAATTGAGCGCATAGGATTAGATGATGCAAAATTTATTTACAAAACAAAGGAACATACCATTGAAGTGGGCACACAAATAGCCAATCATAACGCAGGACTTCAATTATTAGCAAAGCAACTATTGGACGAAAAAACAGGGATTATAAAATCTGCGGATGAGATCGATATTGTGTCGCATCGTGTGGTACATGGTGGAAAGGACTTTACTAAAACGGTAGAAATCACTACAGAGGTTAAAGAAAAAATAAAAGCTTTATCTGGTTTGGCGCCATTACATAATCCTGCAAATTTGGAAGGGATTATAGTGGCAGAAGCCATTTTCAAAAAAGCCAAACAAGTCGCTATTTTTGATACCGCTTTTCATCAAACCATACCAGAACATGCTTATAAATATGCCTTGCCTATTGCGTACTCAGACCAAATAAGACTCTATGGATTTCATGGCACCAGCCATAAATATGTGAGCGAAAAGGCTATTGAGTTCTTGGATAAAAAAGAAACGAATATTATCACTATCCATTTAGGGAACGGTTGCAGTATGTCTGCCGTAAAAAACGGAATAAGCATCGATCATTCGATGGGATTTTCGCCAACAACGGGTTTAATAATGGGTACACGATCTGGTGATATTGATTCGAGTATCATTTTTTATTTAGCCGAGAAATTTGATTTGAACTTTAAAGAGGTCAACAACTTGCTTCAGAAGAAAAGTGGCATGTTAGGTTTAACTGGTCATAGCGATTTGAGGGATATACAAGAAAAGGCTAAAAAGGGAGATAAGGCTTGTTTATTGGCCCTTAAAATGAATGCTTACCGAATTAAAAAATATATTGGAAGCTATGCCGCCATTCTCAATGGTCTCGATGCTATTGTATTTACTGCTGGTATTGGAGAAAACTCAAGCTTTTTAAGAGCTTCTATATGCGAAGATCTAGACTTTTTAGGGATAAATTTAGATACTGAAAAAAATAACGCGAGACTTAACACCATTAGAGCCATTAATACTAAAGATTCTAAAGTGGAAATTTTAGTGATACCAACGAATGAAGAGTTGGAAATCGCAAAACAATCGTTTCATTTATTGAAAGAATAATTGACCAGTATAGAACCGCTCTACATCTACAATTGGAGGTTCATTAACCGATATTAAATTACCCGTTCCTCTCAGTTCGCCAGATAAGGATTGTTGCGGATTAACAAGCATATCGTTACTAGAGCGATGATAAGCAGTGACGTTCTGAGCAATTAAGTTTTCGCCCTCAAAGCGTCCTGCTCCAGCATAAAACCCAACAACCAAGCTTTCGACTTGACCTTCAATATAAAAGAATGACAGATTGTTAGACACAATTCTTAGGTTATCGGAGTTAATAGTTAATCTAAAATCACCAACTGTAAATTCGTTTTCAACATTAAAATCTTCAGAATACAGGTTTAAAGTGTCATAATTCAAAATACCATCTGAAGTTACATCGTATTGAGAAGAGGTTCTTATTTCCGTAAGATTTGGTGCTTCTATATAAATTTTTGTAATGCCATAATCTCTCACGTAATTACAGGAATTATTATCAATTAATACCAATTGAGTTCCTATAACTTCAACCTCAACATCATTGAGCAAGTTCTCACCGGTTTCAATAGTTACTTTGTATTCTGGTGCATCCTTGATAATTAATTCAATATCCCTGTTGACCAAAATACTTTCAAAACTTGAAACTGGAATCTCCTGTTGAATAATAGCTCCTGAAGTTTGAAAACAATCATTGGCATCTTCACTGTTGCAGGAGACAATTAAAAAACACAATAAGTACACTAATTTTTTCATAATCTAACACCCATTCCAAATTCAACAGCTTCTGCTTTTGCGCCATGTGACTTTAAGGTTAACGCTCCAAACATCTTTTTTCCGAAATACCTCTTCAACCCAACTCTTATATACGTTCGTCCTTCAAAATCATAAGGATAATAAACGTAATAGCCCAATTGCGATACAACGGACAATTTATTGATGAACAATTCATGTCCAACAAATATCCCGACGCGTTTGTAATCCTCATCTCCAGTAACATCCAATTCAGGATATGCAACGGATTGATAGTAAATTAGTTCTTTTAAAAAATTAGAAAAAAACACTTCAGCACCTAACTGAAGCGCACTAACATGACTTAAGCGTTTATCCGCATAAGCCGAAAAAATATAAAACGGAAATTGTTGACTTCCTATAACGTCGCTTTGGTTAATTCCAGATCTAAGGACTAAATTGTATTTGATTGTTTCGGTAAACATTTCATTATCTAAATCGCTAATGAATTCTGAATCTTCAGTATCAAGATTATACGTTAAACCTAAATTTAAAGCCAAAGTATTGATACTTGTGTTTGGTGCCTTTACATTGGCATTGGAATAATGCGTGAAGGACAAACCTGTTTGTAAACCAAAACGACTAAAGAGCCTTTCTTTTTTGTAATTCAACATTACATAAGTCGCACTTAAAATATCCGACCCAAAAGCAATATTTTTCGGATTGTTAATCTTATGGTAAGGATTGGTGTTATATGCAAGACCTTGCCCAATTCGCAACATAACATTACGATTTAAAAAGTAAAAATTATAATGTGCATATAGCGCATAATTGACGCCTAATTTTTCATTCTTAAAATCTTGATATGAAAAAGATACGCCAAAATCAGGATAATTATAGCGTTGTTCCCAAGTTTCGTTTCCATAGGTTTTTTTATTCCAACTGAAAATAAAACCTTCGGGATGACCTGTGATTAAATGTAGAATATCATTATTGTGAAGTGCGATATTGCCGCCGAAATAATTGAGGTCAAAATAAGTATGGGATGGTTTTCCTTCTTGTGCAAAAGACAACAATCCAATTAAGATAATTAAACGCGTAAGCCAGTACTTCATTTATAAATGATTGCTCGCAAAAATAGAATAATAAGTTTAGTTTTTATGGATTAAACATTAAGAAGCATCAAATAAATTAGATGACAAATAGCGATCACCTCTATCACATATAATGGCAACCACCACACCTTGATCTATAGTTTCAATAAGTTTTAATGCTGTAGCAACAGAACCACCACTACTCATCCCAGCAAGTATACCTTCTTCTTTTGCTAAGCGCTGCGTCATAAGCTTTGCTTCCATTTCGTTGATTTCTATAATCTGATCCACTTTTGACCTATCGAAAATGCTTGGTATGTATTCTGGCGACCATTTTCTGATGCCAGGAATTTTAGAACCGTCTTCGGGTTGCGCTCCAATAATTTGAATCTCTTTATTTTTTTCTTTTAGAAATGTGGACGTTCCCATAATGGTTCCAGTAGTTCCCATAGCCGAGACAAAATGAGTCACTTTTCCATCAGTGTCTCTCCAAATTTCTGGACCAGTAGTTTTATAATGGGCGCGCCAATTATCATTGTTTTCAAACTGGTTCAATAACGTATAACCTTCTTCATCGCGCATTTTAAAAGCTAAATCCCTAGAGCCTTCAATTCCAGAATCAGCCGATGTTAAGATGACTTCAGCACCATATGCGCGCATGGTTTTTACACGTTCTTCTGTAGAATTCTCAGGCATCACTAAAGCCATTTTTAAACCAAACAACTGAGCGACATAAGCCAAAGCAATACCTGTATTTCCACTTGTGGCTTCTACTAAACGGTCGCCTTTCTTTAGGTCGCCTCGTTTTAAGGCTTCAGAAATCATGTTGTAGGCAGGTCTATCTTTAACGCTTCCGCCCGGATTGTTGCCTTCAAGCTTAAAAAACAGTTTAACGTTTGGTTTAGAAACGAGATTTGTGCTTTCTACAAGTGGTGTATTTCCAATTTGGCTTAAAATGCTCATTTTTTTATTTATTTGAGATTTTTATATCGGACTTATAAGTGACAATAGAATTTTTAGGAATGGACTTGGTGATCCAAACATTAGCGCCAATTGTACTATGTTCTCCAATAATTACATCACCACCAAGAATGGTTGCATTGGCATAGATGGTTACATGGTCTAAAATTGTTGGATGCCGCTTGATGCCTTTTAGAGCTTTCTCTACTGTTATACCGCCTAAGGTCACCCCTTGATAGAGGATAACATTATCGTGAATAATTGAAGTCTCACCGATCACAACACCTGTAGCATGATCTATAAAAAACGAATTGCCTATTTCTGCGCCTGGATGAATATCGGCTCCCGTAACACCATGTGCATATTCACTTATCATTCTTGGTAAAACAGGAATATCCAATTGCCATAAAATATGACTGATTCGATACATGGTTATGGCATAAAACCCTGGATATGCCAAATACACCTCTTTTAAGCTTTTAGCTGCTGGATCATTATCGTAAGCTGCTTTGGCATCGAGGTGAAGTATGGGTTGTAATGTTTTGAGTTGAATTTTAAACTGGTTCCATTTGCTTTCACAAAGTCCGCATTCCAAAGCCTCGGAAATTTTGAAAAAAGACACTTCTATAGCATCCAACAGTAATTCTTGGCGTTCCGGAGATTCTAATACACAGTAAAACAATTCTCTCGCCAAATCTTCTACTTGCTCTTTAAATCTTAAAGGAATTTGCAATACCATATCCATAAATCTCTTTTAGGCTATTACTATTTTGAAACAGACCTATTCTTAAGATCAAATTGCAACTTATTTCAAAATAATTATCATTATTCAAAAATAAGGATTGCTTAGTTATAAAAAAAGAGATGCAATTAAGGAAACAACTGTTAATACAATTATTTGTACTAAAAATCTAAAATCGGTCTTGTACTTCTTTATTAATTTCATGTCTAAGGGGCTTTTACCAAATTGAACTGCCCATTCAAGTTGGTATTATTCAAGTGCAAATATCCAACTAAAAGCATACTCTTTTGTTAATTAAACCCTAAGAAACGGTTACCGCTATGTATAACTTTTAAGGACTAAGAACGTACTTAAGTTGGGCAAGAGATTTATACCACTTTTTTATATGATAAACCCGTTTAAAATGAGAAAACTAAGTTTTCAGACTATAATATGTTTTTATTACATTATAGCTTTAACCACGGCTTTTGGCGATTCTTTTCGAGTGCCATCAAATCCATTGATACCACTAACAGTCGTATATTTTAGAACAAATTTCTTACCTGGATTCAATCTTTTATAGGCCGATTGACACATTAAAGTCGCTTCATGAAAACCACATAGAATCAACTTCAGTTTACCTTCATAAGTATTCACATCTCCAATAGCATAAATACCAGGAATGTTAGTTTGATAATCTACCGTATCTACTTTGATCGCATTTTTTTCAATCTCAAGTCCCCAGTTTCCAATTGGACCCAACTTTGGCGATAAACCAAAAAGTGGGATAAACTCATCGGCTTCTATCAGTTCTGTTTCGCCGTCTTTAGTCACTGAAACACCTTCAATATGATTATCGCCGTGCAAGGCTGTAATTTCTGCTGGTGTAATGATGTTTATTTTGTTAATCAACTTTAATTCTTGCACACGCTCTACAGAATCCAAAGCGCCTCTAAATTCATTTCGTCTGTGTACCAAAGTCACTTCAGAAGCCACATCTGCCAAGTAAATACTCCAATCTAAAGCAGAATCTCCACCACCTGCAATCACTACTTTTTTGTTGCGATACACTTCTGGATCCTTAATAAAGTAAGCTACACCTTTATCTTCATAGTTTTCGATGTTGTCCAACTTGGGTTTTCTTGGCTCAAAACTCCCCAAACCTCCAGCAATAGCAATTATTGGTGCATGATGTTGCGTGCCTTTATTTGTAGTAACAATAAAACTGCCATCGTCTAATTTTTCGATGGTTTCGGCACGTTCGCCAAGCGTAAAACCTGGCTGGAATTGCTTGCCTTGCTCCAACAAATTTGAGGTTAAATCGCCCGCCAATATTTCAGGAAAACCAGGAATATCGTAAATTGGTTTTTTAGGATACAATTCGGAACATTGACCACCAGGTTGTGGCAAGGCATCAATTAAATGGCACTTTAATTTTAACAAGCCAGCCTCAAATACTGTAAATAGCCCTGTTGGCCCTGCTCCTATGATAAGTATATCTGTTTTGATCATGATCTATAATTTTTGTACTAATTTTTTTTGTGCAGTGTGCTTTGCTAAATCGGCTTTTTGATAAATATCTGTAAAATCAACACGTTGATTAACCACTTCCCCTATAATGATTATGGCTGGATTTGAAAGTTGTTTTTCTTCCACTATAGATTCAATAGTGGAAATTTTGCCAATACCAAACTTTTCATCTGGTCTTGTTCCATTTTGGATGATAGCGACAGCTGTTTCCGATTTCCCTTCATTAGAAAATATTTGTACAATTTCTGAAAGCTTACTCATTCCCATTAAAATCACAACCGTTGCCGTTGACTTTGCCGCTAATGCAATATCACCAGAAATTTTATGTGATTTTGTGGTTCCAGTAATGACCCAAAAACTTTCTGAAGCATTGCGTTTTGTCAATGGAATTCCTTGATAAGCTGGCACAGCAGATGATGAAGAAATACCGGGAACAACTCCTACTTCAATGGCGTATTCCCTTGCATAGTCTAACTCTTCTGCGCCACGACCAAAGATAAATGGATCGCCACCTTTTAAGCGAACCACATGTCCATATCTTAAGGCTCGTTGTACAATTAATTCATTGATTTGGTTTTGTTGATAAGCATAACATCCTTTTCGTTTTCCGACGAAAATCAATTCAGTCTTTGGCGAGGCATAATCTAGCAATTCTATATTCACAAGAGCGTCATATAAAATGACATTTGCTGATTTTATAGCTTTAATCGCCTTTACGGTAACTAGATCTACATCTCCTGGACCTGCGCCCACTATGGTTAATCTTGGTGTCATAATCTTAGTTTTATGCTACAACTTGTGCGTCTCTAAACGCTCTTACTTTTTCTAAGAATTGTTGTGCTGTATTTATATAATTGCTCGCAAAATCTTCGGTTGGCGGAAACACCTTTATTTGATAAATTAGATCCGAAAATGAGGTTCCTAAATCTATTCTTTTGGTTTCCACAAAAAGTTCATCAAACTGTTTAATGATACCAGCTTGTGTATTTGTTTTGATGTCTTCTGAAAGTAAAATGGCTTTTGCAGAATTTACCATAGAACGATAAGCTTCGTAAATGGCACCTGAATATACTTTATTGTTGTAAGCCTCTTTCGCTTCTTCAATTTTTTCGTCACTTTCCAAGAAAAGTGTCGCGATTAAATCGATGACTACACCAGCACATTCACCAATTCCGATGGCTTTTACGTACTTTTCTTCTGTTCCCCAATCAATAAAATCTTCTTGGGTCAAATTTTCAATATCTGATAAATCGGTTAGTAATTGATAAAAATACTTTTCGCCTTGTGCTTTGTAATAATCCACAAACAATTTGCCTTCGGCATTTGTTTCAAAATCATTTAAGATTCTACGTAATGCTTCTGGTCCTCTTCTACTCGGTACTTTAACTACTTTATCTGCGAAATAGGCGTTTCCATTTCCTAAATTTCCACCACCTAGAAGCACTTGAAGTGCAGGCGCAACTAATTTATCTTTAGTTCTTATAGACATGCCTTGAAATCCAATGTCAGCCATATTGTGCTGTCCACAAGCATTCATACAACCACTAATTTTTATGACTAAATCATTGTTTTCTAAATATTGTGGATATTCTGCTTTGATGACACGCTCCAACTCTTCAGCAATTCCTGTACTACTAGAAATTCCTAAATTACACGTATCAGTTCCTGGGCATGCGGTAATATCTACAGCTTTATTATAACCCGCTTCAACAAAACCTAACTTTTCCAATTCGGTGTAGAAAAAAGGCAATAAATCTTCCTTTATAAAAGGAATTAATATATTTTGTCTTAAGCTCAATCTTATTTCTCCTGCAGCATACTGCTCAACTAAATCTGCTAATAAACGGGCTTTGTCCGTGTAGAAGTCGCCTAACAAAACCTTAATACCAATGGCAACATATCCTTCTTGTTTTTGAGGAATTATATTGGTTGATTTCCATAAATTATAAGCCTTAGTGTCTTGGATCTCTACTTTTGGTACAGATACTGAAACTGGTGTTGAAGCCGTATAGTTAGATGCATCTATCGCAACGGTTTTTAACGCTATTGCATTTTGTTCTTCTTGAACCAATGCCTTAAATGCCTCTAATCCAATATCTTTTAATAAGAATTTGAGTCGTGCTTTGGCTCTACTTTTTCGTTCGCCATAGCGATCAAAAACTCTTAGAACCCCTTCCATGACAGGAATAATTTTATCTGCTGGCAAAAATTCATAAAACAAATCGGCATGTCTTGGCTGCGAGCCTAAACCTCCACCCAGCATGACTTTGAAGCCTTTAATGCCATTTTCAATTTTAGCAATAAAACCCAAATCGTGCATGTAGGACAAACCTGTATCTTCATCAGATGCCGAAAAAGATACTTTGAATTTTCTACCCATTTCTTGGCAAACTGCGTTTCTTAAAAAGAACCTGAATAAGGCATCCGCATAAGGCGACACATCGAAGGGTTCGTTAATATCAATACCAGCAGTTTCACTTGCAGTGACATTTCTTACGGTATTCCCACAAGCTTCCCTGATGGTAACCCCATCTCGTTCTAATTCTGCCCAAAGTTCTGGCGTTCGGTTTAAATCCACATAATGAATTTGAATATCTTGTCTCGTGGTTATATGCAAACGACCTCGTGAGTATTCGTCTGAAACTTCCGCGATACGTCTCAACTGATGACTCAAAACCTTGCCGTAAGGCAATTTGATTCTAATCATTTGTACGCCTTCTTGTCGCTGTCCATAAATACCCCTTGCTAAACGCAGACTTCGAAATTTTTCTTCATCCACACGTCCATTGTTGAATAGCTCAATTTTATTGGCTAAATCAAGGATATCCTTTTCTACTACTGGATTTTCTAATTCTGTTCTAAAACTTTGCATTACTAAAGCCCCTTCTAACTTCCCCAGAGGGGAAGAACTCTTACTCGGGCGAAGTAAGGATTTTGTTATTAATAATTATTGAAAGTGTATACCACATTCTCTATTAAGCAGTGCTTTTATTGGGTCGAAATAATAGTGGTTTTTTGTTAACTTATTATCCTCTATATATTGATCTAAATCGGTATCGCTCCAATAATAAAATGGACTCACTTTAAGAATGCCATCTTTACTATAACTTAAAATATCTTTCTTGTCTCTATATTCGGTTTGCCTTACCCTAATATTAGTAAACCAGATATCAGGATTTTGCTCTTTTAAGGCGCGTCTAAACGGTTCTAGCTTTACGGCTTCAGAAAAAACGGCATGATTGTCGTCCTCTAAACTCGGCAATCCTATTGTGGCGTCAATTTCTTCTTTAGTGTATAAACTTTGATATTTAAAAATATTGAGGTTATATTTTTTTATGAGACTGGAAGCATGTGCGTAAGTGCTAGGCTGATTGTATAAGGTATCGCACCAAACCACTTTAATATCCTTATCCAGTTTAGACATTGTGCTTAGCAACACCGAAGAGTATATCCCGAAACTTGTGGTCACAATTTTATTGTCAGACAATTTTAAAGCCCATGTTGCTATTTCAATAGGCGTTTTATCTCTTAATTTTTTGTTCCAAAAATCAATATCTATGTTTATCATTTACTCAATTTTATAAATCCTTTTACCCTATCGACTTAATAGGATAATACAAACATAGGACTTTTATTTAAATGAAGCACCTAATAATTCGTAAAAAATAAGCGTGGAAATTTGAGAATCTAATAATTATACCCAACGAAAATCAAAATGAATACCGATAAAATTGAAGCGATTGTCTATTTGAAATTCACCAACAACCTAAGAATAGTGTATAATCAAGTCAAAAATTAATTTTGAAATAGAAAAGAAAAAAACACGGTTTCCATCTGATATATTCTATTTATTTTGAACTCGATAAATCAGCCAAAGTGGTATTGCGGAAAATTTCAAGGGTATTATCACGAACTTCAATCATTAATTTATGTACAGCACAAGCGGTCTCATCCGGACAATCATCACACTTTTCATAAAAATTGAGGCTCACACAAGGCACCATGGCTATGGGTCCTTCTAATAGTCGCATAACTGTGGTCATTGGAATATCCTTTGGATCTTTCAGCAAATAATAGCCACCTCCTTTACCTTTTTTAGAGCCTAAAAGTCCATTTTTTCTTAAAGTCAACAATATACTTTCCAGAAATTTTTGAGAAATATTTTCAGATTTTGATATTGAAGAAATTTGAACAGGAGTACGTTCCTCCTGTCTTGCCAAGTACACCAAGGCTTTTATTCCGTATTTTGTTTTCTTTGAAAGCATTATGCTATTATAGCTATTTTAGAACAGATGTACTAATTTGTAGTTTGCTTTTTTTCTAAAGCGCCCACACCATGGGTAATATTATATTTTTACAAAAATAAGACCTAAAGGTCGCAGAAACCTAAAAATTTCCGATTAGACGCAGAAATAACTCTTCATTTCTCTTTACTTATTTAGAGTTTTTTTATTACTGGTCAGAACTATGAGGATAAAATATTAAATCATAAAAAGATGAATATAAAATTACATTCCATATAATTTTTCTACTTTTGTACCTTCAAAAGATAAGAGGAAAAATTTGATCTGATTGCAACCTCTCGTGCTGAATTTATTTCAGTACCTGTTCACAAGAACAGATCCTGAAATCAATTCAGGATAAAAAATGCTAAAGCAGTAAGTTTAGGACTTCTCTAGCGACCCAGCAATCTCAAGTTTTTTCATAATAATCATAACCTAAAAATAATAGGAATTATGCCATATTTATTTACTTCGGAAAGTGTTTCTGAAGGCCATCCAGACAAAGTTGCAGATCAAATTAGTGATGCTTTAATCGATAATTTTTTAGCTTTTGATCCTGAATCTAAAGTAGCGTGTGAAA
Source organism: Winogradskyella forsetii (assembly GCF_013394595.1). GTDB lineage: Bacteria > Bacteroidota > Bacteroidia > Flavobacteriales > Flavobacteriaceae > Winogradskyella > Winogradskyella forsetii. Next base: position 3,505,667 of record NZ_CP053348.1, read on the forward strand.
CGTTAGTCACCACAGGGCAAGTCGTACTTGCTGGCGAAGTAAAATCCAACACCTATTTAGATGTACAAAAAATTGCCAGAGATACCATAAACAAAATAGGCTACACTAAAAGTGCTTATATGTTTGACGGCAATTCTTGTGGTGTTTTTTCTGCCATTCACGAACAATCGGAAGAGATTAATCGTGGTGTAGATAGAGCCACAAAAGAAGAACAAGGTGCTGGTGACCAAGGTATGATGTTTGGTTACGCAACCAATGAAACCGAGAATTTTATGCCTTTGGCTTTAGATTTATCGCACAGTATCTTAAAGGAGTTGGCAGAATTACGTCGTGACAATAAGGATATTACCTATTTGAGACCTGATTCTAAAAGTCAGGTAACTATTGAATACAGTGATGATAATGTGCCACAACGCATCGATTCTATCGTAGTCTCTACACAGCATGATGAGTTTGATACCGATGATGATATGTTGGCTAAAATTAGAAAAGATATCATTGGGATATTAATTCCTAGAGTCATTGCTAAGTTGCCAGAACATATTCAAGACTTATTCAACGACGATATTACGTATCACATCAACCCAACAGGAAAGTTTGTTATTGGCGGACCACATGGAGATACGGGTTTAACCGGTCGTAAAATTATTGTTGATACTTATGGTGGAAAAGGCGCACATGGTGGAGGTGCATTTTCAGGAAAAGATCCAAGTAAAGTAGATCGTAGTGCAGCATATGCCACACGACATATCGCCAAAAATTTAGTTGCTGCAGGATTATGTGACGAAATTTTGGTACAGGTCTCTTACGCTATTGGTGTTGTAAAACCGATGGCCATATTTGTTGATACTTATGGTACTTGCCATTTTAATTTAACCGATGGCGAAATTGCAAAAACAGTTGAAAAATTATTTGATATGCGTCCTGCTGCTATAGAAAGTCGTCTAAAATTAAGACAACCAATGTATAGCGAAACAGCGGCTTATGGTCATATGGGAAGACAACATGAAGTGGTAAGCAAATCATTTCAACAACCCAATGGAGAGTCTATTACATTAGATGTAGAGTTGTTTACTTGGGAAAAGTTGGATTATGTAGATAAAGTGAAAGCTGCTTTTGAAATTTAGTAAAATTCATAAATTGTATATTAAAAAACACCCTAACTGTAATTGCAGTTAGGGTGTTTTTTTTTAGAATAGTTTACACAAATTATTCTTCGACTAAACTAATACTTTTTATATTATCCTTATATACACGGTCTATCAATATATGCCTAGGATCTATTGCGGCTTTAATAGGCAAGGAATCGAGTTGCATAGTAATCGACGTGTTTTCATTATTGAACTTTACACGTTTTTGACTGTACAATCGTTTTTCGTCTTCGTCCATAAAGAAACCGACATCAATCCAATCATTGATCGCAGTTTTGGTTTCATTCCCAATACTGTCCGATTTTATTTTGGAACTTTCAATTTCTAAGGTTAATTCATATTTTCCATTATCTAATTTTTTGTAATTCGCTTCTTTTAAGCGGTTATCATATAAAGTAATTTCTTTAAACCAATCTGTAATTAGGTATTGCAAAGAATCTGGAACTTGAGGCTCTAAATGTCTTATGAAATCCAAAGATGTTGGATATGGCGGTTTTTTATAGCGATACTCTTCTAAGAAATTTTTCATTGCCAAGTTAACTTTGTCCTCTCCAATATAATCTTGAAGCGCATACAGTATTGTACTCCCTTTTCCATAATGAATATAGCCTTGGTTTTCCACTTTATATAAAGGCAACTCTTTTTCACGTTCACCACTTCGTCCTCTTAAATAACGATCATGATCGTACTTAATAAACTGACGCATTTTCATTGGATTTTCTGTGATTTTTTTAAGTGTCATTAACGACGAATATTCCGCAAAACTTTCACTCATCATAGTGCCACCTTGCATATTAGCACCGATTACTTGGTGTGCCCACCATTGATGACCCATTTCGTGGGCAATTACAGCATCGACAACATTGTTCTCGGTTTCATCTTCAAGATTAATTACAAATCCAATGGCTTCAGAATAAGGCATGGTCCCTGGGAAAGCTTGAGCAAAAGAAGCGTATCTTGGGAATTCAATGATTCTGCATTGTTTATGAAAATAAGGCCCAAAATTTTCGGTATAATAGGCTAATGAACGCTCCACGGCATCTAACATCATATCAACATTCTCAGGATGTTTTTCATCATAATAGATTTCAATATCAATTCCGTTCCATCTGCGTTTTTTAATCTCATAGTCCGCTGACATAAAAGAATAAAAGTTCAATGACGGCGTATCCGTTTTATAATGGTAATAGTTTCTACCATTTTCTTCCCATTGTTTAATCAAAGAGCCAGGAGCGATAGCCGTTTGCTCTTTTATCGTAGATATAATGGTTTCAACATTGATAAAATCTGATTGTCCGTTGTTTATATAATTTCTATGGTGCAATTCGCTTATTTCCGAAGTTAACTCTGGCGTACGATCTTTGGGCGGAAGATCATATTTTTTTCGTTTATTTTTATCCGTAATTTCATAACTCTCGTTATAACCCATTGTTGGTAAAATTTCTCCGTTGTTAAAAAACGTACCATTCTTAACAATCATAGTCGGACCACGACCATTTTCAAACCCTTTGGTAATAAATTTATTGTCTACTTTCATTACCAATTTTTCTCCAGGCTCTAAAGGTGGATTCAATTGGTATATAGTGTATAAATAAGTTGTGTCTTTATAAACCGGTTGCGCATTCGGAATATTTAATTTTGTATTCCAACCTTCAGCAATAAAAAAGTGAAGTGAATCAATAGCCTGGTTTGTTTCATTGGTTAACTCCAACTCTGCTTTGACGTGAATATCTCTTTTGTTTGGAAAAATATCAATAAAATACTTAGCATTTGTAACTTTGGGATGCACAGCTTCTTTATATATACTATATTTCTTTTCAAAAGCCGCCATCAATTTTTCCGTAGTATCATCAGAACGGTAAGGGTTCAAAATCTGAGTATTGTAATAGACAAAGCCTGCGACACCAAGCCAAACGATAAACGTAATGGCAATAAAACTTCTATAACTTTTTGGGACTTCTTTTCTTGCGGTTTTTATTCGACTTAATAAGGAATTTTTAGAACCTCGGTTCCATAAAGCGCCGCCAACTAATAGCCCTAAAATTGAAAGTAGAATCCAATAGAGATTAAACCACAACGTACTTTTTAAGCCAGGCCCAAAGGCATTCATATCCGAATAATACACTGAGGCACTGCCTCCAATATTCAACATATTACTCCTAATATCTAAAATATTGAGGACGATTTCCCACACCAACAAAACCAAAACGGAAATAAAATAGCCTATATATTTATTGCTCGATAAGACTTGTATGGTTATCATAATACCACCAAAAGTGATGTATAGTGCCAAGTTTTCATAAAAGAAATCCAATAAATAAACATCTAATTCTATTCGTGTAAATCCATTCAGCAATTGATAAATTACGCCTATTAGAATAAAGAATAAATTTAAAATTGTAGTAATACAGATCAGTGACAAAGATTTTGCCGCAAGAGAAATAAAAGACGTGTGCGCCGTAGCATCTATCACTTCATTAATTTTAGAATCCCTATCACGCCAAATTAATTCACCACTAAAAAATATGAGGATAATAATGGTAAAGATATTGGTATTGTCCTTTATAGAATCAATTAATTTATAAGTGAGCGGGTAAGATTGTAAACCCATGAATTCAAAACCTTGACTCAAATCTACCACAAGAATAATGATACAAAACAGGAATAATATTTTGAAGGTGACACTTTTAACTATGCTTAAAAAATTAGTATAGAAAAAGCTTTTAAATTGAAGCCAATCGGTTGAAGCATTATATGATGGATTTAACTCTGGAAGTGTAAAAACGCTTTCGGTTTTTTCTTTAAGTGTTCTTGATTTCTTAACTTTTTTATTCTTCTTTTTGAAAGAAAAGCTGAAATAAGACAGTAATAAAATTATAATTCCAAATCCTGTCCAAATTAATCGATTCCAAAGCAAAACACCAGAAAATCCTGGGCTAATTGTATTCTTTTCAGCAGGTGTGAAATATTTAGTTTCAATAGCATAGGTATTAATTCCGAAGATGTCTGATAAACCGGCAATGGTTTCGTTATCAACATCAGACATTAATGTACCTGACACAATATAAGCTACAATAATTACCAAACCACCTACAAAGGAAATAACTGTGCTTTTCCATTTATTTGCCATTGCAAAAATTACAGTTCCAGCCAAAAACATATTTGGCAAAATGAATAGGAGATAATTATTTACAAAAGTTTCGAGATAAAAATCACCATAACGTTCCGTATCTAGCCAACCAAAAATTGAATTCATATAAGTTCCCAAAAGCATGCCAATAAACACACCAAATAAGGGTAAAGTTGAAACCAATAATGCACCAAAAAAACGGCCAAAAAAGTAACCAGATTTGCTTAAAGGTGTTGTAAAAAGAATTTCATTAAATTCATTATTATAATCTCGTAAAGCAGCATTATTAAAAAATGCCACAGCCATTAAGAGACTGAAAATACAAAATATGGTGACGTGAATAGTTATAGTATACGGCGAATTGCGATAGACATTTCCAATAGCGCCTCCAATCTGTACATTATCACTAACAGTTGCAAAGAATTCCATCAATGCCAATATAAATATGAAAATATACACCATTGGTTGCTTCAGCGTATATTTTAATTCTGATAAAAAGAATGTTTTAAACATGATTAAAATGGTTAGTTAGAATTATACAAGTACGTTAGACGTGTTGATTTTAGAAAAGAATACATCCTCTAAATTAGGTGTCACTTCTTCAAATCCGTTGTGCGGATGCTCATCACTAAACACGTGTATAAGTGGCTGTCCTCCTACCATTTTATTTGAAATAATTTTATACTCGTTAGCATAATTTTGTAGTTCGTCCCTGCTAACTATTTTTTGGAATACTTTATTATTAAGTTCTTCAATTGCCGATTGTGGAGCGCCATGATAAACAATTTCACCTAAGTTCATAATCGCCATTTTAGTGCACAGTTCCCGTACATCATCTACAATGTGTGTGGACAGGATTACAATGACTTCTTTACCAACATCTGCCAACAAGTTATAGAACCGATTACGTTCACCAGGATCTAATCCGGCAGTTGGTTCATCTACAATAATAAGCTTAGGGTTTCCTATAAGTGCTTGTGCAATGCCAACACGTTGCTTCATGCCTCCAGAGAATCCTTTTACGGATTTATTTCGTTTATCGTAAAGGTTTACTTTGTCCAATAAATATTTAACCAAGTCTTTACGTTCAGTAGCATTTGTAATCCCTTTTAAAATTGCCAAATGTGTCAATAATTGTTCGGCTGTAATTCTTGGATAAACACCAAATTCCTGAGGCAAATAACCCAACACTTTACGCAATTCTGCTGGTTGATTCAGAATATCAACATCGTCTAAAGTTGCCGTTCCAGAATCGGCATCTTGGAGCGTTGCCAGTGTTCGCATTAAAGATGATTTTCCAGCTCCATTTGGTCCTAATAGCCCGAACATTCCGTTTTCTAATTCTAGATTCACATTGTCTAAGGCTTTAACACCATTAGCATATGTTTTTGATAAATTGTTGATTTTTAGCGTACTCATAAAGATGATTTTGATTGGTTAGTTATAAATAGGACGACTAATTTTGAAAAGCGTTACAGTTTAATTGCTGTTTTATCACTTAACAAGATATACCTTTATTAATAAGACGCTAAAATTGAACTGATAGTTGCCTGCTCAATAAAAAAATTAAACTAGGAACTAATTAAAAAAAGCTATTTTCTTATTTCCTCAAATACGTAATAAAAGAAAACGCATAGGCATGCTTATCATCAGCAGCATGTGTTTTTCGGCTAACTTCTTGCCATTTGGATTGATCAATTTCTGGAAAAAACGCATCTGCATTTTCAAAGGTGGAATGTACTCGGGTAATTTCAAGCTTATCAACAAACGGCATTGCTTGTTTATATATTTCGCCACCACCAATTACAAAAGGCTGGCTATCATACCTCGCTGCATCAAGCGCATCCTCTAAAGAATTTACAACAATAACACCTTCTGGTACTTTGTAATCTTTTTGCCTTGTAATTACAATATGCGTTCTATTTGGTAAAGGTTTTGAGAAACTTTCAAAAGTTTTGCGTCCCATAATAATATGGTGACCATTGGTCAGTGATTTAAAATGCTTAAGATCATCACTTAAGTGCCAAATAAGACTATTGTCCCTACCAATAGCATTGTCTTCTCCAGCAGCAACAATAATAGTTAATTCAGAACTCTTTTTTTTTTTTGAAACCATAGGACTTTCATTGGCTTCATTATAAGCCTGTGTTTGTGCTATTTTGGTTTCTTCTTTGAGAAAATTCTGCTTTAATTTATCGATGCGTTCTTGTTGCAGATTTACGAGTTTATCCAGTTGCTGTTTTTCCCATTCTTTACCCATAAATTTATGAGTAATAAATACGGATACAAAATGGTAAATAAAGAGAATCAACCAAGCCAATATGGCATAAACAAACCAATTAATGCCTGCAATTGTAAAATTTTCACCAATACCTAAAACCGTATTTGCTAAAATTAAAAATACAGCACCAATCAAAAAGAGGACAAAATGTATATACAAACGCTTCTTTTGCCTAATGCGTTTTTGAGCATTTTCAATGAGCTCTAATTGATCTTTATCTATAGTTGAGACTGGTTTTTTCTTCCCGAACATAATCATAATTTAATAGGATAAAGATACTTTTTTTTAACTTTATGAATGTAGTATTTCATGGAGTTTTAATAATTAATAATTCCGAAATCGATGTAGTTGAAAATCAAGCGAAAAGAACCAAATTACGGTTGTTATTAATACACTAAAATATCCGTTTATATATTACAGTCTTTAAAAAAAAGTAAATACAATATTAGGAAATTGATAATTCTTTAAGTTTAAAGTATTTAATAGATTAAACATGAGTTTTTCTTTTATACTTTTGCTTCGTAATTAAATTTATCATTATGGCAATTAAAAAACAGTATTTAAAAAGTAAGCCAATTTGCAAGGTAACATTTTCTGTACCTGTGGAGGAAGCAAAAAGTGTAGTTGTTGTTGGAAGCTTTAACCAGTGGAATACTAAAAAAGCTACAAAATTGAAAAAATTGAAAAACGGAATTTTCAAAGGCTCTGTTGATTTAGAGAAAGACAACTCTTACGAATTCAAATACCTTGTTGATGGTACATCTTACATCAACGACGAGCAGGCAGATTCTTATGCTTGGAACGATTTTGCAGGTTCAGAGAATGGTGTTATCAATTTATAGGATTTTCTTATAAAACTTAGGACATTTAAAAAATTGCGTTTCGACTTTTCGGAACGCTTTTTTTGTTTAATCAGTTACACTAAAAACAATAGGTAAAGAATAGGGGAAAATTATTGGTTTATTTCTTAATGAACCTGGTTTAAACCTTGGTAAAAGATTTAAGATCCTTTTTGCTTCATCTTCAAGTACTTTATAAGTACCTGTTGCCTTTGCATCAATTACCTTACCTTTTTTGTCTATCTTGAATGAAGTTTCAATCTCATAACTTCCTGCTGGCAGATTTTTCTCTGATATTAGTTTATAATTAAAAGATTTTTTCAAGAAACGGGTAATATTATCGTTTGTACAAGATATTAAGGTTCCGTAATCTGCGTTCTCGTTACAATTAGGATGTACGGGGAGCTTTTCTTTAACCTTAAGTAATTTGATCTGTTCTCGTTTTAGTTGCGGTTGATAACCATAAAGCGGAGCTAATGTATTCATTTTTTTATCAACTAAAAAACCCAAAGTAAGCGCTACAGAGTTAGTTTTTGGTTCTCCTTTATAATTTAAAGAAGGTTCAACTTTTGGCAATGCGTATTTAACTGGAATTAAAAATGGGTTAAAATTTTTTACAAAGCTCAATAATCGAGAATTATTCTGAACCGTTTTACCTGTTTTATCATATTGAACGTTTGCATATAAAACAATTGTATCATTTTTTGCATGTTTGATTAGATAATCTCTCGCATTATCACTTAGGTTATTAATAATAAAATCTTGGAGTTTATTGGCATAGCATTCATATTTATCAGCTTCATTATCACAACCAGGAAATACGACAAACCGACTCTTTTTTACTCTAGTTTGTTTTGATATTGAATCATGATTTAATTTAGAAGTCTCATTTTGAGCTACACATAAAAATGTAAAAATCAGAAAAAGTGTGGAAAGATAAAGTCTCATAAAATAAATTTAAACAGCAACCTTCCCTTTAATATGTGGATGAGGATTGTAATCCACAAGCGTAAAATCTTCGAATTTAAAGTCGAAAATATCTTTAATTTCTGGATTCAGAATCATTTTAGGCAATGGTCTAATCTCTCTAGATAATTGTAGCTCCAGTTGTTCCTTATGATTATTATAGATATGTGCATCACCAAAAGTGTGTATAAAATCACCTGCTTCGAAACCACAAACTTGAGCCATTATCATCGTGAATAAAGCATAAGATGCGATATTGAAAGGCACTCCTAAAAAGATATCAGCACTTCTTTGATAAAGCTGGCAAGATAATTTTCCATTGGCAACATAAAACTGAAAAAAGGCATGGCAAGGTGGCAAAGCTGCTTTTCCATTAGCTACATTCTCAGAAAATGATTTAGAGGTGTCTGGTAAAACCGAAGGATTCCAAGCAGATACCAGCATTCTACGACTATTAGGGTTGTTTTTTAAAGTCGTAATAACCTCCTTAATCTGGTCGATGTCTTCACTTGCCCAATTTCGCCATTGATGACCATAAACGGGTCCGAGGTCTCCATTTTCATCCGCCCATTCGTTCCAGATTCTAACGCCGTTTTCGGTTAGATATTTGGTGTTTGTATCGCCTTTTAAGAACCAAAGCAATTCATAAATAATAGATTTTAGATGTAATTTCTTAGTGGTTACCATTGGAAACCCTTCACTCAAGTCGAAACGCATTTGGTAACCAAAAACACTTTTTGTTCCTGTACCTGTTCTATCTCCTTTGTCGTTGCCTTCTGCTAAAACGTGTTTTACTAGGTCGTGGTATTGTTTCATAATACGTCCTGCAAAAGCAGGAATCTTTTTAGATTAAACATAAGGTTACATATTAAAAGATGCGTAGATTTCGCTCAGTATAACATGTATATTAAATATGTTGACGAATTTAATTAAATGTTGAATATTCACTTGAAATATCACATCACAGATATTAAAAGTTATTAACGAGTTGTATAATTATAATAAAGAGGAAGGCTAGTTCTAATAGACTCTGAGATTCCTGCGTTTGCAGGAATTGGGTTACCCAATAATCATCCCAGCAATAGTTGCAGAAACCAATGAAGCCAATGTACCACCAATTAAAGCTTTCATTCCAAATTTAGATAACTGTGTACGTTGGCCTGGTGCTAACGAACCAATACCGCCTATTTGGATGCCAATTGAGGCGAAATTGGCAAAACCACATAGCATGTAAGTTGCCATGATTATTGATTTTTCGTAAGTCAGATGCGTTGTGTTTGCTACGTTTTTCAAATCCGCAAGTTGAATGTAGCCTATAAATTCACTTGCTGCTAATTTAATGCCTAGCAGCTGACCCATTAACGCCATATCTTCCGAAGCGACTCCAATTAACCACATTAAAGGTGCAAAAACGTAACCTAAAATAAATTCCAAGGATAGACTATCATATGGTGTATTTGCAGCGATAACTTCGTTTAGCGAGGTAAAATGCCAATTAATATTCCATCTTTCAATAATAATACCATCAAATCCTGCCACACCACCTAAAATTCCATTTATCATGGCAATAAAAGCTACAAATACCAATAGCATGGCACCAACGTTGACGGCTAGTCTTAAACCCTCAGTGGTTCCGTTTGCAATAGATTCTAAAATGTTAGACCCAATTTTTTCCTGTGAAACAGCAACTTCTGTATTAATTTTTTCGGTTTGTGGAAACAATATTTTTGAAATCACAATAGCTCCAGGTGCCGCCATCACTGATGCCGCCAATAAATGTTTAGCATAGAATAACTGTAAAGCTTCGTCCTCGCCTCCTAAGAATCCTATATATGCCGCTAAAACCGCTCCTGCCACCGTCGCCATACCACCAATCATAACGAGAAGAATTTCAGACTTATTCATTTTTTCTAAATACGCCTTAATCAACAAGGGTGCTTCGGTCTGACCTAAGAAAATGTTACCAGCAACACTTAAACTTTCTGCTCCAGAAATACCCAAAACTTTAGTCAGTAACCAACCCATGCCTTTCACTACTTTTTGAATCAACCCTAAGTAAAATAATACAGAGGTTAACGCTGAGAAAAATATAATTGTTGGTAATACCTGAAATGCGAATATGAAACCGAAGGAATTCACATCCAACATCCCTCCAAATAAAAACTCACTACCAGCTTGTGTAAACCCGAGAATGGCTATAAAACCTTGACCAATAAACTCGAAAGCAGATTTTACGAAATCAATTTTTAAAACCCCAATAGCAATTATAAGTTGAAACAGCAATCCCAGCCCTACAGTTTTCCAATTAATGGCTTTACGATTACTACTAAACAAGAATGCGATAAAGATTAAGGTTACCATACCTAAAACACCTCTCCATAAACTGGTAATAGAAAAGCCTTGATTTGGAATAATTGAATCATTACTATCATCAGTATTAAATGGCTGATCGTTTTCGATATCACTCAATATTATATTGGAATCAACTGAATTAAATAAAGCAGAATTATTTTTAACAGAAATAGTTAAAGTTGAATCTGTTAAAGTCCAAACTTTATATTTTTGAACTATATTTTCTGGCTCATCATAATAAAATACTAAAACATTATTTTGATAAATATAGTTTCCTCTTGGACCTGAAGTGTGCTCGTTTTCGCTAAAATAAAAATCTCCTTTTTTTAATTCAAGAAATTGAAAATCATTAAAACTAATTGAGTCGTTTATCGCTATTGGAATAGAACCAAAACCATTTCCACTTCTATTGAATTCCCAAGTTTTTTCAAGTTCCTGTGCTGTAATTGATGAAAGACCAATAAAAATAGCAAGAAAGGCTTTGAAAAACTGATTCATAAAATGTAGAGTTTACCAATTTAATTTTAAAATGTTGTATAAATAATTTGAATTATTATTTGTTCAGATGAAATAGAAAATCTCAGCATAATTTTAATTACGTTTATATTTTATATTGAAATATGGACTAAAAAGAAACATAATTATATACGATATTTTGAGGTTATATTGGTATTTATTAACGTTTAGAAATTTCATCCCTTATTTTAGCAGCCTTCTCGTAGTCTTCATTAGTTACGGCTTCGTCTAAGAGTGAATTGAGCTCATCGAGAGATTTATTTTTATAGCCTTCTTGTTCTGCAGACGCAGCTTCAATTTCTTCAACAATGAGATCGTCAACAAGAATACTGTCTTGCTCCTCATCTTCATCTTTTTTAGGATTGACTTTAAGGTAAATCCCAGCTTTGTCCAAAATATTTTTATAGGTAAAAATTGGTGCTTGAAAACGTAAGGCCAATGCAATAGCATCGCTAGTTCTGGCATCGATAATTTCCTCAATTTTATCACGTTCGCAAATTAAACTTGAATAAAATACACCATCAACCAACTTATGGATAATCACTTGTTTCACGACAATATCGAAACGATCTGCGAAGTTTTTAAATAAATCGTGCGTAAGCGGACGTGGAGGGCGGATTTCCTTTTCCAAAGCAATAGCAATAGATTGTGCTTCAAAAGCACCAATTACTATTGGTAATTTCCGATCACCATCTACTTCATTAAGTATTAAAGCGTAGGCACCATTTTGGGTTTGACTGTAAGAAATGCCTTTTATATTTAAACGAACTAAACTCATATATTAAAACTAAATTCCTCAACTTTATAGATTGAGGTTTCCTTTTTCCACCCTTCCTTGGGAAAGGTCATAATTCTAATTTTGGAATTATGGGTAAGGCAAAACACAAAGAACTGTTTAAATTTGGACTTTACCAACTTCATTTTGCAGATTTGGTTAATTTCCTACATACTTTCGATAAAACGTAAGTGAATAAGTAAAATCTAAATTCAAACGGGCCTCAATAATTGTAATCCATCAGATTAAAATTGGATTTTAAAGGTAATAAAAAAAAACCTCTAAGCAAGCCTAGAGGTTTTTTAACTGATATACTGCTAAAAAGCCGTATTATGCGTTTGCAGCTTTAAAAGCTTTTAATTTTTCAATTAGTTTTGGAACAACTTCAAATGCATCACCTACAACACCGTAGTCTGCAGCCTTAAAGAAAGGCGCTTCAGTATCTGTATTGATAACCACTTTTACTTTCGAAGCATTGATACCTGCCAAATGCTGAATCGCTCCAGAAATACCAATGGCAATGTATAAATTAGAAGCTACAGGTTTTCCTGTCTGCCCAACATGTTCGCCGTGTGGTCTCCATCCTAAATCCGATACAGGTTTCGAACAAGCAGTAGCTGCGCCTAAAACTTCGGCAAGCTCTTCAATCATTCCCCAATTTTCTGGGCCTTTAAGACCTCTACCACCAGAAACAACAATTTCCGCATCCGCAATACTGACTTTATCCGTTGCTTTATCAACAGACTCTACAGTGACGCCAGAATCTGGAATTGAAGGCGAAAAGTCTTCCACAGCAGCACTGCCTCCCGATTCTACCAATCCGAATGAATTATTGGATAATCCAACAATTTTCACATCAGTTGTTATTTCGGTATTGGCAAATGCTTTATTTGTAAATGCTGAATGTTTTACTGTAAATGGAGACACATTTGATGGTGCTTCTACTACATTAGCTACGTAACCTGCATCCAAACCTACAGCCAATAAGGGTGCTAAATATTTACTGTTTGCACTAGAACTGACCACAACTACTTTTGCAGCTTCATTTTTTGCAGCATTTTCTATAATGGCTGCATATTTTTTGGCGTTAAACGCTTTCAAACTATCGTCCTTAACTAAAAGAACTTTAGATGCTCCGTAGTTTCCAAGTGTTTCTGCATTGTCTGCATTAACAGCAACGGCAGTTACTGAAGTTCCCATTTGGTCGGCAACAGCTTTGGCGTATGACACGACTTCTAAAGCCGCTTTTTTTAATTTTCCGTTTTCGGATTCTGTATATACTAGAATTGACATAAAATTTTATTTTCCTATCCAAACACTTTCCAAAGGAAAGGGCTAAGATTGTATTAATTATTCAGTTTTTTTCATTGATAAATACCCGCAATTGTGCCCTTCCTTAGGAAGGGTTAGGGTAGGATTTAAATCACCTTAGCCTCATTGTGAAGCAAAGTCACTAATTCATCTATATTATCGGCATCTACCAATTTAACTGCACCTTTTGGCGCTGGTTTTTCAAAACTTACCGCGTTGGTTTCTGCACTTGCATCTGTAGGTTCTACAACCGTTAAAGGTTTTTTACGTGCCATCATGATACCTCTCATATTTGGAATACGTAGATCGCTTTCTTCAACCAAACCTTTTTGTCCGCCAATAACCAATGGTAAAGAAGTACTCACAGTTTCTTTACCACCATCAATTTCCCTTACCGCCTTTGCATTAGTGCCATCAACTTCTAAACTGATACAATTGGCCACAAAATTAGCACCAATCATTCCGGCTAACATACCTGGAACCATTGCCCCATTGTAATCAATGGATTCTCTTCCAGCAATGACTAAATCGTATCCGCCATCATTAACCACTTTTGCCAATTGCTTTGCCACTGCATAACCATCCGTTGCAGGTGTATTGACTCTAATAGCTGAATCTGCACCAATGGCTAAAGCTTTTCTTAGAGTTGGCTCAGTTTCCGCACCTCCAACGTTGACCACATCTACACTTGCGCCTTGTTTTTCTTTAAACCACATGGCACGTGTTAGACCGAATTCATCATTAGGATTGATGACAAATTGTACACCATTAGTGTCAAATTTAGTATCACCATCTGTAAAATTAATCTTTGAGGTTGTATCAGGTACATGACTAATACATACTAATATCTTCATATGAAATGTTTTATTTTAAACGTTTTTCTTACTGAGCACGAAGATAAATATAAAAAATCAAATTTTACTATGCACGCATAGTAAAATTTTCATAAAATTGTTTTTTACCTCTTCAAAGTATCAAATTTTCAAAAATTTGAAGATTTTTTGCTGAATCTTCCAGATTTTTCGATTTACAAATTAAAAAGATTTCGTTAAAAGCCACACGGGTTCAAATAATAGTCAGTCTTCTTAATTTTTTCTTTTTTCGTTAAAGATTTAATGGCATTATATAGTATAGAATTATTATTTTTGTTCTTAGAATAATTTTTTAACTAAAAAAGTTCTTCCATTAAGGGAGACGGAAGATGGGATGAAGACAATTCAATTTAGAGAAGCTATTTGTGAAGCCATGAGCGAAGAAATGCGCCGAGATGAAAGTGTGTATCTTATGGGTGAAGAAGTAGCAGAATACAATGGTGCCTATAAAGCATCTAAAGGCATGTTAGATGAGTTTGGAGCCAAACGTGTTATTGATACACCAATTGCAGAACTTGGTTTTGCGGGCGTCGCTATTGGATCCACAATGACAGGCAATAGGCCTATTGTAGAATATATGACCTTTAACTTCTCTTTAGTTGGTATTGATCAAATTATAAATAATGCGGCAAAAATCAGGCAGATGTCTGGTGGTCAGTTTAATTGTCCTATCGTATTTAGAGGTCCAACAGCCTCTGCTGGTCAGTTAGGTGCAACGCATTCGCAAGCTTTTGAAAATTGGTTTGCTAATACGCCTGGTTTAAAAGTCGTAGTGCCATCCAACCCTTATGATGCCAAAGGTTTGCTTAAAGCTGCCATTAGAGATGACGATCCTGTTATTTTTATGGAAAGCGAGCAAATGTATGGTGATAAAGGTGAGGTACCAGATGGTGAATATGTGCTGCCAATTGGTGTTGCAGAGATTAAGCGTGAAGGCACCGATGTCACTATCGTATCTTTTGGTAAAATTATAAAAGAAGCCTACAAAGCTGCAGACGAATTAGAAAAAGAAGGCATTTCTTGTGAAATCATAGATTTACGTACGGTAAGACCTATGGATAGAGAAGCGATCTTAACTTCTGTAAAGAAAACAAATCGTTTGGTCGTTTTGGAAGAGGCATGGCCTTTTGGAAATGTGGCAACAGAAATCACTTATTTAGTTCAGTCGGAAGCCTTTGATTATTTGGATGCTCCAATTGTAAAAATAAATACTGCAGACACTCCTGCGCCTTATTCTCCGGTTTTATTAGAAGAATGGCTGCCAAATAGTGACGATGTTATTAAAGCAGTAAAAAAAGTAATGTACAAATAAATAGCAGTTTTCTGCGTTTAGTAAACTTCATCAGTAACCCTTAAACTATAGTTTAGCATGGTTGTTGATGAAGTTTGTTTTTTATTATGAAGTTAAAATTATCAATACTTTTTATAGTTCTAGGTTTTTTATCCGCAGTAGCTCAGACCAAAGTTAGTGGTTACGTCTATGATGAAAATAGTGTTCCTATTCCCTTTGCCAATGTGCTGTTCAAAGGCTCTACCCAAGGCACCATTACCAATGAAGATGGAAAGTTTTATTTGGAATCTGACGAGAACTGGAATACCCTAATTATTTCCTTTGTCGGTTTTGAAATGCTAGAAATTCCGCTGACCAAACGTGTCAATTACGATTTAAGATATATACTGAAAGAAGAAACATCCTCATTGGACGAAGTGCTCATCGTAACAGGAAAACAATCTAAAAAGGCCTCTGAAAATCCAGCGATACGAATTCTTAAAAAAATCTGGGAACGAAAACGTCAAAATGGGCTGAGTCAGTTTAAACAGTATGAATACGATCAATACGAAAAGGTAGAATTTGATCTCAACACCATAGATAGTGCTTTAATAAAAAGTAAGCTCTTTAAAGGTATGGAGTTTGTCTTTGAAGAAGTGGACACGTCTAATGTTACAGGAAAAACCTATTTACCCATTTTTTTAAACGAATCCGTTAAGAAAATATCTGGTGATAATATCATCAATAAAGAACGTGAAGATCTCATAGGGAATAAAAATTCCGGATTTAGTAATAACCAGGTTATTATCGATTTTATTGATGATCTCTATTCCGAATATAACGTTTATGACAATTACCTAAAGTTTTTTGATAAAAGCTTTGTAAGTCCCTTGAGTAGAACAGGCATCCAAACTTACAATTACGTGTTGTCCGATAGCGCCTTTATTGGTAACAAATGGTGCTATAATATTATTTATTATCCAAGGCGAAAAAACGAATTAACCTTTAAAGGCGACTTTTGGGTCAATGATTCCACCTATGCCATAAAAGAAATTAACCTTCAGGCCTCAAAAAGTGCGAATATCAACTGGGTTAAGGAGATTTATATAGAACAAGAATTTGAAGTTCTAAACGACTCCGTTTTTCTTATTGAACGCGATTATTTCCTATCGGATTTTGCTTTCAACAAAAAGGAAATGTCCCGAGGTGTCTATGGTAAAAGGACTACAATTTATGACAACTACAAATTTGACCAACCCAAAGATCCAGATTTTTACGATAAGGAAGTCTATAATTTTGACGCCGACGTTTATAATAGGGAAGATGATTTTTGGGAAACCAATAGACTTGAAGCCTTAAACAAAGATGAAAAGGGCGTTTATAAAATGTTGGACACCCTGAAAACGGTTAAAAAGTTTAAACGCTTATACAATGTAGGAAGTATTCTCGCTTCGGGTTATATAGAAGTGCCGAGTATTAATTTTGATTATGGCCCTATTTTTTCAACTTTTGGTTATAACGAAGTCGAAGGCGTAAGATTACGAACTGGAGGACGCACCTACTTTGGCCCAAATGATCTTTGGCGACTGGAAGGTTTTTTAGCCTATGGATTTAGAGATGATAAATTCAAGTATGGTATTTCTGGCAAATGGCTTATGGACAAGCGTTCGCGATTAACCATTTTTGGCGGTAACCGTCGCGATGTGGAACAGATTGGAGCGAGTTTAACCAGTTCATCTGATGTTTTAGGTAGAAGTTTGGCATCGTCTGCAGTTATCGGTACAAGTACCAACGACAAATTAAGTAATATTAATTTGACCAATCTTGGATTTTCTATTGAACCCATTAGGAATTTTGAAATACGATTAGACGGCAGCATAAGAAAATTAAGCTCTGCGTCACCAACATTTAGTTTGAATTATAACGATCCAGAATCGCCAACTGGCATTTCTTCTGAGATTGAACAATTTGAATCGAGGCTATCCCTTGCATTCTATCCTAATCGTCAGATGACAGGTTTTGGTGTGGAACGCAGAAATAAGAACGATAACTTTGCATCGCTTTTTGCGCAATTAAGTCGTGGCGATCGCGATTGGTTTAATAGTGATTTTGATTATACCAAAGTACAGTTTTCATACATACAACCGTGGCAACTTGGTGGATTTGGAAGGTTAGTGACTTCGGTAGAATTAGGAAAGACCTTTGGAGAAGTCCCACTCGGTTTACTTAGTATCGTGCCTGGAAACCAGAGTTATTTTTCAATTTATAATACGTTTCCACAATTGGATTTTTACGAGTTTGTTACGGATACTTATAGCTCTATGCATATTGAACATAACTTTAATGGTCGGGTTTTTTCCCGTATTCCATTCCTAAAAAAGTATAATTTAAGGGCTATTTTGGGTTTAAGAGGTGTTTGGGGCGAACTCTCGGATGACAATATTGCTTTAAATACAACGGGCAGCCCTGTACAAATCCCATTGGTAGCGCCAGATTCGCGCATCTATTACGAGTATAGTTTTGGTGTTGCGAATATCTTCAAAGTGCTACGCTTAGACTTTAATTTTAGAGGTAATTATTTAGACCGACCAAATGCAAGACCGTTTGGTGTTACCGGAAGTTTTGGGTTTTATTTTTAGTGTGATATCAAATCAGGTATTATGCCAACTATGATACTTTAGTTTTATTTTCTATTTTTTATTTCAGATCTCCGCATTGGCATAGCATCGATTGTTTCAAAAAGTTTATCAGTGGTCAATAAATCATTTTGCTGAAGCTTTATAGAACCATCCAAGCCAATTAAAATCACTTTGAAATCTGATTGGTCGTCTGCATACCTCTTAAACAATTTAGAAGAAGTCGTCCAATTATTGTCCGACTTATCGTTTTGGTAATCCACCGATTTATATTGATTAGGTAATATAAGATATATGATTAATCTTCTTTCCGCAAAACCTTTATATGATGTTTCAAATTCTTCAATTTGACTTTTGTAAACTTCAGATTCTTGGGTTTTAGATATAATGAGGATGAGTCTATTTTCCCATTTATGCGAATCAAGATTTTGGCCAGTTAATTTAGAGGTCATAAGTATTAGTGCTACTATTAAAAGAATTCTCATTTTATTTTTTTGAATGTTGTCTAAAGTCAATTTTCAAAGGTTTATAAAGATACAAATTATACAATCTCTATATAAGAGTCTATATCGACCTTTTTTGAAACTCGTTATTTTCTGTTTTTAAATAACTCGATTGCTTTTACAAATTTCTTTCCGCCTTCGTCCGTTTGGTCAAATATGAAATCATTTAATTCAGGATGGTTTTCATCAATCCATTTTAGGAGTTCTGTTCTGTTTCTTTCCCAAGTTTTTTCATCCCAACTCACATATTCTGTTTCTACAGAACTAATTTTATCATTTTGAAATCTTATAATTTCAACGGTAATAAATGGTTTTTCGTGAAGCAAAGTGATTCTTTTGTCAAACTTTGAAATCTTTGCTTTTACCATACCGTTGTCGGCTTCCATTTGAAGGATTTCGTAAGTAGGCTCAAATGCCGAATCCCATTTCAACCAATTCTCAATATAGTCTTCCTGAGAATATGTCTGTATATAATTATATTCAGGTATTGTAGTCATCAGGCTATCGGATAACATTGTTTTTAGAGCAGCACCATCAGATTGGTCAAGGGCTTTGTAGTATTGCTTTGCAATGTATAGCTTGTTAACTGTTTTGTCCGTGTTTTTGCAACTTATAAATGTTATGGTGAATACGAGTAGTATGATTATGGATTTGTTCATTTTTGCTTTGTTGGAATAATGCTTAAAATGGCTACGTATTATGAGGATCTCATTTAGGAAATATATATTTAATGAAATTTTGAAAGCTTTCAATATTGAAGATTTTAGTATTACTAATTTTAGTCTATTGTGTCTTTTACAACTTTAGTTTTTGACAAAAAGTCGTGAATTCCGTTTTTCACGAATAAAAACGAAATTCGGTCAAATGGAATGAGTCTGCAAAAAGTACGAGAAATAATATCCGAATTCTCAGGTTTTTCACCGTTCATTTTTATCACTCTCGTTTTTGTCAAAAACTTTCCAACAGTTTTTTGAAACTTAATTTCCATTAGGGCATAATATCCAATGAATGTCGCAAACATAATTACATATCCAAGTAACATTTGATTTCCATCGTCTGTACTTAAAGGAAAAGTCAAAATTGCTGAAATAATGAGCCAAATAATAAAGTCAATTATGAAGTTTACAAATCGAATTCCTGAACCAACTACATTTGAGTCAACTTTTTGTTTTTTATCTTTCTCAACGGTTACTTTTTCTTTTATTTTTTCAAATTCTGAAGTATCAATATTACGTTTTTCAACTTATGCATCTGCAGCTTCGATTGCTGTTGGGTTATAACTTCCTCTTTCGACTGTTACAATCCTTATTAATTCTTTATCTGTCCTTTCGGACATCACTTTCTCAAATTCATTTTCCATTATTGTGATGGTAGATTTATATTAATGCCAACAAGTTATAAGATTAACAAATATACTCATATCCCGTTTTATTCTCAGAATAAGGGAAATTTTGCACATATTTCTCCCAAAAACACCATATCCACAAATCGATCATACACCATTGCCAAAATCAAACAATAGACTATATTTGCAGCTTCTTAAATCGTTGAATATTTCAACTGATATTTGAAGTATAACAAAACAAATTTACCATGTCAACAAAAGAAAATTTAACTTTCGATGTATTAATAGAGATACCTAAAGGAAGCCGTAATAAATATGAATACGATTTTACATTACATAAAATTCGTTTCGATCGTATGTTGTTTTCATCTATGATGTATCCTGGAGATTATGGTTTTATTCCTGAAACCTTGGCTTTAGATAGCGATCCCTTGGATGTTTTGGTTTTAGGACATCAGCCAACCTACCCAATGGTAGTTATGGAAGTAAGACCAATCGGTGTTTTCCACATGACTGATGAAAAAGGACCAGATGAAAAAATTATTTGTGTACCAGTATCGGATCCTATTTGGAGTAATAATAAAGATATAAGCGATTTAAATCCGCATAGATTAAAAGAAATAGAGCATTTCTTTCAAGTATATAAAGATTTAGAAAAAAAGAAAGTTGATGTTGGTGGTTGGGGAGATGCTGCAGAAGCAATTCAAATTTATCACGAATGTGTACAACGTTATGACGAAAGTGATCACAAAAAGAAGCGCACGTTTACAATATAATTAGTTGGTTTAAGAATAGACAAATTTTTAAACTTTAAAATACCAAAAAAGCAATATTGAGCAATTGATATTGCTTTTTTCGTAAAATATAATTCATTTTACTACTTTTGCCCAGCTAAAAAACAATCAAATTAAATATTATAATATGGAATCAATGATGATTTACATGCCAATAGCTTTGGCTGCTTTAGGATTAATTTACATGGTTATAAAAAAATCATGGGTTATGAAACAAGATGCTGGAGATGGCAAAATGAAAGAAATTTCAGATCACATCTACGAAGGCGCATTAGCTTTCTTAAATGCCGAATATAAATTATTGGCCATTTTTGTAGTCATAGTAAGTGTACTTCTAGCTGTGGTTTCTTTTATTGTTCCAACAACCCATTGGCTAATCGTAATCGCCTTTATATTTGGAGCTGTATTTTCTGCTTTCGCTGGAAACATCGGAATGAAAATAGCAACCAAAACGAATGTGAGAACCACACAGGCTGCACGTACAAGCTTACCAAACGCCCTTAAGATATCTTTTGGAGGTGGTACAGTAATGGGTCTTGGTGTTGCCGGTTTAGCGGTTTTGGGTTTAACGGTATTTTTTATCATATTTTTCCATGTGTTTATGGACGGTGTATGGACAAACACCATGGATATGACTATTGTTTTGGAAACCTTAGCTGGGTTTTCACTTGGAGCAGAATCTATCGCCTTATTCGCGAGAGTTGGTGGCGGCATCTACACAAAAGCTGCCGATGTTGGTGCAGATTTAGTTGGTAAGGTTGAAGCTGGTATTCCAGAAGATGATCCACGAAATCCCGCAACCATTGCGGATAACGTTGGTGATAATGTGGGAGACGTTGCTGGTATGGGAGCCGATTTATTTGGATCTTATGTCGCTACGGTTTTGGCCGCCATGGTTTTAGGAAATTATGTTATTAAGGACATGGGAGGCAATATTTCTGAATTAGGTTTTGGTGGTATAGGCCCAATTTTATTACCAATGGCCATTGCTGGAGTAGGAATAATCATTTCGATTATTGGAACATTATTAGTTAAAATCAATAGTAATGATGCTAAAGAGTCTCAGGTAATGGGAGCTTTAAATAAAGGAAACTGGACATCTATTATCCTAGTGGCCTTAGCATGTTTTGGTCTTTGTAAATATATGTTACCTGAAACCATGAGAATGGAGTTCTTCGGTGAAGGTTTACAAGAAATTTCCTCGATGCGTGTATTCTACGCCACCTTAGTTGGTTTATTTGTTGGTGCCGTTATTTCTTCGGTAACTGAATATTATACAGGATTAGGTAAAAAACCAATTTTAAATATTGTTCAGCAGTCAAGCACGGGTGCAGGAACGAACATCATTGCAGGTTTAGCAACAGGTATGATCTCTACATTCCCATCCGTATTATTATTTGCTGGTGCAATTTGGGCATCTTATGCTTTTGCAGGATTCTATGGTGTGGCTTTAGCTGCTTCTGCAATGATGGCAACAACAGCTATGCAGTTAGCGATTGATGCCTTTGGCCCAATATCTGATAACGCAGGCGGTATTGCTGAAATGAGCGAACAAGAACCAATCGTGAGAGAACGTACAGACATCTTAGACTCCGTAGGAAATACAACAGCAGCAACCGGAAAAGGGTTTGCTATCGCATCTGCTGCATTAACGTCATTAGCCTTATTTGCTGCCTATGTAACGTTTACAGGCATTGACGGAATAAACATCTTTAAAGCACCTGTATTAGCGATGTTATTTGTTGGTGGTATGGTGCCAGTAGTGTTTTCTGCATTAGCCATGAATGCTGTAGGTAAAGCGGCTATGGAAATGGTAGAAGAGGTACGTCGTCAGTTTAGGGATATTCCAGGAATTATGGAAGGTACAGGAAAACCAGAATACGATAAATGTGTGGCAATATCAACAGAAGCCTCTTTAAAAGAAATGATGTTACCAGGTTTATTAACCATTGGTTTCCCATTAGCTATTGCATTTATTCCTATGATTTTTGGAATGGATCCTTTAGCGATTGCTGAAATGTTAGGTGGTTATATGGCTGGTGTTACGGTTTCTGGTGTACTTTGGGCAATTTTCCAAAACAACGCTGGAGGCGCTTGGGATAACGCCAAAAAATCTTTTGAAGCTGGCGTGGAAATCAATGGAGAAATGACCTTTAAAGGTTCTGAAGCCCATAAAGCTGCAGTAACTGGAGATACAGTTGGTGATCCTTTTAAAGATACTTCTGGTCCTTCTATGAACATCTTAATTAAACTGACTTGTTTGATTGGTCTAGTGATTGCTCCAATATTAGGAGGTCACTCCGAAGAAACTGGTTTGGCAAATAGCGATGAAAACGTTTCCATTGAAATGACC
The DNA here is from genome assembly GCF_013394595.1 of Winogradskyella forsetii. GTDB lineage: Bacteria > Bacteroidota > Bacteroidia > Flavobacteriales > Flavobacteriaceae > Winogradskyella > Winogradskyella forsetii. Next base: position 3,528,761 of record NZ_CP053348.1, read on the forward strand.
GTTGATTCTGAAGATATGGCGAAAGCTACCGTCGATTATTCAGTAATGAAGGATGGCGAAAAAGTGCTGGAAACTATTGTTTTTGAAGGTACACAAGCCGAAGTAGAAAAAGAATTAAAAGATTTTGAAGCATCTCTAACTGACAAAACTGGTAAGATTAAAAAAGTAATTGAAAAGATAGATATTTCTAAAGGATAGATTTTAGAACAGTAAGATTAAAAACCCTCGACAATTTTGTTAATGTTGAGGGTTTTTCTTTTGAGATTTTCTGATAACTATGAGATTAATTCATTTTTTTACGCAACCCTTTTGTTGTTTTTTCATCTGTATAATAGAAAACCAAACCAATCAATTATGAAATCATTCAAAATTGTCACGTACATTTTTACTTTAAGTCTTTTTGTTTTTACTTCATGCCATAAAGATGATAGCGTCACAAACGGAAATGGATCACAAGTATATATACCAGACTCGTTTTCTGAATATTTTGGAAATGAAATCTCAAGAGATTTTCTCGGAACTGTTGTTGACAAAAACAAGCTTCCAATTGAAGGCGTTACTATTACCATTGGTAATGAAACAGTTTTAACCGACAGTAATGGTATCTTTATTTTAAGAGATGCTGACGTTAACCAACGTTTTGGCTACGTAAAGGCAGAAAAGGCCGGTTACATACACGGTTCTCGAAGTGTTGTGCCATCTGAAGGCACAAATAAAGTAAAAATTATGCTTTTGGAAGCCAATGTAATTGCCACAATAAATAGTGGTAGTTCTGAAACTGTTACATTAAATAATGGAAGTTCAGTGAGTTTCGATGGTAATTTTATTAAAGAAGATGGTTCTACTTACTCAGGATCTGTAGATGTTATGGTGCATCATTTAGATCCAGCAAATGAGGATATGTCTAAACAAATGCCAGGAATGTTATATGCCCAAAACTCTGAAGGTGCAGAACGAATGTTACAAACCCTTGGCATGCTAGCAGTAGAACTAAGAGGAAGCTCTGGCGAAGACTTAAACTTAGCGGAAGGTTCTACTTCTGAAATTAAAATGTCTGTTGACCCAAGTTTAATGTCTATTGCTCCTGCCACCATTCCACTTTGGTATTTTGATGAAGCCAAAGGCTATTGGATAGAAGAAGGCGAAGCTACTTTACAAGGTAATATGTATGTTGGTACTGTTTCTCATTTCTCTTTTTGGAATTGTGATATACCAACTGAAGCGATTACACTATGCATTAATACTATAGATGAAGATGGAATTCCTTTAGCTAATCTTTCAGTTAGCATTACTAGTGCAAATTTCGGAACCACTTATGGATACACTAACGAAAATGGTAAAGTTTGTGGTTTTGTGCCAAGTGATGAAACTTTAGAATTGAATATTTACAATTATGATTTATGTGGTGACTCTCCTGTATATATTGAAACTATTGGTCCTTTTAGCGTAGACACAAATACTAGTGCAGTGGTACCAGATAATCCAGATATTATTCAGGAAAATGTAGTAGGAACATTTAACAATTGTAACGGTGATGCAGTTAGTCAAGGCTATGTCCAAATCACTTATGGTAATCAAACCTTTATCGATATCGTTGAAGATGGCGCTTTTGAAATAAATTTATTGAGATGTACTGACAACAATATTTTTAGCATTAAAGCCATTGATTATGTTAACTTGCAAACAACAGATAACATTAATTATACATTTACAACACCTATCACTACTTTAGGGGCTTTATCGACATGTAATTCTGTCTCTGAATTTGTACAATATACAATAGACGATAGCCAGGGTGTATTACTTACTGTAGATATTTCAGCATATTTTTATGTAGATAACCCTAACTTGCCTGAACATTCGTTTGTCATGACTGCTTTTTCTAATATACAAGGTGAATGCTTTTATACGTTAGGATTATTAAATAATCCTGACTTTTTAGGAACTTATAATCACCTTGCTAGTGATGGAAGTGATGGTAATAATACGGGATTCACTATTAGTAGTACTGCTTGCCTAAGCGTTTCTAATGAAAACAATAATATCATTTTCAATTTAACCGCTTTAGGAGCGGTTGGTGAATACATTGATATAAATTTTAATGGTTTATATGAAGATGAAGAAGGTAATCCTCATACTATAACTGGCATTGTTCATGTATTACGAGATAACTAACAAAAAAAAGCCTTCTCAATTTAGAAGGCTTTTTATTTTATAATGTATAAGTCAATCGAAAAGTAACAAATCTAGGAAGTACAAAGGTCTCTGAGCTATACACCGAAATATTACTAGAACCATTATTCACTTCTGAATCTATATCCAACAAGTTAGAAGCTCTTACTTCATATTCCCATTTGGCATCTCTATCTTTTCTGTAAGCCAAGCTGGCATTCCAAGTTTGGAATGACTGCGATGGACTAACATCACTACTTTGATTGGTATAGGAATAATCCGTTTTAAAAGTCAGGGCATCCCAAATATAAGCGTCGAATTCTATAGATGGTGCGCTAGTTATAAACTGCGTATCGTTATCGCCTTGATTATTATTCCTTATACTGTACTGATATCTTAAAGTAACATTTGGTGCTTCTCTAAAATTAGTGCTCAATTCGGGTCTATAGGTTTGAGAAAAACTTTCGTTTACGGATCTTACACCTTGAATAAACTGATTGATTTTGCTATAATTATAGTTCGCTCCGATACTTGCTCTTAGCTTACCAAACGTTCGCTGAAAACGTCCAATAAAGCTTAGACTTTCGTCTGCAAAATTAGAATTGAAATAACTACTCGTTCTTATCACATTATCAAAATTGGTCAATGACCGAATCTGATCAATGTTTTTATTATAGTTTAATGTGGCAAAAACGTTGGTGTAGTTAAATAGATTAAAACTAAAATAACTCAGGTTGAGATTGTGTGATAACGAATTTTGAAGGTCTGGTTCTCCGTATTGAATACTATTGTAATTGTTTAAAACTAAACCTTCTGCTAAACTTGTAACGTCCGTGAATGCATTTTTCATATTATATCGAAAAATCAATCGCTCACTTTTTTTGAATTGAATTCGGGTTTCAAAATCGGGTAATATCCTAAAAAAATTATCCTCGTAAGTTGCGCCAAACTGTGTGTTTTTATTGCCATAAGCATGTACCGAAAATCCAGGTGTAAAGGTGAATTTGCCCGTTTTCAAGGTGTAATGTACGCCAAGATACACATCACTAAAGTTATACTCAGTGTCATTTTCGTTTCGCAATACATCGCCTTCTTCATTCGTTAAATTTGCCACAGGATCAAACAGTGAACCATCATCCAAAAATTGAAAGATATTAGAGTTGAATTTCTGCGTACTCAAAATGGTACCTAAGGTGAAGTTGATATTGCTTTTTGAATTCAAAATATTGTAATAATCCAATTTGGCATCAAGCTGACTAGATTTAATGCGTCTTTCCTGATTAAGATTATAACCATTCTGCGCTCTATTGAAACCCAAAGCATCTGCTGTATTATCAAAAGCATCGCGCTCATTTGGTGCAGCCATGTTATTCGTTGGGTCGTTGGGTAAAAGCGCATTGTAAAAAGGATCTTCGTCCTTTAATAAATGTTGTGCCTCAAAAGCAAAAATATTGGTCTCGTTTAACGTATAATAATAATTTAAATTTTGATTGATGCTATATGGTTCCGCTTCATTAAATTCATTGGTATTTCCCACTACAGAAGAAAACTCATTTTGCGTTTCAGAATCACTCGATATGCGTGCAAGTACATCATAATCTAACTGATTATTCGCATTTGGCTGATATTTAGCACTCAATTTTGCCAAACCTTGGTTGGTGGCTTCCTTACCAGTTTGATCTATTCTCTCATCTGGTGGAACACTTTGAGACTCATTTATATTAGGTGTACTTGGATCATCTTCGACGTCAATATAATCGAAAAAACTTTTTAATCTTGTGCTCAATCGATTGCTATTATAAATTACAAATCCACTAAGATCTAATGACTTTGTTGGCGCATAACTAAAATTAAGAGCTCCTAGTTTAGACTCAATAGTTTGTGCATCTCCAAGATCCGTTAATCCACGTAATCCATTGTCACCAAGATTGATGCTTGTTCCACTATCATTACTTGGTAATCTAAAACCACCACCAAAATTCCGAATATCCCTTCCTGTAAGTGCCACTTCGCCTGTATTATTCAGGTCGCCTATAACATTAATACTATATTTTGGACTGTAGTAGAATAATTTAGGTTGCACTAAATACAATTCGTCATTGGGAGATGGCGCTACACCTCCACCTGCTGTCACATCACCAAACCAAAAGTTTTCTTTTCCTTCTTTCAATTTGATGTTAATGGCCACATTATCTTGGTTATTTTGAACGCCTTTTAGCTGACCCACTTCCGAATAATTGCGCAACACCTGAACTTTATCCACGGCATTTGAAGGTATGTTTTTTGTCGCCAATTTTGAATCGCCATCAAAGAAATCCTTACCGTTAACCATTAACTTATTAACGACCTTGCCTTCGACTTCAATTTTTCCATCTGCGTTTATTTCTACACCAGGCAATTTTTTCAATACATCTTCAAGCTTTCGTTCTGTTCCGTTTTTAAAGGAATCTGCGTTGTAGATTAATGTATCTCCTTTTATCGTCACTGGCATTTCATAAGTCAACTCTACAGCATCGAGCGCATTATCGGAAAGCATTTGAAAGTCTTTAGTAATATCCGCTTCTTTCGTTTCAACAACTTCATCAACAGATTTTAAACCAATGTAGCTTATCTGAATATTGTATTGACCATTTTTACTTAACGAAATAATATATTTTCCGTTGGCATCAGTAATGGCATAAGATTCTAAGGTATTTGATTCTTTATTAATGGCAATCACATTGGCCAATTCTAAAGGCGTACCAATACTATCTTTTACGACGCCTGTCATTTTAATTTGGCCAAAAGCACTACTTGCCACTATGAAACATAATAGCCCTAAAATTCTCTTCATAAGTTTAAATTATTAATTTTGGAATTTGGTTCTTAAGATTTGTAATTTAATCCCTGCCTCTACGACCACGTCCGCCATACATCTCTCGCATTTCTTCCATTTTCTTGGTAATAATGTCATTGTATTCTTCTTGGGTGACTTCATCTCCTTTTTCAGGTTTTTCTATGATTTCTTTCTCTTCAGGATTTAGGATAATCTTGGTACAAAGAATGGTGGTTCGGTCTGCATTGACTTCTAAAATTAAACCTGGCAAACCCCAAAAATCATCAGGACCTTGGTTTACTGGAATCTGTGGTGTATACCATGCCACGACTTCAATAGTTTTTGGCACTTCGATTTCGCTCATAGGATCATCAGATTCTGAAAGGGCTATATCTCCAGATTTGGTGCTGTCTTTTGCCATTTTCCCTTCTTTTTTTTCATCCTTTTTATCATTGTCTCTTCCACGTCTTCTCATACTTCTCCAATCTAATTTGTCCACTTCTTTAATTGCCGTAGCTTTAAAGCAAGTATATTGACCAATTTTCTTGGTTTCAGTGCCCATTTTCCATTCTAGATTTTTGAGATCATCTTTTATTAAAAACTGTTTTCCAAAAAATTCTTGATCTTGGATCACTTCTTTCGTTTTTACATTCTTGTATTTTGGTCCTGCTGCAAAACTAGAGCCAAAGCCTCCAGACCATCCTCTACCACCTGGTGCTTCTAACTTTTCATCTTCTTTGTATATGGATTCGGCTTGCGTAAAGGTTAAGATATATTCCTTTTCAAAAAAGCTTTTCATACGTTCCATGATTTGCTTTTTACGTTCTGGACTTATATCGCCTACATCGAATTCATCCAAATCCATGGTAGTTTTGGATTGGTAATACGCTTTTCCTTGGAAATCTTGAGCAAATACATTGGAACCTGCAAAAAGTATCGTAAAAAGTATTGCAATTTTAAGTGTTAATGTCTTCATCTTTTATGTGCTTGTTTAAACTCAATAACGAATTTAGTTAATCTTACCTCTCGTAAGACTCTACATAAGAAGAAAAGTTCAAAATTCAGTCGTTAAACTTGTGTTAAGGTTATTAACCTCGACCACGACCACTACGATTGCTTCTAAATTCTTTCATTTTTTCAGTAATAGTTTCCTGATACTCTTTTTTTGTTACTATTTTCCCTTTTTCAGGCGCTTCAATCTCTATTTTATCCTTTGGGTTTAGGACTATTTTAGAACATAGTAATGTTGTATCGCCTGCACTAACCTCCAAGATTAACCCTGGAAGTCCCCAAAATTCCAATGGGCCATGACCTACAGGAATTTGCGGCGTATACCACGCTTCAACTTCGGTCATTGCAATATCTATATTACCAGCGCCTACGTTTGTAGAATCAGCTTCTATTTTTTCAGCGTTTCTCAGTTTACTCCAAGAAAAGTCGTACCATGTAAGCTCATTTGTGGGAATAGAAGCGGTTGCTTTAAAACATGTATAATCGCCAATTAGTTTTGTTTCTTTTCCCAATTTCCATTCAATCGGTTGCAATTTATCTTTAACTAAAAAGTTTTTACCATAAAACTCTTGGTTTTGTATTTGCGCATTAGTCTTTACATTTTTATATTGATTACCTGGAACGAAATTTTTCCCCCAAGAATCAGTTGCTCCTGACATCGCGTCTAATTTGTCCTCCTCCTTGAAAAACGATTCCGCTTTATTAAAAGTAAGAACATAGGTTTTTTCGAGTCTATTTTTTAAACGTGCCGCAACTTCCTTTTTTTGCTCTTCACTCATTCTTGCTCCCCAAGTTCCTAAATCCATTTTAGATTTCGAAAAATAATATGCCTGACCTTGAAATTCTTGAACATTTTGATGTTCCTTGGATTTAGAGCTAGTCAAAAATCCTAAACTTAACAGAACTATACCGATTTTAAGTAAAATTGATTTCATAGTTGATGGCGATTAAAATGATTTTGTTTATCAAATATACCTAAAGATTAAACGAAATGCGTCAGTTTACAAAATAATTAACAGCACACTTAGCATTATAATTGCCAAAACTATTTCATTCTAGTATTTAAAGCTTTAGCCTCCAACAGATATTACGATTCCAGAATCCTTAGAACCTTTACGTGGCGCATATCGTTCCATCATTTCTTTGGCTTTTTTTTCCATAATCTCATCATATTCTTTTTGACTGACTTCTTTCCCTTTAGTTGGTGCTTCAATCTCAATCTTATCTTCTGGATTAATTACAATTTTACTACAGATAATAGTTAGTTTTCCATCATGGATTTCTAAAATTAAACCAGGTAAACCTTGATATTTTGCAGGTCCGTTACTTACAGGAATTTGTGGTGTGTACCAAGCTGTAACAGTGCGTTCCTCCATTTCTGGTTTTTTCTCATTCTCTTCCTCCTCTTCTTTATTGGAATTGCTGCTAAAATTCAGATTGATTTTAGGGACTTGCTTAATATAAGTCGCTTTAAAACACAAATATTCACCAATATGTTTGGTTTCGGACTGTAGTTGCCATTCTATATTTGAAATGGAATCTTTTATCAAAAACTTTTTACCCATCGTTTCCTTTTGATCAATGTAGTTTTGGGTTTGAACATTCTTGTAAAAAATATCAGAACCTCCACCTCCACCGAATGAAACAATTAAATCACCACCACCAACTTGCGGTTTCGACAACTCCTCTTCCTGTTGGTATATTGATGAGGATTTGTCAAAGGTGAGGTTATAGGTTTTCTGGAATTGCTTTTTCATCATTTCCATCATTTGGGATTGCATAGCATCGTTTACTTTGGTACTATCCATTTTAATTTCAATTTTTCGTTGGGTCTTGTAAGTGGCTACTCCTTGAAAATCTTGGGCACTGACCGCAACAGTTAGTGCTGTCAATGCAAAGAATATAATGTTGATTATTATTTTCATATTTATTATTTTAGTCTTTATTGTTATAGTAATTGATGGCAGAAGCTCTTAATTTTTCAACTCCTTTTAAAAATACATCAACTTCATTCGAGTTGCCTTCGATCTTGTAAGATAAATGCGCTTTTTTACCATTAGACATGGTCTTTCCGTTACAAACAATCTTAAACGACAATGTTTCGTCATCATCTGTTTTTTCTAAAATCTCCTCAATGTCTTCAACCTCAAATGTTTTTTCAATATCCTCAACAGAATCCACAGTTACTGTGACGGCTACATTTTCTACTTTAGTCGTTTTTTTAACTAACATTCCATTTCCTGTTTTGATCTGGCTAAATCCAAAAGTTGTGGCTAATACGATGAAACAAGTTACTAAATTTTTCATGACATAATGGTTTTAATGATTAATACACTACAAATATCAAGAAATTAATTACGGGTTTTAGTTAACCAACGTTAACGAGTGTTAACCGATTGAGATTATAACGGTTATATGGCTTACTTTTGAAATATGAATGCGAATAAATACAGTTGGATTCTTTATACCATAATTGTGGTTATCATTTCAACAATTATTATACAAGTATATTGGAATTATAAAAACTACCAGAGCAACAAGCAACAGCTCATTAACGATGTGCAAATAAGCCTCGATAAAGCAGTTGATGACTACTACGCTGATTTGGCCGAAAAAACCACCATTGGGTTTTCGTTATCTGGCGATAGTCAGAAAAATGCATTTAAAGAAGGGAGTAAAATAAGTAATATGCTCTCCAAAATTGACCAGCAAAATAATAAGTTTTCCAACTTAGATTCTTTAAAAATTGAAAACATAGATGGCATCACAGTATTTAGAGGTCGAGCGGTGGATTCCATGAATGCTACTTACGAAAAGAAAAAGCAGACCATCTCAGTTGATTCTTTTAAGGCTCAAATTAAATCAATGAAAGCGGCTGTAGAAGATTCTGCAGATATCTCTTCCTTAAAAATATTGACCTCAAAAATAGTAGTCTCCATAAAGAATGATACACTCGATTTAAAAAAAGTAGACAGCCTAGTCAAAGAAGAGTTTAAGAGAAAAAATATAGATGTAGATTTTTATCTCGATTATAAAGATCCTAAAAGGAATATAGAATATTCTATAGAGCACGGTGTTATGCCAGAGTTAGACACTAACCCCAAATCGGACAATTACCTACAAACAGATACAAAATCCACCTTTTTGCCTAAGGGCACCTTTTTGACTATACTTTTTACCAACACCACAAAAACTATATTAAATCGAATACTGGGCGGCATTGTAATCTCCGCATTCTTGGTTTTGGCAGTAATTAGCTGTTTATTCTATTTGCTTAGGATCATTAAACATCAAAAACAATTGGCCGAAGTTAAAAACGACCTCATCAGTAATATCACTCACGAATTTAAGACACCTATTGCCACTATCGGTGTGGCCTTGGAAAGTATGAGCAACTTCAATGCGATACAAGACAAAGAGAAAACCAAAAACTACCTCTCTATGTCAACCGATCAATTGACCAAGTTGAATCTTATGGTGGAAAAACTACTTGAGACGGCAACTTTAGATAGCGACAATCTACATCTAAATAAAGAGCAAATTAACTTGGTTGAATTGCTGAATTCTTTAGTGACGAGATATAATATGCAATTTTCTGAAAAAGAATTTAAAACCAATTTTAATGTAGAACAGCTTAATATTGAAGTCGATCCATTTCATTTTGAAAACGCCCTCAACAACATTCTAGATAATGCAACCAAATATGGTGGTCATCTTATTTGCATTGATTTAATTTCGAAATTAAATCAAACAGAAATTCATATTTCAGACAACGGAAATACATTAACCAAAGCCAACAAAGACCGCATATTTGAAAAATTCTACCGCATTCCAAAAGGCAACACTCACGATGTTAAGGGTTTTGGTATTGGCTTGTATTACACCAAAACCATCATTGACAAACACAATGGTAGCATTGATTTGGATCTAAAAAATCATAAAACTAACTTTAAAATCAAAATTCCAAATGGCTGATAAAATAAAACTATTATTGGCAGAGGACGAAGCTGCTTTAGGTCAAATTATAAAAGAAAGCTTGGAAACTCGTGATTTTGAAGTGACACTTTGTGCAAATGGTGAAGTTGATTTCAGCAAATACACCTCAGCACGACCTGAAGTTTTAGTCTTAGACGTTATGATGCCCAAAAAAGACGGCTTCACATTAGCAAAAGAAATAAGAGCTATTGACGATACCATTCCTATTATATTTTTAACTGCAAAATCACAAACTTCAGATGTGGTTGAGGGGTTTTCCATAGGTGGAAATGACTATCTTAAAAAACCATTCAGCATGGAAGAGCTGATTGTTAGAGTTCATAATCTAATCGATAGAACCAAAACACAAAAAACTTCCGAAACATTAATTATTGGAGCATTCACTTTTGATTTTCCGAAGCAACAATTGAGATTTAAAGAAGAAGCCGTTATTCAACTCACGCATAGGGAATCGCATTTACTATTTCATTTGATTAAAAATAAAAACCAAGTTTTAGACCGTTCCTTAATATTGAATAAACTTTGGGGAACTGATGATTTTTTTACGGCTAGAAGTATGGATGTTTTTATTAGCAAACTTCGCAAAAAACTGAAGAAAGATGAACGTCTTCAAATTATTAATGTTCGCGGGTTTGGGTATAAGTTGACTGACTAAAATTAAGATATAAACGGGACTTAGGCCTGCTAAGTTTTAAAATCCTACTAGCACTTGAATATAAAGCTGCCACAATTTTCGTATTTTTCAAGCATATTTCCCCGAAATCATGCAAAAGCTAGTTTATTCGTTTCTTTTTTTTAGTTTATTCTGCTTTTCACAAGAGAACAAACAACGCTATATTTCAGCAACTTTAAAAGATTCTATAAAAGTTGAAGCTAAAGCCGTTTTTGGAATTGATACCTTCGAAACCCTTTATTACGCTACCGAAAACAATTCATTTCATAAAAAAACAAAGGATACCATTATTACCTATGCTAATTTTCAGTTGGGCGAGATTGCATCTGCAAACATATTTAATCCCTTAAAAATAAATCTATTTTACCAAGATTTTAATACGGTTGTAATTTTAGATAATCGCTTGGCTGAAATTTCCAAAATTGACTTTAATACGGTTCAACCCTATAAAAATGTATCCTTCGTATCCACAGGTTTTGACAATACTTTATGGCTTTTTAACCAAGACTTTCAGTATTTGGAATTGTACGATTATAAATCCAGAACAATAAAACTAAAAACTATGCCTGTTCAGTCTCAAGTCTTGGATTTAAAAAGCGACTATAATTATTGTTACTTACTGACCGAAAATCATCTCTATGTCTATAATTATTTTGGCAGTTTACTTCAAAAACTAAAAAACAAAGGCTATGAAAGTTTGGCTTTTAATAAAGCACATTTACTTCTAAAAACCCTTGATAAACTCTATATTTTAGAGAAAAACGAATCTCAAATTCAACCTATTGAACATCCAAAAATGTTAATAAATCAGTTTTTGGTAACCAATGAATCGGTGTATATTTACGACGAAAAATTACTACGCCATTACCAACTAAAAATAGAATAGATTATGCATGTTGCTGTTGCAGGAAATATAGGAGCTGGAAAAACGACGCTCACAAAATTACTGGCCAAACACTTTAAGTGGGAAGCACAATTGGAAGACGTCGTTGACAATCCCTATTTAGATGATTTCTACAACCAAATGGAACGTTGGAGCTTCAATTTACAGGTCTATTTCTTAAACAGCAGATTTCGCCAGGTGAACCAAATTCACGATAGTGGAAAAGACATCATTCAAGATAGAACCATCTATGAAGATGCTCATATTTTTGCGCCCAACCTACATGCCATGGGTTTAATGACCAATCGTGATTTTGAGAATTATTCGTCCTTATTCCAACTCATGGAATCTTTTGTAAAAGGACCGGATTTATTGATTTACTTGCGCAGTTCTATTCCTAATCTGGTCGCTCAAATACATAAAAGAGGCCGTGATTATGAAAACACCATTAGCATTGATTACTTAAGCCGACTAAACGAACGTTATGAGGCTTGGATTTCTACTTACGACAAAGGAAATTTGTTGATTATTGATGTAGATAATCTCGATTTTGTCGTCAATCCTGAGGACTTGGGAGACATCATCAATAGAATTGATGCACAAATTAATGGCTTATTCTAAACCTTAGCTTTTACCTAACATAATTTCAATTTTATACACTTATTTTTGCGACCATGAAACACCATAACTAGTTTTTAACAGTTATGGGAATGGTTATATGGATGTCCCATGCCTTTACTGAGCAAAGTCGAAGTATCACCATTGAAAAACAATAAGCATAAATACATGAAATTATACAATTCGAAATTATATCATCGTGATTTATCGTGGTTACGTTTTAACCATCGTGTGTTACAAGAAGTAACCGATAAACGCAATCCTTTATATGAGCGTATTAAGTTTCTAGCCATATTCTCTTCTAATCTCGATGAGTTTTTTAGGGTGCGCGTGTCTGATATCAGACAAATTAAGTCTATTGACAAAAAACTGCGAAAAAAACTCATAACAAAACCCAATAAGGTCTTAAAAGAAATTAAAGAACAAGTTCACACACAACAGGAAGAATTTGGCAAAATCTTTAAAAATGAGATCATTCCAGATTTAAAAAAAGAAGGCATACACCTTATTGATTATCATGAGTTTTCTGTAACGCAAGAAGCGATTGCCAATACTTATTTTGAAAACACCTTAAAACCACTTCTTAATCTTGATACGACCTATCATACCCAACCAGATTCTATTTTTGTAGAAAATGAAGCCTCATACCTAACCACCTTAACTGGTGACACACTCCAATTGGTTAAAATTCCAGAAAGCGAGCCACGTTTTTTTTCCTTTCCTTCAGAAAACGGAAAACACTACATCACTTTTATTGATGACATCTTAAAATACGGTCTAGGCAAGAGCCATAAAGATGATGATGTTCGATATTATGCACTTAAAATATCTCGTGATGCTGAATTGTATATTGAAGATGAATTCTCTGGCGATTTAATGAAAAAGATTAAGGCATCCCTACCAAAAAGAGACAAAGGCCAACCAACACGTGTCTTGATCGATAAGCGGATGCCGGAAGGTTTTCAAAATGTACTAAAAGAAGCCTTGGATATTTTTAATGCCGATTTGGTGTTAGGTGGCAGACACCACAATTTTAAGGATTTCTTTTCATTTCCCAATCCCACGGAAAAAGATCTGAATTTCAAGGAATTTACGCCGGTTCCACATCCAGTTTTATCTCAGTCAAAGTCTATTTTTGATACCATTGACCAAAAGGATCAATTGCTACACTATCCGTATCAGGAATTTGAGCCTGTTATAAATTTGGTAGAAACAGCAGCAGAAGATCCTTCTGTTACCACCATAAAAATGACGTTATACAGACTTGCGGAATCATCACGACTAAATACTGCTATTGCCAAAGCTGCCAAAAACGGCAAGGAAGTCATCGTCTTTATTGAAGTAAAAGCACGTTTTGACGAACAAAACAATATTAAATGGGGCACTATTTTTGAGAAAAACGGAGCTACCGTAATTTATAGTTATCCAGATATTAAAGTCCATTCCAAAATACTCTATATAGAACGCCAAGTTGATGGTAAAACAAAACGTTATGCTTATATAAGTACAGGAAATTTTAACGAGAAAACGGCAAAACTTTACACAGATTTTGCTTTAATGACCGCACATAAAAAAATCACTAAAGACCTGAAAAAAGTGTTTATGGTTCTCCAACGTGTTACGATTGTTCCAAAAACAAAACACCTTTTGGTATCTCCATTTACAACAAGAATAACTTTAGAAAATTTAGTAAATCAGGAAATTGAAAATGCCAGAGAAGGAAAGGAAGCTTACATTATATTAAAAATGAATAGCCTCCAAGATGAATCCATGATTAATTTGCTCTATAAGGCCAATAATGCCGGTGTGGAAATAAAATTAATAGTAAGAGGTATATGCAGTTTGGTGCCAGGCATAAAGAATCAAAGTGAACACATACGAGTCATCAGTATATTAGATCGGTTCTTAGAACATGGACGTGTTTATATTTTTGGGAATGGTGGAGAAGAGAAAATGTATATCGGTTCGGCTGATTGGATGACACGGAATTTAAGTCATCGTATCGAGGTTCTGGTGCCTATTTTGGATAAAGATATCCATAAAACCTTACGTCAATTAATCGATATCCAATGGTCAGATAATGTTAAAGCCCGAATAATAGATGCCGAACAAAAGAATGCATACGTTGAGAATTCTAAAGAGAAAGTAAGAGCACAATATGCCACTTATGACTATTTTAAAAATTCAGGTTCTTAGTCATGCCTATTTAACAAATCCATTTTCTCTTGCATGCGAAATGGCTTGCTTGCTACTTTCCACAAGCAAAATTGGCGTTGTTTTGTAGTTATCCACAATGCCTTTCACACGCAACATCCGCTTTTTATGTTTTACGCTTCGTAAATAAATGGCCAAGATTCGATTGGGAAATTCCTCTGCAATTTCAATGTAGATATCAGGATCGTGTTCGCCACTATCACCGATAAGAATAAATGGCAATTCTGGATAAGTTTTTAAAAGATTTAGAATCTCTTTTTGCTTTTGAGGTTTTTCATCTTGTGGTTTCTTTTTTAAAAAATTACTCAAACTCCGTAATAAAATAGGCCCTTTTGGAAAATTATTTTGCTTTAAAAAAAGCTCTAGATAGCGATATAAATTCCAGGGGCTATGACTGACATAAAAAATAGGATTAGCGTTTTTTCCAGAAGCTCCTCTGTGCAATTTGTGATAAAAATCTGCAGCACCTTCTAAAGGACTTCTATTTTTAGCATGTTTGAATATGGAATTATAAATGACTTTCCATTTTAATGTAGATACGACACCTGTATGTAAAATAGTATCGTCAATATCACTCGCCACGCCAAATTTTGCTTTTGTAGAAGGGATTAATATTTCGCCAGGAAAACGGTTTTCATTCTGAATAGTTCGTTTAATTTTCACATCGCTATAAGACAATTCAAATGGCAACCAACCTTCATCGTTTGTTAGTGCCTCTAAGCTTTCTAGATTTGCCTCCACTTTGTAATAGCCATTATGATCGGTAGTTCCCTTTAATATAGTATTGTTCGGAAGCTTAATATTGATACCCACATGTTTTATTTCGTCCGTTTCAAAACGTTTCCAAGTATTTATAGCCAAATGCCAAATTTTTTGGGCTTCCAAATCAATAGATTCATCTTCTAACGCTCTTCCGCGTGCATAAAAATGGGAATCTGTGCCATAACCTTGAAAAGCAATGATTTGTAAGGGGTCTTTTTTGAATATAGACATTAATATTTTTTCGTGAAAGATAATAAGATACTTTAAAACTTAGATAAACATTATTCTAAAATAGATTTTATTCATATATAGAATATACCGTACTACTTTTAATTTGTTTAATGTTTTTATGAAAAGGTTTAACAAAATATTAATTAATAATTATTGGTAAATCAATAATTTTAAGGGAATTATTAACTCAAAAAAAAAGAAAAGATGAAAAAAAACGACTTATTAACTATTTTGACGCTTTTTTTAACGTCATTATTTAGTACGGCACAAACCGCCAGAGTGCAGGTTATTCATAACTCTGCAGACCTTTCCGCACAAACTGTTGATGTCTACTTGAATGACATGATGTTACTTGATGACTTTATGTTCAGAACAGCCTCTCCTTTTATTGATGCGCCTGCAGGAGCACAATTGAGCATTGAGGTAGCTCCAGGAGACAGTACATCATCGGCAGATGCGATCTATGAGATTACACCGACACTTACAGAAAACGAAACCTATATCCTTGTCGCTGACGGAAACGTAAGCGCCTCAGGATATACCAACCCGTCGAGTTTCAGTATAGAAGTATATGCTTCAGGACGCGAAACGGCAAACAATGCAGGGACTACAGATGTTCTAGTACATCATGGTGCTTCTGATGCACCAACTGTAGATGTCAATGAAGTCACAGGACCTGCAGTATTGGTCAATGACATTTCTTTTCCGCAATTTAGCCCGTATTTAGAATTACCAACTGCAGATTATACGATTAATGTATCTACTGCAGACGGAGCGACAGTTGTTGAAGAATACATTGCACCACTTAGCACACTTGGCTTGGACGATTTAGCGATTACTGTTCTTGCAAGTGGGTTTTTGGATCCCTCCATGAACAGTAACGGTCCTGCATTTGGGCTTTGGGCCGCACTGCCAACGGGTGGGCCTTTGGTGGAACTGCCTACAACGCCAGATACCGCCAGAGTACAAGTGATCCACAACTCGGCGGATCTAGCTGCACAGACTGTCGATGTTTATTTGAACGATATGATGTTACTCGATGACTTTATGTTCAGAACGGCCTCTCCTTTTATTGATGCGCCTGCAGGAGTACCATTGAGCATTGAGGTAGCTCCAGGAGACAGTGCATCATCGGCAGATGCGATCTATGAGATTACACCGACACTTACAGAAAACGAAACCTATATCCTTGTCGCTGACGGAAACGTGAGCGCCTCAGGATACACCAACCCGTCGAGTTTCAGTATAGAAGTATATGCTTCAGGACGCGAAACGGCGAACAATACAGGGACTACAGATGTATTAGTACATCATGGCGCTTCTGATGCACCAACTGTAGATGTCAACGAAGTCACAGGACCTGCAGTATTGGTCAATGACATTTCTTTTCCGCAATTTAGCCCGTATTTAGAATTACCAACTGCAGATTATACGATTAATGTATCTACTGCAGACGGAGCGACAGTTGTTGAAGAATACATTGCGCCACTTAGCACACTTGGCTTGGACGATTTAGCGATTACTGTTCTTGCAAGTGGGTTCTTGGATCCCTCTATGAACAGTAACGGTCCTGCATTTGGGCTTTGGGCCGCACTGCCATCGGGTGGGCCTTTGGTGGAACTGCCTACAACGCCAGATACCGCCAGAGTACAAGTGATCCACAACTCGGCGGATCTAGCTGCACAGACTGTCGATGTTTATTTGAACGATATGATGTTACTCGATGACTTTATGTTCAGAACGGCCTCTCCTTTTATTGATGCGCCTGCAGGAGTACCATTGAGCATTGAGGTAGCTCCAGGAGACAGTGCATCTTCCGCAGATGCGATCTATGAGATTACACCGACACTTACAGAAAACGAAACCTATATCCTTGTCGCTGACGGAAACGTAAGTGCCTCAGGATATACTAACCCGTCGAGTTTCAGTATAGAAGTATATGCTTCAGGACGCGAAACGGCGAACAATGCAGGGACTACAGATGTATTAGTACATCATGGCGCTTCTGATGCACCAACTGTAGATGTCAACGAAGTCACAGGACCTGCAGTATTGGTCAATGACATTTCCTTCCCCCAATTTAGCCCGTATTTAGAATTACCAACTGCAGATTATACGATTAATGTATCTACTGCAGACGGAGCGACAGTTGTTGAAGAATACATTGCGCCACTTAGCACACTTGGCTTGGACGATTTAGCGATTACTGTTCTTGCAAGTGGGTTTTTGGATCCCTCCATGAACAGTAACGGTCCTGCATTTGGGCTTTGGGCCGCACTGACAACGGGTGGGCCTTTGGTGGAACTGCCTACAACATCTTTAAGCGTAAATGAATTTGATAGCGACTATTTTAAAATATTCCCAAATCCAGCGTCGAGTATAATAAATATATCAATGAATGAAAATTTAATTACAAATTTAAATCTATATGATTTATCAGGTCGATTAGTAATTAATACCACTTTAGAAAATACTGATAATGCAATAGATGTATCACAATTACGCAGTGGTATCTATGTGTTAGAATTTATAAATGAAAAAGGAAAAGCGACCACTAAATTTAGCGTAAATTAAACCATTGGTAGGTTCTATTTTAAAGAGGCTTTCGGCTTAGAAAGCCTCTTTTCATTTAGAATTACTGCAAAAAAATTACTAGTGTAGCGTTCTATTTTAGAAATACCATGTTTCTGGCCAAAGCCACATAATCAATAGACCAGAAACGATTATGATTCCAAATGAAATTACGATCCATTTTATAAGCTGTTTGGCTCCTAATACAATAGCCATAACACCTTTGAACAGCATATTGGATAAACCAGCCAATAAAATTAATTTCCAACCAAAAGTCGCTTTTAACGATCCTTCCTTTATTAATTGAGATAAAGATAAGGTAATAGCATCAACATCTGTTAATCCGCTCACGATGGCTACGATATAAAGGGCATTATTCCCAAATTTTTCTTTGGTAAATGCGACAGCCAGTAATATGATTCCATATAATAATCCAAAAATCAAGGCGCTTTTGAACTGTGCAGGATTTTTAGGCTCTGGCATTTCCTCAACCGCTGACTCATCTTTATTTATGAGATAAAATAACCCCACACAAGTGATAGCCATAATTACAATTACAGCACCAATGGGTACTGCAATAATATTTAACTGATTTGGAATCACAATACCAACTTCAAACAACACCCTAATAAAAGATACTGCCGAAGCCGTGGTAATCACAAAAACCGCTAATTTACTAATGCTAGCTGCATCAGCTGTTTTACGCGCATAACTTACAGTAGTGGCCGTACTACTTATTAAACCGCCTAAAATCCCATTGGAAATAACACCTACCTTTTTTCCGAATAATTTATAGATAAAATAACCAAAAACACTAATTCCCACAATTAAGGTAATCATGAGCCAAATATTTCTTGGATTGATGACGTCGTACGGTCCAAAATTTTCGTCCGGTAAAATGGGCAAAACCACCAAGGCGATTCCTGCTAAAGTCATTATCGCTGATAAATCCTTAGGTTTTAATTTTTCTATAAAGTCATGAAGATGCTCCTTGATATGCAATAAAATAGCAATAGACGCTCCAATAATGACCGCAATTATCTGACTGCCCTCAACCAAATAAGCACCAACAGCAAACATCAATAAAGCGGCAACTTCCGTGGTTTGGCCAACATCTGCTTCATTCTTGTTTTTATTCTTAATCATATTGGCTATTATTAAGAATGCAGCAATGGAAAGTCCTAAAACAGGAAGAATAAAAGGATTGTCATAAGCTCTAGACAAAAAACCAGCCATTACACCCAAAACCGTAATGAGCGTAAAGGTTCTTACACCAGCCATATCACTTTTGGGCGTCTCACGTTGCAAGCCAACTAACAAACCCAATCCAAAAGCGATACCTAAAGTGGATAAATCGTGGTAATTCATAGGAAATAAATATAAAGAAAAGTTCAAAACACGCATATCTTAAAAGCATAAAAAGTGAACTCATTTTGTTTTAGTACATGATAAAGATGATAGGTATGGTAAATGTTCAAATTCCCGAAGGGAAAGGAATTCGTGTTCATAATTTCGTTTCGGATGTATTGATTGGGGATTTATGATAAAGTACTTCGTTTTAACCTCTATAAATTTTACCACAAATACACGAATTCACTAGTTTATATTAAAACAAAAATGACAATCTATGTCACAAATGAAAACAGACCTATGGTCTGTTCCAATATTCTATAGACTGAAAGTCTATTACAAATTAAGATCCTTGTATTCGTGGTAAAAAATTTATTTGCTTTTGTTTTTGACATGTAATTTATCATTTTGTTTAAATTTTATTTCAAGACCTTTAATCCGCTGATAATTATAATTAATTTCGCAACATGATAAAAAGCTTTCAGATCCGTATCAATCTTCAACAAGAAAGACAACCAGATGGTTTGCTGAAAAAAGCGGCTCAGGATTTGGGTGTGAAAACTTCTGAAATTTCTGGAATAAAAGTTTTAAGAAAATCAATTGATGCACGTAAGCGAACTATAATGTTCAATTATAAAGTTGAAGTTTATATCAATGAACCCATACCTGAAACTTCAGAGTATCATTTTGATTATAAAGATGTGTCCAACGGAAAGCCGATTCATATCATAGGATTTGGACCCGCTGGAATGTATGCAGCTTTACGTTGCATTGAATTAGGTTTTAAACCGATTGTTTTAGAACGCGGTAAAAATGTAAAAGACCGACGACGAGATTTAAAAGCGATCAATCAAGACCATTTTGTAAACGAAGATTCCAACTATTGTTTTGGAGAAGGAGGTGCTGGAACGTATTCTGATGGTAAGCTCTACACCCGAAGTTTAAAACGAGGCGATGTTCGCAGAATTTTTGAGAATTTAGTATTCCATGGCGCCACAGACCAGATTTTAGTCGATGCACATCCGCATATTGGCACTAATAAATTACCAAAAGTCGTTCAGAATATTAGGGAAACCATTTTGAAATATGGCGGTGAAGTTCATTTTGAAACGCGTGTTACAGATTTTACGATTAAGAATGATAAAATTGTTGCCATTCAGCTTCAAGATGAAAATGAACTCGATGTTGAAAAAGTAATTTTGGCCACAGGGCATTCTGCAAGAGATGTATTCTATTTATTGAATGCTAAAAAGATTAAGCTCGAAGCCAAGTCTTTTGCGATGGGAGTTCGTATAGAACATCCCCAAGACATTATCGATGGAATACAATACCATTGTGAGGGCGAACCACGAGACGAATTATTACCAGCAGCTTCCTATAGTTTAGTTGAACAAATCAATAACAGAGGCGTGTATTCCTTTTGTATGTGTCCTGGCGGGTTTATAGTGCCTGCGGCAACCGCAAATGGAGAAGTTGTTGTAAATGGCATGTCGCCATTCAAACGAAATAATAAATTCGCCAATTCTGGAATTGTTACTGAAATCAATGCCGAAAAAGATTTATATAAATACGAACATTTTGGGGCCTTAAAAGCGCTAGAATATCAAAAAGACTTAGAACGCTTAGCGTTTACCTCTGGTGGAAGACGTCAATCTGCACCAGCCCAACGGTTAACAGATTTTGTTGAAGGTAAGTTGTCGTCAAGTTTAAATGACACCTCATACCAACCAGGTTTAAATTCAGCCCCTTTACATTCCTTATTACCTAAAATAATTGGAGCACCATTACGAAAAGGGTTTAAAGCTTTTGGCGAAAAAATGAAAGGGTATTATACCGAAGAAGCTAATATCATAGGCGTAGAATCTCGAACATCTTCTCCCGTAAATATTCCAAGAACAGAAACTTTAGAGCATCCTGAAATCACTAACTTATTTCCTTGTGGTGAAGGTGGTGGTTATGCCGGTGGCATTGTTTCTGCGGCTATGGATGGAGAGCGTTGTGCTGAGGCAGCTTGTTATTAGCGTTTTCAGTTCCCTTTTGTCCTTCGGACATTTCCCTAAGGGGAAAAGTAAGCAGTTGGCATTACAGAGTGTAAAGTAAGTAGTGCTAAAAAATGGAATAAAAATATGACCGAAAAAGAAAAAATGATTGCTGGCGAGTTATATTTAGCTTCAGATCCGCAATTATTAAAAGAGCGACAAGAAGCGCAACTTTTGTTTCAGAAATTTAATTCATTATCTGAATTAGATAAAGATAAACGCAACAAAATCATAAAAAATCTTATCGGTAAACTTGGGGAAGGTTTTAACATTGAGCCTCCTTTTTTCTGCGATTATGGTTATAATATCATCATAGGTAAAAATTGTTATATCAATTACGGTTGTTGCATTTTAGATGGTACATTAGTAACTATTGGCAACAATTGTATGTTTGGGCCCAATGTTCAAATTTATACGGCCACACATCCTTTGGACTATAAATCAAGGAATAGCGGAAAAGAGTTTTCAAAACCTATTTCAATTGGAAATAACGTTTGGATTGGTGGCAATGCAACGCTATGTCCTGGGGTAACACTAGGCAACAATGTTGTGGTTGGTGCTGGAGCAGTAGTTACAAAAGACTTTCCTGATGATGTTTTAATTGCTGGAAATCCTGCTAAAATCATCAAAACGATAAATAATTAATTCTTACTTTTGCACTTTAAATTTAAACCATAAATGAACGCATATATATTTCCAGGTCAAGGTGCTCAATTCTCAGGAATGGGATTGAACCTTTACGAAAATTCAGCTTTAGCACAAGAGTTATTTGAAAAAGCCAACGACATTTTGGGCTTTCCTATAACAGATATTATGTTTGAAGGTACTGCTGAAGATTTAAAAGAAACGAAGGTGACACAACCCGCTATCTTTTTACATTCGGTAATTTTGGCAAAAACCCTTGGAGATTCATTCAAACCAGATATGGTTGCAGGACATTCCCTTGGGGAATTCTCTGCTTTAGTAGCCGCTGGTGCCTTAACTTTTGAGGATGGTCTTAAATTAGTATCGCAACGTGCTCAAGCTATGCAAAAGGCTTGCGAACTGCAACCGAGTACTATGGCTGCAGTTTTAGGCTTAGCTGACGACATTGTTGAGAAAGTATGCAGTACAACTGAAGGTGTTGTGGTCGCAGCAAATTATAACTGTCCTGGACAATTAGTAATTTCAGGGGAAGTTGAGGCTATTAATAAAGCTTGTGAATCTTTAAAAGATGCTGGTGCCAGACGTGCGTTGGTATTACCTGTTGGAGGTGCGTTTCACTCACCATTAATGGAACCTGCTCGCGAAGAATTAGCGGCTGCTATTGAAAACACAACCTTTAGTAAACCAAACTGTCCGATATACCAGAACGTTACAGCTTCTGCAATAACCGATGAAAATGAAATTAAAGCCAATTTAATTTCACAACTTACTGCTCCTGTACGCTGGACACAATCCGTGCAACAAATGGTTGCTGACGGTGCATCTCATTTTACGGAAGTTGGACCTGGAAATGTTTTACAAGGTTTAGTAAAGAAAATACATAGAGACGCAGAAACAGCTTCAGCCACTTTTGAAACTAATGCCTAAATCTTACCTGATTTGAACAGAAATCTATTTATTACGCTACTCATTACATTTAACATTGCTATTGATCAAATTTCAAAAGTAATCGTTAGATCCACTATGGTTAAAGGTGGAAAAGGACAAATTAATGTTATAAAAGATTATTTCCAGTTAATCTGGGTGGAGAACAAAGGTGCATTCTTGGGTATGGGAAGTGATATGAATCCGACGTTGAGATTAATCTTTTTGTTGATATTACCAACCATTGTTTTAGGCTATGTGATTTATTACATCATAAAAACCAAAGAATTAGATCGGTTAAGTCTCGTCGCCTTTTGCTGCATTGTCGGAGGAGGCGTGGCCAATGTGTTTGACCGTATTGTTTTTGGGCAAGTCACTGATTTCTTTTTTATCGACTTAGGAGGCGTATTTAGAACAGGCATTTTTAATGTTGCCGACCTTTCGGTAACCATGGGAATGGTAATGCTATTGTTTAGCGGTTTTGCACAGAGAAATAAAGGTAAAATATTACATCAATCTAAATAATTCAGCTTTAGAATTTTACCTTGCCAACTGGCACTCTTCACAATCTTTAACTTCACCGTAATAGGTTTCTCTGTATTTGTGAAGTGTTTTATAAGGAATACTTAAGAATTGCTTTTTAATATAGGTGACATTGGTTTGCAATGCACCCATTTTTTTAGTAAAACGCCCTTCAGTTTTAGTCTCTCTTTTAATACTAATCAATTTCATAATCTTCAATTATCATTCCATACAAAAAAACAAAGAATGCTGACCAAACGCAAAAAATACGCGTTAAAACCTAGTTAACTCCTTTTGGTATTATCATATTGAAAACCAAAACTTAAAATTTTTAACATATTCTCAACGTATTCTTAAAATAGCTAAATATTCTATAATTGAAATTTCACTAAAAATTGATCATTCTTTATAAATAACACCATCTTTCATTACAAAAGTGACATTTTCCATGGTAGAAATCGAAGCCGTTGGGTCGTCATTTACGGCGATGATATCAGCAATAAAATCAGGTTTAATTTGCCCAATTCTGTCTTCCATTTTCAATAGCATAGCATTCGTAATAGTTGCGCTTTGGATAGCTTCCATTTCTGGCATGCCAGCTTCGACCATGTAACCAAATTCCTTTCCATTGTCGCCATGATAGAAAACCGCGGCATCAGTTCCAAAAGCAATTCCAACACCCGCTTTATAAGCTCTGCCAAACATTCCTTGAATTTTAGGTCCTATATCCAACGCTTTAGGCACTATAATTTCAGGATAATAACCTGAAACTTTTGCTTTGTCGGAAACAAACTTTCCAGCGGTTATAGTTGGCACTAAATAGACATCGTGTTTTTTCATTAACTCCATCGTTTCCGCGCTCATTAAAGTACCATGCTCAATAGTTTTTACACCTCCTAAAATGGCACGTTGCATTCCTTCATCGCCATGGGCATGGGCAGCAACATGAAAATCGTAGTCTTTTGCTGTGTCGCAAATAGCTTTTATTTCTTCAACCGTAAACTGTGGATTCTGTCCACTTTTTGCGACACTTAAAACACCTCCTGTTGCAGTGATTTTAATTAAATCAGCTCCATTTTTATAGCGTTGTCTTACTGCCTTTTTTGCATCCTCTACTCCATTGACCACACCTTCCTTTGGACCAGGATTGCCCATCATACTTCTTTTAGACCCATTGGTTGGATCTGCATGACCTCCTGTTGTCGCTAACGATTTTTCCGCAGTAAATATTCTCGGTCCTTCAACTGTACCTGCATTTATCGCATTTCGTAAAGCTACATTGACTCCAGAACCACCTAAATCCCTAACGGTTGTAAAACCACTCATTAAAGTAATTTTGGCGTATTTCGCAGAATTAAAAGCAATGTCAGCGTCGTTCAGGGTGTATTTGTTAAGATAAGATTTCGGACTGGTTTCGCCTTCAATATGAACGTGCATATCGATTAAACCTGGCATTACGGTTTTAGATTTTAAATCAACGGTCATATCTTCTGTATTGGTTGGATTGATATAACCGTTTTGTACAGAAATAATCTTATTTCCAGAAACGACAATAGTTTTCTCCTTTAAAACTTTACCCGATTTGGTGTCAATTAATTTTCCGCAATGGAGATACGTATTTTGTGCTGTCAGCGATATTGCACAGAGCAATACTAGTATTCTGAGTAAAGTTTTCATGGATATTTTATTTAGTTCTAATTTTTTGTTCCCATTTCCAAGCAGAATCCATGGCATCATCTAAGGTCAATTCCGTTTTCCAGCCTAACACGCCATTCGCTTTTGAAGTTTCCGCATAAGCCGCAGTAACATCACCTTCTCTTCTATCTACAATTTTGTAATTTAAAGCTTTTCCTGAAACGCGTTCAAAGGATTGAATGGCTTCCAAAACCGTACTTCCTGTTCCTGTTCCGAGATTAAAAAATTCAAAATTAGAATCATTTTTTCCTGACACTAAACGTTGTAAAGCGACAACATGCGCTTTTGCTAAATCCACAACGTGTATATAATCCCTGACGCAAGTACCATCTGATGTTGGATAATCACCTCCAAAAACAGACAATTGCTCTCGCATACCAATTCCTGTTTGTGTAATGAAAGGCACTAAGTTTTGCGGTGTTCCAATAGGTAACTCACCAATTTCTGCCGATGGATGTGCGCCTATCGGATTAAAATAACGCAGGGCAATAGCCTTTACGTCACCATTAACCCTACAGGTATCCCTAATGATTTCCTCACCAACCTGCTTGGTGTTTCCGTAAGGCGATTCTGCCGGTTTTACGGGTGCATTTTCGGTAATTGGTAACTCGTCGGCCTGTCCATAAACGGTACAAGAGGAACTAAAAATAAAATTCTTTTTGCTCAAACCTCTTAACTCCTGAAGTATATACACTAAGGTTGTGATATTGTTTTCATAATATAACAATGGTTCCGCGACGCTTTCACCAACCGCTTTACTTGCTGCAAAATGGATGACTCCTACAATATCGTTATGGCGTTTAAAAAAATCTTGAACTTCTGGTTTCACCCTTAAATCCAACTTTTCAAAATGTGGTTTTTTATTGGTAATGGCTGTGATACCGTCTAAAACTTCCATTGAAGAATTAGACAGATTGTCAATAATTACGACTTCAAAGCCTTCGTTTTGTAATTCTACAACGGTATGCGACCCAATAAAGCCTAAACCTCCTGTAACTAATATTTTCATTTAAATTATTTATTTGAATTTATAAAATTTAAAACCGTAGAAGTGATAAAATCAATTTGTTCATCATCAAGTTCTGTATGCATTGGTAAAGACATCACAGAATTTACCAATTGATTTGTAACCGTAAAATCAGCTTCATTATAGCGATCATCCAAATACGCTTTTTGTCTGTGCAATGGAATTGGATAATACACGCCACACGGGACGTTTTTTTCTTGTAAATGCGACACCAGTGCATCGCGATCGACACCTTTTAAGTTTAAAGTATATTGATGAAATACGTGACAATCGCATGTATCGCAAATACCTTGGCAAACGTCTCTACCTGATGGAATAGTAATGTTTGGATGATTCTTAAAGGCTTGATTATATTTTCTTGCTGTATGTCTTCTAGCAGCATTGTACTGATCTAAATGCGGTAATTTTGCATCTAAAACCGCTGCTTGAATAGAATCCAATCTCGAATTTACGCCCACCACATCATGATGGTAACGCTCGTACATCCCATGATTTACAATTCCCCTAATTTTATGGGCTAAGTCATCATCGTTAGTGAAAATAGCACCACCATCGCCATAACAACCCAAGTTTTTTGACGGAAAAAAAGAAGTCGAAGCGACATGACCTATAACGCCTGCTTTAGTTTTACTACCGTCTTTGTGTGTATAATTGGCTCCGATAGCTTGAGCATTATCTTCAATAACATACAAATCGTGCGCTTTTGCCAATGCCATAATCTCATCCATTTCTGCCGGTAAACCAAATAAGTGAACAGGTACTATCGCTTTCGTTTTTGGCGTAATCGCTTTTTTAATGGCCTCCACATCAATGTTGAAGGTAACAGGGTCGACATCTACTAGAACAGGCGTTAATTGCAACAATGCTATAACCTCAACAGTGGCCGCAAATGTAAAATCTGCCGTAATGACTTCGTCCCCTGGTTTTAAATCTAAACCCATCATAGCGATTTGCAAAGCATCAGTTCCGTTGGCACATGGAATTACATTTCTAACCCCTAAATAATCTTCAAGATTTTTTTGAAACTGATGTACTTTAGGGCCGTTGATAAATGCTGCATTCTCCATGACTTCTGCAATTGAAGGATCTACAACATCTTTTATTTTTGCGTATTGACCTTGAAGGTCAACCATTTGAATTTTTTTCATCTTAATGCCCATAAAAATGGGTATCTATTTAATTAAACTTTCAACTGTAGCGAAAATACGAAATTGTAATGGCTAGGACAATACAATTAATTGAAAGAACTGTATTTTAGCACAAATCTTTGTTTTTGAAAGGACTCTATTCCATAGGAATTTACATCGCCAGTTTTATTATTAAAATTGCGGCTTTATTCAATTCTAAATTGAAGCAAGGTGTCGTTGGCAGAAAAAACACCTTTTCAAAACTTGAAAATGCCATTGCTCCAAATGACAAGGTTTTTTGGTTCCATTGTGCGTCTTTGGGTGAATATGAGCAAGGCTTACCTGTTTTTGAAGTCTTAAAAATTAAGCATCCAGACTATAAAGTAGTGCTTTCCTTTTTTTCACCTTCTGGTTATGAGGTTCGGAAAAATGCGAAAATTGCGGATGTTGTGGTTTACCTCCCATTGGATACATCAGCGAATGCCAAGCGATTTTTAGACCTTTTGAATCCGGATTATATTCTTTTTGTGAAATATGAAATTTGGCCGAATTTTTTACATGAAATAAAAAAACGTGATTTAAAAGCAATTTTGATTTCGGCTGTTTTTAGAAAAGACCAAGCTTTTTTTAAATGGTATGGAAGCTATGCAAAGACCGCTTTGTTTGGCTTCAATCATATTTTTACACAAGAAGACAACTCTAAAAATTTACTTGAAAGCTTTAATTACAAATCCGTTTCCGTTTCGGGTGACACACGATTTGATCGGGTTTCAAACCAATTAAATATTGATAATACCGTTTCTTTTATTGAAAAATTTAAAGACCAAAAATTATGTGTGGCTTTCGGAAGCACTTGGCCAGAGGATGATAAATTATATCTTGATTTTATTAATACCAATGAAAATCCTGATGTGAAATTTGTGATTGCGCCTCATAATATAAAATCGAGTTATGTCGCTTCACTGAAAAATCAATTAAAGGTAAAAACGATTTGTTATTCGGAATTAACTGGGAATGATAATTTAACGGATTATAAGGTGTTTATTTTGGACACCATTGGTTATTTAAGTAAAGCTTATAGTTATGCTGACATTGCTTATGTTGGTGGAGGCGCTGGTTCAACTGGACTGCATAATATATTGGAACCTGCAGTTTTTGGCATTCCGATTCTGATTGGGAAGAACTATGGGAAATTTCCTGAAGCTAAGTCGCTTATTGAATTAGGTGGAGTTACTAGTTTGGCGAGTTCCTCAGCTTTTAACTCAACTTTACAGGCTTTGATTAAAAACGAAGTTTTAAGAAAACAACAAGGCGAGGTAACTAGATCTTTTATTGAATCGAATACAGGAGCAGTTCTTAAGATTTTGGATTATTTGAAAGTGTAGTTTTTCAATTAAAATAGAAAAACCAAAAATCCCTAAACTTTAAGATTCTATAGTTCGAAACGTTAAATTTATTCTCGGTGTTTTCACTTTTTTGGTGGGTGGCAGACGATGTAGCCAATGCGCTTGTGTTTCTCCTTTCATAACCAATAAACTTCCTCTTTCTAGCTGAACCGAAACATTTTGTTTGGTCGCTTTATGTTTAAAGGAAAATTTACGTTCTGCGCCGAAACTTAGAGAAGCGATGGCGCCATTTTTTTTCAGATCCTTTTCTGCATCACTATGCCAAGCCATGCCTTCTTCGCCACTGTGGTATAAATTGAGTAAACATGAATTAAAAGTTTCGCCTGTTTTCTGTTCTACCAGTTTTTTGAGTTCCAGAAGCTCCTTATTCCATGGTAAAGCTGATTTTGTGGTTTTAGAATAAGTATAATCAAATGGCTGGTCGCCATACCAAGCTACTTTTCGTTTGGTGATGATCAGTTTCCCGAAAATGATGGCTTTATCGTTTTCCCAAAGAATGTGTTGCAATAATTTTTCGTAATAATCGCTTGCTCTAGCAATAGACATTATCGGACCATAATAGTTCACTTCGCCATCAAAGGGTAAAAGATTAGATGCTATTTCTGAATTGAATAAATCCATTTTAAAATAATTTCAACTTAGCGCATCTATTTCTTAACAAGCCTAAAAACCTGAGTCATGTTATCACTTTTCAACCTTAAAAAATAGACTCCAGAACTTAATGACGACATATTGATTGTATGATCCGGTTGTAATTTCACAGAAATAGTACTTCCAGCGATATTCAAAAGTTGAATAGCATTAAATTCTACTTCAGATTCAATCTGAATGCTTTCAACAACAGGATTTGGATAAACACGAATGTTCGTTAAGCTAACCTCTTGAACAGCTAAAGACGAACATTCAGGATTTATACTTTCAACTGAAGTAAAAACACCATTATCAATTGACCAATCTTTCCATTCGCCACCACTGCCTGTTTCCCAATCGGACAAATCGAAATAATTAACGCCACTTTCTGTTCCTGGTACTTTGTAAACTTTTATGGCTTCTCCATTTCTATCCCAAGTTAAAGGCGAACCTGAGACACAGGTTTCTGGTTGAAAATTCGTGGTACAATTAGCTTGTACAAAATAAGCAAACTCATCATAAGCAGGATATTCCCCATAAACATAAGCCTTACCATCGGGCTCAACACAAACTGCTGTGTATTCATTACAAGCAATTCCGAAAGAACGTGTTGTATTATCTGTTGCTATTCTGGCCATCATAACACTATGTCTTGCTCTTCTATCTGGATCATCATAATGTGAGTCTGTGATTACATTTTCTAAATAAGGAATATCTAAAAAGTCATTGGTTCCAATAGCCACTCTCGGATGGTATGGATTACTTAAAGCGACCGCATTGGACAATGTGCCGTACTGTGCTGAAAAATAATTACTTCCTAATATGGCCAAACCTGCGCTCAATCCACCAATAACGCCCTGTTTAGTATTAACAAAAGCATTTAAAGCATCTTCCATAGCGTTATCTTTAAAATAACTCACGTAATCATATTGGTCACCTCCAGCAAACCAAATCGCTTCAGCGTTGGCCACTTTTTGTAATACGTAAGGATCTATTGCTCCATCCACATTATTGATAACAAAAGTGGTCACTGAGTTTATTGGCGTATTTAAATCTGCTGCTAAATCGGTATAAAAATAATCGTTATAACCATCACTTCCTGAGGCTCTCAGTACCACCACATCGCCTCCATTAGCTTTATTTAAAAACCAAATCATAGCATCTTCTTGTTCGCCAGCACCGCCCATTAAACAAACACCAGGTTCTTGGTTGGTTGTAACATCTGTTATACTTCCTGTATGGTATTCTGTGTAATTTTGAGCAAAACTAATCTGTAAGCTCAATAGACATAAAAACGTAATCTTTTTCATAGCTCTTCTATTTTTTAAAGTTTTGAATTCACCAATCTATACATTAAAACTGCTGTTATTTTTGCTTGTGTTGCAACTGTATTAAGGTTACCTGTTTCGTTAATGGTGTGATCTCCTCCTCCACCCGTGAGTCCTAGACCGTCTATGGCCATATCTACATATTCTGACGTAAATGAAATATCTGCTGCTCCTGCATTTCTAGGGTTTACTGCTGTTACCGATCCAAATCCTAAATCTTGACTTACGGTATTAAAATAGCCTAATAACTTTATATTTCCTTCTGTTTTAGTTAATGGTGGATATGCCCCTTTGGAAAATATAAGTTCTGCTTTTGTTTTAGGGTAATTTTCTGAAACGATTTTCATCATAGTTTCTTTCGCTTTAACCAACTGATCCAGAGACACCGCTCTTAAATCACCGCGAACGATAGTCTCTTGAGATACCACATTGGTTTTTCCGAAAGCGTGTCCTCCAGTGCCATCTGTGTCTGGCTTTAACGTTGTGCCGCCGATGATAAACCCTGGATTGAAGGTTAAATCTTTTTCTTTTGAAAGTTGTACATAGAATTCATTTAAAATTCTTGATGTTTCATAGATAGCTCCTGAACCAATAGCTTCTGTAAAAATTTGGGATGAATGAGCTGGATTTCCGGTGACTTTAAGCTGCCAATCTGCAGAACCTCTCCGAGACACCACAATTGTTTTTGGGTTGTTATCTCCATTTTCAAAGCCTAATGCAATATCTGCTCGTTTTGCGGCATCAATTAAATCCTTTTTTGACAACTCTAAAGGATCACCACTTTTTTCTTCATCTCCTGTCATCACAATTTCAATAGACATATCGTCTAACACACCTGCATCTTTTAAAGCTTGCATGGCCAAAATTATAATCACATCTCCTCCTTTCATATCAGCTACGCCTGGCCCCTTCATTATAGAATCATTAAGCATGCGGTATTCTTGTAATGGACTTTCCAATTCAAAAACCGTATCTAAATGCCCAATCATTAAAAATTTCGGCCCTCTTTTTCCTGTTCTGGTGGCTATCAAATGTCCTGCCCTTCCATAAGCGCTACCATCTGTTAATTTGGTTTCAAAGCCTAATTTATCGAGCTCTTTTTTAAACAAGCTTCCAACTTCCCGAACACCTTCAAAATTCATGGTACCAGAATTAATGTTGACCGATTTTTTAATCAACTCAATAGCATTCGCTTCATGTTTATCTACTGCTTTTACAATTTTTCGTTCTTTTCGGTTGTTTTGTGAAAAGCCCTGTATTGAAAAGCATAAAGCGATTAAGAAAAGAACGTTTTTATAGTTGAATTTTGAAATCATTTTAATTTGTTTGACTATTAATTATTGTGTCAATCGTCTATTCTGTCAATAATATAAATTTAAAAAAACACTTTTAATATTAAAACACCCCTAAAGTCCCCTCAAGGGGACAATCTGAACGGAGAAATTTAGAGAACAATAACGATATTTTATATTTCGCTTATTCTCATTGGGAAAATCCGCATGAATGAAACACCTTTAATCTATTGTAAAGGTTTCACCAGGCAAATATATGTTCATATTTATGCCTTTAGCACCTAATTTGTCTTCAAATGTTGTTTTGGATTTGTTTGGGTTTTTGAAAACAATGACCTGTGATTCTCCAACCACTTCCATTGTGTTACCAGAAACCAAGATTGCTGTGGATTCATCAATACCAACGCCGACTAATTCAGGATATTCAATAATAGCACTTAACAAACGATTGTATCTGCTTCGCTTTACAAAATGCTGATCGACAATAATGTTAGTTATAAGACCTAAACCTGTTTGAATTTCAATATTTTCATATTCTATATTTCTAAAGGTTGAAGCATAATCTGGATGCTTTAATTCGTTTCCTGTTATCATCATTTCACTCATTACTGCTGCTCCTGCACTTGTTCCTGCAATAAGAGATCCATTTTTATACGCTTCGTGAATTATGGTTTCAATTTCTGTTCCTGCTACAACATCCATAAATCGATTTTGATCACCACCAGATATATAAATCAGTTTTGCATTTCTGATAGAATCTAACTTTGACCTTTGTATTTTTTCGTCTTTTACAAAGTGCAAACCATAGACGTTGTTAACTCCTAGTTTATAGAATTGATTGGTCGCATAATATGCCGAAGAATCTGGTTCTGAACTGGACATTGGCAATACTATTCCGTAGCCCTCTTTATCAATTCCTGATTCTTTAACTATACGCTCTACCATAGAAGCGGGTCTTGAACCACCTCCTATGATAAAAAGTTTTCCTTTTACGTTTAAATCTTGAGCACAACTTTGAAGTACGCACCCAAGACATAAACTCGCTATTAATAACCGCTTTAACATCCTTTTTATTCTAAATCTCCTATAACAATTCCTCTAGGATCTCCAGTCGCTGTAAACCACGCTTCAGCATTTGAACCATCCAAATCAGCACGCATCATTACATCTGTATCACGATCTCCCCAATAAATTTTATTTTCGTTTGCATCGTACCCTATTCCATAAATGACTCTACCGATATTTACGGCAACAGTTGCAATACCTGTACCATCCAAATTAGCAGATTTCAATCGTATGTCTCCAGAAGCAACAAATTCATCATAGAATATTTTATCATCAATGACTTTGATACTTCCGCCTTCGATTACTGGAATAAGTTCTGTTTCCCCTGTACCATCTATATTCTTTACCCAAATTCCACCACTATAATTAATCCAGTAAACTTTACGATTTACCATATCTACAGAAATCCCATCAGGATCATTGGTTTGCCCTGTTACAAAATCTTCTATTTGTGTAGTATCTGAATCATCGATGTTTGCACGTTGAACGCCATTCCCTGTTGTCCAATACAATTGGTTATCCTGTTCATCTATCGCAATTCCAAACGGTTGATCTACACCAACTCTAAAATCTTCAAAATCACTACCATCTAAGTTGGACCTGTAAATTTTATCTGCACCAATATCACTGATATACAACTTACTATTCTGTTTGTCTATAGCCATTGCGTAAGACGATTGTGGCGCAATAGTACTTAAAGCTGTAAAAACAGGCGCTTCATTATTTATAAGGCCTTGGTAGACTTGAGCACCATCTGTATAATAAATTGGTACACCTGTCGCACTTGGATCTTTAATCACAATGGTCTTCGTAGTTTCGTTTATTTCTAAAGATTCAGATGTTGTAACCACTAAATTTACACTATAAGCACCAGGTGCTGTGTAAAAGTGAGTTGGGTTCTCTTGCGAAGCGGACTGTCCATCACCAAAATTCCAATAATACGTTACTGAACCTACAGTTGTTGGCACAATGGAATTATTTGTAAAGGTTACCGTTGCTGGTGCAAATTCTTCGTTATCGATAACAAAACTAAAATCTGGCACAGTACTCGCTGGCGGCACAGGAAAATCATCGTCTGAACACGACTGAACCATACCAAACGTAAGCAGTAGAGCCGTTATATAAATTAAATTCTTCATCATATCAATTCTATTTTATTAAAGCTATTCCTCTAGGACTTGAAATTCCTGTTCTTAAAATTTGTCTATCTGACCCATCTAAATTAGCGCTATACAATTCACCAGAATCACGACCAGACCAATACAATGTACTTGTTTCATGGTCTATTTGCATACCATATATTCTAGTTCCTTCAGCATCTATAGTCTGAATGTTTGAACCGTCGAGATTGGCCACTTTAAGTAAGCCTTGATTTTGATCGTCGAAATAAATTTTATCATTAACAGTATCGACTAAAAGGGCGTAACCATAATTCCCAGTCACAATGACATTAGGGTTTGTACCGTCTAAGTTTACTTCATAGATTTCTTCAACATTAACATCGTAAACGTACATTTTGCTGTTTTCGATATCCAACGAAATTGCTCTCCAAGACACACCAGATAATGAGAAGAAACCTATTTCTGGATTAGAACCATCTAAATTTGCTTTTGAAACGTTCCCATCATCATCTACCCAGTAGATTTTGTTTCCTGCAACATCCAACGCAATCGCATAAGGATCACCAATATTTGAGGCGATGGCTTCGATTCCAGTACCATCTAAATTCATTCTCCAAATATTCCCGAAAGGATAGGTGTTAAAATCACTGAAATATAATTTCTCGTTGACCTCATCATAAGCCATACCAACACCACCTTTTCCAACAGCATTATAGACATCACTCACAGTTCCAGAACCATCTAAAATGAGTTTTCTAACATACTCATCCCCTATTTCCATGTAATATAATTCTGCTGGATCTTCTGGTGCTTCACCTATAGTTATATCCTTAGTAACGGTTTGAGAACCAAAAGCACTACTCGCCGTTAAACTAACTGTAAACGTGCCAGCTGTAGGAAACGCAAATAGTGGATTTTCTTCTGTAGAAGTTGAATTAGCAACATCACCAAAGGACCAAGAATAGCTATCTCCACTCACTGATGTATTGTTGAACTGAACAGGAATGGTAGCAATAAGATCGTCTTCGTTTTCTACTGTAAATGAAGCTGAAGGCGTCACTGTAATTTGCATATTAGAAATTGTAGAACCACCAGCTCCTGTTGAAACTAAGCTTACCAGAAATAGGTTACTTGTTTCATACGATTTCCTTGGCGAGACTTGATTTGACGTTGTACCATCACCAAAACTCCAAGCATAAGCTGTGGCATTTTGTGAGTTGTTAGTAAATTGTATTTCCTCTCCTACGGCAACTTCCATAGCACTTGCTGTAAACTCAGCCTGTGATTGTGGCGGTAAGGGATCATCTTCTTCACAAGTAAAAAAGGTGAATGACAAAATGGCTATAAAAATGTAGCTTAGAAAATTAGTTTTCATAAAATTTATTTTAATCATGATCGTTAGTTTTTAGTATCCTGGATTTTGGACCATTCCTGGACTATTATTGGTTTGTATTTCGTCTAAAGGAATTGGAAAGCGTGTTTGATTACTATTAGTTACATTAGGTAAAACGGCAATAGCCCTATCTGTTCTTACCAAATCAAACCAACGCTGCCCCTCAAAAGCAAATTCAATTTGCCTTTCTTTCTCTATTATTCTGAGTAATTGATCAACAGAAGATTCTGATGTTGGTTGTAAATTTGCACGTGTTCTAATTTCGTTGATATCCGCTCTAACGGCTGCTAAATCTGGAGATGGAAGGTTTGCTTCCGCTTCTGCTCTTACCAAATACATGTCCGCTAGTCGCAACACGATAAAATTATCCGCTCCTAGACTTAAATCGTCATACTTAATAGCATAAGCTTTGTCGCCTTCAAAAGCAATACTTGCTTCAAATCTCTCATCATCAGCTTCATAAGCATCCAACAAACTCTGTGCAGGTGCTACTTCTCCTCTTCCATTTAGCGATGTTGGAAAGTTATACTCTGAAATGCGATTTCTTTCTAATTGTGTAAAAGCAATCTCAAAAATAGATTCAGCAGATGCATCGTCTGCAAAAATATCATCATAATTCTGAAGAAGGGTATAACCACCTTCTGCAATAACTTCTGAGGCTAAGGTTTTAGCTTGCGTATATTCCTTTTTATATAAATATACTTTTGCCAATAATGCCTTAGCGGCATATTTACCTGCTCTTACTTTAGTACTGGACGGCAGAAGATTATCTGCAGCAAAAATAAGATCATTAATTATTTGACTATAGACTTCTTCCTCAGTATTTCTCGATACATCCAATCCATCAACACCAACTGTCGGCGCAACTTTAATTGGCACGCCTCCAAAATAGTTCAACAGATTAAAATGGTTCAAAGCCCTTATAAAGTAAAGTTCTGCTAAGGCTTCGTTCTTTTCCTCTTCTGTCATATCTGCAATCGTTGGTACTTTAGCAATTACATTATTTGCGACGTTAATACCGTCATAAGCAATACTCCAAATACCATCTACAGAGCTATTTTCAGGTAAAATACTATTGTTATCTACTTCTGCGTAGGTTGCTGCAGTTGCAGCTAAGGGATGCGACAGATTATCAGCTGCTAAATCTGAGAATATACCGAAAGTTCTTCCGTAATAACTCAAACTTTGAAAAGAAGCATATGCTCCCAAAATCCCCTTATCAATATCTTCTTTCGTCTTAAAAGCTTCTTCGGCAGAAATAGAATTCTGAGGTTCCGCATCTAAAACATCACAGGATACAGCCGTAACTAAAATTAAGGTTATATAAATTATCTTTTTCATTTTTTAAAATTTTAAATTAACACCTAAAGTGAATACTTGGGCTTGTGGATAGGTAAAGAAATCTGTTCCTATTACAGAATTATCATCACCTCTATAATTGACCTCTGGATCTAAACCAGAATAGTTGGTAAACGTGAACAAGTTCTGTGCACTGACATACACTCTAAAACTTGAAAACATCGTTTTGTCCATAATATTTTTATCCAAGGTATAACCAATGGTTACGTTTTTTACTCTTAGGTATGAACCGTCTTCTATAAAGCGAGAAGAGACCCGTTTATTTTGGGTAGAAGCTATTGGATCTGTCGTCGCTCTAGGGATATCTGTAATATCACCCGGTTGCTGCCAACGTCTCGTCACATCTGCGACTTGGTTGTCGCCACCTTGCAACGATTCTAAGAACAATCTAGAACCGTTAAATACATCGTTACCTTGCGAACCTTGTAAAAATATGGTCGCATCAATACCCTTATAAGTGAAATTATTGGTGAGACCATATATAAAATCCGGATGTGGATTACCAACAATTGTTCTATCTGCAGATGTAATTTGTCCATCAAAGTTAGTATCTGCATAAACGATATCGCCTGTTGAAGGATCTACTCCCAAGGATTCGTAACTATAGAAAATTCCGATGGGCTGCCCTTCCATAATTCTGTTACCGCCACGACCAATGTCATCAATTGGCTGATCGTTATAAAGTTCCAAAACCTTATTTCTATTTCCTGAAATGTTGAATTGGGTACTCCATTTGAATTTATCTCCAATAAAATTTCTTGTTTCTATAGACAATTCAACTCCTTTATTCTCCACACTACCGACGTTTTCAGTTATAGAAGAAAAACCAGCAGAAGAAGGCAACGGTCTGCTTAACAACAAATCCTTAGTTTGTTTGTTGTAATAATCTGCGGTTAGTGTTAGTCTATCGTCAAATAAGCCCAAATTAATTCCAATATTAAATTGCGCTGTACTTTCCCATTTTAAATCTGGATTAGGGATATTGCTAGGAAAAATTGCTGGCTGACCATTATAAGATGTGTTTCCGTATAATTCTGAGAATAAAAATGGACTAATGTCATCGTTTCCTGTAAGACCATAGCTCACTCTTACTTTTAGATCTGAAATTGTTTTTTGTTCTTTTAAGAAATCTTCTTGAATCACTCTCCAAGCTATAGAAGCAGCTGGGAAAAAACCAGTTTGGTTATTCGTTCCAAATTTTGTTGACGTATCAAATCGTCCAGTAAAAGAGGCTATATATTTATCGTCATAGTTATAATTCAGTCTGCCCAAATAAGATCTAATGCCTTCATCTGTAGCATTGGCTGTAGCAGAAACGATAGTTGCCGCTGAACTTATATATTCTAAATCGTCATCTGCAAAATCCTGTCCTCTAATAAAGGAGGATCTGTATTGATATTTTTCAAATGAGTAACCAACTAAAGCCTCTACTTTATGTTTGTTAAACTTCTTCTTATATTTTAAAAGGTTATTAGACACAATATTTGACACATTAGAATAGGATTCAAATCCCAAACCATTGTATCGTGCACCTTGAACCGTTCTTGTAGATTCGTAAGCATGTTCTCTAAAGTTTAAAAAATCAATTCCCCATTTTGTTGTGAATGTTAAACCCTCTATAATATCCCAGTCTAAATACACATTAGAATTGGTTCTGTATGAAAAATTCTGATTAATGGCTTCGTTAGCAATCGATACCGCATTTGAATATGGTCCGTCCTGGTTATAAGAACCATCTTCATTATACACCGGAAAAATGGCTGGTGTAGAAATACCATTAGGTAGAGGGCCATGCAAGGTTTGATCACTTTCAACACGGTTGGTTTTCGCATGAGTTAAACCTATACTGGTTCCCATTTTAACTTTTTCGGACAATTGGTGATCTACGTTTACACGCGCATTAATTCTTTGATAATCTGTTCCTATTAAAATACCTTCTTGATCTAAAAAAGTTCCGCTTGCAAAAAATTGTGTTTTGTCCGACCCGCCTCTTGCAGAAACTTCGTAACTGTTAATAGACGCGTTTCTAAAAATAACGTCTTGCCAATCCGTATCAATGGTATTGCTTTCCATATCTTCTGGAGTAAACACCGTGGAATTAGTAAGATCGTTTCTGTATTCCATCCATTCTCTGGCATTGAGCATATCTAATTTATTCCAAGCACGTTGAACTCCTGTATAGACATTCACACTGACCACGGATTTCTGTTCCTTACCTCGTTTTGTGGTAATCAATACAATTCCGTTAGAACCTCTTGCTCCATAAATAGCAGTTGCGGAAGCATCTTTTAATATGCTTATAGATTCAATATCACTCGGGTTTAGATCAGTAAGTGCACTAGCACCTTGGCCAGAATAGCCAATACGTCCAAAATCTCCGGTTGTTACTGGAATACCATCAATAATATAAAGCGGTTGGTTAGAGCCACTAATAGAACTCAGACCACGAATTCTTACTGACATCTCTCCACCAGGCGTTCCTGAATTTTGTTGCACCTGAACACCTGCTGCTTGGCCTTGAAGAAGACCATCTACGCTAGGAACAGGAATATCCTTAATCTGACTGGATTTAACAGAAGAAACTGCATCACTCAATAACGCTTTTTGTTCTGTACCGTAACCAATAATTACAATTTCACCTAAGGTGGCAGTATCCGTTAACAATTTAACTTCGACAGTGGTTTTGTTGGTAATATCAATTTCCTGTGTTGCAAAACCAATATAGGAAATCACTATGATCTTAGTGCTTTCAGGAACTGTTAAGCTAAAATTACCATCAAAATCCGTTGCAACACCTATGTTTTTACCTTTAGCCTGTACTGTGGCTCCCATTAGCGGAGCTCCAGTATCGTCGAGAACTTTACCACTAATGGTTTTTTCTTGTTGATTGATTTTTATATTGGATCCTTGCGCGTTACTATCAAGATTTTCCTTAATCACCACTTGTCTATCATTTAATTTATAAGATAGGTTTGTGCCTTTAAGGGCAGAATCTAAAATGGTAGTAACTGATGCATTCTTTAAGTTCAGCGTTACATTATATTTTAGAACATTGTCTTTGTAAAAAAATATAAACTCACTTTTGCTCTGTATGTCCTTAAACAATACTTCTAGAGTAACGTTGTTTACGTTAACATCTATTTTTGTCTGCGCATTTGTGTTGTTCGCAAAAGCAGAACTCAGACCAATGGTTATTAATAGTAGAAAGATTCTCATAATATTTACCAAATAGTATCTCAAAGATTTTACGCTACCTAAAGCATAAAGGTTCTTATTTTTATTCATAATTTTGTTTTAGTGGTTAATATTGCTGTTTTATACAGTGTTATTGATTTGTAAGCTAGAAGATGTTGGCGCATCTTCTAGTCTTTTTTTGGATTGGTGTTAATTTCAAATGATTGTTGGTTTTAGTTAATGATTAGTT
This sequence comes from Winogradskyella forsetii, assembly GCF_013394595.1. Taxonomy (GTDB): domain Bacteria; phylum Bacteroidota; class Bacteroidia; order Flavobacteriales; family Flavobacteriaceae; genus Winogradskyella; species Winogradskyella forsetii. The sequence continues at coordinate 3,569,054 of NZ_CP053348.1, forward strand.
TTTTATTGCTCGTTAATTTATAATCGAACTGTGCCGATTCTGCCTCCTTTATAATTTGCATGACGTGTTCCAAATCTTGACTGACATCTAAATAACCTGAAAACGATTGATTGGCTAAGTCGTTATCATTGATGGTGATTTCCACATCATAATAGCGTGACAATTTCTTCATTATGGTTTTTAAAGGGTCATTTCTAAAAATGAAAACACCATCTCTCCAAGAAAAATAGGTTTCAACCTCAACGGTTGTCGTTTTTATTTGTTTCGCTTTTTTATGATATGTCGCTAATGTATTTGGTGCGATTTTTAATTCACTTTGGGAAGACATAAAATTATCAGTGGTATAGTGAAGCTTTATACTTCCACTTTTTAGCACTGTGAGTACAGCGTCATCATCTTTATAATTGCTTACGTTGAAAACCGTACCAAGAACCTCAATATCCTGATCTTTTGACTTTACAATAAAAGGTTGATTCCTATTATGCTTAACTTCAAAGATCGCCTCACCATCAAGATAGACTTCTCGATTTCCTTCTAAAAACGTGGCGGGAAATATCAATTTAGTACCAGAGTTTAACCAAACCTTGCTTCCATCAGCCAACACAATTTCTGAACGTTTTCCATACGGAACAATCAACGTGTTAAAAACAACATCCTTAGACGTTCCAACATTTTGATTTACCAATTTCGAATTTCCGATTGATACATTTTGACCATTGTCAGAATACGTTATTGCCGAATTTTCCTCAGTAATTTCAATATTCTTGGCATCGCCTAAAATGAGTTTCACTTCTTCAGTTTTTATCACATCTTTTGAAGCATTTACAAAAGTTTCAATTGGTGATACGTCTTGTTTCGAATAGTCAAAAAGGAGTCCAACCGAAAACAACAGAATTATGGAGGCTGCCGCAAATCCAATAGCGTATTTTCTTCGTCGTTTCTTCTGAGCGTAAGCAAACACAGAGTTTTCTATCTTACGCTTTAAGCGCGATTTTTCTTCAGTTGAAATCTGATTAAAATTGATATCATTGGGTTGATTGTCTTTCATTTGTATCTAAAACTTATTTGAAACAGAAGCTTATGAGGTTATCAAACTGAAGCTCCCTTATCTTAATAAGTAAAACATAGATAAGATATAGACAAAAAATAAAAGAAATTTTAAGAAAATAAATAGAGTAAAAAATAAAAAACAACGACCATACGCTTTCTCAGAGCTTTTATTGCCCTATAAACTAAGGTTCTTGAGGTTTGAATTGAGACATTCATCACTTGGGCAATGTCTTCATACTCTCTTTCTTCGGTAAATCTTAAATACAACCCTTGCCGTTGCTTATGACTCAAAGAATTTATAGCTTTTGACAATCTAAATGCTCTTTCATTACCTACTTCAGTCGCTATTATTTCATCTTCAATTGAATTTGAATGTGCACTAGCATGAACATTATCATTTAATATAAACGTCTGGATTTTGGATTCTCCTTTTGCTTCTTTAAAAATTTGATTTTTTAAGGATCGGAATAAATAATATTTTACCTGATCTGTATTGGCTAAGTTTTTTCTATACTATATAAATTTAAAAACACATCATGAATATGATCCATAACTTTCGTTTTATCAGCGCAATACTGCATACCGTAACTAAATAAATCATCAATATACAAATCGTACAAGTCACCTAAAGCACTTATGCTGCCACCTTTAAGTTGTGCCCACAAAATAGGACCGGTATCTTTGATTGATTTCAAGGTGATTTAAATGGCTTTAAATTAGAAAATACTAATATCATCAAAATTATGAAGTCTTTGCTATAAAACAAAAATTTTAAATAAATTACAAATTGCTATGAATCGTTAGCCACTATAAGTTTTGTACATCATAGCTATATGGAGAATTCATTTTAAAAAAATGTCATTTAATTATTGACGAAAAATAAAATAAATTCAAAAAAAGATCCAAATTTATCAATACGAACGTATATAGCGCAAATGTGTATGGAATAAATAAGGGAATTATGTTAAAATTTCATTGAAATTACTATTTTCGTACATTAACAAAAATTAACACTAAAACTATTATTAAAATGAAAAAAGTTGTATTAAGTTTAGCTCTAGTTGCTTTTTTAGGATTATCATTAAATTCTTGTAGAGAAACTTCTAATGAAGCCGAAGAAACTGTAGAGGCGGCAGAAAAGGAAACCGAAGGAGCTCTCGAAAAAATGGGGAAATCAGTTGACAATGCCGTTGAGGAAACTAAAGAAGCAGGTGAGGCTGTTGAAGATGCTGTTGACGATATAGATAATGACGACAACTAAATCTTAATACATTAAATTAATTAACACTAAAACTATTAAAATGAAAAGAGTTGTATTAAGTTTAGCACTTGTTGCTGTAATGGGATTGTCATTTACATCCTGTAGAGAGACCGCAGATAAAACAGAAGATGCTATGGAAAATGCTGGTGACGCCACTGAGGATGCTTTGGAAGAAGCTGGTGATGCTGTTGAAGATGCCGCTGAAAATTTAGAAGAGGCTGTTGATGATGCTATCGAAGCATCAGAAGATGCTGTTGATGATGCAAAAACCACCACAGGCGATGCTGTTGATAATGCTGTAGATGGCGTTGAAAACGCTGCCAACGATGTAAAAGATGCAGCAAACAATGCTGTAGAGAAAGCTAAAGACGCTGGAAATAACGCTAAAGATGCAGCTGGCAAAGCTGTTGACGATGTAAAGAAAGCAGGAAATGATGCCGCTAACAAGGTTAAAGGTTTGTAATAACTTAGATTATAGAATGTAGAAAAAGTCTGATGAAAATCAGGCTTTTTTTGTGCTTTTTATTTTGGTATTCTTATATTGGTAACCACAATATATATCTAGATCCTCAATGAAAAACATCCTTTTACTCACATGTCTATTATTTAGCTACGTTTCACTTTCACAAGAAAAAATTCCTTTCATAGACTATGATATTGTTGTTGAGGAAGTTAGAGGGCATACTGAAACAGAAGATTACGATTCCGTCTTGAAATCCCTGAATAGGATCAGTAAAAATGATTCCACTTATTGCAGTGTATTAACTTCTAAATCCTACTATCTCATTCAGCAAAAAAAGTATAAAGCTGCAATTGAAACAACAGATGAAGGCTTAGCTTTAAATTGTGATAGTAGCTCTAATTTGTTTTTTATGATGAACAAAGGTGTAGCTTTAGAACAATTAGAAAAATATCAGGACGCTCTAACTTTATATGAGACTGCACTTGAGCAGTTTCCTGTAAATCATAAATTATGGTATAACAAAGCTACTATCTATGAAAAACTAAATAACATACCAAAAGCTATTGAGGCTTACCAAAAAGCCATTACAATTAGCCCTCTATACAGAAATGCCCATTTAAATTTAGGCAGTATTTGTTATAAACAAAATTTAACCACTCAAGCCTTGATGTGCTACGACATGGCTTTAATGGTAGAACCCGATTCTGATCGTGCTTTTGGGCTTCTCAAGTACCTAAACGAGATTATTGCAAGCAAAAATGAGCATACGCCTGATGACGCTATTGAGGTCTCTGAAGATGACGAAGCCTTTGAGGATATTGATCTCATTCTCGACAATAGAATTGCACTCAACAATAGATACGAAATTGCGAATGACATTGACATTGCATTAGTCAAGCAAAACCATGCTATGCTAGAACAATTGGAAGATTTTGAAGGCAATGGTGGGTTTTGGGATCAACGTTATGTACCGCTTTATAAATGGATTAAAGCAAATGGACAATTCGATAATTTTGTGTACACCTTAGCCTATTCGATACAAAATGAAAAATTTAAAAAGTTTATTGAAAAAAATGATGATGATGTCACCACTTTTTTAGGAAATTTATTTTCTAAAATTTATGAAATCATGTCTCCACAAAATAAACTAGTTGATGGTAAGCAAGAAGCGATAAATTATTATTATTCCGAAAGTATTCTGCAAGGCGAAGGTAAAATGGTTGGTGAAGTTTCTGTTGGTGATTGGCTTTTTTTTAACGGAAATGGCAAAAAGAATGGAAAAGGTAATTATAACGACAAGGGAGAAAGACACGGAAAATGGACTTGGTATCATGACAATGGGAAATTAAAGGAAACTGCCATTTATGTCAATGGAAAATTGGATGGTGAAAACAAATCATGGTATGACAATGGTCAACTCTATTATTCTGCAAATTTCAAGGATGGAGAATTTAATGGCGAATACCTGTACTATCTTCCGACGGGAGCCTTAAAACAAAAAAAATATTTTAAGAATGGGGAATTGGAAGGTAAATACCTAGCGTATTTTAATGTTGGTGAAGCCATACCAGAATTTGATATAGATTACGTAGATGGTAAGGCTCAAAACAACGCCTTGGAATTTTATGCTAACGGCAATGTGTACTCAAATATAGAGTTTGAAAACGGTGAACGTAACGGTTTAGAAACCCAATATTTTGCGAATAAACAAAAATCCCTAGAAGCTACATATGTGAACGGTAGTCTTGATGGCCCATACGTTAAATATCATTCTAATGGAAAAATTAGTCAACAAGGGCAATGTTCAGAGGGTTCATACAACGGACTGTGGAAAATTTATTATCGAGATGGCTCACTAGAATCCGAAATTGAATATGACGAAGGCAAACTTACAGGCATTTCAAAAACCTACGATACAGATGGCAAATTGTATTATGAGTTTGATTACAGACGCGGTGAAGTTATTGGTTATAGATATTACGATAAAGCTGGAAAACTAATTACCGAAAACCGTAAAAAAAACGGCGAATTTTATTTTAAGGGATTTTATGCCAACGGTACTTTGATGTCTGAAGGAAATTATGATATCAAAGGCGGAAAGATGGGAAAGTGGCAGTTTTTTGGTAAAAACGGCACCTTAGCTGAAGAAGGCAACTACGAAGATGGTTTGGCAATTGGAGCACATAAAACCTATTATGTAAATGGCGCCGTTGAAAGTATTTCTCAATTTGATAAGGGTGAATTAACGGGTTATTATGAAGCATTCCACAAAAATGGCAAACTACAGACCCAAGGTTGGTACAAAGATGGTTATCAACATGGGGAATGGAGGTATTATAATAATGAAGGAAAATTAATGGATATTAGCTTTTACCACAAAGACCAATATCATGGCGAACAACAGCAATATGGCGTTAATGGTCATTTGACAAAAGAAATGCATTATTCGTTTGGAGATCTAACTAAAGAAGTCTTTTACAATCATAAAGACGAAGTGCTCCAAGTAATAGACTATACAGATACAGCAAATAATAATGAACTGACATTATATCATTTAAATGGTGACAAAGAAACTGAAATCACTTATGTCAATGGCATTAAACATGGCGCGTACAAAAGCTATTACTTTGATGGTAGCCTATATTTAAAAGGTAGCTACTTAAACAACAGCATGGATGGTGAATGGACATGGTATTATCCAAATGGTAATGTAAAGTACAAGGAAACCTATGTAAATGGAAGCGAAAATGGTAAGTCTTATCGCTACTTTGAAAATGGCCAATTGGACGATGACAAAACCTACGAATACGGTGTTAAAATTGGAGAATGGATTTCCTATCATGAAGATGGCACTATTTATAAAAAAACCAACTACGCTTACGGTAATGAACATGGACGTATGGAGTTTTACAGTCCTGAAGGGAAACTGCAAGTGGTAAGGTTTTACAATTATGGGACGCTTATTGGGTATTCCTACATAGATTCATCTGGAAAAGAAAAAGAGATGATTCCCATAAATAATGAAACAGCTAAAATCGAAGCTTATTTTGATAATGGGAAACCTTCAAGAATTATGGAATATAAGAACGGACAATTGGTTGGATCTTATTTTTCCTATTATTATTCCGGTGCGTTAGAAAATGAATTATATTATGTGGATGATGATTATCATGGCTCAGATATTGAATATTACGAAGACGGCACTATAGAACGAAAAATAAATTATAACCATGGCGTTATTGATGGGCTTTTAACTTCAAATTACGCAAATGGAAAACTCAAAGAAACTGCAAATTACAAAAGTGGTAAGCTTCACGGTGAACGCAAGTACTATAATGAGGCAGGTAAACTAACTAAAACAGACTATTATTTCAATGATTCAATATATAAATCAGAGACCAATTAAATCACAGCGATTAGTTTTTACTATACTATTTTTAAGCTCATTATTCATTTTGCAAGCTCAAACTTCGGAAGAGGTTGATGCCTTCAAAATTAAGTATCCAGAATCATCCTTTATCAGATTAAATGATGAGGTCGATATATCTGTTAGACTTAAGAATAATGAACTAGAGATAAAACAAAAATTTCTAGAAGAGGACTTGTATTTAGACGATGCTGCCACCTACGGTTCCAAAAGGTCGTTGGATTTTTCATCTTTTTTTGAATTAGAATCTGTCGAGGCTACATCTTACCAATATTACGATGGAAAATATAAAGCTTTTAAAGTTGAAGATTTTATAGAAAAGGACGAAATGGGTGAATCATTCCATGACGATACCAAATCGCTTAATTTTATCTACCCTAATTTAGCTGAAGGCGGTAAAACAAAATTAGAGTATACCGAAATCGTAAAAAACCCACGGTTCTTAAGTCCAATTTACTTTGGCAATTTCTACCCTATTCAAGCGAAAAAAGTCACATTAGTTGCTGACAAGGACATCAATTTTAGATTTCAAGAATTTAATACAGATGGTTACGATATTTCTTTCACTAAAGAAGAAAAACGACATTCGAATATTTACATTTGGGAAATTAAAAATGTGGATGAAATTAAGTACGAAAGTAGCGTACCAACCTACAAAAAAGTACTGCCACATGTCGTTCCAATAATCACGTCTTATACCAATAACAACCAAGAAGTAAAACTTCTAGATGACGTGGCTGACCTTTACAATTGGTACTATTCCATGATTAAGGATATCAATCAGCAACCAACGGATCCTGCATTGGTAACAATAGTGAACGAGATTACAAAGGCGAGTGAAACCGACCTAGAAAAAGTAAGAGCCATCTACTATTGGGTACAGCAAAACATTAAATACATCGCTTTCGAATATGCCTTAGGCGGTTTTATTCCACGCGAAGCTAATGATGTCTTCAACAAAAAATACGGAGACTGTAAAGATAATTCTAGCATATTATATGAAATGTTAAAAACCGCTGGACTAAAAGGAAATTTGACTTGGATAGGTACGAGAAAAATTCCATATACCTATAAAGAACTACCAACACCAATGGTTGATAATCATATGATTTTATCTTACTCAGAAAACGATACCACCTATTTTTTAGATGCCACCGGACGCTATTTGGCTTTAGAAATGCCATCCTCTTTTATCCAAGGGAAAGAAGCCCTAATTGGCGACGGCGAAGGTAAATTTAGAATTGAAACTGTTCCCGTAATGTCCCCAAAAACTAATTCTTATTTCGAAACTGCCACCTTAAGCATCAAAAATGACCAACTTATTGGAAAAGGCGAGACCACTTTATCTGGTTATTATAAACTTGATTTTTACAATCAATTGGAATCTAAAAATTCAGAAAAGGAGTTAAAAAACTATTACACAGTAAAGTTAAGAAAAGGGAGCAACAAATTTCTGATTGATAATTTTAAGGAAATCAATAAATATAGCTATGACGATGATTTTAAAATTGACTATGAATTTAATATTGATGATTATTCAAAACAGTTTGGAGATGAGATTTACGTTAATCTAAATCTTAATAGAGATATTACATCATATAAGTCTGAAGATGAAAGAGAAAATGACGTTGAAGTAAAATATAAATGTGAGTATACCTTTGTAAACACTTTAGAAATTCCAGATAATTATCGTGTAGATTACCTGCCAGAAAACTACGAACTAAGCAACGATTATTTTAAGTGCAGTATTTCCTATGAACAAAAAAATAATAGTGTTACCTACTCGCATCAGTTAAGCATGGATTATTTAACACTGACACCTGAAGATCAGAAAATAGTCAATGCTGCCATTAAAAAAGTCGAAAAACAGTATAAAGAAACCGTGGTGTTTAAAAAATTGTAATATATCAAAAATGCAATAGTCATAACTGAATTTTGATACTCAAGGAAAGAATTATATAGATATTGCTTTTGAGCATTGAAAAATTAATAAAAATACAATCATGAAATTATTCAAATTAAGCCTGCTAACCTATTTATTAATTCTTACATCAGCATATAGCCAAGCGTTCTATGAAAGTTATGATTGGGATAAAACTCCTAATTTCGATGCAAAAGACTATACCAATGAAAATTTAGTTGCCGCCAAGGAAAAAATAGCAACTGAATTTTACTTCACGCCAAATGATGAATTTGTTGAGTTTTATTTAGAGCACAAGGCTTATTATCTAAACTCGGATCAAGCTATAGAAGATTATAACAAAATTTATTTACCGTACGATTCAGATTCAGAACTAATAGTAAATAAAGCAAGAGTTATTACGCCCGCAGGCAAAGTGATAGATTTGGATGATTCTAAAATACTCACGGCAACTGACGATGAGACTCAAAAAATCTATAAATATTTTGCGTTTGAGGGTATTGAAAAAGGGAGTTTTATAGAGTTTATGTATGTGGTAAAACGCAGTCCGTCTTACAGTGGAAAACGGATTAGCTTTCAAGATGATTTTAAAAAAAAGGATATTGAATTCGACCTTTTTGCACCGTCAAATTTAATATTCAAATTCAAAAGTTATAACGACTTAAAAGACGTCGAAAAAGATACGGTTGTAAAAACTAAAAACCACTGGTCTTTCAAATTACCTGAAGTAAAAAAATTAGAAGAAGAAACACAAGCTCTCTATTCCGCAGAAAGACAATTTCTTATTTATGCCCTGGACGAAAACACTGCAAATAACAGTAAGGACATTACCTCCTATGCTTCTGTAGCCCAGAACGTCTATAATTTTTACAATGCAGAACTATCAAAGAAAACTATTAAGGCACTTGATCAACTTATTAAGGCGCTAAAATTAGACGATTCTGATGATTTAAACTCAAAAGTCAGAACCATAGAAAATTATATAAAGACCAATATTTTTGCCGCTGAATATAGTAATGATAAATTAAATGATCTAGACACTATTGTTGATGAAAAAGTGGCCAGTGAACAAGGTATAATAAAGCTTTATGTTGCCTTATTTAATCAACTTGGCATCAAACACGATATTGTATTTACCTGTAGTAGAGAATTTATGCATTTTGACAAAGACTTTGAAGCCAATATCTTTTTACAGGATGTTATGATCTATTTTCCGAAAACCAAATCGTATTTAGCACCTAATGAGAATGACTCACGCTATGGTTTTCCTCCAGGTTACCTTACAGACACCAATGGTCTATTTATTAAGCAGGTAACTGTTGGTGATTTTGTCTCTGCAGTTGGAAAAATAAAATCAATTAAACCTGTAAAAGCTGAACATTCCAAAGACAACATGACTATTGATGTGACCTTTGACAATGATGATATTTCAACTACAAATATAAAATTGAGCCGAGCAATGTCTGGTTATTATGGTATGTTCATTCATCCTTATATCAACTTAGTCAAACCTGAAAACAGGAAAGAACTTGTTGAAGGTTTTGCTAAAAACCTTAACGAAAGCGTTACTATTAACAACACAAAAATTGATAATGACAATTCAGAATTATTTGGAACAGAACCTATAATATTTAATGTTGATTTTACATCTGATGCCTTTGTTGAAAAAGCAGGTAATAAATATCTTTTTAAAGTTGGCGAACTTATAGGTCGTCAAATGGAATTGTATCAAGAAAACGAAAGAGTCCTCACTTTAGAAAATGAATTTAGGCGCGTTTATGAAAGAACAATAAACGTTACAATCCCTGAAGGTTACACAATTGTAAACTTTGATGATATAAATATTGATAACGAATATATTGATAACGGAAAAACCCTTTTAAGCTTTAAATCTTTTTACGAATTAAATGGCAATGTTTTAACAATCACAGCAGACGAATATTACAAAATCAATCGTATACCTGTCGCAATTTATGAAGATTATAGACGAGTCATTAACAGTGCTGCCGACTTTAATAAGGTCACTTTAGTACTGGTTAAAGAGTAAATTTACTCTTTTACAGACTCACTCAATTTCAATTCACTCGGAACAACAATGGTCTGTAACTCTAGATCTTCATCCATAATATTATCAATCAACAATTTTGCAGACATTTCCCCTATTTTATGCGCTTTTTGGTGAATAATAGAGATTTTAGGGCTCGATAATAGTTGTGTATGCTCATAACCAAAGCCAACTACTGATAAATCTTTAGGAATGTTTCTACCTAATTTTTTCGCCATATTTATCGCTACAATTCCAGTAACGTGATCTATGGATAAAATAGCATCTATGGATTCATTCTCTTTTAAATAATTGTATATTTTACTTTCTACATCGACATCGATTGCATTATCTAATTTAAGGTATGTGGGTTTTAATTTATGATTCTTCAATGCTTTAGAATACCCCTCTATTCTTAGTTTGCCAACGCTCAGTTCTTCAATATTACTTACTAAAAGAATGTTTTTTCTTTTTTCATTCACTATTAAATGTTCTGTGGCTTCATATACGGACTGAAAATCATCTACAATCACTTTATTACATTCAATATCATTGACCACACGATCAAACATTAAAACAGGAAGTTTGCTTTTTATGGCAGACCTTATATGATCAGTTTGTTTTTTTACCTGACTTTCCCTTGCTACAGCCATTATGAAACCGTCCACACTTCCATTAGACAATAACTCTAGGCTTCGCTTTTCTTTATGCAAGGTTTCGTTAGAAAGGCAAACAATGATATCGTAATCACTGTTTGTCGCCGCCATTTCAATGCCATGCAACACCTCAGCAAAGAACGGATTGGTAACCGTTGGAAGAATAACACCAATCGTTTTAGATTTATTTGTTTTAAGCTGTTGTGCTATTCTATTGGGTTTATAGTTGAGCTTTTCTGCAAGCTCATTCACACGGTTTTTGGTATTATCACTAATCTCATGACTATCGTTTAATGCTTTTGAAACCGTAGAAATAGAAATGTTTAGAAGGGCAGCTAATTCTTTGAGTGTTGTCATAGTCGTTCTATTTTAAATTCTGAACTCGATAAAACTTTTTCATTTCGCTAAAAATTTATACGAATTCAGAAAAAAACGTAGTTCCAAATATACTCTTTTTGAAAATACGTTATCAATTATTTGAATTACTTCAAGATTTGTTTTAAGCAGTTAATAGTATCTGTAGCTTGCATTCTACAGATCCCATTTACATAAACATATAAAAAACGGTTCACCGTCAATTTATAAAATTAAACATCGTCTTAGTTAAGGCTCTATTTTAGAATGACATAAATAGAGAAAGTAAACGGATTTAATGGTTTATTTTAATGTTTACCTAATAAAAAAACATTCATTAATAACACCCTACGTTCATTCATAATAAAAGCGTGTTTAAATAATATAAACACGCTTTTTCATTAAGATTGGTCTCTTGCTCTTAAATCTTATTCTTTAATAAGCTTAACGGTTTTAGAACCATTACTTCCTTCTATTCTTGCGAAATAGATACCAGATTGAATATTTTCAGTGCTAATCTCGACATCATTAGTGTTCGGAGATAACGTTGAAACACGTTTACCTAAAATATCATAAACTGAAATAGAAGTTATCGTGGTATTGCTTTCAACATTCCAATTATTTTTAGTTGGGTTTGGATAGACTTTGAAATCTGCTGCAGCAAATTCATTTGTACTTAAATTGTTGTTATGTAAGTAAAGGTTGTCATAATAAACAGTGCCTAAATCCGAAGTGATTACAAATTGCACTAAATCACTTCCATCCACACCATTAATGACACTAAAAGCCGACAACGGTAAATCTATAGAAATCCATGTACCTGGATTCGTTGCAGGTAGAACATTTGCGTTAGTTGCAGAATATTCTAATGCACCTTCTTCTTCTGCACCGCCTTGCCAATCAGAAAATTTGATATTAAAACTTTTATCCATGGTCTCTGATTCCGTAAAAATATCCATATGGAAAAACCCGAAACCTGAAGCATCAAATCGACCAGAAACGAATTCAATACCTTCACAGCCAAGTCCTGTAATTTGCTTAATAGCATCTCCTTCAATCATAACCTCTGTAGTTGTTGCACCACACCAAGGCGTATCGTAAGTATCTATTGCGATATCGTTATAAGCATCACTAAATATGGATATAACATTTTGTGGCGTTCTTGCTGGAGGCGCTGGTGCTGCTGTAGCAGGACCTGAAGCCGCAAAAGCTACCGTGTAAGTTTGCATAGTTGTTCCGTCTTGAGCTGTTACAGCTACAGAAGCGCTTCCTGGTATAGCCGAGGCTTGTGTAATAACTGCAGTTGCACTAGCATTTGTAGTTGTCGCTGTAGTAATTTGAGGCACTGTTGTTGTACCAGTTGGCACGGAATAAGTATAACTTGTAGTATTCGGACCAAAGGTTGGAATGGTAGAACCATCAATTTGTAAATCACTTAAAGTTGCATCTGTCAAAGGATCTACTGCTGGCCTTGAAAAATAGAGGTTATCAATATAAATAGAAACACCACTCGCTCCAGAATCTGTAGCAAACTTAAATTCTTTGATATCATTTAATGTTAGACCTTGACTTGTGTATTCTGACAAATCAATTTCAACACTTGTCCATTGGTTAGGTGCTGACGCTACATTAACAAACCTTTCACCACTTGTATTACTAATTAAGTAAACATTAGGTGAAACGCTATTGGTCCATATATCCACGTGAAGTTTTGTCATAGCACCAACATTAATGTTAGAGCCTATTATAATACCTTGATAATCAAAATTTGGATACGTTAATGCTCTATCTCCACCCTGTGGATCGATAGTTACGTTTCCTGAAGTTGAACCCCAATTTGGATTGAAGTCAGCCACTGATAAATCATTGTAAACAGTCGTGGTAGCATCAGTGGTCTGCGTAAAAATAGAAATTACGTCTGCCGCATCACGGGCAGGCGGATTCGGTGCAGCTTCAGTTGGCGCTTGAGAGTAACCTAAAGCGACTACTAAAAGTGTGAATAAAAAAGTAATTTTCTTCATAATTGTAATTTTTTAAATTGTTGTTTATAATTTTTATTAATGAAATAACCTTGTTCCATAAAGATATTCAATGCATTTGATATACAACGAAATTTTACCTTTACAAAAAACATACACTACATTGTTTTAATTCTACAAAACCAAAAATTCCCATGACCTCAATAGAATCAATAATTAAGACCTCTTTGGCCCATGGTTAAACTAAGTTATATATCACAAATGTTGTGTTAATGTTGTGTTATTTTAGAACTTATTAGATTGACGACAAGAATTTTAATACTTCAATTTTTCATTTTTATCCCAAAGTCCCCAATATGCTCCAACATCACCTTCATCACCTGTTTTCCATGACTCATCAAAAGAGGAGAAATAAAATATTGGTATGTCGTTTTCTTTCGTCCAGTTTATGGTGTCTATAAAGTATTTCATTGCAGCGGCATTATCAGCAATCGCACCTTTAAAACTTCCTCCTTCACTAGGCCAACCTGTTTCAGTAATAATAATTGGTTTGCCATGAGCCGCATCTACAACTTGCCCGTACATGGCCTGCATGTGCCCTAAAGCATACTCTATTGGACAACCTTCCCAAAATGGATACAAATTAGCCAATACAACATCGGTATTTTCAACTAACTCAGGGTGACGTGAAAACTCGTAGTAGGCATCTACATAACCTACAGGTATATCTAGTCCTTGCAAGGCATCTTTTACGCGTTTTATATAACCCAACAACTCTTTAAGCGTTAACTCATTGCGGTATAAGACTTCATTGCCAACTGCTGCGACATCCACATTCCCTGCCTTAGCAAGGGTTATTAAACCTTCAATTTCTCTTTCATTATCTTCCTTATCATCACTTAGCCATGCACCTACTAAAGTTTTTAATCCATGCTTTTTTGCAGCTATTGGCACATGCTCGTTACCTTCAATACAAGAGAATGACCGGATCGCTTCAACATGTGGTTTTAAAATTTTTACACGACGCTCAACTTGTTCAAAACTAATATCATCACCTGGGTTTTGGCCATCCTCATATATACTAAAACATATACCATGAAAACCATCTTCGATTGTTTTATGCCATAGGTTGTTTAACGCCTCCAATGTGAGTTTTGACACATCGATACCTTTTGTAGTAATCTGGCTATAACCTTTATATTTGTAATAGGATTCTTCTCTGTATGACATTTATTTGATTCTTTTAGTTGTACTTAAGATTTTCATCTTTGTCCCAAATGCCCCAACGTGCACCTAACTCACCTTCCACCCGTACTTTCCAAGTTTCGTCAAAAGAAGAAAAATGAAAAATTTCCACATTTTCTTTACTTGCCCATTCTTGGGACTGAATGAAATATCGCATTGCGTTTAGCTGAGAAGGATGTGCATCTTCATTTGCTGCACCCTGACTTGGCCATCCTGTTTCGGCTATAATAACTTTTTTACCTTGTGAAACGTGTTTTGTTAGGGCATACATTTCTCTCAAATGTTGTAACGAATCTTCAATTCCAAATCCTTCCCAGAACGGATAACAGTTTGCTAAAATAATATCAGTAGCTTCAACCAACTTTGGCCGGTTATAATATTCGTAATAGGTATCTACATAGCCTACAGCGACATCAAATCCATTTAAAGCCTGTTTAACTTCATTGATATAACCAATTAACTCAACTTCTGACACTTCTCCTCTAAGCAGTACTTCGTTACCTACAGCAGCAACATTAACTACTCCTGTCTTGGCAAGTTCTATTAAGGCTTTTATCTCTTTTGCATTGCGCTCCTTATCACCACTAATCCAAGCACCAGCAATTGAATTAAGGCCTTTTTCATGTGCTACTATTGGTATCAATTGGTTTCCTTCAGTGCACGAAAATGACCGAATTGCGATTGTATATGGAGCTATGATTTCCATACGTCGACGAATCTGAGACTCAGATAAGATATCTTCATCAGGGCTTTGTCCTTCTACATAAGGACTAAAACAGAGTCCACATAACCTATTGTTGAGTTTATCGAGAAACATTGTTTTTACATCCTCGATGCTTCTATTATCAAAATTTATTTCTGAATACGCCTCTAATTTAATATCGTTATTTAGAACGGATAACAAATGACCAGCACCATAAGCTGAAGATATTTCTTTTGTTTTCTTTTTAACTTTTCGTTTTGCCAATTCAGCACTTATTTCTAAAGCTTTTTCTTCAGTAAGATCATAACTATGCATTATCCACATTGCACCAAGTGTACCTAATATTGGTAAGCCTGAATAGAATAACCTAATTCCTGTTATTGAAGCCTCCGTGTTTTCAGTGTCTGGCACAAACCCTACTAAGGTCATAATAGCTCCTGTTGCTAATCCTGCAAATGCAAAACCAAACTTTACCATCAACCAATAAATCGCTCCAAAAACTCCCTCTCTTCGCTTACCTGTATTTAGTTCATCAATATCTATAACATCTGAGGTCATAGACATCATAAGTGTAAATAAACTTCCTATTCCGAAAGAGAAAAAAGGTAACGCAAATAAAAACATATAAGGTTTACCAGGAATAAATAAGAACCAAAGCATTATATAGCCAAAAACAGAAATTCCTTGAGAAACTAAAAAAGCATTCTTTTTACCCATGGTTTTAGACATCTTTGTTACAATAGGAATAACCAAAAAGGTAGTAGCCAATGCACCTACACTACCTAGCAACGTTGGCCATAGACCTGCTGCTCCAGCATCTCCATTAAATAAATAATAGACGACAATAAAAAATGAAAAACCAGCAACTACGTTAAAGGCATTGAAGATCAAAAAGGTTGAATAACATAACTTTCTGAAAACTGGAATTTTAAATGCTTCTTTAAAATTGTTTAAAATCTGTTTCAAACTTCCTCCCAGCGTTTTTAATGTTAAAGGAGTTAAACTTTGATCATCTTTTGTTGACTTACTTTTTATAAAAATAGCTGGCACCATCGCTAAAATTGCACAGGTAACACCTACCCAAATACCTAAGGATCGCGTGGTATCTGTTGTAGAACCAAACCAGTTATCGTCATACATTACTACCCAAAACCAAGGCGCAATTACCCAAGCCCATTGCCCAATTGACTGCGCTACTGCCATAATATTTGTACGCTCATGAAAATCGTCACTCATCTCATAGCCCATAGCTACGTATGGCACAGAAAAAATGGTAAGTCCTAAATAAAAAACTAAAGACCAAATTAAAAAATATACGAAATTATAATCGACGCCATCGTCTATATACATTTGCCACAACAATGAAAACCCAATGCCCATAATCACAGCTCCAAGAAGCACATATTGTCTACGTCTCCCCCAGATAGATCTTGTGTTATCAGAAATAAATCCCATAATTGGATCTGTAAAAGAGTCGAAAAGACGAGGAAGAAAAAACAAAATACCCCACATCAAAGTTGATAAACCATAGTCTTGAATTAAAACGACCATAAAAATGCCCATAGCAGCAGGAAACATTTGATTTGCCAACATGCCTAGTCCAAAGGCAATTTTTTTTCCCATGGGTACATTACTCGTAGTTTTAGACATCATAGCGGTTTTTAATTGGTTAGGTAATTACTGTTTTTTTTTTAGGATTGTGGAATAATAATGGTCTGTATAGCTTGTGCGTTAATTTTAATAGTTTCGAGTTTATCATTAAGGTTTAAAGTAAAACTCTTTTCGTTATTACCTTCATTGAACAATACTACTGCAATTGAACCGTCAGGATTTTCTGCTGCTGTGACCTGCAATTCGGTATCAGGATTTTCGACTCCTATCACCTCTGCTCCTGGTCTTATATATTTGCTAAAATGTGCCATAGTATAGTACAATGGTGTAAAGTAAACCTCATCATTTTCTGGATCTACAATCACTGGAGCCACGCACCAATTTTCAAACCAATTTGGGCCACCTTGCCTATTGAGTACCATATTCCAATCTACCCAACCATCTACCCAATTGTTTAGACATCCAATTATATCTCTTGCATATCTATTTACTGGAGCATATTTAGGATGTAAATGCTTTTCCTCTGCGGAAGCCCAATCCCAGCCCCAATCTGTAGCTTCTTTTTTCCAATACCAGGCATCATCTTGCCATTTGGGAATTTCTGAATCTACGCAACCTTCGGTTTCGATTAAATATTTGTTTGGTGCTTTATGATGAGCATACTGTAATTCCTTCGGGAAAAAATCGTATGTACTCTCATACCAATGTATGGCTAATCCATCAAAATATTTTGAAGACGCTTCATCTTTATACATTTCATCCACCCATTCTTGTATTCCTTTTCTATTTTGATCGTAGCCTAGAATATTTACTTTACCATATCCATCAGCTTCTAATTTTGGGCCTAAATGATTTTGAACAAATTCAGTCTCTTCTTCTGGATTAAAATGCATGCTTTCCCAATTATTACCATTTCCGTGTGGCTCATTAACCGGAGTTAAACCCCAAATATCAATACCTTCAGCTTTATAGGCATTGAGATATTTAGAAAAGTAAAGTGCAAATGCATCATAATATTTTGGCAATAATTTTCCACCGACATATTCATTGTTGTCTTTCATCCATGGTGGCGCTGTCCATGGTGATGCAATTATTTTGAAACCATTTTTGGAAATCACCATCGCTTCTTTAATCATTGGAATTAAATCATCACGATCCTCTTCTACGCTGAAACTTTCCAATGACATATCCTCTGCAACTGGTGCATAAGTATAATTATTCAACGAAAAGTCGCAAGAAGCGATATGTGTTCTGGTTAATGAATAGCGTGCACCTTCATCAGCAAAATATGCTTGAAGAATGGTATCTCGGTTCTTTTTACTCAACTTGTTTAATAAATAAGCTGAAGACTCTGTAAATGAACCACCAAAACCTGTTATGGTTTGAAATTTCTGTTCTGGCAGTATTTTGATGACTGCTGAAGAATCTACCTGTGAATATTCTGTGATTCTTGTCAGTTTATTACCGCTTTCTGAAGTTTCATAAATTTCAACTTCTAAGCTTTTGCTTTCTTTCTTATCGGAACTACAACTCATTACTGTTAAAATTAAGAGTGGTAATATGCTATATCTTGACGTTTTCATATTTTGATTTTGCTAATCTTTAGGGTAATTAGTGTTTGGCACTAAAACGTCTTTCATTAATGCTTCCAAATTACCATTGTATGTTTTAGTGATCGGTTTTCCATCTCTGTTCAATCCATCAAAAACACCCTCGTCCACTAAATTCCAAATTGGATATTTAGCTTCGCTTTTAAGGTTAATTAAACCAAAATGATTCTCAGAACCTAAAGGATTCTGTGCATCTTTCCATTGTTCATCAAAAGCTTCAAAATAGAAACATGAAATATTTGCTTTGTTGGTCCACTCACGCATGTGTTGGTGATATAGCCCTTGCTTATATTCGTCTGTGGCTCTAGAACCATTTTTGCCGTAATGACCATTGGATACTGAAGCCCAACCAGTTTCACCTATATGAATGGGTTTATTGACACCAATACTTTTCATATAGTTTGAAACACTATCGTATTGCCTTTGAGCAAAATCTAAAGCTCTTAACATGGCTGCATCGACCTTTTCTTTTTTGGATAAATGCTCTTCGTTTTCTGGTACTTTCCAAAAATCTGAATTATAATGCGATTGATGATAGGGATAGGTATGCATGGAAATATAATCAACAGCATTAGCTATTTTTTGTAAATCTTCAGTGTGATACATTGGATCTCCTCCTCCCCAAGACGAAAAATCGTCTGAGCTTGTAATCCATAAATCTTTAGATAATTCTCCAGATGTCTTCAAATCTTGAAGATGGTTCACCCATTTTAAAATAATCCATGGTTCTACATAATAACTGGTTGCCCACTTGACCATGGCTTCATTTCCTACGGCAAGAATTTTTACAATATCAGGAAATTGATTTGCTAATTCAACTGCAGTATTTACCTCAACAGCATTTCTTTCACTTTCAGCATTATGATTTGGTTCGCCCTTGGAAAAATCGAAGGCATTTTCACAATCAATCCAAATACCTAACATCACATACATTTGGAACTCTGCATCTTCATTTTTTAGTTCTGTGATGGCTTTCAGCAAATTTTCCGCCTGTGCAAAGTGGACATTATAAGTTCTCAAAACCTTTATTCCCATAGCACTAAGGATTTTCATATCCTCTTTTAACTCTGGAATTGTAGGTTGAACTTCCCTTTGTTTTTCGCGATAACCTCCATAAGAAATCGCCAAATACTCTGGGTTTCCTAATATATCTTTAGCTGTCACTTCTTTTTTTGTTTGATTTTCAGACATTTTGTCTTTTTTATTTTCATTGCAAGACATCATAAATACGGCTACAAACACAGAAAATATGATCGATTTTAATTTCATTGTCTTACGTTTTTATTTTAAATAGTTTGAATTAATGTTCGCCGTAATTTTAGTCACTTCACCTGTTCTCATAAAAATTTGATGACTTGTTGTCTCATCAATTACTAAACCATCAACTGTTTTAGTGCTACCATCTTTAAAAGAAATCTCTAAACTATCGCGTTCTGAAATGTGATATACAATTGGCACTTGGCAATATGTAAATCCTAATGATGCTTTTGCCATTTGAATGGTCTTTCTTTCTTTGAAAACATTGATATAGTTGAAACTTACAGGTTTATTAAAAAACTCTTCCTTTCTTAAAAGACATGGATTGAAAGTGAGCTTTCCTTCAGAAACAAACACTCCTAATTCGCCAAAACGACTTAAAATATCTTCCTTTACTTGTCCTGTCATTCCCGGTTGTTGCGCACCTTTGCCTCCTGGTGTATGAGAATATGGATCTGTTGGGAATGCTCCATATAATTCTGGCGACTTGTGGACGCCTATACCTTCGTTTATTTCGTAAAAATGTTCTAATAATTGACCAACCAAAACGTCATCTTCGCCATCATTAACTGCTTTTAAACAACACTCTTGAACTGCCAATAATAACTTAGAAACCATGTGCCAATAAATAGAACCCAGTCCTTCATAGCCATAAAAAGTACCCGATCTACCCGTAAACGCTTTGTGATTAAAGACGCCTTCAAAAGCTTGCAGTACTTTTTGCGAATCTGATTCTACGAGCGACTTATATTTTGTTTTAGAAAGCTTATCTAAAGCCACTTTAACATCACTTGCGTTTTTGAAGTTTCCATTAAAATGGTACTCACCATTCACATCCTTTTCGAGGATTTGAGCATTTCCATCTTTTACTAACTGTTGCATTAACTGTGATGAATGCACGGCATCTTCGGCAATTGTGTTTCTATCTAAGAATCCTTTTAATTCTTTATTCGGATACAATATATAACTATATTGATCTTCCCTAAAAAGTTTGCTTTGCTTTAAGGCATTTAAAACCTGTAGTGTTTCTTTAGCATTTAAATATCCAGAACTTAAGACGGCAACTTGTCCTTCAAGCATTTCACTTAAATAAGAAATGGAAACTGAACTCTCATTTACAGTGACTAAATTGTAGGCATGATATAAATTATCTGAGCGTTTGTTTGCTCTAATAGAATGTTCCAAAAAGGCTTTACTAATACTTATAAAATCTTTCAACTTAGTCATTGAAAGTGTTGACTTTCGTCCTGAAAACGCATGGTTATAAATGTGGGTTCGATAAGTACTACCGGCTTTTCCTAAGCTATCTAATATTATTTTTTTATCAGAGTCATTAATTGATCCTGATAATAAGTTTTTGTTGTTTTGAAAGGTTTCTAGTACGCTATTGAAAAATTCAAACATTTCATTTGAAATGTCTACCTCATTAATAGTTGTTGATTCTAGCAACTCTTCAAAGAAATTAAAAAATCGTCGTAGGTAGTATAGTGTTACCATGGACACGCCATTACCAACTAAGGCATTGTTGGCATCATTCCATTCTGGACGTTGTGTATTCATCCAAATTCCACCTTCAGGAATAAAGTTGGATAGTTTTGCTAATGACGTTGCTAATATTTTTTCAATAAAATTTGCCTTAATGATGAATCTATTTTCATCTCTAAGTAGCGCTCCATCTGCTCCTAACTGTTCGCGCTCTTGATTAATTTTGTGGTCTAAAGCATCATCAAAAACAATAGTGTCTTTAGGGTTTTTTAGTAAGTCTCCGTATGGTTTTATTTTATAAGGCACATTGGCATAGACAAATAAGTCTTTTTCAAAGAAACTCTCTAATTTACCAGGTTGATGATTTTGGATAAACTCTAAAAACTTAAGCAAGTAAATAATTTGATGATCGCCCCAATATCCGATATAAGACCACGGATCGTCTGGTTCAATAGTTTCCCAATCAAAACCATCTTTTGTAACTCTGTACGGGTTATAACCATCAAAAGTAGTAGCGTTTAAGAATTTATGAATCATACTCTCAATAAACTCTGGATAAGAATGTGCTAGGGCTTCCCAGTTTTGAAAGATATCTCTCCAATTGCCTTCATAGTCTAAAATTTTAGAGCCGTCTATTTCGCTTCTTGTATTAATTGAGAATTTGTTCCAAGGACGACTTGGATCACCATGACGACGACTAAATTTTAATGGCATATACTCTAAACAAAGACGTCTAAAGTTTTTATCGTCACTGTTGTATGCTATTTTTTTGATGTCCGATAAAGAAAATACCTCTGGAAGTTTCGCTAAAATCGGTTCTGAAGTTCTTGCTACTTTCTTATTTGCATTTTCGAGATAATTAGTGAAATCCCATTTTTCAATTTTATAGTTATCGTCAAAAATTCCACCACGCATTATATTAAACAAGGTATTAGCGAAATGACGTGTATCCCTTAAGCTATCACCAGTAACTTGAATAGCATCTGATGCAGCATTTAACTCTATGAGGTTTTCGGTGCCCTTATTTACATTTTCAATAACTTTTTTTGCTAAGGATTCATCCTCTCTTATTTGCTTTGTTAATAAAGCGATGTCAGAATGGTTTTGATTCACATTTGTAACAAACATCCATTCTTTAGAAGCGTCTGGAGCTAATTCAATTTGTGCAGAAATAAAATAAGCGCCTTTTTCTGCTTTGACATCAACTTCTTCAGTAACAGATTTACCTGCTCTAAAGTTATTTAATTGCAACGAAGACACTAAATGCTTTGGGTTTTCTATACCTAAAGACCAAACAACATTTGCTTTTAAAGCTTCACTAGCTTCAGCTTTATCCACAAGTATTGCGCTAAGTGCGTAGATTCCGAGCCCTGAAGATTTATCTAATTCATTACGCTTATAGGCATCTACCAAATTACTAGATTGATTTTGTATATAGCTACCAATACCAGCAGGCACAATATTTTGAATACCATCCAAAAATGTTATACTCACGGATTCTTTAGACGTGTTAATTAAAGTGGAGGTTTTTACAAAACCATATTTGTTACTAGAACTCCATTGGTACCTAAATGTCAATTCTAAATCGTGATTGATTTCTTCGAATATAATCTTATTACCAAACCTGTTTTTGTACAAATTTTGAGTTATTTTATAACCGCCAATTGGTCTTATAGCTAATGGCTCCCAAATGAACTCTTTTTCATTCTTTTGGATTTGAAAGATTGATTTATTACCTGTTATATCAGCAGACTCTGTAATTTTATCATCTGTATAGTATGGAAATAGAGCAAATTCTGAATTTTTACGTCCTGCAGTTAATCCTCCATTACTGGATATAAACATCCAATGATTAGAATCACTTACGATACTCATAAAAAACGGACGCATTTCATTACTATTTCTAATTTTAAAATAGGTCTCTTTATCTATAGTTATCTGTTCTAATTTAACGTCTCGATCTAGTCTTGTGCTTTTCAAAGTATAATATTGGTTGTTTATTTATAATTCACTTCGTTGTGATAAAAAAACCGAGATAAACTCTCGGTTTTTTTTATGATTTTAATCTCAATTAATCTGCTGAATATACTCTTACATAATCTACTAGCATTTCTTGAGGAAATACGGTTTGATTTGTTGGTGAGCCCACATAGTTGCCACCAACAGCGACGTTCATTATGATAAAGAATTCATCATTAAAAACCCATTCGCCTGGAACATCGGCAGGTGTAAGTGTATTGTAAAGCTTATCATCGACGTAAAAGTTGATATAGTCGGCAGTCCATTCGATACCAAAAACATGGAAACCTGTATCGAAACGATCACCATCAAGCTCAAATGCTTTGGTAATTGACTCACCAGCCGAATAACCTGGTCCGTGCAATGTTCCGTTTATTAATGTCGGTTCTTGTCCGCGATTTTCCATTATATCGATTTCACCTCTCTGAGGCCAAGAAACAGTTCCATTATCATCGTCACCTAACAACCAAAACGCTGGCCAAAGCCCTTGTCCCCAAGGCAATTGGATTCTTGCCTCAAAACGTCCGTATTGTTGTTGAAATTTACCTTTGGTCAAAAGTCTAGCAGACGTAAAGTTTGATCCTTCAAAAGATTCGCGACGTGCCGTTATAACTAACATATCATCTCTTACTTCTACATTTTCAGTGCGATCGGTGTAATATTGAAGTTCATTATTTCCCCAACCATTATCACCATTGCCTATATTATAATCCCAAATTGTAGGATCTGGTGCTCCATTGACCTTAAACTCATCAGACATAGTTAAATTATTGAAATTTGTGACCGTCTGTGTTTCATCTGTTGAGCATCCATACATCACTAAAAGTGACATTACTAAAAGGCAACATATTGATAAGGATAATTTAAACTTCATTGCTATAGATACGTTATCTTCTTTTGTTTTTGATTCCATTTTATTTTTATTTATCTGATTCATAGTTTTTTTATACTCTTCTGATTAATGATTTAATTATAAAAGTATAGGTTATCTATAAAGAGTGTTCCTTCAGGTGCATTAACTAAGATAATCTGTGCTAAATTTTGAGTGCTGGCTAGACCTAGGAAATCAGATAAAGCAATATCATAAGCCACCCATTGATTTGTTGCCGTTGCCCCCAAATTAATTTCGTGTTCGGTATCATCACCGCCACCAAATGCACCATCTGCACCAAAGTCTACTAACTTAATTTTAAATTCATTTGCATCTGGAGACCAAAGGTCTAAATGTAATGTTGTTGTAGCTGAGGCATCAATAATATTTGGCCCAAGAAATTCTAAGCCTGTAAAATTGAGGTTGCTATATCTTAAAACATCATTAGATGCTATGTTTTGCACAGCTAGTACTGAGCCGCTGTCAAAATTATTAAGACCATCATTAACAACATCTGTGTAAGCATCACTAAATACTGAAATGACATTATTTGCCACTTCATCTTCAGTTGGCGCTTCAGGAGCATCTGTTGGGCCAACAACTACAGTTGGCTCTTTATAGAAATAAACATTGTCTACGTAAAAGTTACTTAATGAAGATCCATTTATATTTTCATAAATAATTAATCCAATGTTACTTTTATTCGCTAATGTTAAAGGAACATCTACAGTAACCCATGAATTCGCACTGACTTGAGAGGCATTGACAAAAATTTGTTGTCTTGTATCGTCTCCACCGTTATCTACTTGGTTTGGCCCCCAATCTTCAATTGAAATTAAAAAATCAAAATTTGAAGGAACAGTGCCAGGAATATAGAGGTTCATGTGAAAATGTGTCATTTCACTTGCATCTAATGTTGGATTTCCCATTGCTGTACCAACATAGTTGAAATTCGTATAATTTAAAATATTGTCTCCATTCACTACAAAATCAGCAGATCCGGTCGTTGAACCTGGAGTCCAAAACCCATTATAATAATCTACAGGTACATTCGTATAATAGTCACTAAAAACAGACAATACATCATTTGCATCCCTTGTTTGAACTGGAGCAAACGAAAATTCACCTAATGAATTAATAATCAATGAACCATCTGCGTCAATACCACCTTCTATTTCATTAGTGGTGCTATTGAGTGTACCACCTAAGTTAGCTGTAATAACACTTGTCCCTGGACCTATTATTGAAACATTACCAACATCATCAACTTGTGCAACACTGAGGTCTGATGATCTAAATACAAAATAACCTGGTGCACACTCAACAGTTCTGTCAATACCAGAAGCTAAATTAAATGTTTGTGTTAATCCTGTTACTGGAAGTGTAACTCCTGTAAATGTATCTGTAACAATATCTTCACCATTTTGAATTGCGGGTCTTGGTTGTGCTACAGTTCCTAGTTTTTCAAATTTAATGTCATCTAACCAAAGTATATACCCTGAACCTCCTGTTGCCAAAGTACCGGCAGCATACCATAAAAGACCTCGTTCATTGGTTAATTTAGAGGGGTCAGGAATAGGAATTGTATACTTAGCCCAATTAGTGCCAATGTTTAAGGCATTTACAGTAGCTTGATACTTATCTTCTATAAAATCAACACCAAAACCGACTTGATCAATAGTTACGCCACTTGAAGCTTTTGCCCAAAATGTTAAGGCATCAAAGTTAGTTAAGTCTCTACCAGGACCATCAACTCGTAATATAGCACCGGCATAATTACCTGTAATATCACTTGCATTTGGAACATCAATTCTATAAGATGACGAACTTTCGTAACCCTCATTATTGTCTACTGAAAATGCATCAGGTTTAGAGTCTGCAAATGGAAAGTAAAAATCTGTACCCATACCAACAAAATTGTCTGTAAAAACATCACCAACATTAGAGAATTCAGCTGGTACAGCCTCGTCTGTTAGATCTCTTTCACAACCTAATGTCAAGGTTAAAATCAACCCAAACACAAATGCTTTTCTTAAATTAATTAATCTATTATTTTTCATTTTCATTTTTTTTATTTTCCAATATTAATGTGTATATACGTTCTAATTTCCCACTCCGATCCATCAGGAAATCCAGTTGCGCTAAGCGGTGGAATTGCAGGGAACGTATTTGGTGGCACAAAATTAGGCGCGTATCTCGCTGAATTCTGATCTAAAGAACGCCATGTTCCTCTAACTCCTACAACTGTACTTGGTAATATAAACCAATCGGGCTTTCCTAAAGATGTAGACACATCTAACATTAGCTGTACTGGAAACGTTAAGTTAAAATCTCTATGATAATCAAAAGGTCCCCAATCATTGATTTTTTGTGTGTATTGAAATTTCCATTTATTATAAATCATTCTAATATCACCACCAAAGCGTTTTATTAGTCTTGGTGAATCACCATTGGCTTGTCCATTTCCATAATAGAAATTTCCAATAATACCTATATCTGGCGTTAACTTAGACACCATTCTTGTATGAACCTCCCATAAGTCTTCAGCTGGTGCTGAATCAGGAAATGCAAAAAATTGACGATTAGCTAAGAAACCAATGTGTGCATCTTGTGTTGTTGGCAGGTGACGGTAAACAAAACCTAGATTCATTGCGAATTCAGCATCCTCAGAACGGTCGTTATCCCAATCGTACATCCATGTTCCAGGTGTTGGATCAAAAGTAATAAGCATTTCACCAGCCGTTGTCTCTCTATTAGCTCTAACTGCGAATGGATCGTCAATAACATTTCTTAATCTGCCCGGTGCTTCAACATCATTTGGCATAGCATCTACCAATGGCTTTTGCCATAAAAAGTTTGGAGCAATTTGAAAATCCCCAACGGTATAGGTAAAACCAGTTAAGAAATTTGATTGGTTTCCACTTCCATTATCTTTTAATCTCCAACCTGTAAAGGTTTGTGTTTGATCTGCACCTCCGCCTGCAACTAATCCAAGTACACCACCTTGTGCATACCAATTGAATCGTCCGCCTGCATAAGTGATTTTAGCTTTTCCTCCCCAATTATCTTCACCTCTAACCTTGTCTTCAAAAACACTATAATTTCCTGGACCACCAGTTACATCTTGAAAAGAACTTCCATTAAGTGGACTTCCGCCCCAAATTGCACCTAATGTAATTCCAAATTTACCAAAATCTCTTTCTACAGCAATTGTTGCTCTTTCTGTTGGAAAGGCAGGTATCACACCACTACGAACTTGGTTAACATCTAATATACGACGTCCGTTTTCATCAATTTGGATTTCTGTTTGAAGATCTCTATGATAAATACCAGTCACATCGAATTTTCCAAAGGTACGACTGTATTTTAATAATGCTGTTGGGTTTGCTCCCCACCACAATTGAGGTCCGAATGCCGCTTTTAATCCTTCTAAATCCCCTTTAGCATCGACTTCAATACCTAAAATTTCACCACCATAGATATCTAAATTAGGCCCATAATTTGCTTCTGGATATACATTGAAAAAATCACCTTCATAACCCCAATGATAATGTCCTGTTCTGTAAAATCCTCTTAAATCGAAATCTTTGGCATTCCACTCAAATTCAGCATTATAAACATTAACTCGATTTATATCGTTAACAATAACTTGTTGATTATTTGCGTCTAAAGACGTCACTGGTCTTGCTCTATTTTCGTAAAAGATTTCATCTATAGGGTTTTCTGCCACTTTACCAATAACGTTGAAGTTGACGTTTGCTCTCATATTTGGTGCAGGATTCCCTTCTACTCCAACAAAATAAGACTGCATATGATCAAAACCTAATTGATTTGGGAATGTACCACCCTGCGGATCAGGATTCTCGGGTGTTGTAATTAAACTACCTCCAGTATTAAACGTGGTAAATTTTGCTGTTAGTTGGCTGATTCTTATTTTTTGAGCATCACTTCCGCCAAGCGCTGCCTTATCGCCTCTAGCTCTTAAAACACCATCCATTAAATTAATATTGGAAAAATAGTTGGTAACAAAATCAGCTGTCATTCCTTCATCATAAGGATTTAAGTTATGTGCCTCCTTCAAGCAATAATAAGCAGCTCTTGGATATAGCGTGTATAACCCTCTTTCATTATTAGGCCCTTTGGCGCAAATACCAAACCATTCTTCATTCATATTATCCGATCCATTTTCTACGTCATGAGCATAACCTCCATTAGACCAAGATGCGTTATTATCGTGAACATCTAAATTCTTTGTCTGCCCAAATTTCCACCAACCATCACTAAACTGAAATGTAAATCCTCCAATTGAGTTTCCTGCTTTTCCTAAACCAGCGGCATTTTGATATATTTCCTTCCAATTGCCAACCATATAATACGCTTGCGCTTTTTGATCTTCTTGATTGGTTAACGCATTAAAGGCATCGGCCCCAAATTCAGTAAACATTATTGGTTTGTTAAGTTCGTTTTTAACACGAGTAAAGGCATCTCCAAATGAAACTCCTCTATACATATTTGTGCCATAGATGTCTATATCTTTACATTCTTCTGCTACAATATCCAAAAAACCCAAATCACCATTACATATCGCTATTGGATGCGAGGTATCAATCCCTTTCATTGCTAGCGTAGCATCATTCATAGCTCTATATAAATATCTTGCAGCTACGGAATAATCATCTTCTTCTATTGGAATATCTTCTGTTTCCGCACCTTCCCAAACCAGACCATAATTATTTTCGTTTCCGAGTAAGTACAATAAAAGACCTGGCGTATCCTTATATGCCTTAGCCATCTCTGTGACTTCAGTCATTAACATTTCCTTAGATTGAGGATCATTATAATTAGTTCTTGGCATCCAAGCTCCATTAATAGTTAATCCATATCTACCAAAAGAATGATTAAGCATCGTATAAATGCCATAGTTTTCGTGGATGTATTGAATCCATTTAGGTTGAATCCCTGTATAAACCCTAATAACGTTAACTCCCATGTTTTTTAAAAGCCCCATCTCAGCATCAAGCGCTGCTTTAATGATATCATCTGATTGATCCCATAGGCTATATGCATAATTAGTACCAATTGGCACGTAGTCCCAATTCATACCATTTATCATAAGGTCTTCACCATTAACTACCAGCTTCATCCCGTCACCATTGTTTACTACTGACACTTTATCAGCTTGACAAAATGCTGGAATAACTGCCAACATGAATATTAACCTCAGAAAGTTGTTTCTCATAATATTAATAATTTTTAAAAGTTTAGCAGCTCCGAATTAACGAAGCAATTTAGAATTCGATAAATTTAAAATTAAAAAAACAGGATATTCACAAAAACACCTATACAAAAGTTATACAATTGAACATTTTTATCTAAAAGAATAGCATACCATAAGATACTTACACTACATTTAGTGAACCAGAGGAATTAATCTAAAATTTATAACTAATTCCAAGATCTCTAATAGCAACAAATCTTATTCAGCTACTAGAATAAATCCCCAATCAAATTCACCATTGCCATCTGTTGTTCTTATAGTCATTTCGTTTGCAGAACGACTTTCTATAATGTAAGTATGATCACCACCAACATAGTACCCTAAAAATCCGATCCCTGTAAGGTTTAAAGTTTCTACACCACCAGGCCCTGTAAGAAACCATTGTTCAGAATAATCTGAGTAAGGATAATTTTCAAGATCTGCTCCATTTACCGTAGCATCTTGAGGTGCCGGACCATTTAATTCATCTATTAAGTTCTCACGACCAAAAACGGTGCCATCAGTATTTAAATCTGGATCATCATTTGTACTATCTGTGATATGAGTGAAAGTACCATCAATATTAAAAATATAGCGATCATCGTACATTCCCACACCAGCTTTATCTTCAGGCGGAGCACTAAAAAAGCCATTTAAGTCACCTCCAATGGCACCTAGACCAAAGTGCCCAGGAGCCTCACTTTTAATTCGCCATGTTCTAGAACTATTTGCCGTCAACATGGTTATTAAATCGGCTGGCGGCTCATAAGTTGAAAGCACCTCTATTTCAATGGTCTTACTGGTTGAAGCACCACCGGTACCGAATGCAATTACAGTTACTGAATAGGTGTTTAAACCCAATATTGAAAAATTATAGGTTTTAGCACCAGCAGGTGCTGAACTTACACTACCATTATAACTGTATTGAAATGAAATTACATTATCCGCAGTAGCACTAAAATTAACTAGTCCGCTACCGTCACCATTGGGATTATCTGCATCTGCTCCTTGAATATCAACATCAATTTGAATATTTGTTGGTGCAGTAATGTCACCAAACTCAATATCATCATCTTGACATCCCGTGATTACTATCATTGAGAATAAACTCAGTACGATATATTTTAAATTTTTCATGATATTTTTTTTAACCATTGTTTTACTGTTAATTTTAAAACATAAATTGTTCTAAACTTAATTAATTGATAACACTACGTTATCTATATTTACCACACCTATTTCAGCACCTAGATCAAAAAGAACTCGTGCATCCAACGCCCCAAAACCTGTTGCAGATAGTGTAAGTGTATATGTATTTATTGTAGGTGTTATATTTACGGTTTCATTAGTATTTGAAAAATCACCTCCACTTAAACCAATTCCTGCCAATATTGATCTATTAACATCAGACCAAGCATCAAAAGTTAAAGTATAAGTCTCATCTTGAACAATTTCCAGTTTTTGACTAAGATTTACATCAAAAGAGTTACCCGCCGTAGTTACATCTACAGAATAATATGTGTTTCCTGCATCTGTTGTTACTGGAGCCGGATTGTTATCATCTACGCCTACAATCCATGAATCACTTCCATTTTCGAAATCCCCATTAACTAACAAATTATCTACAACAAGTGTTAACGAAACATTATCAATATTAACTATGCCTATTTCTGCACCTACATCAAAAAGAACTCTTGCATCTAACGCCCCAAAACCTGTTGCAGATAGTGTAAGTGTATAGGTGTTTATGGTAGGTGTTATGTTTACGGTTTCATTAGTATTTGAAAAATCACCTCCACTTAAACCAATTCCTGCTAATATTGATCTATTGACATTAGACCA
Organism: Winogradskyella forsetii; assembly: GCF_013394595.1. Lineage (GTDB taxonomy): Bacteria > Bacteroidota > Bacteroidia > Flavobacteriales > Flavobacteriaceae > Winogradskyella > Winogradskyella forsetii. Next base: position 3,600,109 of record NZ_CP053348.1, read on the forward strand.
AGCATCAAAAGTCAAAGTATAAGTCTCATCTTGAATAATTTCCAGTTTTTGACTAAGATTTACATCATAAGGATTACCTGCAGCAGTGACATCTACAGAATAATATGTATTTCCTGCGTCTGTTGTTACTGGAGCTGGGCTATTATCATCTACGCCAACAATCCATGAATCACTTCCATTTTCAAAATTTCCGTTAGTTAATAAACCATCATCGAATGGAGCCGTAGATTCTTTATAAAAATACAGATTATCAATAAAAACAGTACCAGTACCTACGAATTTAAATTGTAATAAGTCATTTACTGGTAAGCCTTGATTTGTAAAATCCTCCATTGGAATATCAAAACTGTTCCATTCGTTAGGCACTAAAGTTTTTGTAACGAATTTTTCATCTGCAGGGAGTACACCATTTGGTAAGGGATAAATATCTATAGTCGTAGCGTCTGGTGTCCAAATATCTATATGAAGCATTTCCATACCAGTAGCATCAACTGCTGCCCCTATATCTATACCTTGGTAATTGAGATTGCTATATTGTATCATAGCATCCCCATTTAAATCAAATGGTGTATATAAAGTAGATTGTCCCCAATTGGGAAAAAAATCTGTATTCGGAATATCAGTATAAGCATCACTAAAAATAGAAATAACATCCTCTTCATTACGTGATGGTGGTGTACTTGCGGACACTATTGGTGCAAGAATTTCAGTCACTTCAAAATCTACTTGGGTATAGGTTGTAGTTTCTATGGCTGAGCCCATTGCTTCCACAGTAATTGTATATGTTCCAGCTTCTAGATAATTATAAGAAACGGTATCTCCAATATTAGCAACCATTGGCTCACTGCCTGATTCCCCAAAATCAACTTCATAACTCATAGCGAATTCTGCGGTTGCCGTAACGTTTACTCGTTTAGAGATAGCAGGATCATTTTCTATAGTTACCATAAGATTTTGTGGCGCCTGAAAAGACACTACAAGTTCTTGTTCTATCTGTGTTGTTTTGCCATTAACAGCAGTAGCTAAAGCAACAACAGTGTAAGTACCTTCTTCAAAAACATTATCCACACTTTCACCTGGTAATAATTCTACAGATGTATTAGCGGCATCGCCAAAAGCGATGTCAAATTTGGTAGCGCCAATGGCCGTAGGTGTAATTGTTACAAGACCAGAATTGTCTTGGGTTGTTCTGAAATCTAATACAATTTCGCTAGGTGCATCAGCATTATCAACGAATTGCGTACCACGTTCGTCTTCTTCACAGCCTAAGAAGGCTATGAGGAAAAAACTTGCTAAAATTAATTTTATATTTTTCATTCTACTTTTTTTTAATAATTTGGATTTTGTTCCCACTGATTACCAGCTAACTGAATTTCTATTAATGGAATTGGGAACACTTCGTGTTTACCTTCTTGGAATCCGTCAATTTCTGCTGCAGCTCTACCTGTTCTTACTAAATCGAAGAAACGATGGCCTTCGCCTACTAGCTCAACTCTACGCTCATGGTAAATTGCTTCCGTTAATGCACTTCCTGTGGCTGAAACGTTGTTATCAGCGTTTCCGAAAGCGCGTTCTCGCACACGATTTAGGTACATCTGAGCCCTATCATCACTAATGCCTCCTCTGTTAAGCGCTTCAGCTGCCATTAATAACACATCAGCAAATCTTATAGCTCGGTAATTATTAGGATTGGTTAAATTCGCATCTCCTAGGTTGTTATCTCCTTGTCTTGAGATATACTTTCTATTATAATAACCTGTATGCTCATAACCTGTGGTGAAAGTAGCACCAGTAGCTGCAGCCCAAGCATCTATATCTAAAATTGCGGTTTCTAGCCTCATATCACCTTCTTCAAACTCATCTACAACTTCCTGCGTGGGAACATTGAAACTAAAGCCAGATTCAAATAATGGGCCATTATAGCCTCTAATACCATTAAACCCTACTGCCACATTTCCTTCACTACATTGCAGACAGTCAAAGCTTGCACCTCCTGCAGCTTCAAGATCTGTATATTGAACTTCGAACACTGATTCCATGTTATTTTCGTTATCATTTTCAAACATGGTACTATAATCTGATATAAGATCATAAGGTCCATTATCTATAACATCCTCTAAAACTGCTGCAGCTTCAGCAAATTTATCCTGGAAAAGATAGGCTTTACCTAATAAAGCTTGTGCAGCTCCTTTGGTAATTCTACCTTCCTGAGATTGTACATAAGGTAAATTATCAGCCGCATAAATTAAGTCTAACTCTATTTGTGCATAGATCTCAGCCTTTGGTGTTATAGGAATTGAAAATTGATCTCCAAACTGGATACGTGTATCTACCGCAAACGGGACATCACCAAACCATTTTACCAATTCAAAGTAATAATAGGCTCTTAAGAATCTGGTTTGCGCCAAAACTCCTGCTTTTCCTGGGAAGTCCGTTTTATCTTGAAATTCCATGATGTAATTAGCTCTATAAACACCCGCATACATCCATTGCCAAATAGACCTCAGCTGAGCGTTAATAGGCGTGTGAATCATATCATCGATTTGCTGAAAACCAGGCACATCATTTGCGTTTTCTCCACCAGCCAATGTATTATCTGATGCTATTTCACCAAGTAAAACGTTCAGGTAGGTTGCCTGTAATAAATCGTATGCTCCAATTAGGGCATCTTGGTAATCTTCTTCCGAATTGAAATAATCTTCAGAATTTTCGTTGTTTGAGTCTATATCTACGAAGTCATCACTACATGAAGCCATGACAAACAATGCTATAAAAACGTGTATTATTTTTAAATTTTTCATGGTTTTATTAAAATTTTAAGTTCATTCCTACTAAATATGTTCTTGGATTAGGGTAGAATCCATAATCGATTCCACTACCTATGGCATTACTGCTCCCTGTATCTGAGTTAAAACCAACAGAAGTGGTTGGGTCATAACCTGTATATTCCGTTAAGGTAAACAAGTTAGTTACCGAGACATAAAATCTCAGCTTATTGACACCCCATTTTTCTGATGCTTCAGGCGATACTGAATATCCTAATTGAACATTTTGCAATCTTAAATAAGAGCCATCTTCTACATAAAAATCTGAAAACAAAGTATTATTTGTTGCTCCTGTTGTAACTCTTGGAAACGTATTACTTGTTCCCTCACCCGTCCAACGGTTTAAATATTGAGTGCTTCTATTTGTTAAAGGTAGGTTTCTTTCGTAATTTCTTACTATGTCGTTACCGATTGATGCAAAGGCATAAGCTCCGAAATCGAAGTTATAAAAATCGAAGGACAGATTTAATCCCATAGTAATATCTGCTATTGGATCACCGATATAGGTCTTATCCAAATCATCAATAACGCCATCCTCATTAATATCTACAAAAATTAAATCACCTGGTTGCGTATTATTGTTTAGTATTGGAGAGTTGTCTATTTGCGCTTGATTCTGAAAAACACCATTTGTTTTAAAACCTCTAAAATAACCAATAGGCTGACCAGCTTCCATACGAGATGGTGCTTCTTGACCAATCCCAAATGCACCTCCTGGCACAAATCCGCCTTCTTGACTAACGGAAACAACGTTATTATCTAGAGCAGTTACATTATATTTCAAATTGAATTTAAAATTATCGCTCAATTGCTCTGAATAGCCAATAGAAAATTCGAATCCTTTATTATCAACAACACCAGCATTTATAATTGGTGGCGAAGAACTTGGTGCACCCACACCAATAATACCTGAAGCATCGGGTTGAACCAAAAGATCATTTGTCCGCTTATTGAAATAATCCATAGTCACATCGACCTTATTGTCCCAAAAACGCATGTCTAAACCAATATTAAAAGTTTCTTGTTGTTCCCATTGTATTTCAGGATTCGAAATTCTTCCAGCCGCAGAACCAAATACCAATGTATTACCAAATACATACGTAGCTTCGCCATCTAAAACCGAGACATACCCAAAAGCACCAATTCTATCATTACCCAAAATACCATAGGAAACCCTAAGTTTTAAAAAGTCAAGAAACTTACTGTCTTCCAAAAAAGCTTCATCTGAAGCTATCCAACCTATAGAACCAGATGGAAAGAAACCAAATTTATTATTAGGACCAAAATTTGTTGAGCCATCACGTCTTATCACAGCTGACAATAAGTACTTTCCTTTATAGTCGTATTGTACTCTAGCAAAATAGGACAACAATCTTTGATCAAAACTAAGATCAAAACCATTAGGGTTATTATTCTGGAATCGTGTCGCATCTTCTATGTTAGCGTTCCCAATATAATTATCCCTAATTCCAAAGCCCGTAAAACTTATGAAATCACCGGTCGTTTTAAATACAGAAGTCCCTAACAATACATTTAAGTTATGACTGTCGTTAAAGCTATTCTCGTATTTAACAAACGCATCAAATGTATAGTCCCTAAAAAAGGACCTACCTTCATAAACCGTATTATTATCTGAAATCGCATTTGGTATCAAGTCAAATACTTTATCATTAGCCCCCTCAATCCCGTAATCAACAAATGGTGAGAACGAATTACTAGTTACTTTAGCATAATTAAATTGGTAACTGGCCTGCGCCGTAAAATGCTCTAAAAATTTATAGGACAGGTTAATATTTCCATTTATTTTATCCACTAAGCCACTGTTATAGGTGTTTTCGATTTGCTTTGTAGGATTTACTACCTCAAAACCAAGATTTTCAGCAGAACCGTTCGGCGCTATGGTCGGTGCCATATTAAGGGCATTAAACAATACCGAACCTATACCTGTTTCTGGAAGCGTTCTTCTAACGGTATGTGTCCATGTTACACCAGCACTTAACTTTAAATCTTTAATTAAATCCACACTATAACTACCTCTTTGGGTCAATCTTGTAAATTTTGATTTATTACCACCTACAATACCATTTTGGCTTAAGAATGAATTACCTACAGCATAAGTCGATTTTTCTCCTCCACCTCTTAAAGTAATAGCATTACTGTAAATTGGTGCACGATTCTCAAAAACTTGATCTTGCCAATCCGTACCTTGACCTAATCCAGATACATCGGGATATGGTAATGGGTCACCATTGGCTGCAAATGACTCATTCAGTAATAGCCCATACTCAGTTGCATTTAACATCGGTAGTTTTCGTGTTGTTTCTTGAAAACCTCCATATCCATTATATTCAATCGTCAGAGGCATATTTTTTCTACCCGATTTTGTCGTTATAAGAATAACACCATTCGCTGCTCTTACTCCGTAAATACCAGCAGTTGCATCTTTTAAGATATTAATGGTCTCAATATCGTTTGGATTAATGACGCTTAAATCTTCTACAACCGTACCATCCACTAAGATCAAAGGTCTCGAATCACCATTGGTTGAGACCCCTCTAATGCTAATTGTACTAGCAGCACCTGGAGAACCGGAATTTGAAACGATATTTACACCAGCCACCTGGCCCTGCAAAGCTTGCTCTATTCTCGTGGGTTTCAAGGTTTCAACGGTTTCACTAGAAACTACTGCCACAGCACCAGTAATTTCCTTTTTCGTTTGTGTACCGTATCCAATAACAACCACTTCGTTTAAAGATTCCGAATCCTCTGCTAAGGAAATAGACAGAGGCTGGCTGTCTTCAATTTTAATTTCCTGGGTTACAAAACCCAAATAAGAGACAACCACCACTGAATTTAGTGGCACATCATTTAATGTGAAATTTCCATCAAAATCTGTTGATGTTCCTTTAGACGTATTTTTCAGAATTACATTTACACCAGGCAAAGGCTGCCCCGAGGATGCTTCTGTAACAGTTCCAGAAACATCTAAATTTTGCGCATAAACTGTCATTGAAAAAATAAATGCTGTGAGCGCCAAAAATTTTATTTTCATATCCTTGCTTTATTATCTTGTAAAAACGTGTAATGATCTTTTTTTATAACCATTGACGGAAATAAAACATTTAGCACACTACTCTTTACAATTAATTGATTAGATAATGCAACTTATAAAAAACGGTTGAGGATATGACAAATTAATACCATACAAAAAACATACAAATTAAAAAATAATCGAATATTTTGTCAATACAGCAATTAAGTGCCTTTGATTTTAAGCAATTCTCTAATATTGAAGATAATTAACAAGATTTAACATTTATAGCTTAAAACTATTATAAGCTGCTCCTGTATGGGTATTGTATAGGTTTACAATGAAATTGTATAGGTGTTATAACTCAATTATATAATTAGACAAACTCTGCTCATGGTCTAATTCCATCTTTTTACGCAAACGATAGCGCTTAACCTCAACACTTTTATGGGATATATTTAACAATGGGGCAATTTCTTTAGATGAAAGGTTCAATCGTAAGTAAGCACATAATCTTAAGTCATTTGGCGTAATGGATGGGTGGAGTGTTTTTATTTTTTTCATGAAATCCTTATCGACATTATTGAAGGCTTCCTCGAACAATTCCCAATCGTTGGTGTCGTTTATACTTGAATTAATTAGCTTAACTACTTTTCCAACTTCATTTAATGATTTGCTTTTGGAAAGTTCGCTCTTAATATTACCTAACAATTCGTTTCGCTTTACCAAGTTCATGGTGGCCATACCGAGCTCTCTATTTTTGTTTTCAATGTCTTGGCGTAAATTTTTATTTTTAAACTGTATTAACTGGCGTTGGTTTTCTAATTGCTCTAGCTTTAATTGTCTTTCTTTCTTTTTAATGAGTTTCTGTTGCTCCTTTTTGTAATGTTTTCTATTGAAGTAATAGAGCACATAGATAAACAGTAGGGCGACAAAAAAATAAGAAATAATTGCCAATGGTTTAAGGTACCATGGCTTTTCTATGGTAAACTCATAGGACAATACATTGTTAGATAAAATACCTCCTGTAATTGCTCTTGCCTCAAAAGTGTAATCTCCATGAGGTAAATTCTCAAATAAGATTTCACCATTGTCTGACCACTCGCTCCAATAATCATAAATTCCTAATAACCGATACTGATACTTTGACCTCGAAAGCTCGTCAAAACTAGGAGTACTATACCTAAACCGAATGATGTTATTTTTATTTTCTAATTCAATGGGCTGGCTTGTATCAAAAGAAACAAACTCGTTTTGTAATGACGTGTATGAAGCACTATTTAAGTATAGTTTTTTAGCATCTTTCTTTAACTTATTTATATGTAACACAAGGTACCCTTCAGTATCTCCTATTAAATAAGTATCTTTTTCTATATGCAATACATTTTCAAAACCCGATTTAGTTTTACGTATATTATGTGGAATTTCAATCACATTACCTTGCAAATCATTGGTCAGTTTTCCTGGCTCTACATAAATGATTTCGTTTTTTGTAAAACCCCAGAGTTTATTCTGTACTTCATCATTTATTAACTTGCCAGATATATATTTGTCTTCACTAAATAAGGCACTTAAAACACTATCCTTTTTAAAAGATTCTGAGCTAGAATCGAAACGAAAAACACCATTTTTAAAGCCATAAAAAACAGTTCCGTTGTATTTTACAATACTAGACTTTATTCCCTTTTCTATGTTAAGCTTTTCAACACTATTTACTTTATAAAATGTACTGTCTAATTCTATTTTATAAACTCCCTTATGCTCATGACTAACCAGTATTTTATTCGAATCAAAGAATTCAAGATATCTAGAAGAGATATCAAAACCTTCAATTTTATTTCTAACCCTCCACTGATTATCTTCCTTTTCTAAAATATTTAATCCTTTATAATTGCCCTGCAGCAATAAGTTAGCGTTCCCTTTAATTTCGTTTATATTCCAAGTGCCCAATTCCGTTGAAATTTGTTTGGCAATAGTATCATTTATGACAAACGTACCTCTATCATGACCACAAAATAGACTTCCTTTAATATACTTTAAATACCATACTTGCCCTTGCGTATTTTCTATAAACTTATATTTCTGCTTAGAATTGATTGCTTTGTAAAATAGACCATGATTAGTTCCTAAGTATAAATTATCATCACCCTTGGCCGCACTATATACCGTACCTAAAACACCTTGTTCATCATTGTAAACTCTGTAAGGTGATGTTAAATTCATAACATTAATACCATTGTCTAAACCTAACCAAACATTACCATCATTGTCTTCTTTAATCGATAAAACAGTGTTATTACTAAGACCATTGGATTGGTCAATTTCTAATATTACTTTTCCTTTACTATCTAATTGAATCAAGCCATTAGAAATAGTTCCTAAAATAAAACTACCATCTTTTAATCTCGTGCTACTATAGACGCTCACACGGGATAACAATTCGTCGGCCTCAATATCCCATTTGGTCAAGATATTATTTTCAAACTTATAAAACCCATTCCCTATAGTTTGAAGGAGCAGGCTTTTTTCAAATTCATAAATATTAACTAGCTCGATGTCCTTAATAAGTTCAGATTGAATTATCAAGTTCCCACTTCCATTAATAATTTCCATAACTCCCTCTCCCAATTTCTGAAAATATATAGATTTATTGAGTTCATTTGCTTTATTGATTCTTAATTCAGAATCTATTATCTCAAACTTTTCATTAGCTATATTATAAATATAAATACGTTCTAAAGATTGAAATAAAACATAACCTTCGATTTCTGTAATATCCCAAAAATCCTCATCTTCTATAATTGAGAAATTCTGGTTTTTAGTGAGCGACTTATAAATGAGTTCATTATACTTGTTTTTTGTCCAATATCCAAAATCCATATATCCACCAGTGTATATCCTATCACCTACGACCTTAACTGACCTTAAGATCCCTTCGTTTGGCGAATGATATAATTCCCATGACGCACCATTATATTCAAGCAATCCTTTATTGTTCGCTATATAAATGAAATTATTATCGGCTTGGGTTATGGACCAGTTTTGATCTTCAGCACCATAATCTTGTGGTGTAAATATTCGAATAGGCGGAATTTCCTGTGCGTTGAATTTTACACTAAATATTAGTGCAATGAATAAAAAACAAAAGCTGATTTTACCTTTATAAAAAGCGAACATAAAAATATAATTGTTGTTGTAAGATGCTGTCAAGGTAGTAATTTTTTGAATAACCCATAATTACTGTACTAAAGATCAATATTGAAAGACGATGTATAGTTAAAATTAACAGATGAACGGATCTGATAACGTATTAAAAATGAACTGTAAGTCGCATAAACCCAATACTAAAATCCTCAATTCTAAAAAAAAGTCACTGCTTAATAATTTTTGATATATTTGACCAATCAATAATTCTAAATTTATTATGAAAAAAACATTATCACTAGCGTTCATCTTATTGTTTTCGACAATAGTTTTCGCTCAAAAAATGAAAGTTGCTGAAGGCAATTTTGATTTCATTGAAAGTAATCAAGCCATTAATGTGGAGTTTGATTATAGCAACTTGAAGATTAACAAGGATAATCTCACTGAGGAAGCATATGTCGCAGAAAGAACTGCAGACCTTGAGGAAAAATCGAAAGGAAAAGGAAAAACATGGGCGAAAAAATGGGAAGCTAGTAGAGAATTAATCTATGCACCAAAATTTTTAGAGCTCATGAATAGAGATTTAGCTGAAGATAAAGGCATGTCTTTCGAAGAAGGTCTTACGGATGCAAAGTATACTCTTATTGTAGAAGTTGTTTGGATATATCCAGGTTATAATGTTGGCGTAATGAGGCAACCCGCAAAATTAACCACATTATTAAAGTTTGTTGAAACTGCAAATAGAGATAATGTATTACTAGAAATCACTAGTAAGCATGCACCTGGCAATAGATATGGCGGCACTTTTAGTAACGAAGATCGTATTGGTGAAGGCTTTGCGAAAACAGGTAAGAGTTTATCTAAGTTAATAATGAAAAAAGCATTCTAATTTTTAGATTAGAAGCTATTTTAATAAAAAGTGAGTGGTTTAGTTTTATAAATTACTCACTTTTTCGTTTTGTTCCATGTTTATAATATGAGCCAAGGTTTTAACAAGTCTGTGGTGGTTTTTCACAAAGGGATTGGTTTCATCCCAAACATAACCCGCCAATACGGCACAAATCTGCTTTTTTACTTCAGGGTTTTCCGGTCGATGGAAAAACAAGGTTTGTAAATTCCCGGTGTACCATTCTTTTACATAGGTAGAAAAAACATTCACACCACCTTTAATATAGTCTGAATAGTCCACTTCCCAATCAACGGCTTCATTTTGCAATGATTTAGCAATTAACTTTGCCGCCTTCAATGCTGATTCTGTTGCAAATGTAACACCAGAAGAGAATACGGGATCTAAAAACTCTGCGCTATTCCCGGTTAACACATAGCCATTTCCGTATAGTTGTTTAACCGACTTGGAATAATTAGTGATTTCAACAGGGTTAAACAAAAAGTCCACACCCTCGAACCGTTCTCTATAATAAGAAGACAGTTTCAACATTTCTGTTAATTTTTCAGAAGACGTTCCTTCGAAGGATTCTATAAATTCCGTAGGACCAACAAAACCTATACTTGTTACGCCATTGGAAAACGGAATGACCCAAAACCATAATCTGGTATCCAGAACATCAAATGTAATTCGTGTGCCTTCCCATCCCTCTGGACGTTTAATATCTTTAACATGTGCGAATATCGAAGATTGGTTAAGTAATTCTGACGGCTTGTCTAAATCTAAAAGTCTTGGTAAAACTCTTCCATAACCGCTAGAATCGATGATAAATTTTGCGCTAATTTTGTTGATCTCACCAGCCTTATTTTTAATAGTCGTAATTGAACTTCCATCGTCATGAAAATCCACATCAACGACCTCTTGTTCAAAAGCAATATCCACACCGCGTTTTAAAAGTTCATCAGTAAGGGTTTTATCAAAATCGGCTCGCGGAACTTGCCAAGTCCAATCCCAACCTTCAGTATGTTTTTTACTGAAATCGAAATTACAGACGACATCTCCTCTTAAAAATCGAGCACCCTCTTTACGTTCATACCCTTGGTCCTTTAAACATGGTAACAAACCCACTTCTTCAAAGTGATCCATGCAGCGTGGTAATAAGCTTTCACCTATGACAAATCTTGGAAATTTATTTTTTTCAACAACTTTAACAACGATACCATTGTTATTTAGATAAGAAGCGGCAACACACCCAGAAGGTCCTGCTCCAATAATTAAAACATCAACATTTGTCTTACTCATAATCTTAACGGTATTTAATGAACTCATCTCGCCTTTTTATTTTACCTACAAAATTTCCATTTTGCCCTCTCATTTTGCACTTTTTTATAACCGTAGCCATGCTATGCTTAGAAAAAACTACTTCATTAGAGCACAAAAGCAAAACTTTTCGGTTTAAAACTAAAAGTCGAGATAAGTTCAGTCTATAAAATTAATGATTTTTAAATTAAAACCTTACCTTACTTCCTCAAATCAATAACCATCATCGGTTTTCTACTCATTTTAGGGAATTGTAATCTTTGAATTTCCTTTTTAGCGCAAAACTCTATTTTTGGCCGCACTCTTAACTTAGCCCTAAAATGATCCTTAATATTTTGCAACAACTCTTCTGTAGCTTCTAAGGTTGCGATTTTTATAAGGATTTCGTCTGTTCCAATGCTATTATGCGACAGTTCTATAATATAGGTTTCAACCTCAGCGAAATCATTTAGAACATTATGCATCGCGGGCGGATATATCGTTGTGCCTTTATATTTTATCATTTGTTTCTTTCTGCCAATAACAGGTCCCAAACGATTGGTATTTCTGCCACAACTGCATTTCTGGCTATGGGATTTTACAATATCTCCAGTTTTAAACCGTAACAATGGCATGCCTTCAACCCCTAAAGTAGTAATGGTTAATTCTCCTGCTTCGCCCTCAGCAACGACTTTATTATTTGTATCTAAAATTTCGGTTATGATGAGTTCTGGATGCTGGTGTCCGCCTTGGTGTGCTTCACATTCTGTAAAAGCCGTATTCATTTCTGTAGAAGCGTAGGTTGAAAACAATTCAATATGCCAGCTGTCCTTTATTTTTTTGGATAAGGTGTTCAATGAAAAATCTTGTTCCCTGAGCGATTCTCCAATACAAATCGCACCTTTAATTCCTGAAGCATTAATATCTATATCATGTTGTTGTGCATATTCAATCAATTTCAACAAGAATGAAGGTACGGCAATAATGTACGTAGGTTTAAATTTTAAGATAGAATCCCATTGCAATTCCGGAATGCCGTTTCCAACACGGATAATTCCTGCGCCAAGTTTACGAGCGCCTAAAAAATAAGCGAGTCCAGCCATAAACCGTCTGTCGATAGTAGTCATCAGTTGAATAATATCATCTGAGCTCACACCTGCACAAGCAAAAGAAATGGCTTCATTATAGGCCAAACGGTCTAAGTCCTTGTCCGTAAGTGCAAAAATAACTGGTTCGCCCAAAGTACCGGAAGTGGTTACAAAATCCACAATTTTATTTTTAGGCACACATATAAAGTCGTCGTTATATTTTTGTAAATCGTCTTTTGATGTGGTAGGAATTGCAGCTAAATCTTCAAGTGAATTGATACTGTTAATGTCGATGTGATGTGATTTAAACAGCCGTTTATAGAAAGCCGAATTCGAGTTTAAATAAACCAGTAGCTCCCTTAATTTTTCAACTTGAAAGTCGTTTATTTTGGCTTTTGATGCGTATTCTATCTCAGGAATCATAACTCTAACTTTCTTTTTATTTTTTTAATGTAACCATCTACTCGTTCTTTGTCTGGAACTGTAGTAATTTCTTTGGTTTTCGCCTTTTCAAACGCATTTAGTGCAGCTGTATAATACCCTTTTTCATAATAATACGTGCCCACAATATAATACGCTTCCCAATAGTTCTGGTTCAAATTTTTTAATTCTGAAAGGGTTGACGGTTCTACGTGTTCGTCATCACTTATGGAAGAAAGCACTTCTCTTCTCAATATTCTATAGGCTTCGTAATCACGATAGGCATGCGTAAACTGAAAATCATCCTTTTCAATATTGAGTTGTGCATTCGACAATGATTTTTTTGTCGGATTATGGAATACTTCATTTAAATCGTAAGCCACAAATTCTCCTAATTGATACGGACTTGATGATACCCAAACCAAACGTTGCTCTGGTTTAAAAACAATGCCATGATGCGCTAAGAGCTGATTGAGCGCTTTTTCATTACCATACCCAATGTCTTTACCGTTTAAACCCTTCTTATTTCTTAAAATATCCACCGCGATTTGTGGTGTTATCTTCTGGTGTTGGCCAAGCAACTCTTGCATACGTTCATATCTGTATTGGGAATGGCTTTCCAAAATGTGTTTACTATTATTTTCATCATCAGCATAAGCCTCGCTTTGAAAATGATTAGCGCAAATTAATTGATTGGAATTTCGTACTTCATAAACTCCAAAATTCTTTGGCGACACCTCAATGGTAATCGCTTTTTTCTCTTTGGCACTACCCACAAATATGGATTCGGACACAAAAACCTGTCGTTTCTTGGCAATCGCAATAGCTTCCTCTATCGTCGAAGCATATTGCAATATTTCACGGGTTAATATTGAAACAGGCGTTTTAGCTACAAGTGGAATCTTAGATTTTCCTGCGTTTATGGTTACCGTTAAGCCATGTTCATTCATTCCTGAAACCACGCCTATCATGCCTGCCCAAGTTACCGACATAAAATTATGGCCTTCCGTTGGATTTACAAAAGCAATAATTTTATCTTTGGCAAAATCATCGCCTGCGTAAAAGTCGAAATTTCGGCCTATTATTAAACTGCCATCTTCAGATTTTTCTCCCCAAGCCGCGAAAGATGTGCAACCCACCAAAGCCAAATCCTGAAAGGCATGACCAATATCATGAGCGCCATGAAGGTATAATATCCTTAAATAATTGCTGGCTAAATGGTCATAATCGTCAGACGCATATCTCGAAAGTCCATAAATTTCGGCTTTGTATTCTTCTGGAATATTCAAATACATTTTCCGGTTGTACCATGCTAAAAGTTGTCGTAAAAAATACTGTCTAGTCTTGGAAGGCACCAGTTCATCAACCTTTGATAAAAAGGCCGCTTCTTGTTTTTTAAATAATTCTTGAGTTAATCGACCTGTTTTCAAACCGATTTCCAAAGGATTGCCTGCCACATACAATTCCCATAAACCTTGTTTGTTTTTAGTAAGATGGCTATTTCCTAATGTGAATGTAGAATCAGATATTTTTTCACGTTCAGGAATATCAGCGCTATAAGCACTTACATCCGGCACATCATGTAAAGATTTTGAAACACCACAGGATGTGACTAAAAACAGGACTGATAATAAATAAAACCAACGTACCGTCTGTACTTTCTTTAGCAACATATTAGGCCTTATTTTCAGTAATTTCTGATTCCTTATTCGCTTCTACAACTTTATTTAACAAGTAGTCCTTACCAAGAATCTCTCCACAGGTCATGATAGCGCTTATGGTCACGCCCAAAATACCATGCATGTTGAGACTTTGACCTGTAAACATTAGGTTTTTAACCTTTGTTTTTGGCGATATAAAAGATTCCATTGGTCTATTGACATCTTTAACGTAACCATACATAGAGCCTCTGTTACTTCCAATATAATCCCTATAAGATAATGGTGTTGACGTGTAAACCTCTTGAATGCAATCTCTTAAATTCGGAAATTTCAGCTCCATTTCCTTGATGAGTTTCTCTGCTTTTTCAGCTTTAAATTCCTCATAGGTCTGCCCTCTTTCGTTTTTATCGGCAACCGTATTGAACGTATCCATCCAAGGTTTAACCTCATCGTAATGCATGTAAGTCATTACGGTAATATTGTCACCATAACCGTCTTCCATATTTTTCTTTATGGACATAGACATCATATAACCTTCTGGCCAACTTTCTTGTGTATATTTATGGACATCCCAAACCTTATCTGGATCTTTAAAATGGTAGAAATTTTTATTTTGGTATTTGAAGGAATTCGGTTTTAATACAATATATAAGCTGAATGCCGCAATAGTACTTTCAATTTTATCAACTCTATTGGTGTAGGATTTTCTGAATTTTTCCTTACCAACGAGGTCTAAGGTCAGTTTAGGTTCAATGTTGGAAATAAATAAATCGCCTTTTATTTCCTTTCCGTTGGAACAAATTGCAGATGTGATTTTACCATCTTCAAATCCAAATTCAACCACATTGTGATGTTTGTAGTTTTCCCCTCCGTTTTCTTTCAATCGTTTGATTAAAGCCTTGGTAATTTGGCTGCCGCCATTGATACATCGATATGAACTTTCTATGTATGAATTGATAGTCAACGCATGCACATAAAACGGTGTGCGTTCGCCATCGCCAGCATATAAAAAGTTGGTTCCGGCAAGTACAGCCTGTAATTTTTTATTATCTGTAAGTGAGGCAATGAATGCTTTTGCCTGAAGTTGAAAAATAGCCGTATCATCATAATAAGGCTTACCTTTCTTTAAGTTATAGAGCGGAAAACTTGCACAAGTTTCCCTTAATTTATCGCAATATGCTGTAATGGCCTCTTCCTCTTCAGGAAATTGTTCCGTTAAAACTTCAATAAACTTTTCGTAACCCTGAGCATGTTTATATTCTACTGGGTCATCATCAAAAGTAACAATGTCGAAACCCTCTATATCTAATTTTTTCAGGGAAATATCGTCTAAAATGTCAATATATTTAAAGTATTGATAGAGATTTTGCCCTTCATTAAGTCCACCAATGTAATGTACACCAGTATCAAAAATGGTTTTATTCCTTACAAAGGTTTGCAAATTGCCACCATATTGGTTGTTTTTTTCAAGCACACAAACACTATAACCTTCTTTTGCCAGAATGATACCAGAAACCAAGCCTCCCAACCCGCTTCCAACTATTACAACGTCATAATGTGATTTCATGTGTAGATCTTTATACTTTTTATAAATGTTCCCAAAGTGTCAGGAGTGTTCACTTTTAATTATCCCTTTCAATGATAGTGCTTTTTGTAAAATTATTCAATAATCTTGAATTAAAACTTCAGTGGGAATGTGTAGCTTTTCGTTAAGATTTCTAATCATTTCCAAAGTCAGTTTTCGCTTTTTATTCATTATTTCGCTCACGCGACTTTTGAAACCAATCATTTCGACCAAATCCTTTTGTTTCAATCCCAATTGTTCCATTCTGAAATTTATAGCGGATATTGGGTCTGGCATTCCTATCGGGAAATTCTCATTTTCGTAGTGGTCAATTACGATAGCAAGGATTTCCAATTCATCGCCTTCATCAGTGCCTCTTTTGGCATCAAAAATTGCCTCCAAACGTTCCAATGCATTTTGGTAATCTGACTCGTTTCTAATTGGTTTAATTTTCATCTTAAATTTCGTTTGCGTTAATTTTGTCATATTCAGCATGAGTTCCGATAAACCTTATCCATGCCAATTGGTACTCAAAATTAAATTTTACAATCAACCGATAGTCATTGCCTTTAATGTTAAAAACAATCCGATTATCTTTTAAAATACTCGCATTTGGATATTCCGATTTTAGATCGTTGATGGTTGCCCAATTTGATTTTTCAGTTTCACGATACCACGATTTCAACTGAAGTTCGCAATTACTGTGTTTTTCCCAAAAATCTCTCAATGTTCCCCTCGAAAATATTTTCACTCCAAATCCTTTGTCGCAAATATAAAAAAAAGTTACCAAATTGATAACTTTTGCATGTTTTTACATTTTGAGTGTACTATTAGTTACCTGGTTAGATATGTTTTTTTAGTAAACCGATCATAACGGTATATAATGTCCGCAAGTTCTGACGCTTCCGGATTTGTAAGTAGTTTTTGTAATTAATTTTATTTGGTGCTGCATGCAGTTCTATTTCTTTTGGATAACACCATATACTACACTTAAAATAAGATATAGTACCATTGCAATAATGAAAGCGTTTAGTTCAACTTTTCTATCAGTTTGAAGGCTAACTGTTTCTGATATCATTCCACCTACAATAGCGCTAACCAAAAATCTTTTCCACCATTTATTTATTAGAATCAAAATTACCTTATTGTTTACAATTTTTATTCAAATTGCTCTTTCCATTCGCGTTGTTTTAATTCCGTAAATGAGTCCATTTCTTTCAAATATTTTGCTTCCCAATCAATTCCGTTTTTTTCGGTCAAATATTTATCAATTTCAGCATTATAGATTTGAATTCCATTTAATTCAGTTCCGCTTGTTAAACATCCAAATCCGACGTTCATAAATCCGTATTTCTGACTTATTTTATTCATTTCGATTGGTGAAATAATTGAATCGCCAACTAAAATTTTGTGTGCTGAGTTATTGGCGATGTCAGATTTTGCAGTTAGGTAATTAAATCGAAAAAAAAATCCGTAATCCCATAATCCAATTCCGATTAGTACTAATAAAATTCCGCTAAATACTATCGTTTTTCGGTTCATTTATCAAATTTCTTACAATACCTTTATAATGTCACTTTTTGCTATCGCTGCTATCGCTTATAAAAAATAAGATTCTCATGCTCATGAATAGACTCAAATCCTAATTTGGAAACTGTTTCAGCATACAAATTTCGGCTTTCTTTTATCAAAATTACATGATTAATGCTGTTATTCAAAACCTTTCCTATGTGTTCTTCAGATAATTGGTTTGTGTTTAGAATTAGGGTGTTTCCTTTGTGTTTTAAAGTAACTTCTAGTGTGTTTTCAAAAATAAGATTTTTATGCTTATTTGTGATAAAACTATTTTGAAGCATTGGTCTGACAGAACCGTCTTCAATATAAGAAAATATTTTTCTATCCATAGAGTTTAAGGCCATAAGAAAATCCAATTGCCCATAATCCTTCGATATATGAATGATTTCGGCCTTTGGGTCAATTGCCCATAAAATTTGGTTGTAAATCTCCTTATGCGTGTTGAAGTCTTTCTTAACGGTTTGGAATACATCGTCGCCTTTGTACCGATACTCATCGAAGAGATTATCGCGAAAATAAATGTCAGATTCTACTGCTTCGCGAAACGTCATAAATTCGTGTTTAAAATGGGCACTTATATTTTTTGTACGTTGTTTATAGGTGTCGCCATAACTCTTATTACCGATAGGAATTCTATCTAATATTTTTAAAGTCAGATTTCCGTTTCTAATGAGTGCACTTCCTTTTGGGTTAATTTCAGAATTACCATGGATTAAGATGGGGATAATATCTAAATTTAATTGTTCGGCAACATAAAAAGCCCCTTTATGAAACCGTTTCATTTTGTTAGTTGTGGATCTTGTGCCTTCAGGAAAAACCATTAATGTATAACCTTGATTTATTTTTTCCTGCAAATGGGATACGCCGTTTTCAATACCACTCGAGACCGGATAAAAACCGGCTGCTTGCACTGCTTTGCCAAACACAGGCGAATTGTACACCCAATCGTTTACCAAGAATATAATTTTCGGATGAAGCATTCCAACAGCTAAAATGTCTAAAAACGAGGTGTGATTGGAAATTATTAAAGCTGGTTTTTCAAACGTTTCGTTGGTAGGATTTAGAACGGTCTTCTTTAGGAATGGATTCGTGTAAAGCACCGATTTCATGAATTTAGAAACAGCTTTATGAAACCATCTCATTTTTACCTTTTTGCTAACAGGAATTATTTTCAATAATGTGGCACTAATCAAGGAAATGAAAAGTCCTCCAGAACCAAAATAACCAAACGACAGAATAGAGTGTATCAATAATCGAAATGATATGGGCCGTTTAGTCCTACTACCAATAAACAATTTAAATAGCAAAGGCTGAATAGTAAATGCAATAAGAACGGCAGATAAAATACCGATTAAGCTCACTATGGAAATGGAATACAAAGCTGGATGTTTAGCAAAAACCAATACGCCGACGCCTAAAATAGTTGTGATTACTGAAAGTAAAATAGAGGTTTTATGGGTAGCCAGTGATTTTTCGCCGGTTTTGTATTCATGAAGCAGTCCGTTAGTTACAAAAATGCTATAGTCAATGCCCAAACCAAATATAAAGGTTGAGATGATAATGTTGAAAATATTGAATTCCAAATGAAATAATCCCATGATACCAACGGTCAATAACCATGTCAAACATATTGGAATTCCCGTGACCAAGGTTAATGAAAAGCTTTTGTAAAAGAGTATTAAAAGTACAATAACTACAACTAACGAATAGCCAATTAAGCTATTGAAATCGGTTTTTAGGTTGCCCAAAAATGTTTCGTTCATTTGTTTTCTGTCAATCACTAAAGTTTGAGCTGCATTTTTAAAAGCCGCCATTACAGCATCGCCATCTTCAACTTTTACTAAAGTGGTAATGGTGGTGTAATTGTCCTTTGTAGCAATATAATCGTCAACAGAAAATGTGTGTATGGCTTTGTAGTCTTCAATTGCTATCGGTTCAAAATTCGTATGTAAAAGGGCGTAAAAGTTTTTGAAGGTTTCGGGTTTAAAACCTAAAGTTGTGCCACTTTCTATAAGGTTGTCTTTGGTATTTTGAATGGTTTTGGCATCCCAAAATGAATGCCACTTTTCAATCTGTTGGATTTGTTGTTTTTTGGAATGTACAAACGTCCCAATAGAACTGAAGTTGATAAGTTTATTTTCTGCTTTTAGGCTATCTAGCTTTTCTAAAATTTGGTCATTAACTTCTAAAGTACTTTCCTCAGAATTGCCATAAGCCGCAATATAAATGGATTTCGATGTGCTGTTAATCAAATTGTCTAAGCGTAATTCTGCTGTTTTTAAATCTTTAGGATAATAATTCAGTTGACTTAAATCCTTATTGAAAACAACTTTATTGTACGTGAATAAACTTCCAACGAAAAAAACCACAATTACAATAACAACCCATTTATTTTGGTGAATATTATAAGCCGCGATTTTATCGAAAACCGTCGTTTTACTAACTTTTTGGGATTGGTCTTTATAAACCTGCGGAATAAAAAACAAGGCAAAAAACGAAGCTCCCATAACACTAATGGCAGCAAAAATGCCCAAGTCCTGCAAAGCTTGTGAATTAATAAATAACAAGCACAAAAACGCCAAAGCTGTTGTTGTGCTACTCATTAGAATGGGCTTTGCAATTTCTTTATACAAATTCTTAACATTATTGTTGCTTCTAATGTGTGTTAAAATGTGCAAGGAATAATCGAGTGTGACGCCCAATAAAATTGAACCTATACCTAACGAAATGGCTGATATTTTTTCCCGAATTAAAAAAAGAATGACGATGGCCAAAAGGCCACCAAATATAGTGGGCACAAATAATATGATGGGAACCGTTAATTTTCTATAGAAGAAAATAAATATGAGTAACAGTATGAACAAAGCAATGCTAATGGTCACCTGAATATCATTTTTTATTTGATTGGCATTGGCAACTGCAATTAAAGTCCCACCAAAATATTCACTGCTCACTTTACCCTTGAAGCTTTCGTTAAGTTTAGCATTTGTGGCATAAAGCTCTTCAACAAAAAGGCTGTTTTCCGCAGTTTCATTGGTCTCTAAAGCAGGCGTGATAAATAATAGGATATGTTGCTCGTCTTTACTGACCAAAAAGCCATTTTGTAATGTGAAACTGTCGCCAAAATTTAACTCTCGCAGTTTTTTTAAGGCAATAAATGATAATCCCAGTGGGTCTTTCAAAATAAAATCCTTGGCAATAAGACCAGAAGGCGATATCAAGGTTTTATAATTCTTTAAGGTCGTGGCTTCAATGCTGTCCTTTTCAATTTTATTGGCAATTGCTTCATAATCGCTTTCATCTAAAAATAATGGTAGATTCTGATAAATAAAATTGGCAGTTCCCTGAATGTCATCCGAATTTATCCTGCCTTGAATCTTCTCTATATATTTGCTGGAGGATTGATTAATACTGTCAATAAATTGCGATGCATAGTTTGTTAAATCGTCAACTGAAGCATCATTTTCTTTCGTAATATTAACGATGATTTTATCCGTGAAATTGACGTTTTTAAGAACTTTTTGAAATTCTTCATTGTCCTTATTGGTTGGAATAAGTTTATTAATATCTTCTTCAAATTGAATCTTTGAAGCCACGAATATTAAGCTGGCAAACACTATTACTAAAATGCCAAGACCAAGCCATTTTCGGGATACAAAATATTGATATGTGTTGTAGAAAAAATTATGCATTGGTTACACGTACTTTTTTCTTCCGAAGGATTAAAAATATAATATAGCTCAATAGGCCTGCTATAACTGCCGAAACTGCCGCCAAGGCAAAACTTCCGACGATATAAGTCTTTAGGTGTTTTAATACTTCAAAATCGGTTGTGATTGTGGCGAAGTTATAGGTTTCATTCTGACCCAAAATAATGTTTCCCAAAATAAAACTTCCCAACACTATAAACGGAATAAAAGGCGGAAGACTGACATTGGAAAAGGCAAAAGCGATAGTTTTATTTAATTTCAGAAGTAAAGCCAAGGAAATGACGATAATGGTATGAAAACCCCAAAGTGGCGTAATTCCAACAAAAATACCTAAAGCGATGGATAGTGCTTTTTTTTGAGGCGAATCATTACTGCCAATAACATCTTCGGATAGAAATCGTTTTAATCCTTTTTTTTTTATTTTCCTGAAAAAGTTTCTTGGTTTGATATACAAAAACGTAAGAATAACCAACCATGTATTTAAAACGCTGATACGTGAAAAATCCTTAAACGGCCTAAAGTGGGAAACACGTTCGGTTTCGTCATAGGAAATGTGGATAGGGATGTTTTTGACTTGAGAACCATTCCAAGCGGCTTTGACAATGACTTCGATTTCAAATTCGAATTTATTGGTATAAAATTTCAGGTTTTTAAAATGATGAATCGGATACAATCGAAATCCAGATTGTGTGTCCTGTAATTTTATACCTGTTTCTACCCAATACCAAAAGTTAGAAAATTTATTACCAAAACTACTTTTCTTTGGGACGTCTTCCTGATTCATGTTCCGAGCTCCAATGAGCAGGATGTTTTTATCGTCGGAATTTTCCAATGCATTGATAAAAGAAGGAATATCCTTTGGAAAATGCTGACCATCTGAATCTATAGTTATCACGTAGTCATAATCTAAACTTTTAGCATGTTTAAATCCTGCACGCAACGCTTGCCCTTTACCTTTGTTTTGGGTAAATTGAATGTGTTCGAGATTGGGATAGTTTTCAAGAATTGTGGACGTGGAATCGGTTGAACCGTCATTAACCACAATAATGCCCTGTGTGTATTGTAAAACGCCATCAATAACGCGTTTTAAAGTCAACTCGTTATTGTATGTTGGGATTAACACACATACCTTTAGATCGGTAATTTTTTGTTGGACAAGTTGGTTATTCACGTCATTAAAACATTAAAGTCTTATTGACCCGAAAATACTGATTTTTCTTCATCACTAAAAGCTTTGGACTGTAAAATATAGTCTTTGATGTGATGTCGTAAATTAGAAGATTTTATATTTTTAAATTGTTTTAAGATAAACTGTTTATCTTCCTCGATATGCTCTTTATATTTTAAAATTTTAGGCATGTTTTCTTGGATCCCCAACCTAATAAAACGAATTTCGATATTATTTGGTGCTTTTTCAATAGCGTATTCCACATAAGAAACCCCTTCGACAACACGCGCTTTTTTGTCCTTAATTTTAGACTCGTTTTTAGCCAACATGGTAATTGCAGCCCCTTTATAAGCCACCAAAGTCATATCATCATTTTTTGTGACGTCAGAAAGCAATTTGTTAAAAGCCTCAATTTTAGTATCATCTTGAGCAGCTTCTTTATAGGCTTTTCTAACAGTATTAATATCTGTTGAGAACAGCGTGATACTTAGTGCTAATATGATAACATTTAAAAACTTCATGTTTAATTATTTCGTTACGAAATTAGACGTGGATTTTAAAGCCACAGTCTCTTCAAATTTAGAGGTGTTTCTCACTTTATAACCTTCATCCGTTTCGGTAATTTCGAGTTGTATTTTTAATTTTGGTGTTTTAAACGGGTTGATTATAGCCATAAATTTAATATTACTGGCAGACTGCATAAACAAGGTTTTCTCTGTAATCTTCTCCGTAATTTCTTTAATAATTTGCATCATACAAACACCTGGCATTACTGGATTGTCTGGGAAATGCCCATCAAAAACGATATGGTCTTTGTTGATTGTGATTTTAGCTGTGGCAGACATATCTGCAACACTTAAATCGTCTAATGTATATAATCCTTCTAGTTTGCTCATTTAAAAATCGAATTTATAAGTTGCTCCAATTTGAACTACCTTGTTTAATACTAAATTATCAATATTAGTATCTTCGTAATCGTTGGTGTTAACGTTCCTGCCAAAAACATCAACTATCCCGATATTATATCTTGCTTCAATACCCAACCCAAAAGGAAACTCATAACCTAAACCTCCAAAAAACAAAAAGTCAAAATCTTCTAAGTCATCATTAAAGCTATTCAAATTATCTCCCACTTTAATGTTTATTGCAGGTCCAATAATGAAGTTTAGCCCCATGTCCTTAAAAGGCGCGAATTTGTTTGTTATAGCCATACCCACATATTGAATCTCGAGGCTTTCAAATCCCGAAAATTTTGCTTTACCACCTTGTCTTGAGTAGTTTATTTCTGGTTGAAGCGTGTAAAAATTGGCTAATTTAATAGCTGCAAATCCACCAATGTAAAAATCTACCTTATCATCAAAATTCGAATTGGTAAGATTGGCAAAATTAACGCCGCCTCTCACACCAGGTCTAATTTCGACTTGAGAAAATAAGGTTGAACTCATGGTAATAAACGCTAATACTAGAAATAAGTTTTTCATTTAATTAATTGATTTGAGGTTGATGTAAAGAATTTATTTATACGGTTTCAATTTGCTAAAAAACTACTCTTTTGCACCATGTCCTTGCCATTTTTAATTTCCGTAGCGATACTATGCAACTAACAAATGACTTCTACACGGCACAAAATATTTAATTCCTGCCTGACGGCGAGGCAGGTTCGCTGAAATTCAAATAGTTCAAATGAATTCTCAGTTTAATATTTGAATGTTCAATTTTAATTTGGTTTGCAATAGTATCACTAATTTCTGAAAATAAAAAAGCAACTTTTTCTTTACCATTACCAACACGCACAATTTTATCTAGTTTCTGTGATTTAAAATAAAAATGTTTCTTATTGTCCAGTTTTGTTTCATAAATCAAAGTGTCTTGTGATAAATAGGATTTTACAACTGGCAATTCTTCTTTAATAAGTGCTTTAAAGTCCTTTTTCAAAACGTTTTTTAATAGCGCTTTATCCAAAGCGTCAAGAATAAAATTAACTTTAAACGTATCATTTACAATGGAAAAGTCGAAAATTTTATTTCCCATTTCCGTAGTGAAGACAATGCGATGATTAGACTTTCCTATTTTCTTCACTATAAAAATACCGCTAAAACCCCTGTTGTAAACGCTTATATTAGCCTTATAGACATAATCTTTGGTTTCGCTTGAAAAATACGGGTTCTGGACAAAACTAATGGATGTATTGGCCAATTGAAAATCCTGCTTTTTAGGATACGATCCACAGGCTATAAAAAACATAAAAAAACTACTCAGTAAATAGCGCATCAGATAACTTGGTGTTTATTTTTCTGTTGCTAAAAACAATTCTGGTATAATCTTCGGATGGTTCAATCATTTTTACTTCCATAACATGGCCTTCCTTATTAAACATAATATGAAATGCCTTTATATATTTTGAGAATGCCTCCTGTTTTGGACTAAAATGCACTACACTATTGGCTTCGTTTTTAAAGTAGGCAATATCAAATTCTTCCTCATTAAACATATCCCCTTTTACACTATTTATGATGAGCGAATTGAGTTGTTTAAACATCTTGTTAGAACCCAAATCGATATCGCTTTTATTGCCTTCATCATTAATAAAGAGTTTATTGTTTTTAAATAAAACTGAATATTTAAAGG
Source organism: Winogradskyella forsetii (assembly GCF_013394595.1). Taxonomy (GTDB): domain Bacteria; phylum Bacteroidota; class Bacteroidia; order Flavobacteriales; family Flavobacteriaceae; genus Winogradskyella; species Winogradskyella forsetii. The sequence continues at coordinate 3,625,108 of NZ_CP053348.1, forward strand.
GATTCACATATTCCCATTTAACCATATCTGGTGCTTTGAACGCCAATTTACCAGAAGTCACAATATCATTGGATAAAAAATCCAGGTGCTTATATTGGGTAAAGTCACTCGACAAGGTGTTTATAGTAGTTGCATGTGCCTTAACCTTGGCTATTAAATCAGCCGATTCCGCATTACTCATTTTGGTCTGTGCATTTACTGCAGCAACCATAAAGCATAGGATATAAACGATATTACGCATAAGCTTTGATTTTGAATAAAGAATCTACAGTAACAGATTCGATATGTTGTTCTTGTAAAAATAGCAATAACCGTTCCAACACCACTATTGATTTTGAACTTGTATCATGAAGTAAAATCACATCGCCTTTTGAAAGATCTTTGGTTGTACGTTTAAAAATGGCTTCAGCCGTTCTGGAAGTGGTATCCAATGAGCGAACACTCCAACCAATGGGTTGCAATTGAGTGGCTATAATTGCTTTTTTTATTCTTGGATTAGTGACTGCAAAAGCTGGTCGGTAAAGTTTCATGGTGAGACCTTTGCTGTCTTTTACAATTTTATTTGTTTGTTGCAATTCTTTAATTACGTTTTCAGTTTTAAGAAAACCAAAATTATTTCCATGGGAAAAGGTATGATTTCCAACAGTATGACCTTGCTCTAAGATGTCATTGAACACTTCCGGATACGCTTCAATATGTTTACCAATACAGAAAAATGTCGCTTTGGCATTGTGTTTTTTTAAAAGCTCCAGTGCTTTGGGTGTGAATTCTGGATGTGGACCATCGTCAAAGGTGATGGCTACTTGGTTATCCTTAATTGATTTATTAGAATGCAAAGACTTGAAATGATAGTTCCATTGAATAAAAAACGAACCCGCAAGTGTCACTAGAAACCAAAAAATGGGGATAATTATTAAAAACCAAAACGTTAATCTATAAAAGTAGCTCGTTAGAAGAAAAACAAGCAAAAGGATAACTGTAATTATATTAACTGATTTATAATTTAGCATTTACTAAGTAAAGTAAAACTATGATTTTCTCCACGATACTGATTGTATAGTAAAATAGTTTTATAATTTGAGACTTGCAAATCGTTAAGTTTTACAACTTCAGGAAGGTTTTGTGTTTTTAGCATTTTTGAGGCCAACCAGACGCCAAATGAGGATGCGGTCATAAATTCGCCGCACAAATGTTTATAACATACTTGTTGTGTATTCTTAAAAATCCCCGAACTTAATTCATTATAAAACCCATCATAAGTAACATCACCATTATTTCCTAAAACGACTAAATCAACAGCTTCAATGTCCAAGTTATTTTTGTTTAAGAAGGTTTTGGCAAGCTCCGTTATTTTTGAATCCCCTAAGGTATTATAGGTTTCTAAAGCAACAATTTCAGCATAGCTAGACGTTTGCTTTTCATTTGATAACACAAAGAAATTTCCGCCTTCACTAGAAATAGTACCTGCTGTTTTTGATTGCAACAACTCTTTAGACCCTATTTTCTCTGACTTTATATGATTGATAAGTTTGTGTAACGTAGCTGTGTAATCTCCAATTTCATCAACACCGCCAACTAATATATGGTTGACCTCATCGTTTTCCAACATCAATTTAGCATCCAAAACAGCCGACTCAAAAGAAATACTTGAATGCACATACGTAAAATTATACCCTTTACATTGCAGGCTTAACGCTATTTGCCCTCCCACAGTGTTGTGTGTCGATTGAATAAAAGACGTTGGTGTTAAAAATTGTTCATCATTATCAATGAGTGCACTCAAAAACTTTTCAGAATCTCTCTGGCAGCCCATTCCTGTTCCTGTGATTATGGCATCCAAAGTTTCTAAATCCGCTTCTTTTAAAGCGATTTTTGAAGCGGCAACGCCCATTTTAACGCCTTTTGCCATTCTACGGGATTCGGCTGGAGGAATAAAATCCCTATAGTTAGGATTTACCGAAGGAATGACGTTTTCCTCATGAAAAATGATATCATCTAAAAACACTGAATTATCAAAGGTTTTCTGTGATGAAATAGAGCAAACGCTATTTATATAAACCTTTTTCATTGTGCTTTTGAAAAAATTAGGGTTGAACAATTTCCGCCAAAACCAAAAGAATTAGACATAATGGTTTGTAATTCTTTTTCTTTAAGTTCTAATTGTGGCGTTAGGCTAAATTCCTTCATTTGGGTTTTAAAATTCAAATTAGGATAGACCACATTATTTTGAAGTGCTAAAACTGAATACACAGCTTCAATAGCTCCAGCAGCAGCAAGCGTATGTCCTGTATAGGCTTTTGTTGAACTAAAATCGGGAACACCGTTTTCAAAAACTCTTATTATGGCTCTACCTTCGGATAAATCGTTATTTCCCGTTGCGGTTCCATGGGCATTGATGTAACTAATATCATCTGAAGATAGATCGGCAACTTTCAATGCTTGTTGCATGGCTAAAGTTGCGCCTTCACCATTGTCGGACGATGCCGTTTGATGATAAGCGTCATTGGCATTACCATAACCTTTCACATAGGCCAAAACAGGTTTGTTTTCGGCTTCCACAGCTTTATCTGATTCCAATACTAAAAAGGCAGCCGCTTCTCCTAAGTTTAGACCTTTTCGATTCTCATCGAATGGCGAATTATAAGTGTCCGATAAAATCATCAACGATTTAAAACCATTAATTGTGAATTTCGATAAGCAGTCTGCGCCACCGACGATAACCCTGTCTAGTTTTCCAGATTTTATTAATCGTGCACCAAGCATTATAGCATTGGCCGCAGAAGAACATGCGGTACTTATGGTCGTCACTAAACTTTGCTCAATACCTAGTTGTTCGGCGATTTTTTGGGTAGAATCGCCAGCGTGATGGCCTTCTATATACTTTTGAATGGATTTATCTTTAGGATAATCGTAATAGTAGGCTTCGGTCATATCCATTCCACCAACACTAGTTGCTGAAATTAAGCCCGTTTTATACTTGTTTATATCTGAAATTCCAGCATTTTTTAGCGCCTCTTTAGCGGCAATAACACCTAGAAATGCCGTTCTGGAATAATTGTTGTTTGAGGAAAGACCGAGTTGCTGTTCTAATTCTTGGTTGGTAAAAGCAATTTCGCCAACCATGATGTCATCCTTATGATTGGTTTGAATTTTTGAAATTCTTGAAATCCCAATTTTGCCTTCTATTAGCGATGAGTAATTTTCCTCTACATTGTTTCCAATTGCAGAAATAATTCCCATTCCAGTAATAGCGACACCTTTACTCATATTTTATAGTTCCTCTGAAGCTAGATGCTTTTTATTTGAGAACATTATTTTCTATTCAAACTTCAGTCTTAACAAGTTCTAAAGACCTCAATGGTTTCATTGTTGTTTTTGTATTTATGAGGATTAATAATCTTCCTACTTTCAGTATAGCTCAACAACGAAAACCTCTATTTTTCTTACTTTGTTCTATGCTCAGAAATATACTTTGCCAAAACCTCAATAGATTCAAAAATAGCACGACCTTCTTTTGGGTCCGCTAATTTAATACCATAATTTTTATCTAGCATAACAATTAACTCTAAGGCATCGATAGAGTCTAAACCTAAACCATCTCCAAATAATATATCGTCATCATTAATATCCTCTACGGCAATATCTTCAAGATTCAATTGCTCTACAATGTTTTCCTTTAGCTCTTGTTTTAAAGTCTCCATATTATGTATTATAAAATTTTACTATATTCTCTTTTGTGTGTGTTATTGTCCCTGTATTAGTGACTAGATACAAATAAGCATTATACTGATTCCCATCTAATTCCACCCATCCACAAAGTACTTTTTCCGCTTTTTTTGTTGACAATAAACTATTGGAATAGTCCAATAAATGTTGCGGATTAAAGTTGTCAAATATAAAAAAACTATTTTCAGAAAACAGCTTGTATTTAATACTAATTTCTCCGATGCAAATATTTGGCAATGTATATACAAAAATCGCAGGACTGGGATAGTAATTGTTTTCATCTTCAATTGACTTCTGATGCTTTCTATCCGTATCTAAACTTGAAGCTCTATTTGACAATACCACGGCAATATCATTTTCCTCGTCTCCGTTTAAATTTTCGCTTTTTAATAATACATCAGCCGCTAAAAAGGCTAATTTGCTCAAAGCATCCATTTTAAAAAACTTAGGATAATTGGTTTCAAATGACTTATAGGCTGACTTTATAAATTCTGAAAACTCAAAATTTTCACCACTATAAACCTCAGCTCCATTCAAGGAAATCGTATTGTTTTTGATGTTACAAAAAGAGGAAATATAATATTCAGAATTCATTAATAATTACTTTTTTTTGCAGACTAAAATCGTGTGGTATTCACCAACACCAATATCTTCTTTAAGCACGAGTCCTGCTTCATCAATTAATCTTAAAAACACTTGTGCTGGATACATTTTACTATTTCCGTTGGCCATTACCGTAAAATAAAGCGACGTTGCTTCTAATATAAATTTGGCATTATCAAACCGCTGTCTATCTGTAAAGGTTTCCATGATTAACAATTCAGTCTCGTCAGTCATCGAGTTTACACAAGTCGTTAAAATTTTTAAGATTTCATCTTCCGAAAAGCAATCCAAGAATTGACACATCCAAATTGTATCGGCACCAGTTGGAATTTTAGGATCAGCTTTTAGCCAATCTATCTCATAACCAGAAACCCGATTTTCAAAACCCTCCTTTTTCACATTGGCAAGTGCCACATTTAACTGTCCTGGTAAATCTATTATTTTAATGGATACGTCCTCGTTATATTTACAAGAGCTTATGGCAAATTTACCTGTATTTCCGCCAATATCGAATATGGTTTGGGGATGACTTCTAAATACGATTTTCTGTGCTTCGCTAAACACGGCATCAGAATAATGATGATCAAACTCAAACCAAGATTTTTTAATTTCAGGATTTAACTGAGATAGGCCTTCATAAATTGTATTCCAATTCCCAAATTCTTTTAATCCTTCTGGTTTTCCTGTTTTTATAGCATCATTTAGATGAAACAAACCTTTGTAGCACACTTCATTTGTAAAGTTGATATTAACATTTACGGTTTCGTTATAATTTAAAAAGTAACCCGTAGTTGTTAATTCAAAATTACCTAGTTCGTCCTTATTCACAATGTCTGAACTTTCGGCAATTTCTAACAAAACACCAAGACCATATGCACTAATTGATAGTTCTTTTGAAAGCGTTTCCAATGTAATTCCACCTTTTTTTCTTCTATCGAAAATAAGGCTGAAAACACCAAGTTTTCTTAATGAAACTGTGGCTTGAAATACAAAAGGGGCAAAAGCAATTTTTTGCGCTTCCTGAATTGCATCTATGGCTCTTAATGACGTGTTTTCCATAATTATTATTTAAACATAATTAACTTTTTTAAATATGACTGCCGTATTACAACCTCCAAAACCAGAGGCTGTTTTAAGGAAAATCTTCATTTTTTGTGTTTTGGTTTTTGTAATGACATTAATTGGTTGTGATACACCTAAACTTTCAAAACCCAAAGACGCATATAACGTGTTATTATACAGCGAATGCATTCCTACAATAGTTTCTAACAGACCCGAAGCTCCTAAGGTATGTCCAAAATAGCCTTTTAAACTATTCACAGGAACATTCTGTAATCCTGCTCTGTTAAATGCAATGGCCTCCATTTCGTCATTAAATGGTGTTGCCGTTCCGTGAGCCGAAAGATAATCAATGTTATCCTGTGAAATATCGGCTTCTTTCATTGCTGATTTTATACTTCTATATAAGCCTTCTCCAGTTCGGGATGGCCCAGAAATATGATTGGCATCATTGCAAGAGCTTTCTCCTAAAATGGTAACGGCTTCTTTAGCCAAATTAGATTTTGTATTAGTAACCAAAACACTTGCAGCAACTTCGCCAATGTTAATTCCAGTGCGATTTTCACAATAAGGTTTACAAGGTGCACTGCTTAATGCTTGAAAAGAATTGAAACCGGATAGAATAAATTCGGTTACTATATCTCCGCTTACAATAAAGACATCGTCATAAACACCTTGATTAATGAAACGTTTGGCTACAGCAACAGCGAGAACGCCTGACACACAGGCATTAGACACTACTATGGCATCATTTTTAAATTTGAAAAAATCTTTTATTATTTGTCCCAAAACACTCAAATAGGCACGTTCTTTTGGAAATTTACTGTTTTTATCTAAGACGTCTATATTTCCTTTTGTGGTAGAAATAATGAGACCAACCTTTTTATTTAAAGGAATTCCAGAAGCTTGAATAACATCATCTAAAGATGAAATCATCATCTTCTCCAAACGTGTAAAATGATCTTCTGCACCTATAGATGCAAATTTATGGTCTAATTTTTTTTGGTCAATAAGTGACGAACAAAAGGGTTGCGAGAATTTGGTCTTGTCGGTAATTAATTGTAATCCTGAAATTTCATTATGAATAGTATTCACAACCGTTTCGCTATCAAAGCCTAATGATGAAATGATGTTGTTATATGAAACATAAACCTCATTCATCTAAAAGTCCTACTTTTTGTTTCCATTCCTTGAAAAACTCTGGAATTGTTAATGCCAAATCGCCTTGTCCAATTTGATCTACAAAAACCTGAACGGTTTCACCAGTGCAAACCAATAGGTCATCTTGATTGAAAATCTCGTATCTAAATATCATTTTTGCAGCACGACTATCAATATAGCTAGTTTTTATAGTAGCAACATCTCCATAACGCAATGGTAATTTGTGTTCGCTAGTTGATTTTACGATAGGCGTAGCATAACCATAGTCTTTTTGATCCAAATAGGCAATACTATGATGCCTGCCAAAAGCCTCTCTTCCATCCTCGAAGTATTGGATATAATTACCATGCCACACAATACCTAAAGGATCAGTTTCTACAAACCGAACCCTTATCTTACTTGTGAAACTTATTTCTTTTTGTGATTTAGACGGCATTTTTCTTTTCATTATAAACAATAGCGATTAAGGTTGTGACGATAAAAAACAAAAATAGCAATGTTATTTCTGGCACAATCTCAATTAGGCTTGAATTTCGTAAAAAAACATCATAAAAGGCGTTTAATCCCCAATTCATTGGCGAAATATTTGATAATGCTTGCATAAACTGTGGCATTACGAAAACTGGTACCCAAACCCCTCCCAATGCTGCTAAAATAACGACAAAAGTTGCTCCAAATGGCGCAGATTGTTCTGGTGTTTTTGCTATAGTGCCAAGTAACAATCCTAAACCAATTGCCGCTAAACCTGCAAAAAATGCCACAACAAATAATAACGGTAATTTTCCTGAAACATCTAATGTAGGTAAGCCTATTGCCGGGAACAAATACACACCGATAAGTAACATCAAAACAAATTGAATTAAACAAACGCACAAATAGACTAGCGTTTTGCCACCAAGTACCGTAAAATAAGACACCGGATTTGTTCTTAACCGTACAAAAGTACCTTGACTTTTCTCTTTTACCATATTGATAGATAAGGGTACGATAATAAAAAATATAGCGAAAAGCGTCCAAGCCGGAACATTGTGCTGAACAGAATTTGGAACTATCACTTCATCATCATTTTTTGGTAAGATTTCTTTGAAACTAATAAAGTTTTCAGTTTCAAAAATAGATTCTGTCGGGTCATCAGTTATTTGCTCCTGAAACGCATTATAGATGGATTGGGTTTCAATTTTTGAAATCATTTTATCGATCTCATTTTTTACAGAATTCTTAAAAGCGAATTGCGTTGCCGGATCAAAATACAACTTGACTTCTTTTGCTGTAAAACTTTCTTGAGGTTGATTTTCTGTCTCTTCGAGGCCAAATTTGCTCAATATACCTTCTACATTCTGGTTGATTTTCTTTTCTAAATCTGATGATAAATCTTTGGGAATAATAATCGCTAATTGATTGGAGCCTTTAAAGACCAAGTTCTGGGCCTCGTCTTCTTTTTCGAGTTTAATAACCTTAAAAATATTAGAATCATTAAGTCCTTTTACGATAGTTTCAGAAACTGAACCTTTGTCATTATCGACTAATAGTATGGGAATTTTGCTTTCACTTATACTTTGAAAACTACTATCTTGAATTAAGGTAATAGTGACAATTAACACTAAAGGCATGATGAATAATATGGAAATACCTCCTACATCTCTGGTAAGCAGCAAGAACTCTTTATATGCGGATGCTAGTAATTTATGCATGGTCTCTTAAGGCAATTCCTGTTAGTGCTAAAAATACATCTTCGAGGTTATTAGCATTTTCTTGGTTAGTGATTAAATCTTTTGGTGTGCCTTTGGTAATTACTTTTCCGTGATCTATTATCGCAACTCTAGTGCAAAACGATTCGGCTTCATTTAAATGATGTGACGTATAGATTATAGTGGTTCCTTTTGCGTTCAAATCTTGCAAGTACTTGATGATTACATTTTTGGATTGGACATCGACACCTACACTTGGTTCATCTAAAAATAAGACTTTTGGGTCATGAAGAATACTGGCGATTAAATTAATTCTACGTTTCATACCGCCCGAAAACGTTTCAATCTTTTTGTTTGAAAATTGGGCCAAACCCAGATTTTCCAGTGATGAATTGATTCTTAATTTTAATTCTTTTCCCTTCAGTCCATACATACTTCCAAAATACATCAGGTTTTCGAAAGCCGTTAGCGTAGGATACAAAGCATATTCTTGAGGCACAATCCCAATAAGCTGTTTTAATTGCTTATTGTTTTTTTTATAGGTAAGACCATCAATGGTAAATGAGCCAGAAGTGGGCTTAATCAAAGAACATAGCAAGGAAATAATAGTGGTCTTTCCTGCTCCGTTTGGGCCTAACAAACCAAAAATTTCTTTTTTAGAAATACTCAAATCTAGATCAGAAACAGAAAAAAAATCTGCACCTTTATATTTTTTAGATAATTGATTGATTTCTATCATGGATAATAATTATATCGCCTTTTTTAATTTTTTAAAGAATAGTTCCTCTTTATCCGCAATAGTTTCTAATTGCGTCGCTACCTTATTATAGGCATCCGTTTTTGCACTTCTATTCTTATAAATTCGCGAGGCCTCCAAAGCAAAGTCTCGCCACAGATCGCCAATTTCGGTCATTTCTTTAGACAATTCCTCTAATGTACTATTATTTAAAATTTTACTGGATTCTTGTAAAAAAGCAGCATAAATATATCTAAAGCCGCCGCCACCTGTCCCGATTTCCTCTTGCATTCTAACAATCTGCCCCAAATAGTGATTAGCGACTTTAACTCCTTTTTTCTTAGGCCATTTACGGATTAATTTAGCAATATGTCTAATCCCCTTAACACCAACAATAGGTACTGGCGCCAGCATATCTCTACACGTATTTTTTATGCCTTTAATAATAGCAGATTCTATATCTAATTCTTTTGGGAAATTTATGGGATAATACATATGACCCTTTGGCGCAAAAGCACCTTTGGCAAAACGAACTTTCTCTAATTCTTTGGTTGTTAAAGTAGTAACCGTTTCCATTACGGGATCACTAATTAAATAATCACCATTTTGCTTGCCATAAACCACCAAATTATGAGCATTAAAATGAAAACGATATTCATCTGGAAAGTAGGTAAGGTTATATACGCCAACTTGAAGACCAACAGGATTGTCTTTTTCTAAATTTTCATCCAATCGTGCCTTAGCATTCTGCGGATTTTTGAATTTTTCTTTTTTAATTTTTATGCCAACGCGTTTAGCAAAGCGTTTAAAAATTTGTCCTGGCATCACCCTGTAGGTTATGGCAGGCGCATGATTGACTTTTAAGAAAGGAATATAACAAAACAACAAACCAGAGCCAATACCAAAAACCATAGGTTCACTCACGTCAAAGCCATTATGCTTCATTAAATTGGAAACCACACCGTTTTCGCAATGCGCCGTTTGGTGGTGTGTAAAATCAATTTCCATAATTAATATCCTTTAGTTGCTCAACTGAAATATCGAAAACGTCGGCATATTTTTCCAACATTTTATGAGATAGATTATTGAATGTCTTTACTTTAAAATGCCGTTTTACTTGCCATTGAAACTTCCCTACATAACTCGCTAAAATACCAATATCCATTTTGTGACATTCCATATAATATTCAATAGGACTTGTTTCACCATTTAAAACGCGCGCTTTCGCATCGTTGATACGTTCATTGATTTCTTGAAGTGCATTATCTAGAGCAATGGTTTTAGGATCCCAACCTGTACTTTTAATGGTGGTATAGTCGCCTTTTTCATCCACGGCGTAACAAATTTCCTTTATATTGTCTTTTTCTAAACCACTTTCATCCTGAGGAACATCCTTCTTTTTCATGTGTGTTGTTTTTATAGGCAATACTTCGACTTTACTGAGTTGATGTATTCAGTTTGATTTGAAATGCTTCGTTAAGCAGCTTGTTTTATAATTCTATTTCAAATCTTTGATCATCAAATTGAGCTCACAAGATAATAATAACGTCGATGCTTCAAAAATATGACATTCTAAGGAACATACGCTATAACTCTCCGAATCGAATCTCGATGTTAGTTTTGCGTTAGAAATGATAGTACTTCCAACTTTAGGACAAGAAAACGCAGTCACTTTCTTAATGGCACTAATAAAACCAATCAATTTGGCGCCTTCTCCATCTACATCATCATCATCAAAATAGCTTTTACCAACAATTGAGGAACAGGTCTGTGCGGCATTTTCCACCAAACCCATTTCATTAAAATAATTATGCTCTACAAAAAGATTATCTTCCTTAATTAAAAAAGAAGCCGAAACTTCTTCATCAGTTAGAAGTAGAATCTTGTCTAACATTAAAAATGGTGGACGATGCGGTAAAAAATTTGATATTTCAATTTTTTCAAGATCAATCATTAATTGGCGATAACAGTTTTCATTGTACTTGAGGCTATTTTTTCTTTTTTAGCATTGGTCACCGTAATCTCTACTAAAGTAACACCCATAAATTCCTGTATAATATGAGCTTCGGTTTGTATGGTTTCATTTAATTGCGGAAGCCTTGAAATTTGGACATTTTTAATAGAACCAATGTAACCTGTTGGAGCAGGTTGTCCTTTTAAAAAATAATCATAACCTGTATGAAGCGCCACGGTTTGTGCCATGTTCTCAATTAATCCAGACTCTGATAACGTATCGTTTTCAAAAAAAATATTGCTTTTAGAAATTTTGAAGGAAGACATCAATTGCGTATCAGAAAAACCTAATAAGGCATCAACCATTACAAAAGGTGCTTTTTGGGGTATTAAATCTGTAATATCTGTGATTGGCTTTTCTAACATCATATTAGCATACAGTTAAATGGGCGTAAGCATAGGAGAATCGACCACTTTCTGGTACAGATAGCATTATCTTATCGCCTTTTTTTAATCGTCCGGAACTCATTAATTCTTCAAGCATTAAATAAATGGATGCCGATCCCACATTCCCTACTTTACTTAAATTAGTAAACCAACTACTTTCAGGGATATTCAAACCACTTTCCTTAATGCGCTTTTTTAATTTATCCGCAAAATAGTATGACGAAATATGAGGTAGAAAATAATCAATATCCGAAGGGTCTTTGGATTGTTTCTTAAAGACCATTTCCATACTTTCAACGCCTTTTTCAATGACATTCTTTTCTAAAAGCTTCACATCTTGCTTGATAGAGAATATGGACTCTTCCAGCCATTGTTTAGAACTGTATTCTGTCCAAGATTTAATGGAACCATCTTCAAGTTTTTCACCTCCAGAATACATGCAGGTTTCTAATTCGTGCGCAAACGAATAGCTTTCTACCCAATCAATTTTTAAGGAGAGACTATCGTCATTTTTTTTGTTTTGCAATAACATGGCTCCTGCACCATCTGATAGCATCCAGCGTAAAAATTCTTTTTTAAAGGCTATAATAGGTAGTTTTTCTAAACTTGCCAAGGAGTCTGCTTCCTCCTTAAACTTATTTGCCAATATTTTAGTCGATGCTCTTTCTGAGCCTGTACAAACGGCATTGTTGGAATTTCCTGCTTTTACAGATAAAAAACCAAATTTAAGTGAGCTCATACCTGCGCAACAAATCCCTGAAGCGGAGTTGATCTCTAAATTTCTATTGGCTAACAAACCATGAACCATGGCTGCGTGAGAAGGTAATAATTGGTCCGGAGTTGATGTACCACAACACAACAATTCCATATCATTTTCTGTAAACGAATCGTCAAATAGGTTTGAAATCGCTTCTTGGGTTAGTTTTGCATTAGAATGGGTAAATTCGCCGTCTTTATTAATGGCATAATAACGTCTTTCAATACCATTATTTCTCAATACAACACGTCTTGCTTTAGAAGGCTTTCCATTAATTTGACCCAACACGCTTTCCATCTCATCATTACTAATGGGGTCATTAGGTAAAAATTTTGATACTCTGGTTATGTAAACGTCCTTCATTTTAACTCCTTCTAATTAATTTCAACAGATGAATAATATTTTTTATCCCTTTTTATCTTTCCGTACATAGGAATATAAGTCAACAAAAATAGGATAAAAACCAAAGGAGCAATAATCCAAATGGCAAATAATAAGTAATAGTTGAATATTTTTTCCCAAAACATGCGCTTTTCCTTACTTTCTTTTCCTTTGGCATAAATCAGTTTGGCCCATTTACCAAATAATATATTAGCACGCTTATCCGCTAAGACCAAAAAAGGTTTTATAACAACGGCTTTTTTTCTGAGTAGATTGTTCTGGAGATTATCAAGATTATCTTTAGTAATATGTTCTAAAATGACCTTACCAAACTTTGAAGATTCGTCAATATCTTTTTGAGAGACACCTGGTTTAGGAAAAACACCTAAATAGTGTTTCTTTTTACCCGTAAACATCCATTGCACTATAGTAATAACGCTAATATGATTGATATGTCTGTCAACTAATGCAATATTACCCACTAATTTAGAATTAGATTCTTTAAGTAAAGTCTTTACTTTTTCCTGAGCCATTATCCACATATTTCTAGCGCCGATTACAGTAATTACTGGTGTGGTGGCTAGTAATTTCTTAGCCTCAGGAGAAGTCAAAAATGATGTTGCCGGAATGGATGGACTTAAATACCAAACTGCATACCCAAAAATGATTACATCGAATTTTTGATTTAAGATAGTTTCAGGAATTGGATTTATTTTTGATGGTATTTGAAGAAAAGACTCGGCAAATACATTAAAAAACGCCATTTTTTTCCATGGAAAAGGAAACGGTGTCTCCATTTCAATTTGATGATGAATAACATTGATATCCTTGTTATTTGCAAGTGGCCTTGCTATATTATTCACAATTTCGGTTAATTGTCCAGACTGCGAATAATGTATCACTAGAATGTTCTTCATCTTATTTTTTATTTACATTCCAAAAATCAAAATAATTAAACCATTGCAACGGATATTTTTTGAGCATCCATTCTAAACTTTTGGTATAATCTTTCAATAATGCTTGTGCATCTTTGTTCTCTACTGTGGACGTTCTGGCGTAAAGATGATAATGTTTTCTAGATTCCTTTAGCACGTAAACAAATAATACTGGCACTCGTAATCGGGAGCCAATAAGAAACGGTCCTGCCGGAAACTTAGCTTCTTTACCCAACAATTCTTGCGTCAAATATTTTGAGCCTTTAATATAGCGATCTCCAGTAATACAGACAATTTCGTTTCTCGTCAATGCTGCATTGATTTCAAATATATGGGAAAGATCCTCTTTGATAAGAATAATTTTTATATTCGATTTTTTTACGATCGTATCGAGATAGTTCTTTATTGCCGTATGCTCAACGTCGGTGGTTAGTAAATTTATAAAATCCCTATCTTCCAATTCCCCAAAAAAGTGTTCGGCTATTTCAAAATTGCCCAAATGTGCGCTGATAAGTATACCTCCTTTTTTCTGCTTTAGTACGTCTTTAATATTATCAACGCCATCATAATCATAGGTGAATTTAGATTTTAATCCCGAAGAAATAGCAATTTTATCTATGATGGTTTGCCCAAAAACAAAATAACTTTTGTAAATACTGACTAGACTTTTTAATCTTGAATATTGGAGTCTTTTCCGAAAGTAGTAATAGGAAGAGGAAGTACTGTCCTTAGCAAAAAAACAGAAATAGAAAGCGACAAAATACAATACAAAATAGGCTGAAGGTAATCCTAGTTTTTTAATACAAAATATAAATATTTTATAACCTAGAACTGTTCCCCTGGACTTTCCTTTCCATTCCGCAGCCATATATTTTTTTAAGTAAGATTATTTAAGCTTGTTTTCAATAAGATTATAAAAATCTTCAAGCACTACAACATTAACAAAATCCTCTCCTACTAATTTAACGCCAAAATTAGATTCAACAGAGACAACAAGATCAACAAAATCCAAACTATCAAGATCAAGAGTTTCTTTCAGGTTTGCTTCTGGAGAAATGTCTTCAGATTCAACTTCAAATTCATCTATAAGAAAGTTGTTTATTTTTTCAATAATAACTTCTTTATTCATCTTTATTCTTTATTTTTTTTATAATTAACGCCGAATTGGTTCCACCAAATCCAAAAGAATTCGACAAAAATACATCAATTTTTTTATCCAACGTTTTGGCAACTAAATTTAATTTTGCTGAATCTTCATCTGGCTCTTCCAAATTTATATTCGGCGCAATAAAATCATTTTGCATCATTAGCATAGAATAGATAACCTCACTTGCTCCTGCCATCCAGCATTCGTGACCTGTCATTGATTTTGTAGAGCTTACATAAGGGCCGTTTTCCCCAAACACTTTAAAAATAGCTTTAGCTTCGTTAGCATCACCGACAGGCGTTGAAGTGGCGTGAGCGTTTACATAATCGATTGCGCTACTATCAATATTTGCCTGTTCAATAGCTTTTGACATCGCTCTTGAAGGGCCATCAACATTTGGTGTCGATATATGGTCTCCATTTGAAGAAAAACCGTAGCCAATTATTTCTCCTAAAATAGGTGCCCCTCTTTTCACGGCAGATTCATAACTTTCAACAACTAAAGTTGCTGCACCTCCACTAGGCACTAAACCATCTCGGTTTTTATCAAATGGACGTGATGCTTTTGCTGGCTCTTCGAGGTTGATAGCAAACACACCCAAACCATCAAAACTGCCCATGGCGAACTTATTTATTTCTTGGGTTCCACCACAAATCACACAGTCTTGTAAACCGCTTTTTATAAGTTGGTACGCCATACCTATCGCATGAGAACCACTAGCACAAGCGGCACTTATTGTAAAATTAATGCCCTTAAGCTTAAAAATGGTTGAAAGATTCATGGTTGCTGAAGAATTCATCGCTTGAAATATCGCACCCGAACCAACCAAAGCAGTATCCTTTTTTTCTCTAATAATATCTACGGAATTTATAACGGCTTTTGAGGTACTATCATTGCCATAAAGAATCCCCACTTCATTTGCATCAAGGAAATCTTGAGATATTTTTGCATTTTCCAAGGCTTCAATAGTCGCTACATAAGCATAAGCGCCTTCCTCTCCAAGACTCACTCGTTGACGTCTTGACAATTGCTTTTTTAAATCTGGTTCTTCAACCATACCCGTTAGTGGCGAACGGTATCCGAAAGGAATTCTCTCTTCGTCAATTACAATTCCAGATTTACCATTATATAAAGACTCCTTAACTTCGTCCAAATTTTTACCGATACACGAATATATTCCCATTCCAGTGATTACCACTCTTCCCATTCCAAACTTTATTTAAGAGTAAAGACCTCCATTAATATTTATGACTTCTCCAGTAATGTAAGAGGCATTTTTAGAAGCTAGAAAAGACACTAAATGTGCCACTTCTTCTGGGTTACCAAAACGATTTGCTGGGATCATTTTTTTTAATTCCTTTTCATCTAAATCACCAGTCATATCCGTTTTAATGAATCCTGGAGCCACAGCATTTACAGTAATGTTACGTTTGGCAATTTCTTGAGCCAAAGCTTTGGTTGCAGCAATTACAGCACCTTTTGCGGCAGAGTAGTTAGTTTGACCTGCTGTTCCTTTTAAGCCAGAAAGCGAAACCATATTTATAATTCGTCCATACTTTTGAACCAATAATTTTTGAATCAAATGATTGGTAACATTGAAAAAACCGTTAAGACTGGTATTAATCACATTGTTCCAATCGTCTTGGCTCATCCACATAAACAGACCATCTTTTGTGATGCCTGCATTGTTTACGATCACTTCTATAATAGAATTTTTATTGTTGTCTAGCCAATTATCTAATGTAGATTTAACAGCTTCATTATTTACAACATCGAACTGCAATAATTCACCTGTTCCTCCAGCTTCCGTTACGGCTTCTAAGGTGTCTAAAGCGGCTTGTTTGTTGTTTTGATAGTTAATTAAAATATGATAATCAGAGTCTTTTGCCAGTTGTATACAAATTGATTTGCCAATACCTCTAGAGCCTCCTGTTATTAAAGCACATTTGGTTACCTGTTCTTTTTCGTTCATTTAAAATATACTGATTATTTTGTTGTATCAACAAATAATTCAACGTTTTGGTACCATTTTCCACCTAATGGTTTCCCGTCAGTATCCAAAAAGCCCCATTCTTTATCTTTCTTTACACGAGCTAACCCGTTGTGAAATCCTTTGATATTATTTTTACTAAAAATAGAAAAACCTCCTGCGGTTATATCGTATTCAGCGGCAATAATTGTTTTACCTGATTCTTCTATAAAACCCCATAATTTTTTCTCTTTTACAGGAGCTAAACCACTGGCTGAAAACGTTTCAGCATCTCTATAGATATCATCTACGACCTTTTCTCCTTTCTCGTTAATATAGCCCCAAAGTTTTTCATTAACCGCAGGTGCCAATCCATTATTAAATGCTCTAACTTTTTTGAAAGTCGGCTTAATAACCCATTCGCCTTTATTATTGACAAATCCCATTTGTTTATCACTCCGCGCATAGGTTAAATCAGAATCATCCGTAAAGTCCCAAACTTTATCCGCTCCACTAATAATATTGAGTTGCTTATCAACTACAATACCAAAAGATTCCCCTTTTCTAGCGCCGACACCTTTGCTATTATAATCGCCTAACTCATCATATTCCAACGGAATAAATATGTTGCCTTTTTTATCTATCATTCCCCAATTATCATCATTCCGAACTCTTGCATAACCATTGACAAATGGTTTGATAACATCGTAAGTAGGTTCTAGAATGAGTTGGCCATCAGTACCTAAAAGCCCTAACTTTTTATTGCTTCTATACAGAGCGACACCATCCTCGAAGTCATAATATTTCTCAGTTACTGGTGTTTTTAATTTTTCTCCTGAAGGATTAACATAATTCCATTGATCATCTTTAAGCACTAAAACAAAACCGGAATTAAAATCTTTTACTTTATCGTATTCTGGTTGAAGCACCCAGTCACCACTGGTATTAATAAGTCCCCAATGATCACCTTGAAACGCTGCGGCATACTTTCCCGAAAAGCTCGCTGCTTTTTGAAACTGAGGTTTTATGGCATACTCTCCTGACTTATTGATATAACCGAATAAATCATTTTCCCTAACCAATGCTAATTCTTGTGCATTAATTGAGAAAATACTTTGTAGAAGTATGACTAATAATAAGTGTTTAGTTTTCATGATTTATATTATTTTGTTTAACAATTCTCAACTTTAACACCCTTGTCATCATCCTTAAGGGAGGACTATTTTTTTATTAAGACTGTTTTGTCACACAATGTTATTTTTGTGATCCATGATAAATGCTTTTACCTCATTTACATAAGGATACATAACAACGTCTTCCGTAAATATAGGAACTAATTTTCGGATTTCATCATACATTTTCTTCGTTTTTGAAGATACTTTGTCTTGTGCGTTTAAATACTCAATGGCCTGTATAATGGTGATCATTTCTATCGCAACAACTTCAAAAGCATTCTCAATAACCTTTTTTGTAATAAGAGCCGCATTAGTTCCCATACTCACAATATCTTGATTGTCATTGTTATTAGGAATACTATGCACATACATTGGATTAGATAACATTTGGTTTTCTGCCGTAGTAGAAGTTGCCGTAAACTGTACACCTTGCATCCCAAAATTTAATCCTAAAGTTCCAAGGTTTACAAATGCAGGAAGTATTTTATTAAGACTAGGATTTAGTAAATAATTTAATTGGCGTTCTGCTAACATGCTCATTTTAGTAACGACCAATTTTAGCTTATCCATTTCTAAGGACACATAATCGCCGTGGAAATTCCCGCCATGATATACATGTTGTTTTTCAACATCTACAATTGGGTTATCGTTAGCAGAATTTACTTCCTCAAATAGAATACGTTCAATATTATTTAAGGTGTCTAAAACAGGCCCTAATATTTGAGGCACACAGCGCAACGAGTAATATTCCTGTACTTTTTCTTCAAAAACCTTAACATCTGGGTTTTTGTTATACAGAAATTCTTCACGCTTTCTGGTGAGCTTACTATCACTGAGATGCGATCGCATTTGTTTCGCTATTGCTCGCTGTCCTTTGTGCTGTTTTGTTTGGTTTAACTCTAAGGACAGATGATCATCATAGGCTTCTACAATTTCATTGATTGCAGAAGAACATAAAATAGCCCAATTCAATAATCGCCTTGTATTTATGGTGTTTACAATACCAACACCAGTCATTACCGAAGTGCCATTCATTAAGGCTAATCCTTCTCTTAAAACAACCGAAATTGGTTTCAATTCCTCTATTTCAAAAACGGCTTTAGTAGATTTCAGTTCACCTTTATAAAACACTTCACCTTCACCAATTAGAACTAAAGCCAAATGTGCCAATTGCACCAAATCTCCACTGGCTCCAACACCTCCATGCTCATAGATTAAGGGAATGATGTTACGGTTAATTAATTCGGTCATTAATTCAATAACCGATTTATGAACTCCTGAATGACCTAAGGACAAGGTATTAAGTCTTGCCAGCATTGCTGCCTTTACGTACTGAGGTTGTATTGGATTTCCCGTTCCAGATGCATGACTTCGAATGAGATTATACTGTAATTTTATGCGGTCTGTATCGGCAATCTTGTACTGTGCCATAGGACCAAACCCTGTATTTACACCGTAGATGGTTTTGTTTTCTGAAAAATCCCTTAAAAAATTGAAGCTATTTTCAATCGTCTGAAACACAGAAGTTTCTATTTCGATAGGGTTATTTTCAAAAATGACTTTGTAAAATTCTTCAACACCTAAAGTTCCATTCAGTTTTAACATCTATAATATCGTAATTTAATAAAAATAGTAAAGTTTTTGTGGAATGCAAATTTAAAATAATAAATGAATCTTAACGATTAAAATAATGAGTAATACTATTATAGGTGTTTTAACTCGTATTGAAGATCTGTTAGACCGTGTTGTTGTGTTTTCGGCAAAAAACAATTATTCTTATTTGATAGAAGCAACATTCCATGGCTCATGGATTGCTAGCGAAAGCGAGTTAACACTAAATCTCAACTGTTTTTAAGAAGCATAAATATAAGAACGCTTTATTCGTATAAATGCAAATATTTTGAAAACTTCAGAAAAAATATTAAAATTTTTGTAATGAATTTTAGTCGAATAATTTTAGGGTAAAACCTTTTTATTGTAAGCAGTGTACCTTTCTAGTGACGCGTAAGGAAAGATTCCAAGGCAAATGAATCTTTTTTCATCATTTATAATTTAGATCACTTCAATTATACGGAAGCCAAACTAGTGCAATTATTGGTCAACCAAAATATGTTGGTGTCCATAAATTCAAATAGATCAAAATGGTAATGATTATTTTCAAAAAAGATTTTATGACCATTTTCATATCGCTATTCAATCAACAAAATACTATTGCAAAGAATAGCTTAAATTCTTAAGAAACTATAAGACAAAAACAGCTATAAAATTGGATTCCTCCTCTATTTCGTATTTGTCGCTTTTCAAATTACTATTTAACCATAAAACCATCAAATTGTCAAATAAGAACATCATCGATTATAGAAGTACCTAGTTTTTGCTCAATGTAAAAAAATTTGAATTCATAGAAAATAATTCAACTATTCTTATTGAATTTTACCCGAGCAGTATCCTATCATACTTTTTAAGCTTTAAATCTCAAAACTTGTACAACTTGAATAATTATTTTAAGAGAAACTGATGCTATTATCAATATCGAATCCTATCATTTGTTCTTCAACCATTCAGAACAAGCTCTAGTCCAAGAGTGAGCAGTCTCATCTCTTCCCAAACCAAAACCGTGGCCACCTGTTTCGTAAATGTGCATTTCTGAAGGAACATCGTACTGTTTCAAACCTAAGTAATATTGAATGCTATTTTCTACAGGAACCGATTTGTCATCAGTAGCATGTACTAAAAAAGTGGTTGGTGTATTAGCATCAATTTGTGTTTCGTTAGAAAATACTTCAATCGTTTCTTCTGATGGTGTTTCTCCCAATAAATTGACTTTAGACCCTTGATGTGTTATTGTATCTTTCATCGAAATCACTGGGTAAATCAATATTGAAAAATCTGGTCTTGCACTAGTTTTATCTTCTACTTTATAAACTTCCTTATCAAATTGAGTAGATAATGTTGCAGCCAAATGACCTCCAGCTGAAAAACCCATGACACCTATTTTAGCTTTGTCGATACTCCAATTATCTGCAGTACGTCTTACATATCGCATTGCTCGTTGAGCATCTAGCAATGGGCCAATGCTTTTATCTTTCATTATGGCATCGTTTGGCAATCGGTACTTTAAAACAAAAGCCGTGATGCCGAGTGTGTTTAACCACTCAGCTACTTTATAGCCTTCTTTATGGATTGCTAAATGATGATAACCACCTCCTGGACAAATAATGACTGCTGTTCCGTTTGGTTCTTCTGGTTTAAAAACTGTTAATGTAGGAATACTGACTTGCTCTAAACTAGAAATTACAGAGTCTTTTATGATTTCAATTTCTTTAAATCCGGAATTTTCTATGGCGTTTGGAATTTTATCGCTCCATAGTTGAATGACTTCACGGTCTTTTTGAGCAAAACAACTGAGGAAACAAAAGCAGCTTATAAATAGTATATATTTTGAAATTAATGTCATGCTAATTGGTTTTAGTGAAAGCCTCAAAACCTTCAACTTTTTCATTTAAAGCATTGACGGCTAATTTTGCGACTTCTGTAGCTCCGAAAACGGACAAGTGTGTATTGTCTTCTTTCCCATCAGGAAAATATGAAACTTCATCTGGTTTATAGTGTAAATGCAATTTTTTAGAGCCTTCAACGCCATAGGACTCTTCCATTTTTTCGGTTATATACAACAGATCGATAAATGGTACATCATATTCTTGTGCTACCAAACGCGTTTCCAATGGATAAGCGCCGTGTGTATCAATTAAAGTTCCTTCTTCGTTAAATTTTCGTCTCACTATAGAGGTGAATAAAATTGGTATGGCGCCTTTTTCACGGCTTTCTTCTACGAACTTTATTAAATTATGTCTGTACGCTGTATGTGGATTGGTATAGCGTTGAGGATTCGTCAATTTTTGGTCGTTATGTCCAAATTGAATAAACACGTAATCACCTTTTTCCAATTGTTTGTAAACCGAGTCCCATCGCCCTTCATCGATGAAACTTCTAGTACTTCTACCGTTCGTTGCATGATTTTTCACCGTTGCCTTATCGTTCAAAAACTGTGGTAAGAGTTGGCACCATCCTCGTTCAGGATTTTCTTCTGGATTAATTTTATCTGACATCGTCGAATCTCCGATGGTGTAAATGGTAATGTTCTGTTTTTGTTGTTCTGTTTCAGCCGGCTTTTCTTCTTCTTTACACGATAGAAATACCACTAAAATTAAAAGAAAATAGGCTTTAAAATGTTTCATACCATTCTGTTTTAGATGTTTTTTTATCGTTACCCAATACGTTTTTAAGCGAGTATTTTTGAGCTTCACGCTTTTTTAATTGATGTGACCAACTGACCCTTTTTTCTGGTTTAAAACTTTTACCAAAATTTTTATATTCTCCATAAAACGTGGTTTTTTCAGCTTCTGGTTTAGACCAATTATGCCAACCTTCGGGCAAAATATGGTCTCCTAAATCACAATTTACAAATACGGTTTGTGCATAGATGCGCCAAGGTCTTCCCAAGTAAACTTCATCCACACCATCATCCGCTGTAAGTTTACAATCTTTAAACACATATCCAAAGAGTGAATCTTTCGATGTCGAAGCTGCTGTTATATAGGAATTCTTTTTACTGTGAATTTGGCAATTTTCGAAAAAAGCAGTTGCACTTCCGAAGATAAAATCGGTGGTGCCTTCAATATAACAGTCTTTATAATACTGCTTCCCTTTTCCTGAGGCATACAAGGTATCTTGATTGCCTAAAAGTTTGCAATTAACTATAGCAACTTCATCCGAAAATACCGATAGTGCCACTGCTTGTCCTACTTCGCCAGACGTATTTTCAATAGTTAAATTTTTAAGCAGCACATTGTTCGCTTCCACTAAAAGCGTGTAGGTATGAAACGTACTGTTTCTACCTAAACCTATTTTATTAAAATAATCATCGTAAGTAATGATGGTATGTTCTTTACTTTCACCTACTAAAGCTAGGTTTTGATTCCACTCGTGGATTTTCACCTTCTCTTTGTACACACCATTCTTTACAAAAATGGTTATTCTATCATACGGAAAGGCTTTAGTGTTATTTATAGCCTCAACAATAGATGTATAATCGCCACTTCCGTCTTGTGCGACGACCATATTAAACCCATCTTTTGGCCCTTTTATGTCTGAAGGATTATATTTTTTCTTCCATGCTGGATAACGATCCAATACCTTTTGAGGGTCACTTTTATACCAGGCATAACCATTTCGGCGCTCTTCTCCGATTTCGGCTAAGGTCGCTTTTTTAATGCCATCTCTATCAGAGAAAAAAGGCGTATTATCATCCAACTCCATAAAACGTGCCCAAATAGCTGGCGCATTTTCATCAGGCACCATTTTTTTACTTATAGTTTTGCCTGCATCATTAAAAACCCTCTCTTTTCTCAATCCAGTAATTTTAGTTTTTTCAAACCAAGCAACCGCACTGTTGATAGCCGTAATGATTTCCTTGGAAGGATTTTCTATGGACATTAGGAGTAAAGTGATATTGGCAGATTCTGCGCCACTTAACGAAGGCAGCTCATAAGCTCTAGCTTTTGCAGGTTCTAATGTAATTGCGTCATGTTGTGCACACCAAGCGGTTAATACGCCATTTTGCTTGTACTGTGTTTTGAGGATACAATCAACGCCTTTTTTAAACGCCTCGTTTATTGTTTCTAATTGGGATTTTGAGGGTTTTATTGCATAATAATCGGCATTGTCTTTTAGGTTTTTTAGCAAATTCATGATGTTAATCATGGAATCGTCGTTGTACGTAATATGCGTGTAATAGCCTTTTTTAAGTGGATAAAATTGTGGCCAACCACCATTATCGTATTGTGCTTCTAAAATATAATCCAGTCCTTTTAAAAAGGCATTTTTATAGGTTTCATCTTTCGTTTGTGCATATATTTTTGACAGGAACACCATTTCTTGAATGGTCGCGCCATTATCTGTTGTGGCACCTTCATTTGTTATTTTCTTTGCTAATAATTCTTCCTTTTGTGCTTTTGAAAGTGAATGATGCATCTGTACATTTTTTGGCCAGCCACCAATATTTCGTTGATAAAGCAATACATTTTCTGCGATTTGTTTGGCTTCAGAAGTAGCAAACCATGAAGCTTCTTTTTTATGGATAATTTTTCTCCATGATTGATTATGGACTTGGGCATATACATTTGAACCGACAACTAAAGTGAAGGCTAAGAAAACCATTAGTTTTAAGTTTTTTATAGGCATATTATTTTAATTTCAAATTTGTTAAAATCTCAATCTTCTTTGTTTCTAACTTCAGACACATCACCCAGATAATTACAAACAAAGGATCTTGAATAGTCAAAGTTCACCTTTTCTATTTTCTATTATAGCGTATCATGGCTGAATTGCTTTACCTCCAATACAAGCGTTATCGAAAACTTATTTTTTATCATTTTGTAAACCGTATCCAATCAATATCCAAACTGCCTGAGTCATTAATAACACCTTCACGCAAAGCTAAATAGCCTATTTTAGAGCCTATCCATTTGCCTTCCCTGGCTTTGAACTTAGTACCTATGGGTTTAAAGTTTTTATTGTCCAAACTATAGAAAAATTCACAAAGTGCACCTTTGCTAACTTTAACTTGAAGGTAAACTGTATTAGCGTCTAACTTAGTTTTATCGGTTTCAGTTTCGGCTTTATCTTTATCAGCATCTTCACACATGACTTGAGATAGAAACAAATTCCCTTCCTCTTGTTTTAATCGAATATAGCTGTAATCTAATCCCATAATCAAAAAACCCACTTCTTCATTATCGTGCCGAGCATTGAAGGTTAGTTTTGTTGTTGCTGTAAATTCTTCCGCTGGAAATTTTTGCAATAACAAATTGGAAACTGGATGCAAATTAACGACATCATCTGGCTTTGGCCTGCAATACATAGTAAAATGTCCCATAGACGTTGGAAACCCATAATACACTTCAGGATTTGCTTGCCATTGCCACTGTAAACCTAACTTGGGTTGGTTAAATTCATCCGAATCTGGTGGTGTAACGATTGGATGAGGTTTACCAACATTCGGTTTTTTGAATTTGGCAACAGGCTCTCCAATACCATCATTATTTTGATCCACTCCCATCACTGGCCAATCGTTTTTCCATGTCATCGGCTGTAAATGTACAATACGACCATAAGCACCTTTATCTTGAAAATGAAAAAACCAATCTTCACCTGTCTGAGTCGTTACCCAAGCCCCTTGATGCGGACCGTTAATTTCTGTATTACCTTGATGCAAAACTTTCTTTTTTTCATAAGGGCCGTAAATGGATTTTGATCTTAAAATGGTTTGCCAGCCCGTAGAAACGCCTCCAGCTGGTGCAAAAATATAATAGTACCCATTTCGTTTATAAAATTTGGGCCCTTCAATAGTCGATTCGTCTTTATGTCCATCAATAATCATAACCTCATCATCATTGGTTTTGGTGCCTTCTGCATTCATGGTTGCAATCACCAATAAGCTTTTAATTCCGGCACGACTACCTGCAAATGCATAGGCTAAGTATACTTTTCCATCATCATCCCAAAGTGGTGTTGGGTCAATGAGTCCTTTACCTCCTTTTACCAAAACAGGCTCTGACCAAGTTCCTTTTGGGTCTTTGGTTTTAATCATATAAATCCCAAAATCTGGATCTGGATAATAGATGTAATATTCATCTTTATGATAGCGAATGCAAGGTGCCCAAACGCCATTGCCGTGTTGCGGTCTATTAAAAACATCTAACGGAACTTGTTTTGGCAATGCATAATTTATCAATTCCCAATTCACTAAATCCTTAGAATGTAAGATGGGCAAACTTGGCGAACAGGTAAATGAGGATGCCGTCATATAATAATCATCACCAACCCTAACGACATCTGGATCTGAAAAATCTGAATGCAAAATTGGATTCGTGTATGTGCCATCTCCATTATCGGACACCCAAACGTTTGATACAAATTTATCTTGAGCTGAAAGGCTCAAAAGGTTAAGCGTAAGTATTAAGATTAAAATATGCTTCATAATTCAATAACTCGTTTTTCAAGATTACTTTTAATTGCGGCTTCAATAATTTGTATCACTTGTTTTGCTTCATTAGCTGAAACTGGTAAGGGTTTGTTATTCAAAATAGCTTCTGAAATTCCATCGTAATAGGTCATATAATCGCCAATTTCTGTATTTACAGATTGTTTATAAGACTTACCCTCTTTCATAATATGTAAAAGGCCTTTTTCAGATTCAGGTTCAACGCCCCAATTATTGGTGTTAGGTTTTAATTCTTTCTGAAGTTCCGTTTCCTGAATATCGGCTTTCGATTTTATAAACGACCCTTTTGTACCGTGAATGCTATAAGCAGGAAGTGGTTCTCGTACAAAATAACTTGATTTTAAAGTCACATATTTAGAATCGTAATACAATTTAACATCAAAATAATCGCCTACCTCAGAATTCTCTCTGAACGAATCGAGAGAAGCAAACACACGTTTTGGCATACCAAATAATTGTAATGCTTGATCAATTAAATGCGAGCCTAAATCGTATAAACTGCCTACACCTTCTGTGGCTGTTTCTTTATGGGTTTTATAGCTTAATTCTGGTTCAAATCTGTCGTAATGGAATTCTGCTTCAACAATGTCACCTAAAACCCCTTGTCCAACAATTTTTTTGACAGTTTTAAAATCACTATCCCAACGTCTGTTATGATATACTGAAAGTTTAACCTTATGTTTTTCTGCTAATTCAATTAATTCTTGAGCTTCAACAGCAGTTACCGTAAACGGTTTTTCGACGACCACATGTTTTCCAGCTTCAATTATTCTTTTGGTAAAATCGTAATGGGTGATGTTTGGTGTATTTACGATGACTAAATCAATGTTATCGTCTTGAAGCAATGCTTCCAAGGACCGAAACGTTATAATATTTGGATATTTTTTCTCGGTCAGATTTTTAGTCCGTTCTAAAACACCATATAAATTGAAGTCAGGATGCACATCAATAAATGGGGCGTGAAACAGATGTCCGCTCATCCCGAAAGAACACAACGCTGTAGTTATTAATGCCATTTGAGTTTGATTTAGTTCTAGATACCATTATGATGCCGAAAAGTTTTCGGGAACTTATACCTTGGAACTGACTGTTTGAAATTATTTTATTTATCCAATTCTAAAGCAGCCATAATAAAAGGCCCAGTTCCTTTTGGATCGTTAGATCTAATGATTTCACCAATATAATATTCAAACGATCCGTCTCTGTAAGGATCACCTCCCAAACCTGCAACGCCACAACATTTGTTGAGATTAACGACGCCATTGTCTTCAACTGAAATAAATTCATCCAATATACCTTGAAATCCTTTTTTTGCATTTTCCATATAGACCTCTGGAAGGTACCCTTTGTTCACGCCTTTTGCTAAAGTATATGTAAACATGCTTGTTCCTGTGGCTTCGAGATAATTGCCTTCTCTTTCAGGTAAATTAAGGACTTGATACCAGGTTCCGCTTTCATCTTGGTAATTTACAATTGCTTCCGCATATTGGTTAAGATACTTGATGATTCTTGATCTGCCTTCGTGATTTTCCGGTAAATAATCCAACACATCAACTAATGCCATGCCGTACCAACCCATACCACGAGACCAGAAATGCTGTGATAATCCTGTGGTTTTATTGGCCCATTTTTGTTCTTTACTTTCATCCCATCCGTGATAATATAATCCAGTTTCTGGGTCTCTGCTATGTTTTTCAATTAAATCGAATTGAAGGACGATTTTATCATACATTTTTTGAACTTCATCACCTTCCATAAATGCTTTTGTGTACTTAGCGTGAAACGGTTCTGCCATATACACACCATCTAACCACATTTGATTAGGATATCTTTTTTTGTGCCAATAACCACCTTCTGATGTTGTTGGCATACCTTCTAACTGCTTATGAAGTGTATCCATTGCTTTCCTAAATCTTGGCTCTTGTTTTTGATTATACACATAATAAATGGCGTCTCCAGACTTGATCATATCCAAATTGTAATTACTTAGTTTATATGAATTTATAGAGCCATCCTCGTTAATCATTCTGTCGGCATACTCATAGATATAATCATATATCTTTTCGTTATTGGTCTGATCGTATACTCTAGACATGGCCTGCAATACTAATCCGTTGGTATAACTCCAATTTGGTTTTTTTCTGAAATCGAGCAATGTTGGATCTGGAAAACGTTTAATTTCCGACAGTGCCATACGTTCGGACCATTTGATCGTATCTGAAATTTCCATTTCAGCTTTAGGCGCTTCTTCTGTTTGGGTTTGCTTCTTTTCTTCCTTACAACTGGTAAAAAAGCTCAATGCTAATAGTATAATGAGTGTTAAATTTTTCATTTCGATTATTTATTGTTTTTCGTATTTCTTAATGACTAAATATTTTAAATCTGTATCACCTACATTGCTAATACCATGCATGCTGTTGGATGGACAATACAAGCTTGTATTTGCTTCAACTACCATTTCTTTTCCATCTAAATAAAACTTTGCTTTACCTTCTAATACATAGAAAAATTCATCTTCAGGATGCTGATGTGGCGCATGAGTTGATTTCCCTGGTGCCACTACGCTCATCTTAAGCGTTCTTCCGTCTAAAAAATCTTTGTCTGCAAACCAATATTGATAGCCCACTTTTGTGGGAATGGCTTTGTCTTTGGAAAATGTGTTTACACATTCCTCAATGGTAAATGTTTTGTCTTGTGCATGAGTTATTTGAAAATTCAATAGAAGCAGAAATACACAAATCGTTTTAATTGCAGTCTTCATTATAATGAATTATTTGAATTCAATTCTGAAAGCAAGCCATCTAAATAAGTTAAAAATT
This sequence comes from Winogradskyella forsetii, assembly GCF_013394595.1. Classification (GTDB taxonomy): domain Bacteria; phylum Bacteroidota; class Bacteroidia; order Flavobacteriales; family Flavobacteriaceae; genus Winogradskyella; species Winogradskyella forsetii. The sequence goes on from NZ_CP053348.1 coordinate 3,653,729, forward strand.
CCTCCTCTGTTTTAATGCCATCAACTTCCTGTTCCCAAGCTCCTAAAAAGTAAAATGAAACTGGATTTGTGGTCGGTTTAAACTCGATTAAATAATCATCTTCCCCTTTTTTGATGTCGGAAGTGGTTTCAACTTCATAAAAAATCGCCATTCCTAAATCGTCAGGTACTAAGGTCTGCTCACCATAAGTGGCAATATAAGCCCATTTTTTATTCGTGCTTTCCTTTGTGAAATAATTGACGCCATGATCTACGATTCCTGTAACAATTCCCTCAATAGCCTTTGAAGGCTGAATGGTATGTTTTGTATACCGTTGGTCTGGACTAATACTTAATGTCGATTCTAAATCGATTTTGTCATCATCCGTTTTCCAGCCAATATAATTTATAGTTACAGAAGATTCGGTAGCATTATTTTCTATAGAAGCAAATGTAGAATCAACATCTTTAAAGTGCATTACTTTTTCATTGACCAAACGACCTAAAGAGCCAATGCCTAATCCGCTACCTACTTTTAAGATATCTTGTCCCCAAGGTTCAGGTTCATGATACGAATCAAAACCATCTTGACCGACTTTAGACAACACCATGGTGTCGGTCTTTTTTCCGAAGATATCAATTGCATTTCGCCAATCTAAATATAATCGGTAACCTATTTTATTACTTTCCCAACCAGGACCTTCATAACGTATGTACCAAGAATGGTCGGTGTGATTATCTGGAACTCGCAATTCTTGAACATTTTTGAATGAAGTACCACCATCATATTCTTCATGACCTCTCGTGCCATCAATCCATTTGCCTCCTTCTGCTATAGAAATTTCAGCATATGTTTTTGATGTTTCCACCACTTCTTTCTCTATTGAAATATCTTCTTTATTTTCCTCTTTTTTCTCTGATTTACAAGCTATAATTGAAGTGGCGCAACATAGCGCGATTATAAATTTTAGTGTTTTCATTCTTTATTATTTTTAAGTGTTTTGTCTAAAAATGTTGTGATGTAATTTACGGTGTCAGTAAACCAAGGATGGAATAACCAAAACGTATGAGGACTGTCTGGAAAATTTTCAACTTGGTTATAAATATCGTGTTTGTCTAAAATTTGAATCATCTCTTCACGTCCTGCTTGAAAACGTTCGTACTGACTACTGATGAATAAAATTGGCGGTGTGTTTTTATCAACATGTGTCAATGCTGAAGCTTCTTTCCAGATTTCGGGTTTTTCTTTTGATGTGCCACCCAGCCACCAACTTGCCATTTTTCCTTCACTGGACTTAGGGTGAATGAATGCTACGACGCCATCTAAATTCACAATAGCTTGCACAGCGGTTGATGAGCTATGTTCTGTTTGTTGTTCAAACTTCGGATTGTGGTTGGTTGTCCCAACCAAGGTTGCCATCTGTGCTCCAGAAGACGTTCCTAGAACAGCAACTTTCGTCGTGTCAATATGAAATTTTTTTGCATTAGATTTAATATATTGAATAGCTTCTTTAACATCATAAATGCCTTCCGGATATTGTGCTTCGTCGGATAATCTATATTCTATGGCAAAGCATGAATAGCCTTTTGAGGCGATGTATTCTGCCATGGGTTTCATGTGGGATTTATCTCCAGATTTCCAGCCTCCTCCATGTACCAAAATCACTGCTGGATTATTTTCAGAAGTATTCATAAAAGCATCAAGATACAGCCTTCTATTTTCTAATGTTTTATATATAATATTCTCAATTTCAGATACTTTTTCAAAATTTTGTGGTTTTACAATGTCTATCTGAGGAAACTTCTTTATGTATTTGTGATATGAATTATTAACTGTATAAGAGGTGTCTTTTTGAATATTTTGTAAAGCAAACAAGGTTGAAGAGCTCAACATTAAGAAAAGGTAAAGTATGGCTATCTTATACATGATTGATTTTGCTTTAAAATTAAAAAAACAAGCCTGATCATTTTCATCAGGCTTATTTGAAAACAAATTCCTGCTATTAATCAATTTGCTTAAGGGGGTTATCCATTTAAATTTTTAGATTTATTCTTTAATTTTTGGTGGGCTTTGCATTAATGAGCCATTAATATAAGTGTCTATAAGTTTTAAATTAGAGACATGTTCTAGAGAAAAAGCTTCATCTACCTTTTCAATAATCACGTTCTTTAAGGTCACGTTAGTTATTGGGGACTCTTCATAACCTTTTGCCAAAATACCATAATAACCGCCATTTTGAACTTTCACGTTTTCGAGATGTATATTTTTAATTACGGGAATAAACTCTCCAGTTTGGTTGGTGTAGGTTGCGTAATGCATGTTTAATTTTAACACCGCTTCTTTTACTTGTCCGACATTAACATTTCTTACATATACACCATCAATTGTTCCGCCTCTTCTGGAGTTGGTTTTTAAACGAATAGCTCGGTCCAGGTTTGGACTGTTCATTTCGCAATTTTCAACATATACATTAGTCACTCCAGCAGACATTTCGCTACCGATAACAACACCACCATGACCATCAATCATCTTACAATTTTGCACGACGATATTTTCGCTTTTAATAGCCACTCTTCTACCTTCTGCGTCTCTTCCTGCTTTTATAGCGATACAATCGTCACCAGTATTAAAGGTACAATTTTTGATGATTACGTTTTTAGAATATTCTGGATCACAACCATCGTTGTTAGGGCCATGACTTTCGACTGTGACACCGTCAACGATAACATTATTTGATTTAAATGGATGAATAATCCAAAACGGTGCATTGATGATTTTTACACCTTGAATTAAAACACTATTACATTCGTAAGGCTGCAAAAAGGTTGGTCTTAAATAGTGCCCTTCGCCAAAAACACGCTCATCTAAAGGTGTTCCATTTTGTCCCATCTCCATTAACCTTGGAAGATTAAGACTGTCCTTTTGTTGCGGCATCCCTTCTTTCCAGCCATACGCCTCTTTGCCAACCCATTTCCACCAGTTTTCATTGCTTGCCTGGCCATTTAACACACCTTTACCGGTAATGGCAATATTGGATTTTTTGTTGGCGTAAATTAATGGAGAATAATTCATCAATTCCACACCTTCATAAGATGTCGCTACTAAGGGATAGTAGTCCTTTGGATTGGTACTAAACAAAATTTCCGCTCCTTCTTCTAAGTGTAAGTTGACATTATTATCTAAATGTATAGCGCCTGTTAGGTATTTCCCTTTAGGAACCAAAACTTTTCCGCCACCCTTTTCTGCACATGCAGCAATTGCATTTTTGAAAGCTTCAGTGTTATAAGAAACACTATCTGGCTGGGCTCCATAGTCCATAATATTAAAAACAGTATCTGGAAACTCAGGTACTTTAACACTAGCTACAACTTCGTTCATTGCCTCCCAAGGTCCTTTCATTGATGTTGTTTTTGCCTCCTTCTCATTTTTACAAGCTAACAAAGCGCAAGACAAAATCACAAAACCAAACAGCAAACTATTGATAAACCCTCGATTTTTGAGATCTTTAAACCTAAATAATAGAACCATTTTTTAAAATTATTTTTAATTTATGTAATCGATTACCAAACCTAAAAAATTTAGTGGTATAAAACAAGTTTTTAACGCTATAAATTAAGACGAATATTAATATATTGATTTTAGAAATGACTTTTATAATTAATAAAAAAAAAGTTTTAAAAAAAACTATAGTTAGAAAATTGATATCAGACAGTGAATTTAATACCGAAAATCATTGTCGAATCAAATAAGAACCTATATTTATGTAATCGATTGCAAAACTAAAAATAATGAAAAAATTATTACTTTTTGTGAGCACATTATTTGTGACTATACAAATATATGCTCAAGCCGTTACTATTACTGAGTCTTCAGGCTGGTTAGAATCAGCCTTTGTAAAATGGCTTCCAGTAGATGGTGTGGATAGTTACAATGTTTATTATACCGGAGGTGGCCTCACTGACCAAATCATAGACACACAACTTATTCGTAGCTATGGTAGCTATTATCGCGCTGATATTTTAGGGCTTGCTGCGGGCATCTATACAGTTAAAATTGTTCCCGTTACTGCTAATGTTGAAGGAACAGCTACTGTTTCAAATAGTGTTACTGTTTTAGCTAATGATAGAAATGGTTTTGCACATAGTGATAGCCGTATTCCAGGGGCTTACAATCTTGACGGAACCCTTAAATCCAATGCGGTGGTTATTTATATCACTGAAAACACAAAAAACACCATTTCGCTAAATGTGGTTGGAGCCACTACAAATCCATGTATTGGGCTTCAAACTATTTTAGATGGTTTTAAAAAAGGGGATGATGATCGTCCGTTGGCCATTAGATTAATCGGAAATATCACTGATTTAGATTATATGTTAAATGGTGATGTTGTTATTGAAAATGAAAACAATGCTAATGGCTCTATAACATTTGAGGGTATTGGTGACGATGCACTTGTCAATGGCTGGGGACTTCGAATAAAAAGAGGTTCGAATATAGAAGTCCGAAATCTTGGATTTATGCTTACGGATGCCAATGAAGGCGATAATATAGGATTACAACAAGATAATGACCATGTCTGGATTCATAATTGTGATTTGTTTTATGGAGCTGCTGGTGGCGATGCAGATCAGGCCAAAGGAGATGGAGCAATGGATTGTAAACGCTCTACTTATGTGACTATGTCATATAATCACTTCTGGGATACTGGAAAAAGCAATTTGTTAGGATTGAATGAAAATACAACCTCAGGATTGTATATTACTTATCACCATAACTGGTACGATCATTCAGATTCGCGCCATCCAAGAGTTCGATTCTATTCGGCTCATGTTTATAACAACTATTTTGATGGTAATGCTAAATATGGAGCTGGTTCCACAGAAGGTTCTTCTCTTTTTCTGGAAGGAAACACATTTCGCAATTGTAAATACCCAATGTTGACGTCACAACAAGGCACCGATGTTTTTAATGGTTCTAATGGAACTTTTTCTGGTGAAGATGGTGGTGTTATAAAAGCATTTAATAATGATATGACTGGTGAAACACGTTTTGTAGCTTATGATGCTGTGAATTATCCAGTTCAATTCGATGCTTATTTAGCCACAACTAGAAATGAGGTTATTCCAACTAGTATAACATCGTTTCAAGGAAGTAATACTTATAATAACTTTGACACTGACCCAACTTTATACATAAATTCATTAACAGTAGATAGTCCTGTTGTGGCGAAAGACAATGTTATGCAGTACTCAGGACGTGTTTCGGGTGGTGATATCAATTGGACTTTTGATAGTCCTGATGATGATACATCTTATGCCATAAATACAGGATTGTTGGCCCTTTTAACTTCATATTCAACCACTTTAGTGTTTATACAAGGAGATGTACCTGCTGGTAGTACCCATACTTTAACAATTCCTGACAACAATAATCAGTGGGTTGATGAAGGCACAGCAATTACCGACATGATTTTTACGTGGGGAGGAGATGCAACAAGCGCCTCTGTTTCAGGATTACCTGCGTCTGGTATTGATTATAGTTTAGATAACACTGCGAAAACTGTAACTGTTTTCGGTACACCAACAGAAAATGTAACGATTTCGATAACTACTGTTGGAATAGATGGAACCCCTGTAACTGGTGAAGGTAGTATTAACATCAATGGAATTCCAAGTGGTGATGAAATACATAATTTTACAGCCTCTGGACTAAATAGTAATTTCTACACCTTTACTAATGCTAATATAAATTCAAATCCTGGTTCAACAACTTATGATGGACTAACACTAACGGAGCGCTTAAAAATTGAATCCGCAACAAATATTTTATATACCACAAATTCAGTCTCTACGTTAACCCTTGTATTCGACCCTGCATTTAGTGGTAATATAAAGGTTGATGGTGTAACACATTTCGCAACTGATGGAGTCCTTACCTTACCAAATATTGTTTCTGGAAATCACAATATTACCAAAGGAAATGTGGCAAACCTATATTATATAAAAAGTGAATTTACTTTAGGCATAACAGAAACCGGTGCTTTCCAAAAATTGAAATTATACCCTAATCCTGTTTCAGACTTTTTGAATATCTCTTTACCTGATTCTGTGATTGAAGACATAACGATCCATAATTTAACCGGTCAATTAATAAAAACTAAAACTGGAGATTTAAGAGTGTTGGACTTAAGTGATTTAAAAAGTGGAATCTATTTTCTAACCCTAAGAACAACTAAAGGCATCGAAACCAAAAGGCTTTTAAAGAACTAAGTATTTTTATAATTAAGCATAAAAAAGCAGTATTGAGACCATCTCACTACTGCTTTTTTTATGTAAAAGGGAAATTATTCAATAAGGTTATTGTACCAGTAATTTAACTGATGACTCGGCTTCGGAGGTTGTAATTCTAGCAAAATATAATCCAGAATTGAAACTAAAATCGAGATCCGTATTAGTGTTAACTGTCTTTACCAAAGTGCCGGTGATGCTATAGATGCTAACCTCGGTATTGGAAGTTACATTAGAAATGTAGATTCTATCATTAACAGATTTCACACTCGTGCTCATGGCTGTATCCACATCTTCAATGCCAAGCACATCGGCTCCTACTCCAGTAACTTCTATTTTATAGAGATTAAAGGAATTGGAATCATAAATATAAATATTCCCACCAGTACCAGTATAACTTGCCGTTATGGTTTCTGGGTCTCCATTTCCAACTGCTTGAAAAGAATTAAGCAAAGTGGTACCGTCTGATATATAAAGAATACGTTCAGTATCACTACTACTACCAGATCTAAACCAAATTTTTACATCAACTGGTCCAGTAACAGGAAAATACATATAACTATAGCTTGGTAGAAAATCGGTTGGGTTTGAACCACCATTGAATTTGAAACGGTTAATAGCCGTGTATTCATCGTCTGTACCAGCATCCCAAGTAGCGCCACCAGCATTTTCAATTTCGCCAAATTTATCGCCACTACTATCACCTACCAAAAATAGATTGTCCTTTTCTACAGTCACACCTTCAGCTGCATTAAAGGTAGCCACAGGCCACAATGCAATTTGCTCTGGACTCGTGTAGGTAGCATCGCCACCAAAATCCCAAACTTTAGTTTGAGCTTGTAATGTTGCTGCAAGTAGCAACATTGGTAAAATAAATAAAAGTAATTTTGTTTTCATGTTGTATATATTTTAAGATTAGTTAATTACAAAATTGTAATCGATTACTAAAATACTAATTAGTTTTGTATTATTTTAATTATTTATAAATTAATAAAAGGTCACCGAAACTAGGTGACCTTTTATTAATTTGAAATCTTTTAGTTTTAATTAACTATCAATTTTGCAATGTTTACTCCATCATTATCCTGAATTTTGATAACATAAATGCCATTTGCGATATCTAGCGACACATCGTTTGTGGTTTGAAAATCCAAAACTAACGCTCCTGTAAAACTATAAACTTTAATTTTTGTGTTTGATATGACATTCGATATGTGTAATTGTTGATCAAAAGCCTTAACAACTACAGAAGATTCGAGATGATTATCACTTACCGAAAGTAAAGCTGGAAAGGGATCCCAATTATCTGAGCCTTTTGTAAAATTGAACGTTGTAATATCCGTACCGTCCGTTAAGGTCGGTGAAGACAATACGGTGGACCAAGGTGCTCTAGCTCCTGAATTATTTACACCAGAAGCATTCTCCATAGTTCCATATTCATACATCATTGCTGACTCACCTCCCAAAGAACTTGTCCAACCAACTGGTGAAATTAAAGACTGTCCTTCAGACCCAGGATACGTTGATTCATAAATTGTAGTATTGTAAAATACAACCTCACTCGTATTTGGTGCCCAAGGACGACCAAAATAGCCTGGTTTTGAACCATAAGTAGATGCCGTTTCAACGCCTGGAATAGGAGATTTCACGTGACACTCATACATCAAAAATCCTCTTTCTGTCGTTTGCTGTGCTGCGGTAATGTATGCGGCATCACTACTATAATCACTTGTGTTCAATACAAAATTTGATTGATAAAATACCGCCGTCATACCTCCAAAAATATAATCTACAGCTCCCATCATATCACCTTTGTAAATGGCTACCCTTGCACCTTGTGCTCCATAAAAAGAGTCCTGACGACCTATTACCCTACATTCATCCAATAAAACCCTATCTGCGCTAGCGGCTATCCCAAGTGCAGCTGCTTGAGTTACATATCCTGCAGAACGGTCTTGTACTGCCGTATTCCCATAATCTGTTGGTCTTGTTGGCTCACTAGCAGCTTTAGCTTCTACAACATCTTGGGATTCTTTTAAAGAGATGTATTGGTTAAATGAATTTTCTAAAATGATATCCTTTATGGTGACATCTTCGGCGGTGATCACTACAGTTGCATTCCAATACGATGAACCACCACCTGTGCCTTCTTGGTTAATGTAATCCGTATAACCGTTTTCAGTGTTAACCGCTAAAGCTTCAGCACTCCATTTATTATCAGTCCCTTGACTATAAAAATTATATTTTTGACCATAGTACGATGTTATTCTAACGGCGTTAGCATCAATATCTACGCCTTGATTTAAAAGTGCGATACTTGGACTGGAAGAGGCATTTTGTAGGGTAACATTATTACTACTTATTACTAGCATTTCTTCATAATTTCCTGGATCAATTATAATTGATACAGGCTCATCATTAGGACGATCCATTCTAGAAACGGCATCTAAAGCGCCGTTAATGGTTTGGAAATCTTTATCTATACCTACTGTTAGAGTTGGACTGTATGCTTGAATTGCAACAACTTCAAAAGACACAAAATAAGATGTACCTCCTGTTGTAATTGTCACTGTTCCATCACTAGAACCAGGATAAATATACTCATGTATCACATTGGTGCTTGTGCTATTTGAAGTATTTGTAATAGTCGTCCCTCCTTCAACAGAATAGTTAGAGGCATAGTAATCAGTAATGATCACCTTATCTCCAACTTGGACAGGAATAGCTATTGTTGCTCCAGTACCAGCGCTCAGATCACCATCGGCTCCTCTGACGTTGACGTTTCCTGTGAACAAAAGCCCCTCATAAGCTGTAGCGCTTGTAATTACTCGGTCGTTAAATGTCCATTTAGAAATTTGATCAAAAATTAAATCTTTTGAAGTATCTGCACCGCTGACAGTAAGATTTGATGTCAACCCTAATCTCAATGGATAAGCATCAATACCATCATATGACAAGGCATAAACACCATCTCTTAAGGCGACATTTGATACATCTGTAAAACTATAAGAATACCCTTCTTCATTTAAATGAATGAATGTCAAGTTAAGGGCATTTTGTTGAGTCGCCTCTAAATTAATGGCAGTGATAGTAACATTATATAAAGGTTTCGCCGTGAAATCGATATCTGCAGTCTCGTCAGCAGATCCTATTGTAATCGTATTATTTAATATCTCATAGTCATTAATACCTTGAGCCGAAATTGTATATTCGATTCCAGCTTCAAGGTCAACACTGTATGTAAAGGCAACTTCATTAATAGTTACAATAGGACTGTAAACTGTACTCGCTCCAGCATCTGGAGTATATTGAAGTGTGACACCTGTTAAATCTGATAATCCTGTGATATTACCACTTACGTTATAAATATCCACTTGTGCTACCACAACTTCATAACTTGTAGTATCTTCAGTCGCATCAAATGTCAAGCCATTAGTAATGATATAGCCATTAGCGTCACTTAGGCTAAGGTTGTAAGAATATTCAACAGGTAAATCTATGGTAAACATTCCATTTGAAACTACCGCTGGGAATGTTTTGCCAGCTTCATTTGTAAACACCACAGAATATCCACTAGGTATTCCTGCTGCAAACGTTTCATCAACTGTACCTGATAAGGTTACGTACTGAGCTTCTTTCCTAAGAATTCTGTAATAACTAGGTTTATCAACTTCATCGTAGATATGATATTCACCTGCTTCTTTTGCCACAAATTTTAACTCTTGTAAATCACCACCAACCGCAACAATATCATCTTGTATTGAAGGATCTGCCACATATTCAAAGTGAATATTTCCAGTACCCGACTGTGTTAACATCATAACGGTTACTTCATCATCTGCATTCAGCGTTAAGCTCATATAACGCCCGGTGGCACCGCTTGAATTAACGTAAATTCGACCTGCATATTCTGAAACTCCACTAATGTTTTCATCATAACGTGTTAAATTTGTATTTGTAGTTCTCAATCGATCGTTCGTATCTCCTACCCAAGACAAATCTCCTGCTGTCCATCCACTCGGCATAACATTACCTGAAGAACCTACAGTTATAGAACCGTCATACCAAGCATTAATATCTGCTTCTGCCAGCTTGTTATTATATAAAACTTCGTCTAATTGCTCTGCAGCAAAATCCCATACATCTGTTTTAATTATAGTTGACTCTGACGTAGTCACATCAACGGCTGGCGTATAAGCATTAGAACCACTAAAGGTAAAGTACAGAGTTCTTGCTCCACCAGTATAATTAAACTCATAATACCCTGTTTGGTCGGCCATACCAGGATGTGCATCTAGGTCTACATCAATACTACCTAAGTCATTATTTCCCACAGAAATACCAACATCCATTATACCGTTACTAAAAACAGATCCATAAAATCTTACCGTACTACTTCCATCTTCTACATCAATTTCCAATGAATTTCCATCTTGAAAAGCTATACCATAGCCCGTGCTATGCCATAAACTAGTTGCCGCTTGGGTTCTTAATTTTCCGTCTGGACTAGTTGTTGATGTCACTGGGTCCCATTGCGTTCCTGTATTTGTAAAAGTAGTTCCATCTCCTAAATTGTATGAGACTGTGGTTTGCCCATGTGCCATCGATCCGATGAAGAACAGAACCAGCATGGCTAAAAAGGAAAGTTTTTTCATAATTGTTGATTTTATATTAGTTTATATTTAGTAAGTAGAATATTTAGACTAAATCATTGTAGGCTATTGCAAACTGGGCAATTGATTGACTATTTTGTTGTTTGTAAAAAATGCTAATTATGTATTATAACAACACAGAAATAAATGTAATCGATTGCATAAATATATAAAAAAAACCATATTCACAATAAAAGATGTAAAATATTTATGAATCATTATTTTTTTAGCCAAAAGTATGGTCGATTAGCAATTCAATACCAAATTGAATTACGACCCATAGAAATAGCGTCTTACTTTTTAAATAATCTAAACGTTTTATTGCCTTTATGAGAGCTTACTTTTGCAAAATATAAACCTTTGGTATACTGCCTTAAATCTAACTCTACTTTACGGTCTGAATTAATTACTAAATCCTCAGTAGCTAATTTTTGTCCGTTCATTGAATACAAGGAAAACTCATAATTGACATCATCTGTATTTGGAAACTCTAACGTTAAGATATCCTCAACTAAAGTCGGGTAATATTTTATCTGGGTAAAAGTATTATCTTCTACTCGCAAAGTTTCACAGCTAGATGATATCTCACCAGTACTTGTGACGTCCAACGTCGCTCCCGCCCCACAATTGACATCACTAACATAAGTAGCTACATCTTCAACAGGAGTTACGCTATAAGAATAGGTAGGTTGTGGCACAGTTCCTATATTTGAAACAGCGTTTAAACAATTATCAAATTCCAGCGAAACTGTTCCACCATAACTTTGATAAACCGTCCCAACATTTGCGAAGTCTGAGTTTTCTACATAGCAAGATAACGTATTGACTCCTCCGCTAAACCCTAAAGCCCTAGAGCTGGAAACATCCGTGTTGTAATAACAGTTAAGAATATGGAGTTGCCCATTTCTTCCCCTTGGCATTCTTTCCTTACAGCCTTGGGCCCAATAACAATTTTGAAAAGTCACACTATAATGACCGTCAGCAGGAGCTTGAGAATCACTTGATCCTATTAAATTAGAAAACCTATGATCGTTAGAACCTCCTGGTCCTCCTGGAACTGCAGGTTTAAGATAAGTGAATTTGCACCAAGATACTGTAACGTTATCTGAATTACCCTTGATATCAAAATTACCATCCACGCCATCTTGGAATTCACAATGATCTACCCAGAGATTAATACACCCATCCGCTGTAAGATTATCACCTCCGTCCACATCATATGCTCCAGGGCCTTCAAAAATGAGATTACGAATAATAACATTATTAGAGCCATTTCTTAAATTTAAGATACCAGAACCCGATTGTGTTTGTGTATTGTTGACCAATCTCGCATTTGGTAATCCTATTATCGTTTTATTGGTAACAACCTCACTAATATTCTGCCCAGCAGAAAATGTAATGGTGCCAGAGACCAAAATCACTTGTGGTGTAGATAACTTTATCTTAGACTTAAAATCCGCATAAGTACTCACTGTAACAGGTGTAACGTCACCTCCACCTGTGGTTGATTCGCCGTAACCCTCAGGTGTAGGCATATAATAATTTTGGCCGAACCCTAAATAGGTGCACATTGTGAGTCCGATAATCAGTAGTGAATTTTTCATATTCCTAATATATTTTTAAATAAAATGCAATCGATTACACAAATATATAATTAAAAACTTACGATTGCTAAATAAATAAGATTCATTCCTATAATTACGTAAAAGCATAAAAAGTGCATAAAAAATTTTCACATTTAAAAAATCTTAACAAAAATTTGTGAATCTCAAAATTATTAATACATTTGTGCAATCGATTACATTTAAACTAATTATAAACTAATTCAAAAATTTCATGTACAACAATCTAATTGATTTTTTGTTTTTCTATTCAGATAACGAAAAAACAAAAAGGTTTTTTTCAACAAAATCTTTTTCGTTAATGCTATTTGCATTATTTGTTTTCAGTAGTGGGTTCTCTTACGCCCAAAGCATCACAGTAACTGGAACGGTAACCGCTCAAGATATTGGTGGCCCTGTACCAGGCGCGTCCGTTCTAGTTAAAGGGACATCAAATGGCACGTCTACCGATTTTGATGGCAATTATTCTTTAAATATTTCAGGAACTAATGCCGTTCTGGTGATTTCATATATTGGCTATGCGACCCAAGAAATACCAGTTGCAGGACAAACAACCATTAACGTAACGCTTCAACCCAGCTCAGAAGACTTAGACGAAGTTGTCGTTATCGGTTACGGTACATCCCGTAAGTCTGATCTTACTGGCTCTGTTGTAACTATAGGCGGTGAGGATCTAAAACAACAAAACATTGCTAGTGTTTCTGAAACCTTAACCGGTAGATTAGCTGGAGTGCAGGTTTTAAATACAGAAGGATCTCCAGATTCAGAGGTGCAAATTAGAGTGAGAGGTGCAGGATCACTTACACAAGATAGTGCTCCTTTAGTTATAGTTGATGGATTTCCAGTAAATAGTTTAAACGACATTTCGCCATCTAACATTGAAAATATCAGCGTTTTAAAAGATGCCTCTTCTACTGCTATCTATGGTTCTAGAGGGGCAAATGGTGTTATCATAGTGACTACAAAAAGTGGTAAAGTAGGAAAAATGTCTGTAAGCATGAACACCTCATATGGTACCAAGACCATCGCAAAAACCATTGATGTCTTAGAGCCAGAAGATTTTGTATTATGGCAACGTGAATATTGGCTATTGAGAGACACTCCAGAAGTTTATGATGAAACATATGGACTCTATCAAGACTATGATCAATATGTTGGTATGGAAGGAAATGACTGGCAGAGACTAATCTACGGAAGAGTAGGAGATGTACAAAACCATGATTTATCTGTAAGAGGCGGTTCTGAAAAATTCAATTATAATTTTAATTACGCGCTTTATGATGAGAAAGCAATTATGGTGGGTTCTGACTTTAGAAGAAGTAATGTATCCTTGGCCTTAAAAAACAAAGCCAGTGACAAGGTAGATTTGTCATTTACAATTCGTTATGCAGATACCGAGGTTAATGGCGGTGGAGCCAATGAGCAAAATGAGGTCTCATCTGCGGATTCGAGACTTAAACATTCTATAAGATACTCCCCTATTCCTTTAGCCGCTTTTGATCCAACCAATACTGATGAGGCCATTTTTAGTGATTTGGTTAATCCATTTATTGCCGTTGCTGATAATCAACAACAAAAATTAAGAAAAAACCTTAACTTATTAGGAAGTTTGTCTTGGGACGTCATCAATAATTTAACATTCCGGTCTGATGTTGGTTTAAACACCACAGATGATTTAGATTATCGTTTCTATGGAAAATCCACTTATTTTTCTAGCAATAGACCAAGTGTTGAAAATCAAGGGCTTCCTGCTTTAAGAATTAGAGATAGAAAACGAGAAAGTTTTAGAACTGCAAACACCTTAAACTATGATTTCAAAACTATTGTTGGAGATGACCATGCACTCAAACTGCTCTTAGGACAGGAAATGATTGTTTCCAAAGATAATAGAGTTGAAACTGAGTTACACGGTTTTCCAAGTGACTTTGATTTTCAGAGAAGTTTAACGTTAACTACACAAGCTGATCCTTTTACGGTGAATAATTTTTATTCACCTGATGACAAACTATTATCGTTTTTCGGCCGTGCCAACTATGACTTTAAAAATAGATATTTATTAACCGCTACGTTTCGTATGGATGGATCCAGTAAATTTCTTGGAGATAACCGATGGGGCTATTTCCCGTCTGCAGCTTTCGCATGGAAAATTTCTGAAGAGTCTTTCTTAGAAAATACGGATTGGATCAATACGCTAAAACTAAGATTAAGTTATGGCGAAGTAGGTAATAATAATATACCAACTGGGCAAACCATTCAAACATACCAATCCTATAACACCTCTTATATTAATGGGATAAATAACTTTTTTGCACCGTCAGATGTTTTAGCCAATCCAGATTTGAAATGGGAAACAACTGTAACACAAAATTTAGCATTAGATTACAGTTTATTTAATGGTAGGGTTAGTGGTTCATTTGAAGTTTATAAAAATATTACACAAGATTTACTTTTAGCTTTCCGTGTACCTGGAACAGGGTATGATATACAGTATAGGAATATTGGTGAGATTGAAAATACAGGTGTTGAAGCCCTTATTAATATTTCAGCTATCAATAAGGAAAACTATGGTTTAGATTTCTCTTTCAATATTAGTACTAACAAAAATAAAATCAATTCCTTAGGTGCATTAGAAGACTTTGGTTGGCCTTCTGGTTGGGCTTCAAGTCAAATAGGAAATGACTATCTTGTACAAGTAGGGTCGCCTTTAGGCATAATGTACGGTTACCAAAATGATGGTCGGTATGAAGTATCTGATTTTAACTACGATGCAGCAACTGGCGACTATACATTAATGGATGGTGTTCCCGACAATAGTGCTGTAATAGGTGATGGGCTCGTTAGGCCAGGCGCTTTAAAACTAAAAGATACCAACAATGATGGTGTTGTAGATCAAGATGATCAAACCATAATCGGAGACGCTAATCCAGATTTCATAGGTGGATTTACTTTGGGCGCACGTGCATATGGTTTTGACCTTAGTGCTGCCTTTAATTTCAGTCTTGGTTTTGATGTTTATAATGCCAACAAAATTCATTCAAACACACCGAGACAAAGCGGTGATTATGGTAATCTAACTACTGAATTTGCTGACGGCGTACGCTGGACGAATCTAGATCCCTCTACAGGTCAACTTGTTAATGACCCTGCACAATTAGAAGCCTTGAATGCTAATACGACAAAGTGGTCGCCATATATGCAGCGCTATGTATTTAGTGATTGGGCTGTAGAAGACGGTTCTTACCTAAGGTTAAATACCTTATCACTTGGTTATACACTGCCAGAGTCAGTACTTTCAAATCTTGGCATATCCAAACTTAGATTATATGTCACGGCAAATAACGTATTTGTTTTAACTAATTATTCTGGTATGGATCCAGAAGTATCTACAAGAAGACAAACGAATTTTACACCTAGAGTTGACTATTCTGCCTACCCTAGAAGCAGACAGATTGCTTTCGGTTTAAACCTTAATTTTTAAAAAAATGAAAATGAAAAAATCAATATTTCTAACACTAGTTTTTCTGGCAGGAGCTATGTTCTCTTGTTCTGAATTTGAAGAAGACTTTTTGGAAGCGCCTGCACAATCATCTGCAGAACCATCAGTTATATTTTCAACACCAGATTTGGCAAGAGGTGCTGTTGATGGTATCCTAGAACCAATGGGGCAGACTAACTCCTATAGAGGTAGATATATTCCCTTTTATGGATTTAACACGGATACCGAATATAATTACAGTTCGGATGATGCTGGGAGCTCTCAAGGGGAATTAATGACCTACAGTGCAACCCCAACAAACGAACAAATGAATAGAGATAATAATGTTTGGGCCATGATGTATGCTGGGATCGAGCGCGCCAACCTTTGTATTGAAGGATTAAGAACTTATGGTAATCCAGAACCTGGTACATCATTAGGCCAGTTACTAGGCGAAGCCCTAACGTATAGAGCTATTTATTATGCAGACTTGATGAAGACTTGGGGTGATGTTCCTGCACGTTTTGAACCTATAAATAGTGAAACACTTTATTTGCCAAAAACAGATAGAGATATTATATACCAACAAATTATTGCTGATTTAGGTGAAGCTGAAACTTTAGTTGCATGGCCAAATGAAAACTCCAGAACGAATACTGTAGAACGCGCTCATAAAGCTTTTGTAAAAGCTTTCAGAGCACGGTTAGCCATGGTTGCTTCTGGTTTTCAACAATATCCTGATGGAATCAGACGCAGTAACAATCCAGCGTTATCGGTACAAAACATGTACACACTTGCACTTACTGAAGCTACTGAAGTTATCAATAGTGGTCAGGCCTATTTGGAGCCTTCATTTGAAACCTTTTGGAGAAACTTTAATGAAGAGTCTGTAATTGCTGGAGGTGAATCCTTATGGGAGATACCTTTTGCAGCAGGTCGTGGTCGAGTGGCATTCTCGTTTGCAGTTAGACATAGAGGAGTAGATCAACACACCGGACAAGCCAGAGGTGGAATAGCCGGACCTTTACCAACCGTATTCTATGACTATGACGAAACCGATACGCGTCGAGATGTCACCTGTGTACCGTATCAATGGGGAAATCCTAATGAAGGCTTTGCGCAACAAGAGCTCGTAGGATTGGACACTTGGTACTTTGGAAAGTATCGCTATGAGTGGATGGATCGTTATGTAACCTCTACCAATGATGATGGTTTAAACAAAATCTATATGCGCTTTGCAGAAGTACTATTGATTGCAGCAGAGGCGGCCAATGAATTACAAGGGGCTGGTGCAGCCGCACCATACCTTAAAGAAATAAGAAGACGAGCATTCCCTTCTGATCAACATCCTGAAAAAGTAGATAACTATGTTAATGCCTTAACAAATTCTCAAGATATGTTTGACGCTATTGTTAGAGAACATAAACTTGAATTTACTGGTGAAATGGAACGTAAGATGAATCTTATCCGATGGAATCTACTTGGCACTAATCTAGATGAAGCTAAAGAAAAAATGTTTAACCTAAAAAATAGAATCGGTGATTACGCAAACGTGCCAACCACATTATATTTCAAATACGAAGAAGATGGTGAAACACTAGATATCTATGGCTTAAACAGAAATGAAACCACCAATCCAGGACCCGAATATTCCGAAAAAGATTGGACGATGTTAGAAGATGATATGATAAACTCTCTTTATAAATTAGGAGTAGATCCAGACAATAGACAATTTTGGCCAATATGGCAAGTTTTTATAGATGCTAGTAATGGTCGATTAGAAAATGATTACGGCTATTAGAAATTATAACCAAGAAATTATTAAAACATGATGAAAGCAAAACATATATTAAAATCCATGATAGTAGTCCTGACTTTACTATTATCATTTTCCGGATGTGAAAGCCCTGATCAAGTCATTGAAGAAATTAGCATAAGTCGTGAATTCGCACCTGTCGGATTACAGGCTTTTGTAAGGAATCAAGTTTTCGTAGAACTACAATGGGACTCTAACCCTGATGTAGATAACTACTTAGTAGAATTGAGTGAAGATTCCTCATTTTCTTCAATAGCTCAATCTGTAAATGTATCTTCAAGTGAGGTACCAGTACTCATAGAACTGTCACAAGAAACGTTTTACTATATCAGAGTACAAGCACTTAGTTCTAGAGGCTTAGATCCATCCACATATGCAACTACTACCGCAGAAACATTAACGGAGCAAATTTTCTATCCTATAGAACCAGGAGATGTATTAGCGACTGAAGCCACATTCAGATGGTTACCTAACAGCACAGTAACAGAATTGTTTTTAGTACCTGGCAATATTTCTTACACGCTGTCGGCTCAAGAAATTGCAGACGGAGTTGCCACAGTAACTGGTCTTACGGGTGAAACAGATTATACGGTTCAAATACGTAACAATGCCACAATTAGAGGTGTCTTAAACTTTACCACAGGAATTGACATAGGAACAGGCATTTTAGTGACACCAACAGACGATATATTTCAAATGGTTGCAGATGCTCTTCCAGGTGATGTTTTAGTCTTGGAACAGGGTGATTATACAGAACAAATTGGCACTATAGTTATTGATAAACCTCTAACCATTAGAGGATTATTGAGCTTTGATAAACCACTTTTAAAAGTTAGCTTTTCTATTGTTACTGGTGCAACAGATGTTGAATTAATCGATCTTGATCTTACGGGTGATGTTGATACTGATTTAACAGACATGTTAAGATACACTGCAGCAGGCGACTACAACTCTTTATTAGTTAGCGGTTGTAATATCCATGATTATAATAGATCCTTTATTGCTGGTAATGAAACTGATGCCATTGTTCAATCTATAACGGTTGAAAATTGTATCGTAACAAATATTCTTACAAGTGGAGGTGATTTCTTTGATTTTAGAAGTTCTGATGTTCTCAACGTTACATTTACCACAAGCACATTCAACAACTGTGCACCTAGTAGAGATTTTTTTAGAATAGATGATTCAGGTACCTCTACCCAATCAGGGTTGGTTTGTAATATATTGATAGATAGCTGTACACTTTACGCTTGTTCCAACAATTCAAGCAGAAGAATACTTTATGTTAGATTTCAAGATAACGATATTACAGTGAATAATACGTTAATCACGGATACGGAATCAGAAGGGTATTCTGATCAAGCTAGAACGGACGAATTTATTGATTTTAGTAATAACAACTATTTTAATGCACCAACAATGTATGACTCATCAGTGCCAAGATATGATAACTCGACGTCATATACCACATTAGATCCAGGATATGCTGATGCATTAGCTGGAGATTTTACATTGTCTACCCAGTCGTTGATTGATAACCAAGTTGGAGATCCACGATGGAGGTAATAACAGATATCAATTGAGTTAGTCAAGAAAAGGGGTTATGTTTGAAAAAATATCTCTCCTTTTTTTGTATTATATTATTTTAATAAAAAACAATGATTGAAAAACGACACTTAGGCTTAATAATTTTATTATTTTTTTCGAGTATAATATATGGTCAACACTTGGCTTTCCCTACGGCTGAAGGTTTCGGTCGCTATACTTCAGGTGGTAGAGGTGGTTTTGTTTATAAAGTCACCAACCTAAACGATAGCGGAGAAGGAAGTCTGAGGAAAGGTATTTTGAAGAAAGGCTCCAGAATCATTGTTTTTGATATCTCTGGAACAATTGAGTTAAAATCTAAGTTAGACATTAACAGAGGCGATTTGAGCATTCTTGGCCAAACAGCACCTTGTGGCGGTATTACGATCAAAGGATTTCCTGTAACTATTAAATCCGATAATGTTGTATTAAGATATATACGTTTTAGAATGGGAGATATCAATGGCATTGAAGGCGATGCACTTGGCTGCAGAGATACCAATAATGTGATTATAGATCATTGCTCTATAAGTTGGGGAACTGATGAGAATGCTTCCTTCTACAATAATAAAAACTTCACATTACAGTGGTGCATTATTTCTGAAGCTTTAAACAAGTCCGTTCATGAAAAAGGCGCACATGGCTATGGTGGTATTTGGGGAGGTGTAAGAGCTTCTTTTCATCATAATCTAATAGTAAGCAACAATAGTAGAAACCCAAGATTTAGTGGCTCTAAAACCACAGAAAATTCTGAAAATGAATTTGTGGATTTTAGAAATAATGTCATTTATAATTGGGGTGAAAATAGTATCTATGGCGGCGAAAATGGAAGTTACAACATGATAAACAATTACTTCAAATCAGGACCAGCCACAACGTCCTCTAAACTCGACAGAATCGTTAGTCCTTCAGAACCTTATGGTAAATTTTATGTAGATGGAAATTTTGTCTTTAATCATAACAATATCACTTTAAATAATTGGAACGGTGGCGTACAATGCGACAATCCAGAACTAGCGAAATTAGATAAGTCTTTGGATATTTCAAATAATATTCAAACTACAAATGCTGAAGAAGCGTTTACCGAAGTCTTGAAAGGTGCGGGAGTAGATATCCATAGAGATACCGTTGATAAAAGAGTTATAAGCAATACTAAAAAAGGAAACGCAGATTATAAAAATGGAATTATTGACTCCCAGGAAGATGTCAATGGTTGGCCAATTATAAAGTCAAAACAAGGACTTAAAGACACTGATAATGATGGTATACCTAACAAATGGGAGCGTAAGTTGAAATTAAATCTTAACAAAAAAGATGCTCATCTAAATAGTATAAATGAGCATTATTCTAATATTGAAATCTATGCAAATGCATTACTAGATTAGTAAATTTTAGCTATAGTCTAGAATTTACTTCTATTCAAATTCAAAAGCACCTATATCTGGAGCTGAACCATTAAACGGTAATCCAACATCAGTACCAGCATCAATTAAATCACTACCTGCTACCAAGTGAAGAAAATCTATATCAGGAAGGCTTCCATCATCATTTCTCGATGCTGCCAATAAATCTAAATCCAGTGCTACAAAATCTGATGAATTAGTGACTAAGCCATTTTGCCATCCATTGTTGGTTATATCAACTGTGGATGCGGAATATCCATCATTATTATTTCCTGCGAAAGACACTGTATTTTTAATCAAGAGAAAATTGGCAATATTATTAGAACTAAAGCTAATGTTTCTCCCGTTATCATAAGCAGCACAATTGTAAATTTCAATATCACCTCTGTTACTATTATGGTCAAAACCATCATATACATTTCCTGCGGCGATACAATTCTTGTAAATGGCATTGTGCTTTAAAGTCTTATCATCGCTTCCTCCTGTTTTAAAACCGTTTCCATCGCCCGCTCCAATGGTTCCATCCATTAGATAGCCATTTTTAAAAGCCCAGCAATTTTCATAATATGTCGTAATATTATCCGTTTCTCTTAGGTAACCATCCCAACCATCATCTAGGTTCTGCCATGCCCTACATCCTATGAATTTGTTATCTGAACCTGCGTCTAATTTACAGGCAAATCCATCCGCATTTTCTAATGAGGAATCCGCATTAAAATAAGAATCGCAATTCAGTATTGTATTATTATTTCCTCCATTGCCTATTTGTAGTCCAGTATCATGATTCTCTGTAAAAGTGCAAAATTCAATCAAATTATTGCTACCACTAATGAACATTCCATTATCGCCAGCGGCATAAACATCAATACCTTTTATATGCCAATAATTACCAGACAAAGCTATACCTCTATTTGATGAATTTTCGGACATGGATGAAAAATCCAACCTTGGCCGTTCTGTATCTGATGGATATGGTAATATTGAAATAGGACTACTACTTGCGCCATTGCCAGAAATTTGTAGTGTTGAACCGAATACGTAATTACCTCCTCTGATGTAAATATTATCACCTGGACTCGCCGTTGCAATAGCAGCCACAAGTTGTTGCGATGTTTCTACTACAGTTCCATCTACTGGATTATCAGAACCTGAAATCATAAAAGATTTTGAAGTACTGATACCCGATCCATCTTGCGCTGTTGCAGTTACACTGACACTTCCGTCTGATACTGCATTCAATAATCCACTATTTGAGATTGTAGCAATAGAAGCATCAGAAACCGACCAACTAACAGAAATATTTGTTGCATTACTTGGCGTTACGGTAGCTGATAATTGACTTGTACTACCATCTGTAATAGTATTTCCAACAATGGTAATGGACTCCACAAGTACGGTCTCAGAACCACTGTCATTAGAGCTATCCTTACTACAGGCTACAAAACTTGTTGAAACCAATAATAAGGCACCATAGATTAAGTTTTTATACACGTTGTTCATATTTTATTTATTTAATGTAATCGATTACACAATGATAATGATTTTCTTTTCAAAAACAAAACAACTTTTAAATAAAATGCTTAGATTTACTGCATAAGACCCGTATGTATTCAGTATTTGAATTTAATGAAGAAAAAAACTACTATTTACGATATAGCAAAGAAAGTTAATTTAACAGCTGCAACTGTATCTAGAGCACTAAACAACAATCCAAAAATTAGTGAAACTACCAGGAAACTAGTGCAAGAGATGGCTCTAGAAATGAATTATGAACAAAACACACTTGCAAAGGCTCTTAAAAGTGGAAAAAGTTTTAATGTTGGTGTTATAGTTCCGCGTATGGACAGTAACTTTTTCGCCTCAGTTATTAGAGGTATTGAAGAAGAATTGTACCCAAAAGGCTACCATGTTATCGTTTGCCAAACCCATGACCAAGAAAAGTTAGAAACCGGGAATATTATGTCCTTAATCAACGCCCAAGTTGATGGTATCTTAATGTCTATTTCCAATTCAAAAACCAAGAATCAAATCTTTAACAGCTTATCGCAGAAACGGGTGCCTCTCATATTTTTTGATAGAAAAAGAAATATTTCAGGGGTTAGTTCCGTAACTATTGATGATTATAATGGAGCCTATCAAGCTACTAAACATTTGATAGAACAAGGCTGTAAACGTATCGCACACTTATCAAATAATCGGGCGTTGGAAATATTCAAGAATCGCTATTTGGGTTATAAACAAGCCTTACTAGACCATGGTTTAGAATTTGATGAAAGTTTAGTTATAGAGACCATTAGTAAGGTTGATGAAGGTAGAAAAGTCCTAAAACAACTGCTAACTATGGATTCACCACCAGACGCCATATTCTCGGCTAGTGATTTTACCGCACTTGGTGCTATACAAGAGATAAAGGCCCAAGGTTTAAAAATACCTGAAGATATTTCTGTTGTTGGTTTCAGTAATGAGCCTTTCACGCGTTTTATGGAACTTTCCATTAGTTCGGTAGATCAATCGCCTATCGAAATGGGTAGAATTGCTGCTAAAGTATTTTTGGACGAAGTAGATGTCAACATAAAAACAAAGAAGCAACAACAAATCGTATTGCACCCTGAGCTGATTGTACGTAAGTCTTCACTTAAGAATAAATAGTTATAAATCTAGTTTTGAAATCATAATGAAACGCCTCGTTTCCAAGGAATAAAATCATCCTGATTCAAAAGACTTGCTTTTGATTTTATAGTTCCGCTAGCAACATCTATAATATAGTCTAGCATAGTTTCTGCCATTTCTTCAATAGTCTTCTCCCCTTTTATAACGTCTCCCGTATCTACATCAATGATATCACTCATTTTTGTTGCTAACTCTGAGTTTGACGACACTTTTATGACTGGCGTAATGGGATTTCCCGTTGGTGTTCCTAGTCCAGTAGTAAATAATACAATATTAGCTCCAGACCCTACCATAGCTGTTGTACTTTCTACATCATTTCCTGGTGTACATAATAGGTTTAGCCCTGGTTTTGTGATATATTCACCATAGTCCAATACATCTACAACTGGCGAAGTACCACCTTTTTTTGCTGCTCCTGCAGATTTCATGGCGTCTGTAATCAACCCATCCTTTATATTTCCAGGAGAAGGATTCATATCAAAACCAGAACCAGCGTCTACTACAGATTTTTCATAAGCTTGCATTAATTCTAAAAACCTCTTCGCAGATGTTTCATTTGTACAGCGGTTTACTAACTCCTGCTCTACACCGCAAAGTTCTGGAAACTCAGCTAAAATTGCCGTACCGCCCAGTGCAACTAACATATCGGATGTATAACCTAGTGTTGGATTTGCCGAAATACCAGAAAAGCCATCTGACCCTCCGCACTCTAAACCTACTTTCAGTTTAGATAGAGGTGCTGGTTGTCGTTCTATTTCATTAGCTTCTTTTATTGCAGCGTAAGAATTTTTGATAATGGCGCTTAACATGTCGTCAACCGTTCCCATTTGTTGCTGCTCGTACATCAATACTGGTTTTTTATTATCGGGACTAATCGCTTCCAGTGCCTTATTGAAAATATCTATTTGTAAATTTTGACAACCCAAACTCAATACTGTTGCTCCAGCTACATTTGGATTTTTTACATAACCCGCTAATAATCGCGCCAGACTTTCTGAATCTTGTCGAATACCACCGCATCCTCCAGGATGGGTAATGAATTTTACATCAATATTTTCAAAAACCCTAGTCGATTCTATGACTTCAGTATCAGAATCTTCACTACCGTTCACTAAAGACCGTAAAAGCATTTGATGAGCGTTTGACTGTTTTGTTAACAACTCTTTTTCAAAAATATCCCTTAGCTTTTCTATATTTTTATTCTCGCAAAATACTAACGGAAAAAACAACCATACATTGGCGGTACCAACTTGCCCATCTTCCCTGTGGTATCCCATGAAAGTTTTATCTTTCCATTTATCCACTTTTGGTGCCGTCCAGCCTATAGTATCCGTTTTTTTGCTAACCTTGGCACTCTGATGTTTTACGTTTTCGGTAGTTAATACATTACCTTTCTCTATGGCTTCACTTGCTTTTCCAACCAAAACCCCATACATCATTATCTCTTCACCTATTTCAAATTTGTTTAGAGCGATTTTGTGCTTTGCCTTAACATCTGAAACAATTCTGATGTCCTCATTTTGAAATGAGACAACCTCATCTGCCTTTAAGTTAACTAAGGCAACAGCAACGTTATCTGATGGGTTTACTTTTATCAATTTCTTTTGCATAGTAATAATTGGTTTGCAGTTAAAGGGTTGTTTTAATACTTTTTGCTAAAATTTTCATAACCAGATTCAATTCCTTTTGAATCTATTTCAGATAACGCAAAAGCAATAGCTTTTGAAAGGTTTTCGACTTTATTTAAGTCTTCTCCCCAATAGTCTTGGTTAGCCAAAATAGCATTCGCTATGACGTTGTAATCCTCATTATTCCAGATAGTATTGAAATTATCAACGATACCTTTTCCATCGTTTATTGGTAAATCCTTTCCTTGCCAAGTGCCTTTATAAAACCGTATTAAACAAGCGAAAGCAAAGGTTAAGTTAGTTGGTAATTTTCCATTTTTAGCTTCAAATTCCAACAGACTTGGTAGCACTCTAACTTTAAATTTTGAAATAGAGTTTAATGCAATATCTGCCAGTTTATGTTTGATAAATGGGTTTCTGAAACGGTCTAAAATGGCTTCGGCAAAACTGTCCAGCTCGTCTTTATCCATTGGAAGCACATCGTTTATTTCTTCAAAAATAGCCTTATTGACAAAAGCTCCCGTAAAGGCATTATCTACCGTTTCTTTAACGGTTTCATTTCCATATAGTAAGGAAAATGGCACCATTGACGTATGTGCTCCATTTAAAATTCGTACTTTCCTGGTACGATACGGTTGCATGTCATCAACAATCTTAACGTCCAAATCTGTTTTATGAAAAGGCAACTTTTTCTTTAGATCGTCACCACCTTCAATCACCCAAAGCAAAAATACTTCTGCCGCAACGATCAGATTGTCTTTGTAATCTAACTCCGCATTATAGGTTTCAATATCATCTTTTGGGTAACCTGGCACAATTCTATCTACCAAAGTGCTATGAAACGAACAACTACTTTCCAGCCAATTTGTAAATGCTCTGTCTAAATCCCAGAGTGCAGCATATTTTAAAATGATTTCTTTTAAAGTTTCTGAGTTATGATTAATTAACTCACAAGGAATAATAGTTAAGCCCTTGTCTTCTGCTCCATTAAAATATTTGAAACGCTCATTGAGTAATACTGTTAATTTTGCCGGAAATGAACTCGGAGGCTCCATATCCATTGTATCACTTTCAACAAAGGCTATACCTGCTTCGGTTGTATTGGAGATAATAAACTGAAGCTCTTCTTCTTTTGCTAAATCTAAATAAGCTTTAAAATCCGTGTAAGGATCAATACCCTTCACAATATTAGTTATTAACTGCTTTTCTTGTATTTCTTGCCCTTTTTGAACGCCTTTTAAAAACAGGGTATAAAGTCCATCTTGATCGTTCAGCATATCTACCATTCCTCTTTCAATGGGCTGAACAACCGCTATTCCTGCATTAAAATCGACAGATTTATTGAGTTGCTGAAAGGCGTATTCTACAAATGCTCTCAAAAAATTACCCTCACCAAATTGTACAACCTTTATTGGTGATTTTTTATTGTAAGCTAAATTTTCTCTATTTAAAACTTGTTTCTTATTTTTTAACTGTGTCATATTATGTTATAATTATAGACCAAAAAGTCTTGGTAAAAACATTGAAATTTCAGGAATAAAAGATATAATCATTAGTACCGCTACCATAATGGCTAAAAAGGGTAACAGCGACCTTATCACTTTTGTGACCGAGACATTGGCGACTCCACTACCTACAAACAATAAGGTGCCTACAGGAGGTGTACAGATCCCAATGCACAGGTTTAATACTATTATGATCCCAAAATGAACTGGATCCATTCCCAAAGTCGTAACTACTGGCAAGAAAATTGGTGTAAATATCAATACAGCTGGAGTCATATCCATAAACGTTCCGACAATTAATAAAATAATATTAATAGCTAGAAAGATGGCAAATTTGTTGCTTAGCGAATCTAATAGAAATGTACTTATCATTTCTGGAATCCCTTCAAAAGAGAACAGCCAAGACATCGCCATAGATGTACAGATTAAAAACATGACGACAGCTGTAGTCTTTGCACTCGATAATAAAATTTGTGGCATATCCTTCATTTTCATGTCACCATAAATCAATGACAATATCGCTGCATACAATACCGCAATTACCGAGGCCTCTGTTGCGGTAAAAATTCCAGCTACGATCCCTCCTACAACAATGATTAGTAATGATAAACTAAAAAACGCCTTTCTAAAATAGGTCCAAATCTCTAATAGAGTTGCACGCTTACCTCTTGCATAACCTCTGTTAATCGCAATGAACGCCACATATCCCATTATCGCAAAACCCAAGAGTATGCCAGGTAAATAACCAGCAATGAATAAAGCCGCTACAGATGCGGTTCCTCCGCTAGCTAAGGCATAAACTATTAAAATATTACTCGGAGGAATTAACAATCCTGTTGTTGACGATGTTATATTTACAGAGGCACTTAAAGCTCTAGGATAACCTTCTTCTTCCATTCTATCAGTCATGATTGAACCAATAGCAGAAGCAGCAGCAACAGCAGAACCAGAAATTGCTCCAAATAGCATAGATGCCAATACATTGACATAAGCCAATCCACCAGGAAGGCTGGAAACTAATGATTTTGCAAAATTTATGAGTCGATTGGCGATGCCTCCTTGTTTCATTATCTCACCAGCTAGGACAAAAAATGGTATAGCCAACAGGGCAAAACTATCGATACCTGTGGTCATTCGTTGCGCAATGGTAGTTAAGCCAGGCATTTTATCAATATTCAACAGTAAACTAATCGTTGTGGAAATCCCAATGCTATAGGCCACCGGCACTTTTAATAACAGAAGTATAAAGAAACTCACAAACAACACTAAAATACTAATAACCTCTATACTCATAATTAGCTCATATTTTTATTAGAATAAATACCCGATATGTGATATATTGAAAAGCACATAATTAAAAAACCACTTATAGGCATAACGGCATAAACATAACCCAGAGGTATTCTCAAGGTACCTGATAACTGTTCTAAATGCAAGGTAGTGTAAACCAAATTTAACCCGCCTATTACCATGACGATAAGGGCAAATAGAAAAATGAATACCTCAATAAGTATGGACGTTTTTCTTTTATTTGCTGTAGACATTTTTTCGTATAAGAAGTCCATGGATAAATGCTCTTTCTTAGCGTTGAGATAAGCAGCACCTAAAACAGTCATCCAGATCAAAGAAAACCTTGCGAATTCTTCTGTCCAAGTAAAAGATCTTCCCAAAAGATATCTTGAAAACACTTGAAACAGCACATCTAAGACTAACAAGGCAAAAATGATAATTAAAAACCATTCTAGTATTTTATTGACCTTATTGAAAATAAATTCAGATTTACTCATTTGATTCATTCTTAATTTGGTTGACAATATCGGCCATTTCTGGATACTCTTTAATAAAATTTTCAATTACAGGTTTTGCTTTTTCTGCAAACAAGGATTTGTCGGGATGAATAATTTCAACACCCCAATCCTTGGCAATTTTCATGGATTCCTCAACAGACTCCTGCCAAAACTTTTTTTGTGCTTGGGAAGATTCGTCTGCCGCTTCCTGTACCCAAACTCTCTGTTCCTCGGATAATTTATTCCAATATTTTGTCCCTATTAACAGAACATCTGGAACTGAAGAATGTTCATCTAAGGTATAATACTTACTGATTTCATAATGGTTTGAGGACACAAAGGATGGTGGATTATTTTCAGCACCATCAACAACACCTTGTTGAATTGCCGTATATAATTCACCATAGGCCAAAGGCGTAGCATCTCCACCCATTGAATTTACCAAATTAATTGCCATTTGATTATTTTGGACTCTAATTTTAAGTCCTTTTAAATCTTCAGGTGTTCTGATGGCTGTTTTGCTGGTATAAAAACTTCTACTTCCAGCATCATAGTAACATAAACCTCTAAGCCAGAATTTAGAACCTTTTTCGAGAATAGATTTTCCAATTGGACCTTCTAAAACCTTATATTGATGCTCTTTGTCTTTAAAAAGATAAGGAACACCCATAACATTATATTCTGGCACAAAATTAGACAACATGGAAGAACTCACTTTGGTTGCAGCAACACTTCCAATTTGTAATAATTCTAACAGTTCTCTCTCCGATCCTAATTGGCCATCAGGAAAAATCTTAACTACTAAAGAACCTTTAGATTTTTTTTCTAACGCCTTTTGAAACTCTAACATACCTTTATGTACTGGATGTGTTTGAGGCAGAGAATGTCCTAAATAGAGTACCTCAACCCCTTCCTCTGCTTTCTTGCATGAGACCATACTTGTAAAAAGAATTACTAAGAGAATGATGTTAAATCTCATTATCATATTTTTTAATTAACTCGTTAGAAATCAAAATAGCACTTAGCATTATTATAGCTTATATCTGCTACCATTTTACCAATCCATTCCATTTCTTCTTTTGGCAACTCACCGCGTTTTATTTCATCGCCTAAAAGATTACAAAGTAGTCTTCTAAAATACTCGTGTCTCGGAAAAGACAAAAAACTACGGGAATCTGTAAGCATACCAATAAAACAGCTAATTAAACCCATATTTGATAATGCGTTTAGTTGTTTGGTCATTCCATCTTTTTGATCTAAAAACCACCAACCTGAACCAAACTGAACTTTTCCTTTTACGCTACCGTCGTTAAAATTCCCGATCATTGTAGCCATAACTTCGTTATCAGCAGGATTTAGATTGTAGATTATGGTTTTAGTCAATTGGTCCTTACTATCTAGAGCATTCAAAAATGCAGATAATTTTTCGGCTTGCGAATAATCTCCAATGGAATCCCACCCTGTATCTGGCCCTAAAATTTCATGCATTCGATGATTGTTATTTCTTAAGGCACCTAAATGAAACTGTTGCACCCAACCAAACTCATGATAGGTTTCTGACAAGAATAACAGGATTGCGGTTTCAAATTTTAAGACCTCTTCTTTTGAAAGTTTATGGCCTTCTAGTTTCTTCTTGAAAATAGTCCCAACTTCACTCTCGGTAAAACTTTCATATGAAATTTGGTTTAAACCATGATCACATAACTTACAACCATTAGCATCAAAATATTCAATTCTGCTTCGTAAAGCATCTTTTAAATCTGCATAAGATTCAATATTAATATCAGCCACTTTTCCCAAGTCATTGATATAATCATTATAGCCTTCATTGGCTATTAAAATCGCCTTATCGGGTCTAAAAGCTGTACTTACATTTACTTCAAAATCACTAGTTGTTAATTGTTTGTGATGTACTAAATTATCCGTGGGATCTTCAGTTGTACACACCAACTCTGCATTCACCTTACGCAGTAGGTTTCTACAGCTATATTGACTACTACTTAATTTTTCTGACGTAGACTCATAAATTTTTTCAGCCGATTTCTCGTTTAATAAATCATTGATATCAAAATATCTTGCTAACTCTAAATGGGTCCAGTGATACAATGGATTCCGCATCGTATAAGGAACTGTTTTTGCCCATTGCATAAACTTTTCCTTGTCAGTTGCATCACCAGTGATATACTTTTCATCAACACCCAAAGTACGCATGGCTCGCCATTTATAATGGTCACCATTAATCCAAACCTTTGTTAAGTTATTATAAATTTTATCGTCAAGAATTTCTTTTGGTGATAAATGATTATGATAATCTATTATAGGCTGATTTTTTGAGTAATTGTGATATAACTCCTCAGCATATTTATTTTCAAGCAGAAAATTATCGTGTATAAAGTGTTTACTCATTTTTTTTTGGGTTAGTCTTCATTAGAAGGTTTTCCTATAGTTGCTAATATGCCACCATCGACGTACACAATTTGACCGCTTACAAAATCACTAGCTTTTGATGCTAAGAATATGGCAGCGCCTTGTAAATCTTCTGGATTTCCCCATCGTCCTGCAGGTGTTCTACTAATAATAAATTCATTAAACGGATGGCCGTCAACTCTAATTGGTGCTGTTTGACTTGTTGCAAAATAGCCAGGACCAATACCATTGACCTGAATATTATGTTTAGACCATTCTGTAGCCATGTTCCTGGTGAGCATTTTTAAGCCACCTTTAGCCGCTGCATAAGCCGCTACGGTGTTTCTTCCTAATTCACTCATCATAGAGCAGATATTTATAATCTTACCCTCTTTTCTTTTGATCATGCCTTTTATGACGTGTTTAGACATTATAAAAGGACTGACTAAATCCACTTTTAAAACCTGCTCAAAATCTTCAACTTCCATCTCCTCTAGAGGGGTTCTTTTGATAATGCCAGCATTATTTACTAGAATGTCTATAACACCGACTTCATTTTCAATTTTCTTAATATTTTGAATGACTTGAGTCTCATTAGTAACATCGAACAAGTACCCAAAAGCATTTAAACCTTCTGCTTTATATTCAGCTACAGCTTTATTTAATTTTTCTTGAGATGAAGCCCCATTGACCACAAGCGTTGCACCGGCTTTACCAAGTCCCATTGCCATAGACATGCCCAATCCATGTGTTCCGCCAGTAATTAAGGCTACTTTTCCCGATAAGTCAAATAAGTTTATTGACATATTTTTTATCTTAATTCATTGATTTTACAAACGTCCATATCTCCATAATCCAAATTTTCACCTGCCATTCCCCAAATAAAGGAATAGTTTGATGTTCCTGAACCTGAATGAATTGACCATGGTGGTGAAATTACGGCTTCTCCATTAGCCATCCAAATGTGACGCGTTTCTTGCGGCTCCCCCATAAAATGACACACAGCTTGGTCTTCTGGCACTTCAAAATAGAAATAGACTTCCATTCGTCTGTCATGCACATGTGCTGGCATCGTATTCCAGCTACTTCCAACTTTTATGGTCGTCATTCCCATTTGCAATTGGCAAACATCTACCACACTGTTTACAATATACTTTCTTAATGTTCTTGCATTTGCTGTTTCGGGTGCCCCTAATTCAATAACCTCCACATCCTCTGTTCCAATTTTTTTATTTGGATAGGCTTTGTGAGCTGGTGTTGAATTTAAATAAAATTTTGCAGGATTTTCCGAAGATTTACTCGAAAAAACCACTTCTTTGTTCCCTTGGCCAATATAAAGTGCTTCCTTACGTTCTAGAGTATAAATTGTTCCATCAACGGATACACTTCCTGAATCACCTATATTAATAATCCCAAGCTCTCTCCTTTCCAAGAAAAAATCAGCTTTTAATGGGTCTATAGCTTCTAAATTAACAGATTTCGTTTCGGGCACAACGCCTGCAACCATAAATCTATCATAGTGCGTGTACACCCACTCTATAGTGTCTTTTTTTAGTACGTTCTGAATTAAGAATTCATTTCGTAATTGTTGAGTATCGTATTTTTTTACAGCCTCTGGACTGGATGCGTATCTTGTATTGTATTTTGACATAGAAAATAATTTTATTGTAATCGATTACACAAATATAAAATAATTTAATTTAAAACCTAATTATTCTGATTATGAATTAGATTTTGTTCTAGTAATTTTCCTTTTAAAATGTTCAAAAATCATATTTTTATGAAGTCTTAAATTTGATCAATTCTTTTCTTAAACTCATTATAAATGAAAATCAATATAGATTACACTTGACAATATTCTGAAATTCGAGAAATCAAAAGTAAACATCATACCTCAATATTATAGTCAGTATTGCAGATAAAAAGTCAAAATTTTAGAATATGTTTTTCTCAACGTAATTAGAAAATTAAAATGTTATAATTTTTGCTTAGTAAAATTACAAGAATTTCATCTTAAATGGCAATTTTGAAACTGATAAATATAAATATGCTTTAAAGAAACTTGAGAATTGAGATAGTCAACTCAATAATAGCGACATAAATTATGAGAGCGTTTCTAAGTTCGATTTTTGTTTCGAAAAGTTCAAATTTGAACATTATTGGTTCGAACCTACGCTATCAAATCGTTAATCCTAAAAATTGCTAATTTTAATGCGGTGTTGAAAGGGAATAAAAAAAGGGACAAATCAAAACATTCTGATTTGTCCCTTAAAGTACTGAAGACGGGACTTGAACCCGTACGTCCTAATGGACATTGGATTTTAAGTCCAACGTGTCTACCAATTCCACCACTTCAGCATCTTAGTTACTGACTGCAACTAAAAATTGGTATGTATTATTGAGCGAAAGATGGGATTTGAACCCACGACCTCCACCTTGGCAAGGTGATGCTCTACCCCTGAGCTACTTTCGCAATTTTTAAAGAACTTTTTCGCTTTTAAAGCGGATGCAAATTTAAAATTTTTATCATTAAAGCAAAGCCTTTTTTTAAAATAAATTAAAAAACTTTTAGGCTTGCTTTTTCTTTACCAACATTCGCTTAATTTCATTGAGTTTCATTAAAGCTTCAACTGGTGTTAAAGTATCGATATCCGTATGAAGAATTTCGTCCTTTATCTCTATCAGTAAAGGGTCATCCAAATTAAAAAAGCTTAATTGCAAATCATCTTTTAATGTTTTCACCTTATCCGTTAACTCTTCACTTGAATGCGATTTTTCTAGTTTAGATAGAATTTTATTTGCGCGCCTTATCACTTGCTGCGGCATTCCTGCCATTTTTGCGACGTGAATTCCAAAACTGTGTTCACTTCCGCCTTCAACCAGTTTTCTAACAAAAAGCACATTATCTTTTAGCTCTTTTACCGCGACATTGAAATTTTTAATGCGACTGAACGTCTCCGTCATTTCATTTAATTCGTGATAATGTGTTGCAAAAAGCGTTTTGGGTTTAGATGGGTGTTCATGCAAATATTCACTGATGGCCCAAGCGATTGAAATACCATCATATGTACTCGTTCCTCTTCCAATTTCATCTAAAAGTACCAAGCTTCGGTCTGAAATATTATTAAGAATAGAAGCGGTTTCATTCATCTCTACCATAAAGGTGGATTCGCCCATCGAAATATTATCACTTGCGCCTACTCTGGTAAAAATCTTATCGACCAAACCAATTCTTGCTTCTCCAGCAGGCACAAAACTTCCGATTTGTGCTAATAAAACAATCAATGCTGTTTGTCTTAGAATTGCCGACTTACCAGACATGTTTGGTCCAGTGATCATAATAATTTGCTGCGATGCTCTATCCAAAAATAAATCGTTGGCAATATAAGGTTCGCCAATTGGCAATTGTTTTTCAATTACGGGATGACGACCGTCCTTTATTTCCAAATCGAAACTATCATCAATTTGTGGATACACATAGTTGTTTGCTTTCGCCAAACTTGCAAATCCACACAAACAATCTAATTGCCCAATGAGTTGCGCATTCTGCTGAACGGAAACAATAAACTGATGCATCCAAGTGACTAATTCAGCGAATAATTGTTGCTCAATCGCTAAAATACGCTCTTCAGCACCTAAAATTTTTGCTTCATATTCTTTGAGTTCTTCGGTAATGTAACGCTCCGCATTTACAAGTGTCTGTTTACGAATCCATTCTTCCGGAACTTTATCTTTATGTGAATTTCGGACTTCAATATAATATCCAAAAACGTTGTTTGAAGCAATCTTAAGGGACGTGATACCTGTACGTTCACTTTCGCGTTTCAGCATATTATCCAAATACGTTTTCCCAGATTGTGACAAACCTCTCAATTCATCTAATTCTTGGGAAAAACCGCTAGCAATGGTATGACCTTTTAAAATATTTACAGGTGCATCTTCGGTGAGTGTTTCTTTTATTTTGTCGCGTAATAAATCACAGCGATGTAAATTATCGCCTAATATTTTCAACGCTTCATTCTCACAAACTTCGGCTTCGGCCTTAATAGGCACAATAGCGTCTAAGGAGTTTTTAAGCTGAATAACTTCACGTGGACTAACTTTAGTGGTTGCTATTTTTGAAATGAGCCGTTCAATGTCTCCAATATGTTTTATCTGACTTTGAATCTTTTGAAGCA
Source organism: Winogradskyella forsetii (assembly GCF_013394595.1). GTDB lineage: Bacteria > Bacteroidota > Bacteroidia > Flavobacteriales > Flavobacteriaceae > Winogradskyella > Winogradskyella forsetii. The sequence continues at coordinate 3,688,721 of NZ_CP053348.1, forward strand.
AGGGTTCGTTTTCCAACAAATATTTAACAACTTCGTGTCGTTGTTTTATTTTATCAGCATGTTTTAACGGTAAGGCCAACCAACGTTTTAAGGTTCGTCCTCCCATGGCCGAAATCGTTTTGTCAATGACATTGATTAAGGTTACGGCATTGGCATTGGTAGAAGTGTACAACTCTAAATTCCGAATCGTAAATTTATCCATCCAAACATAATCATCAGTCGCAATTCTCGAAATCGTTGCAATATGCTCCAACTTGTTATGGCGTGTTTCTCCTAGATAATGAAGCACAACGCCTGAAGCGATAATCCCTTCATATAAATCTTCAATTCCAAAACCTTTTAATGTCTTCGTGTTGAAATGTTTAATCAAAGTTTCATGGGCATAGTCGGCCTGAAACACCCAATCTTCCAAATAAAACGTATGAAAATCAGTGCCGAAGGCTTCCGAAAATGCCTTTCGACTTTGTTTTGAAATTAAAACTTCACTTGGGTTAAAATTCTGAAGGAGCTTATCAATATACTCCGCATTGCCTTGCGAGGTTAAAAATTCGCCGGTAGAAATATCTAGAAAAGACACTCCAATACGTTGCTTTTCAAAATAAACAGCGGCTAAAAAATTGTTGGATTTTGAATGTAAAATGTCATCATTAAAAGCCACACCAGGCGTAACCAATTCCGTGACACCACGTTTTACGATGGTTTTGGTTTGCTTTGGGTCTTCCAACTGGTCGCAAATAGCAACACGCTCTCCTGCCCTTACCAATTTTGGCAAATACGTATTTAAGGAATGGTGCGGAAAACCAGCTAACTCTGTTTCACTTTCGCTACCAGCACCACGTTTGGTTAAAATGATATCGAGTATTTTTGACGCTTTTACGGCATCGCTACCAAAGGTTTCATAAAAATCGCCCACACGAAACAATAACAAGGCATCAGGATATTTTACCTTGATGGCATTATACTGTTTCATTAATGGTGTTACTTTTTTCGCCTTTTTAGCCAATGGTAATCTGTTTTAAATTATATTTTTGTCTCGATAGCTATCGGGATTACAAATTTACTTATATTTTGAGGTTTATTGAAGTCGTCTCAACAGAAGTTATTTACAGGTGTTGATAACATATGACTATACAAACTTTATGTTGGCTGAGCGAAGTCGAAGTCACAACAATTTATAATTATATTGCAAATATCAGAGCTTTCAGCTTTTTAAAACCTGCGAGGTCTCCTAAACAGATTACCGCTTTTGCGGAAACCAAAGATGAGAAAACTAAAGAACGAAGAATTAGAAAGGTTAGAAATTTCAGAATTTAAAACTGCTGAAAAGTCTCCTATCATCATTATACTCGATAATATTAGAAGCCTTAACAACATTGGTTCGGTTTTTAGAACCAGTGATGCGTTTTTAATTGAAAAGATTTATCTCTGTGGTATTACTGCACAACCACCACACAACGATATTAGAAAAACAGCTTTAGGAAGTACGGAAACTGTGGCTTGGCAATATGCCGAAAACACTTTAGATATTATTGAAAAATTAAAAACTGAAAACATAAAAATTTGTGCTATTGAACAAGCCGAAAACGCCACCATGCTCAACGATTTTGAACCTCAACCCAACACTAAATATGCTTTTGTGTTTGGGAATGAAGTTAAAGGTGTAGCACAAAATGTGGTTGATGCAAGTGATGTTGTGATTGAAATTCCGCAATATGGCACCAAACATTCTTTGAATATTTCGGTTAGTTGTGGTGTGGTAGTTTGGGATGTGTTCAGTAAGATGAAGAGGCCCAATTAAAAAAAAGCCCATCCAAACCTTCCCATAGGGAAGACTTTAATTTGCGTCCCATTCCTATAAATCTGTGTGAAGACTGTGACTTCGACTGAGACTAAAATATTTAAATAATAATGTCTTTTGTCATTTCGACAGAGCGAAGCATGAGCGACGAGAAATCTCATAGTTTTGTTTAACTTCATCAATGATTTAGCAAAAGTGAGATTCCACAATCGCGCCTCATTTCGGAAAGACAAATAAGGACAAATCATAATTTGAATACAATGACTAAAAAACCTTGGCCAACAAAAGATGCGATGTCACAAATTTATGACCTGCATCTTTGGGGCGGAAAAGCACATGATTTTTATTCCGGCTCAGGTTCTCACGATGCGAAACTCGTTGCACCTTATTTAGATAGTGTGATTACCTTTTTAAAATCCCATAACAATTCGCTGACGGTTTGCGATTTAGGTTGTGGCGATTTTAATGTGGGCAAAGAACTTGTAAAATACACTAAAAAATTTATCGCTATTGATATTGTTGAAAATTTAATCGCTAGAAATAAATCGCTATTCAGAGCAAAACATTTAGAGTTTTGTTGTTTGGATATTGTTGAAGATGAACTTCCGGAAGCCGATTGCGTTATTTTGAGACAGGTACTTCAACATTTGTCTAATGCTGAAATTCTGAAAATAGTGACCAAACTATCTAACTATAAATACGTAATTCTAACGGAACACCTACCAATTGGGAAATTCATACCCAATAAAGATATTATATCAGGACAAGGCATACGATTAAAACAAAGTAGTGGTGTTGATGTGCTGAGCATGCCTTTTAATTTGGAAGTTAAAGACGAGAAAATCTTAAATGAGATTGTTCTAGAGGATGAAAAAGGTATTATTGTTACTCGACTTTATGAGATTATTCCACAAAAAATGACGACAAAAGTCTGACACGAATGTCACTAATTTGCTCATATCTAAACGGATAAAAACTCTTTTCGGATAAGAACAATGAGATTTCTCGGTGGAACCCGTGCTGAGCGAAGTCGAAGTACTCGAAATGACAAAACCAATGACTTATCCATACTGCCTACTGAAGACTGCCTACTGAAGACTCATTAATCTCACCCAATAACCACAAATAATCTTCACGACTCTTCACAAAATCCCGATCTGAAATATCAATAATCTTAACATTCATCTCTTGCTGACTTTTTAAAAATTCCAAATAACCTGTGTTTATTTTTTCGAGATAATCGTCTTTGATGTCTTTTTCGTAATTACGACCTCTTTTCTTAATATTGGCTTGTAAACGTTCTGTGTTTTGATAGAGATACACATACAGATCTGGCTTAGCGATGTCCTTATAAACTTGGTAGAATAGTTTTCGGTACAATCTAAACTCGTCCTCAGGCAACGTAATTTTTGAAAAAATCAATGATTTATAAACATCATAATCACTGACCATAAAATCCATAAACAAATCCAGTTGCGACAAATCATCACTAATTTGTTGATAGCGATCAGCTAAAAAAGACATTTCTAAGGTGAAGGCATAACGCTCTGGTTGCTTGTAAAATTTCGGTAAAAATGCATTATCAGCAAAGCGTTCCAAAATTAGCTTGGCGTTGAAATCGTTGGCAATTTTATTGGCTAAACTGGTTTTTCCAGCGCCTATATTGCCTTCAATCGCTATATAGTTGTAATCGTCAAAGTTATAGGCTCTTTTTGGGTTCTTTAACCAAATATTTACAGGTTCCAATTCAGAATCGTCCTTACACTCTGCCAATAATAATTCAATAGACTTTTTTAAAACTGGATGCTCAAAGTCTTTGGCAATAGCAACCAAAGGCTGCAATACAAACCTGCGTGTATGAAGTTCTGGATGCGGAATGGCCAAAGTTTTTTCTTCAAGAATTTCATCTTCAAAAAATAAAATATCCAAATCAATTTCACGGGATTCATAACCTGTGCTTGCTTTTGGTTGTCGCCCTAAATCTAATTCAATAGCCTGAAGCTCCTTTAATACTTTTTTGGGCTTCAACTCGGTTTCAACAGAAATACAAGCATTAAAAAAATCGTCGCCTTCAAAACCAAAAGCTGGGGTTTTAAATACTTTCGAAATCTTATGAACAACACCAACACGCTTAAAAATAGCATCAACTGCCGATTGCAAATACTGCAATTTGTTGCCTTTGTTGCTTCCTAATGCGATGTAAATGGTTTTGGATGGTTTCATAAATCATTACCGATTCAATCACGAACCGGAATGAACAAAATAACTAAAACAAAATCTATTATGCTAATGATATGTATGGTGTTTGTGAACAATATATGATGTACCTCACGGCACATTTAAAAAATGGAATAAAATTTTCCTACGGATATGTTGTCCCTCTGGGACAGCGCATTATTATACATTAAAAACATTATCCAATGTTTTTCTACTGGTATTTTGCTTCAAAATGTTGTTCTTACAAGTCCGCCAATCTCTTTAGATAATTTTAAAAACAAATGCCTTCGATTAAACCATTCCTATAATTTAACAACAAACGACTTAACAACTAACAACCCAACAACAAACAACTAAACAACTCACGCACTTCCCTCAAATTCTCTATATTTACAAAAACAATCTACCAACCACAAAACATGTCAATAAAAGACAAGCTTTTAGCACAACGCATTTACCTATTACTTGGTGGACTTTTTATTACTTCGCTTGTCGTGTCAAACTTAATATTTCAGAAGTTCTTTTACTGGTATCCTTTAGATATCGAGATTTTCGGTTCAAAATTATTTCAAATATCCGTCGGTATTCTACCCTATCCAATAACTTTTCTAATTACGGATTTAATCAGTGAAATTTACGGTAAAAAGAGAGCGAATGATATTGTAATCGCTGGAATTTTTGCTTCAATCTTTTCAGTTGGTATTATTTTAGTTGCAGATGATGTACCAGCATTAGAAAATTCACCAATAAATGATGATACTTTCAAAAATGTGTTTAGTAAAACCATTATCGCTGTTGGCTCTAGCATGTTTGCTTATTTGTTTGCTCAGTTAATAGACATAAGAATCTACCATTTCTGGAAAAACTTCACTAAAGGAAAACATTTGTGGTTACGTAATAATTTTTCAACTTGGTTTTCTCAATTCATCGACACTCTATCCATTATCAGTTTACTTTGCTTTTTTGAAGTCTTACCTTGGTCTAGCTTTAAAGGCTTATTGATTAGTGGCTTCCTTTTTAAAGTACTCGTTGCGGCATTAGACACACCAATTTTATATCTCGGTGTCTATATATTCCGAAAACGTTTCAAGCTAAAAGTAAATGAGGAAATAAATTTACTGTAACAACTAAATGAAACATTAAAATCTTCTTAAACTTAGCGGGATTCGCAACTTTTATACGGAATTTTGCGTATATATTATGTTGTTTTAAAAACACAGATACATCTTATGAAGAAATTTTTGAAAATTATAGGCGTCGTCTTACTTATTTTTATTGCGATTCTTATTGCGATACCTTTTGTTTTAGAATCTAAAATAGATACCATTGTTCAGAATTATGCAGATCATAATTTGGATGCCGATTTAACTTTTGATGATATCAGTCTCAGTCTTATCAGCAGTTTTCCAAAGGCCGAAGTGAGCGTTGATAATTTGAAAATTGTCAATCGTGCACCCTTTGAAGGCGAGACCTTAGCAACCGCAAAGTCATTATCGTTTGAATTGGGCGTAATGCAATTGCTTAAAGGAACCGAAGAACCTCTTGAAGTCAACGAAATTATTGCCAATGAACTCCTTTTGGTGTTAAAAACCAATAAAACTGGCGCTGTCAATTATGACATCGTAAAGGAAAATGAAGCTGATGCTGCAACGCAAAACACAACGAATTCAACGGGTTTTAGTTTCGATATTGACAACTACGAGATTAACAATAGTGCGTTCACTTATATTGACGATACGTCCAACACCACGTTTTATTTGACCGAAATCAATCACAACGGCAAAGGCATTTTCTCTGGCGGAAAGTCTGAATTAGACACTAATACCGAAGCAAATATCACTTTTGCCATGGATAGTACCGAATATTTAAGCAACAACAGTCTTAAATTGGATGCACTTATCGATATGGATTTAGAGCAACAAAAATATACCTTCAAGGAAAACAAAGGGTATATCAATGCGCTGCCTATAGAATTTGAGGGCTTTGTACAAATCGTAGAAGCAGGACAGCAGATTGATATCAGTTTTAAGAATCCAGAAGCTTCATTTAAGGATTTTCTAGCCGTGATTCCAAAAGCTTATGCCAAGAATATAGAAAATGTAAGCACCACAGGAAACTTTACCATTAACGGTATTATTAAAGGCTTGATTTCAGAGGAAACCATCCCGACTTTAGATATCAACATGAAGTCTGAAAATGCATCCTTTAAATTCCCTGACCTTCCAAAAAGTGTCCGGAATATCTCGATTGATGCTTCTGTAAAAAATACCACAGGTAACGTCGATGACACTTATGTGGACATTGATAAACTCAACTTTCAAGTGGATGAAGACGTTTTCAAATCTGAAGCCCATATTAAAAATTTAACTAAAAACATACTCGTAGATGCTAAATTAGATGGTGTTCTCAATTTAGCTAATATCACAAAGGCCTATCCTGTTGAATTGGAAAATGAACTGAGCGGTGTGTTAAGAGGAAACGTAAACACGTCTTTTGACATGGATGCCATTGAAACCAATGCCTACCAACGCATTAAAAATACAGGTAGTGTTTCTATTTCGGATTTTATATTTTCGTCGGAAGCCATCGCAAACCCGATTCAAATCAATAAGGCCGATTTAACTTTTAAACCAGGAACCGTAAGTCTAAATAGTTTTGATGCCTTAACTGGAAAGAGTGATTTTTCAGCCACTGGAACCATTAATAATTTACTAGGGTTTTTATTAAGTGACAAAAATCTTCAAGGTAATTTCAATGTGAATTCCAATACGTTTGCACTTTCAGACTTTATGGTTGAAGATGAAACGGCAACTGAAACATCAACTCAAACAACTTCTGAAGCTGAATCGCTTAAGATTCCAGAATTTTTGGAATGTACCATTACTGCTAATGCCAAAACCGTTATTTATGACAACCTCAACTTAAAGAATGTAAAAGGCACACTGTATATTAAAGACCAAAATGCCAATCTTCAAAATATGACTACAGATATTTTTAATGGTCAGTTAGGGATTTCAGGTAATGTTTCCACGAAAGCTGCAAAACCCATTTTTGATATGAAATTGGGCATGCAAAATTTCGATATTTCACAATCCTTTAAAGATCTAGAAATGTTGAAAGCTTTAGCGCCAATTGCAAAGGTATTACAGGGAAAATTAAATTCTACCATTGATATAAATGGATTTTTGGACTCGAGTTTTTCGCCAGATTTAAGTACAATTTCTGGTAGTGCTATTGCTAGCATACTTACCAATAAAATTAATACTGAAAACAGTCCATTACTTTCTGGCTTGGACAGTAAATTAGATTTCATTGATTTTGATGAACTAGATTTAAAAGACCTTACAACAAATTTAAGTTTCGAAAACGGACAAGTTTCCGTAAAACCATTCACGCTTAATTACAAAGACATTCCGATTGTGGTTTCAGGTTCACACAGTTTTTCAAACACCATGAATTACAATGCTGTTTTACAAGTACCAGCAAAATATTTAGGAAGCGAAGTGAATCGTTTAATTGGAAAGATCAACGATAATGAAGTGAATAAAATTACCATTCCTGTGACGGCAAATATTGGTGGTACATTCACGAGCCCTAACATAAAAACTGATTTAACGTCTGGAGTTTCAAACTTAACTAAACAGTTAATTGAAATTGAAAAGCAGAAATTAATAGGCAAAGGAAAAGATAAAATTAAGGATGCTTTAGGCGGACTTTTAGGTGGAAATACAACCACTACTAAAACAGATTCTACGACCACAAAAGCAGATACCACAAAACAATCCACCGAAGATAAAGTTAAAGAAGGCGTCAGCGGTATTTTGGGTGGTCTTTTAGGCGGCAAGAAAAAATCTACAAACAAAAAAGCGACGGATTCCATCAAAAATTAACCGTTTAACGTTAAAAAAAGCATCTTTTCGTTAAAAGGTGTTAATAATAACCTAATTGTTTGGATTTCTTAATAATTAGGTTACATTGAAGGTTCACTAAATTTTAAAAAGGATATATGAGGCAGTTAAAAATCACCAAGCAGGTAACCAACAGAGAAGATAAATCGCTAGATAAATATCTACAGGATATAAGCAAGATTCCGTTGATTACTGCAGATGAAGAAGTAGAATTAGCACAACTAATAAGAAAAGGTGATCAAGCAGCATTAGATAAATTAACAACAGCCAATTTAAGGTTTGTTGTTTCGGTTGCAAAACAATATCAAAATCAAGGCTTAAAATTACCAGATTTAATCAATGAAGGTAATGCTGGTTTGGTAAAAGCAGCAAAACGTTTTGATGAAACTAGAGGTTTTAAGTTTATTTCTTATGCTGTATGGTGGATTAGACAAGCTATTTTACAAGCTTTGGCAGAGCAATCCCGTATTGTACGTTTACCATTGAATAAGATTGGTACTATTAATAAGATTAATAAGGCTTTTTCGCATTTAGAGCAAATTAATCAAAGACCGCCTAATGCAGATGAAATTGCACGCGAATTGGATATTAGTGTTCGTGAAGTAAAGCAATCGATGAAAAATTCTGGTCGTCACTTATCAATGGATGCGCCATTAAAGGATGGAGAAACGTTTAGTTTATACGACGTAGTAAGTTCTGGTGAATCGCCAAGACCTGATAAGGCATTGATGAAAGAATCCTTAAACACTGAAGTAGAACGTGCACTAGAAACATTGACCCAAAAGGAAAGTGATGTGATTCGATTAAACTTTGGAATTGGAGATCAACCACCAATGACACTTGAGGAAATTGGAAGCATTTACGATTTAACCCGAGAGCGTGTGAGACAAATTAGAGAAAAAGGAATTAGAAGACTTAGACATGCTAGTAAGAGTAAAATCTTGAAAACATATTTAGGGTAAAATAGAATCAAGACCGCTGCGCTTTTAGATGCTAGAATCAAGACTTTATTAGCAAAACAATTAAGCTAATAGTTAGGATTTTAAAGTTGAAATTGTATCGCAATTCTTAGGCTAAAAAATTTTTACTTAAAAAATTCATTTAATTTTTTATTTTCAAATAGTTAGCATATATTTGCCGACCATTTGCAAGAAATAGTTAACAAAAATATATCGATATAATGATTAAAATCGAAATCAAAGAAGGAGAAAACATAGAACGTGCACTTAAGCGTTACAAGCGTAAACACAGAAATGTGCAAATTATGCAGAACTTGAGAGAATCACGTTATTTTACTAAGCCTTCTGTAAAAAGAAGAAGAGAAATTCAGAAAGCTGAATATATTCAAGGTTTAAGAGACGCTGAAAACGTATAGTTTTTTCTCATTTATAAATTAAGATTAAAGAGTAGCAGATATGCTGCTCTTTTTTTGTGCGTTAATTTTAGATTATCGAAATTTTTCATTTTATCTTTAATATATCTTTCAGACCTTTCAGGTTTTAAAAACCTGAAAGGTATTGGATCTATTTTAAGAATTCATATAAAAACAAAGAACTTAAAAGGTACGCTCTTAAGAGATTCCTTTTTTTCAAAGGAATTAAATATGCCAATAATAAAACCCGTAAAAGGAAAACATCCACAAATAGCTGAAGATTGTTACGTTGCCGAAAACGCAACCATAGTTGGAGATGTTACTATAGGCCATCATTGTAGCGTTTGGTTCAATGCCGTGATAAGAGGCGATGTTCACTTTATCAAAATAGGCAATAAGGTAAATATTCAAGATGGTGCTGTCATTCATGCTACCTATAAGAAATCTCCAACAATAATTGGAAATAATGTATCGATAGGCCATAATGCTATTGTACATGGCTGTACCATAAAAGATAATGTGCTTGTGGGTATGGGAAGCATCATTATGGACGATTGCGTTATAGAAAGTAACACTATTATTGCTGCAGGTGCAGTCCTAACCAAAAACACCATTGTAGAATCTGGAAGCATTTATGCAGGCGTTCCTGCTAAAAAAGTAAAAGATATAAGCCAAGAATTAATTTCAGGAGAAATTGATAGGATCGCGAATAATTACGTGAAGTATTCGAGTTGGTTTAAGGAATAAGTGTCAAACACTCAGTTTCAAACGTTCAATTAAAGCTTCAACATTTGGGATTTCACCTATAACCTCAGGAGTTAAAACGGTGGTCAGCTGATGGTTTTCAAGTTTTAAAATCGTTGGATATATGAGTTTTACACTCGGAAATACAGCTTCAAATTCGTCCTTATGGTAAAATTCCATTTTCAAATGGCTATCGGCTCTAAAGTTTTTCCAGGCCCTATTTTCTGCAAACGTATCATAAGTTAAGGCACATAAGCTACACTTATAGGTTGAAGGACTTATGAGTTTGTGTCCTGCATCAAACAAGGCGTTTAACTTTCCTGAATTGGCATTATATATGAAAAGTAATTTCATGATAACTTCGTATCCCTTTAAAATTAAACCTTACTAAAACTCTAAAAAAGAGGTTTCAAATTTATGATCTAAAATTGCGTCCAAGATATCAACTTTTCCATTGGTGAATAAAGTTATAGCTGGCTCTAAAACAATACTGTTTAATAAATTATGCGTTGATAAAACCGATTTTGTTTGTCTTGCGACTGCCAATCCAGAGTCAATAATCTTCACGTTTTCAGGAAGCATTTTAGTAAGCATAGGAATAAGATATGGATAATGCGTACAACCTAGAACCAAATAATCAATATTCTGCTCTAGCATTGGTTTTAAATAGGTTTCCAACAAGGCGTACATTTCATCAGAATCCAATTTTCCAGTTTCTATGAGTGGCACAATACCTTCGCCAATTTGTTCAATCACTTTAATGCCACGAGCATATAAATCTGCTGTTTTATGAAACAGTTGACTGCTTAAAGTTCCTTTGGTGGCCAGAATACCTACAGCTTTTGTTTGTGTGCTTAAAGCTGCTGGTTTTATGGCTGGCTCTATACCAATGAAAGGCACATTATAAGTTTCCCTGAGGTAATCAATAGCATTGGTCGTTGCTGTATTGCAAGCCACCACAATAACCTTACTCCCTTTGCCAATAAGGAATTCTGTGTTCTTGATACTTAATTGAAGAATCTCTTCCTTCGGTTTATTACCGTAAGGTGCGTTTTTACTATCTGCTAAGTAGATGCAGTTTTCATTTGGCATTAATGCATGAATTTCCTTGAAGATAGACGTACCACCAATTCCAGAATCGAATATGCCAATAGGATTATTACTCATAGCAACAAAAATAAAAAGTCGCTTAAGATTAAGCGACTTTCTGAAAATTTATTTTTAATTAGCATTACATGCCCAATTGTTTTTTTACATCTGCCATAAGGTCCTTACCGTCTGCTACAATAAGCATTGCTGAATCTACAACATACTGGTATCCTTGAGCAGCAGCAACAGCTTTGATTGCATTATCAGCTTTTTCAACAATTGGCTTTAAAAGATTAAATTCTTTTTCTTGCAATTGTTTCTGAGCCTGTTGTTGGTACTCTCCTAAGCTTTGCTTGATACCTTCAACTTCTACCATACGCTTTTGATTTTCTTCGCTCGTTTGTGTTGGTTCTTCTGCGGTATATTGCTTCAATTTTTTATCCAACTCCTTAAGCGAATTTTGAATTTCAGCTTCATAGGTTTTACCCATTTTTTCAATCTCACCTTGTGCTTGTGTGTAAGCAGGCATAGCTTTAATCAATTCTTGCTTATTAATATGAGCAATTTTGCTCTGAGCAGCTGAAAAGCTAGTTGCTCCCATAAAAAGTACTGCCGTAAATAATAACGTTTTTAAATGTTTACTCATGTTCAGTCTATTTGTCTGTTTGAATTCGTGAATCTGTGATTTCATTTTTCTTAATTGTATTTGTGTGTTATAGTTATTAATTGTTGTTATCCTCGTTTTTCTTAGCCTTCGCTATAGAATCGTTTCTTTTTACTTGTCTTTCTCGTTCTGCACGTGCTGCTTTACGCTGTTCTATAATTTTATTTTTTCTATCTTCTAGTGCTTTTTGGCGTGCTTCTCTATCTTTTAATTTCTGAAGACGTTCCGCTTCAGAAATTTCAGCCGCTGTTTTAGGCTTTTCTGAACTAGTTGAATCCTTTTTGACGTCTGCTTTTGCTTTTGTACTATCTGCAGGTACAGTTGGCCTCGCCTGCGCAGTACTATCTTTCTCAGTATTATCTGCGTCTTCAGTAGAAACGTCTCTATTATTTCTTGCATCAATGACACGTTGACGACGTTCCTCTGCTTCTTTCCTTTTCGCTTCTCTTAATTCTTCCTGTGCTTTCCTTCTATCTTCTGCTGCTTTTTCGCGCTCTGCACGCTTAGCTGCTAATTGTTCTTCACGTTTTGCCTTTCTGTCTTCCAACGCTTGTTGGCGTGCATCTTTATCTGAACTTACTTCTGGAACTACCTCTTCCTCTTCAAGCTCTTTGCGCTCTTTTCTACTTGTTGCTTGTGATCTCTTAGAGGATCTAGTAATTGTGTTTAAAACACGCTCACTCAAATCATATCGTTCTGCTGAATAAAGCATCACTACATCTGCAGATTTATCAAACACGAAATCATATTTTCCTGTTTCAGCAATATCTTGTACTGCGGCAAAAATCTGATCTTGTATAGGTTCTATCAATTGACGTTTCTGAATCATCAAATCGCCCTCAGGTCCAAAACGTTTTTGTTGATAATCTAAAATTTCAGCCTCTTCAAAAGAAATATCTTCTAAACGTTCATCATATAATTCCTTCGTTAAAAGAACACTTTCATTTTCGAGTTCCTTTTTCTTTAGATTAATGGCATTTAATTTGGTTTCAATTTCAGATTTCCAATCGAGAACTTTTTTGTCTAGTTGAGAAGAGGCTTGTTGATATTCTGGTACATTTTGTAAAATATACTCTGTATCAATATAACCTATTCTTACGCCTCGTTGTGCGCTAGCACTAAAGCTCAATAGACTTATTATTACTATTAAAAAAAGAACTTTAAATTTCATCATTTCTGTATTTGTGTTTTGAGACATTTACCCGTAAAACTAAATTTTTATTCTCTTTAGTAATACTAAGCTTCAAATTTAACGAAATATATTCTTAAAAATTTTAACACCATGATGAAATCTTGTTTAGCTATTAGAAAATATCGTGCCAAACTTAAAACTGTTGTCCAATTATAAAGTGAGTTTCCCAATTTTTAACCGGTGTTCCAAAAGGAGATTCATCGAAGGCGTGACCGAAGTCAATACCAAGCAGTCCAAAGGCTGGCATAAAGATTCTTAATCCGAAACCTGCAGATCGTTGAAGTTTAAATGGATCGAAATCCCTAAAATTATTTACAGAACTACCTGCCTCTAAGAAAGACAATGCATAAATTTTAGCTTGTGCACCTAAGGTAATAGGGTAACGTAATTCTAAAGAAAATTTGTTATAAATAGAGCCTCCATCTTGCGAAGACAAGGATTGATTAGGATAACCACGTAATTGAACCACTTCTCTTCCATCCAAAGAAAAATTTCCTAAACCGTCACCACCAACGAAGAAACGCTCAAAAGGAATCACACCACGAGCATTGTTATAAGCACCTAAGAATCCGAATTCCACACTTGGGCGCAATACTAATTTTTTGGTCAAGGCTTGATACCAATCCGCCTTAAATTTAATTTTATAAAACTCTAACCATTTAAAGCGTTCTTGGTCAATTTCGGACCGTCTATCTAAAGCAGTGTTGTATTCAGCAAGTGCTGCTGGATTTGAGCTTTGGTTAGATTGAAATTCATTAATAATCTCAGTTTGTTCAGCTCTATCATCTGCCAAGGCTTCATAATCAACACCATTTACCAATGAATATGGGAAAGAAAACTTAGCCGAAATTGAGAAATTAGAACCACCTGTAGGATAAATAGGGTCGGTATAAAGGTTATTTCTACTTAAACCAATGGTGTACGATAAATTATTTGAAGTCCCATCTCCAAACGTAAATAAACCAGTGTTATAATTTTGAAGATCGTAATGTTGGTAACTTATGGCCTGTGAAAGTAAAAAGTAATCATCCGGTTTGGATAAACGTGTTGACAATCCGAAAGTTAAACCTGTAATATTAAATCGTCTGCTTTTATCTGCCCGACGGGTTTGAGGATTAAATAAAAACTGTCTGGAATGCGAAAGCGACGTTGACATTTGAAATGGCTTTTTACCACCAAACCAAGGCTCACTAAATGAAAAACTATAGGTTTGAAAAAATTGACTCGCTTGAAGTCTCAAAGCCAAACTTTGACCATCACCTCTTGGTACTGGCTTATATGCATCTGCCTTAAAGATATCTTTTATAGCAAAATTATTAAAAGACAAACCTAAGGTACCAATGAAACCACCTCCACCGTAACCACCTTGTAATTGTATTTGACTAGAACCTTGTTCCACCACAGAATACTCTATATCTAAGGTACCATCGACTGGGTTAGGATTTAAAATATTTGGCGCTATTTGCTGGGCATCAAAAAACCCTAATTGTCCGAGTTCCCTGATGGTTCTAATAATGTCTGCTTTTCTGTATAGCTGACCTGGACGTGTTCTTATTTCCCTGTATACCACATGATCGTTGGTCACGTCATTACCCACTACTCTAACATTGTTAAAATAAGCAGGTTTTCCTTCAGAGATACGGATTTCCATATCTATCACGTTTCCTTCTGCACTCACCTCAACCGGGTTTATGGTTGAGAACATATATCCAAAGTTTTGGTAAGCATTGGTGATGTCATTGGCATCCGGATTAGACTCGTCAGCAATTCGTTCTCGTAACTCCACGCCATTATACGTATCGCCTTCTTTTATACCTAAAAGACTAGATAAATACTGATCGGAATAAACGGTATTACCCACAAAAGTTATTTTCCCAAAGGTGTACTTTTCGCCTTCTTCTACTTTGATATCAAGATTGATGTTTTTCTCATCTAAATAGGTAATAGAGTCTGAAATTATTCGCGCATCCCTATATCCATTTTCTTTGTAATAGTCAACAACACTTACTAAATCTGTTCTAAAATCATCTTCAATATATTTTGAGCGCTTCAATAGCCTTAAAGGACTTAAGCTTTTTCTCTTCGTATTTTTCATAGCTTTACGAAGTTTTTTGTCCGCTATTTTTTCATTGCCTTCAAAGTTAATTTCCTTAATTTTAACTTTTTGGCCCTTATCTATTTCAATACGCATATTAACACGCTCCTTTTCAATAGAATCAATAACTTGTGAGGTGCTAATATTTACTTTAGTGTTTAAAAACCCTTTCTTTTTGTACTTATTAGTCAAGTAATTTTTGGTAGTGGCTATTAGGTTTTCTGTAACTTTTTGACCAGATTTTAGTTTGTTCTCATCGATAATCTCATCCTTTTTCCCTTTCCTGACACCTTCTATGGTAAGATCTTTAAGTTCTGGTAAGTCGCTAAGGTTTATCTCTAAATTTGCGGTACTACCATCTATGTCAGTAACGTAGATGTCTATACTGCTAAAAAGATTGGACTTCCATAATGTTTTTACCGCATTAGCAATTTTTTCTCCGCCTACCTGAATCTCTTCATTTTTTCTAAGTTTAGAATAAGCAATAATAGTTTGCTCACTAAAATTAGTGTTTCCTGTAACTTTAATTTCCTTAATTAAATAAGTCTCTCCACCTTCAACCTGAGCATTACTGGTAAATGAATTTGTAAATAGGAATACAACACAAATAAGTTTAATAAATCGTTTCAATTTTGTGCTATTAGGTAAGTTGTTCGCTTGTTTTTCCAAATCTTCGTTCTCTATTTTGATAATTTATGAGTGCTTCATATAGATTTTCCTTCTTAAAATCTGGCCATAAAATATCTGTAAAATATAATTCTGCATAGGCAATTTGCCATAGCAAAAAATTACTAATTCGTTGTTCTCCACTTGTGCGAATAAGCAGGTCAACGTCTGGTAAATTTTGCGTGTAAAGATGCTTATTTATAATTGATTCATCAATACTTTCAGCAGAAATTATATTATTTTTAACTTTAACCGATAATTCCTTAATAACATTGACAATTTCTTCCCGAGAACCATAGCTTAACGCTAAAGTTAATGTCATATGTGTATTATCTTTTGTTTTATCTATAACATCCAATAGTTCTTGGTGGGCTTTTTTTGGCAAATCATTTAAGCATCCAATTGCAGAGAGTTTTATACCATTGTCTTGAAGTGTTTTGATTTCCTTTTTTAAGGACTTCACCAGGAGTTTCATTAATGTTTGCACCTCTAATTTTGGTCTGTTCCAGTTTTCTGTTGAAAACGCATAAAGTGTTAAGTTCTTAATTCCTAACTCCGCACTAGCCTCCACAGTTTCCCTAACGGATTTTGTTCCGTTCTCGTGACCAATAGCCCTTATCAATCCTTGTTGTTTTGCCCAACGACCATTACCATCCATAATAATAGCGATATGGTTGGGAAGCTTATGTTTGTTTATTTTTTCTTTTAAACTCATTTAAAAATTGCAATAACAAGGTCTTCTACCAAATGTGTAAGTTAACGTAATTCCTGTAAACATATACCAATCTGTATTATTAGTATTACCAAAACTCAACGATTCTCTTGCTTCATTATCCGGCACACTACCATCCAACTCGTCAGAAAACGTATACCGCGCACCAATTTCTGCGCCCAAAACAAGGTGATGTGCTACTTTCGCCTTATAACCAATTGCCATAGGAATTCCCACAGCCCAACTATTGGTATTTTCCGATGTGTAAACACCAGTTGGTGTAAAATAATAATTTTCATGGTTAGCAAGCGAAATACCAGAATATAAATATGGGGTTCCTTTTAAACCACTTGAATGTAAATCAAAATCCAAAAACGTGAATTCCATTCCTGCGGAAAACTCCAATATACTGGTATCAAATTGATAACCTCGTTCTTTTCTTCTAGGATCGTCTGATTTTCCGTCGATCCCTTTTAAATCTGAAAAAATTAGAGATGCTCTAAAGGAGTGCCTTGGACTTCTATTCCATTTTACAATAGCACCAAAAGCAGGTTGATTTGGCGATATATAATCAGTTGCACCCACATCACCAATAAAATTACTTCCACCAACAAAAACGCCTACCTCATAGATTTGAGCCTCAGCAATATTAATAATAAAAGTGCTTAATAAAAGCAGAAAAAAATACCTCATAAATTTTTCAAAGTTTGCAAATATAACAATTAAGATTTGTGTGTAACAATTTGAAGTAAATTGTCTTAATCATAAACTGTTTATAGAGGTATTTATTGTTTTAGTTGCGTCTATCTTCGCCCCAAAGTAACTTTTTTCGAAGAGTAGCCAGAAAAGTTTCATCTAACAGTTCTACCATTTTAATCGCAAAATCTGCTTTTTTAACAGTTACAGTAGTGATGTTGGTTAATGTTACAATCCTAGAGTCTAAAGACATTAAAAACTGGTCTTCCCTACCCGCAACCTTTAAGGTTACTACTGTATTATCTGGAATAACCAATGGGCGAGCACTTAAATTATGAGGTGCAATTGGAGTCAAAACAAAATTATTGGCATCTGGTGCTATCACTGGCCCACCACAACTTAAGGAATAGCCCGTAGAACCTGTAGGTGTAGATAAAATGAGTCCATCTGCCCAATATGAGGTTAAATATTCGCCGTTGAGATGGGTTTCAACGGTAATCATGGAGGTGGTATTCTTTCTGCTTAACGCGATTTCATTGAGCGCGAAATTGGTAGCGACCACATCCTTATGTTCAGGATTGGTGGTGACACTGAGCAAGGAGCGTTCTGAAATCTTATAGTCGCCTTTAAATATTTCAGACAATGCCGTTTGAATATCATCAATTTGTATGGTAGCTAAAAAACCCAAGCGACCTGTATTGATCCCAACTATTGGAATACCCAACTCTCTAACGTAAGTGACAGCTCTTAAAATAGTACCATCACCTCCAACACTTATTAGTAAATCAAAACTAACATCCAGTTTTTCAAAGGTCTGAACTACAGAATTATCTTGAATTTCTATATTTTGAGTTTTTATAAATTCGCTTTCAAAAAAAACATGTGCATTTTTTAATAGCAAAAAATCCAGAAGTTTCCCAACTGCCTCTTGTGTGGTTTCTTTAACGTAATTCTGACCGTATATGGCTACTTTCATGTGTTTTTATCTATTATTTTTCAATGGTCACATGCTGTTCGCTAATAATTATTCTTTAAAGTTGACCAAATTTTGAACATGCTCGTTTCATCATTACATATTTAAATATTTGTCTAGATATTGAGAACGTTCCTTCAGGCTTTCGATATAAGAGTCGTCTTCATGCCCAGAAACAATATTATAACTGTATCGTCTAAAAGTTTGAATAATTTCGTTAAGACTTCCATTACCTATTTTTAAGGTAATTTTTGCCAAATCACCATCCATTTTGGAAATGAATGCACCCAATAATTTGGCATCATTAGATTCCACAATCTGGCTGATTTCACTAAACGAGTAGTCATGAAGCCCTTTTTCAACAATTAAAATACCTCCAGGTTCCGAAAAGAAAGGTGTTTCATTAAACAAATGAATAATATCATTGAGTTCGTAATAGCCCAAATATTTATTGGCTGGGCTTAGAATGGGCATAATATTAGAATCGTTTTGGGCAAATGCCTCCAGTACATCCAACCAAATAGTTGCGGGTCTAACAAAAAAGCCTTCAATAGCGTAGTTGCAATCACTTATGGTATCTGCGCCTTCAAAACAATGGGCATCCGTCTCAGAAATACACCCCATGTAAATACCATCTTTCATAATAGGAATATGGGAATAGGTCAACTGATTAAATAGCATTTTCAAATCGCCCACCTTATCAGTTATATTCAACGGTTTTATATCATTTATCACAAAATCTTGAAGCTCCATTATATCCATTTAATTAAGTTGCAAATTAATCAAAAATAACCATAAAATGCGTGCTCATGTTTGTATTTTTGTAATTCAAACAGCATTAAAATGACCAAATTAAGTGTTAACATAAATAAGATTGCCACGTTGAGAAATAGTCGTGGAGGTGATGTCCCTAATGTGGTACAGTTTGCCAAAGACGTGCAACGTTTTGGAGCAGAAGGCGTTACCATTCACCCAAGACCAGATGAAAGACATATTCGCTATCAAGATGCCTATGACTTAAAACCTGAAGTTTACACAGAATATAACATAGAAGGCAATCCTATTCCTAAGTTTGTGGATATGGTTTTAGAGATTAAGCCAACCCAAGTAACGTTAGTGCCAGACTCCATTGATGCGATTACCTCTAATGCTGGTTGGGATACTTTGAAACACAAGGATTTTTTGGTTGAAGTGATAAAAGAATTTAAAAGCAACGGTATTAGAACATCCATATTTGTTGATCCGGATTTACATCAAATCGAAGGGGCAAAAGCCACAGGAACTGACAGAATTGAACTCTACACCGAAGCCTTTGCTCATCAATATAGCTTAGGTAACAATAAGGCCATTGATCCCTATATGGAATGTGCTGGATTGGCAAATTCCATGCAATTGGGCATCAATGCTGGTCATGATTTATCATTGAATAATATTGAATTCTTTAAAGAAAACATTACAGGCTTATTGGAGGTTTCTATAGGCCATGCGTTGATTGCTGAAAGTTTGTATATGGGCGTTGAAAAGGTTATAGGAATGTACTTGGAAAAGCTTAAATAAGTTGGAAGAACTTCACGCTTCGTGCTTCATGCTTCGTGCTTCGTGCTTCAAACTTCAAACTCAAAAAATATGACACTACACTCAAACATCATAGGAAAAGGAAAGCCATTCATCATCCTACACGGATTTTTAGGTATGGGAGACAATTGGAAAACCTTAGCCAAGCAATTTTCTGAATCTAATTTTGAAATACATCTTGTTGACCAACGGAATCATGGTCGCAGTTTTCATTCGGATGATTTCGATTATGAAGTAATGGCAGAAGATTTAAAAGTGTATTGCGCTGACCATAATTTAAAGGATATTATATTGTTAGGCCATTCCATGGGAGGAAAAACTGCCATGCTTTTGGCTACAACATATCCCGAATTGGTAAACAAACTTATTATTGCGGATATTTCGCCACGTTACTACCCAATACACCATGATGCTATTCTGGAAGGTTTAAGCAGTTTGGATTTTTCAGAATTAAAAACCAGAGGAGAAGCAGACGAAGCGTTAAGCAACTATGTTCATGAAACAGGCACACGACTATTTCTACTCAAAAATTTATATTGGGTAAAAAAAGGACAACTAGGTTTACGTATGAATTTGGAAGTTTTAAAAGACAATGTTTCAGAAGTTGGCGAAGCGCTTCCTATTCATGCTATTTTTGAAAAAGATACTTTGTTTTTACGAGGCGACCGTTCCGAATACATAGGAGAAGCTGATGAAGCTATTATTCATCGCCATTTCACAAATTCCGAAATTATAACGATCTCTAATGCCGGACATTGGTTACATGCGGAGAATCCTGAGGATTTTTATGATGCTGTAATGAGTTTTGTTAACTAAAATTTATTTAATATTAGTTAAATCTCAATTCTTTATCTAATAGAAAGTTACAAATGAAAACAATTATTACAATATTTTTTATTCTATATTCTTTATGTTGCTTTGCTCAAACTAAATATGAAGATGGACCATACAAGAAATACTATGAAAATGGAAATATAAAAACCGAAGGGTTTTATAAAAACAATCATAAAGTAGGACGCTGGAAGGATTATTTTGAGAATGGGGAATTAAAAAAAGAAAATATCTTCATGTCTAATGGGAATTGGACAGGATTTAAAAGAATATATTCTGAGTCGGGATTACTGTTAATTGAAACCCAGCCAGCTAATAACGGAGATTTGTTGGAAAAACATTATTATGATAATGGTTCTTTAAAAAGAGAGTTTGTCATTAAAAAAACGGTTGGTGGAAATCGGTTTATTAAAAATGGTATTTATAATGAGTTTTATGAAAATGGGGAACTTAAGATAGAAAGTAGATATGAAGAAAACAATCTGGTCGATGTATGGACACAATTTTATTCAACAAAGGAAATAGAATGGAAAGTAAGTTATTTAAATAACCATAAGCAAGGAAACTATCTGCAGTTTTATAAAAATGGCAAAGTTAAACTAGCAGGCTTTCATAATTTGGGATTAAAGGATGGAGAAGAAACGCATTATGATTCTATTGGAAATGAAATACTGAAACTAAAATATAGAAAGGGGAAACTAGCAAATGCTTCAAAAGTTTCAAGTTCTTCAATTATAGAAGTGCCTGATGGCACAACAGAAAAAGCACCAATAGATCCTGGATGCGGAAATAAAGTCGGTGATGATGCACTAGAATGTATGTCTACAGCAATATCTAATCTGGTACGTCGTAAGTTCATTACTCCCTCTGAGGTGAAAGATACTTTAAAAGGAAGGCAAAGAATATTTGTCATTTTTAAAATAGACGAAAAAGGAAGTGTTGTCGATATAAAAGCTAGAGGACCACATCCAAAATTAGAATTAGAAGCTGAAAGAGTGTTAACTTTACTACCAATAATGACACCTGGAACTCACTTTGGTAAACCTGTGAAAGTACCTTACAGTATGCCAATTTTTTTAGAAATTTAATTATAAAACTAGTAAATAAAACGCTTCCATATGAACTTAATTATCAGACTTTTACTAAATGCACTAGCGGTTTTCATCTTAGCTCATATTTTAACTGGCGTCACCGTCGATGGTTATCTTGGTGCTATTATTGTTGCCATTGTATTGGCAATCCTCAACCTATTGGTTAAGCCCATATTGGTCATTCTAACTTTGCCAGCAACTATTATCACCTTAGGTCTTTTTCTATTGGTTATCAATGCACTGATTATCTTATTAGCAGACAAATTAATTGATGGGTTTGGAGTCTCTGGTTTTTGGACAGCGATACTGTTCAGTATTCTACTTTCCATACTGCAATCCTTGTTTCAATCCTTTTTAAAAGACGACAAAAAGTAGCTGATATACAAACGCTTAAAACTGTTGTTGGGTTGCAAAAAATGTTGTATTTTTGCAGCCCAATTTTAGTATCAAAATCACAATGAATATTACAAGAGAAAACATCGATGCATTAAATGCAGTTGTAAAAGTGGATATCGCAAAGGAAGATTACAGCGATAAAGTAGAGAAGATTTTAGTAGATTACCGCAAATCTGCCAACATTCCTGGTTTTAGAAAAGGTCATGTACCAATGGGAATGGTAAAAAAGCAATATGGCAAAGCTGTATTGGTTGATGAAGTAAACAAATTACTTCAAGATGCTCTTGGCAAGTATTTAGTTGAAGAAAAATTAGATGTTTTAGGTAATCCATTGCCAAAAGCACAAGACGATTTAGATTGGAATGCCGAGGCTTTTTCTTTTGAATTTGAATTAGGTCTGGCACCAGAATTCGAGGTCGAATTAAAAAGTAAAAAAGCCATCACTCATTATAATATTGTGGCTGACGACAAGATGATCAATGAGCAAATTGAATCCATCCAAAAGCAATATGGCAAAATAGTTTCCCAAAATGAAGTTACAGAATCTTCTGAAATCACGGGAACGTTCACCAATGAGGAAAAGGAAATTGATAACTCTACCACAATAACTTTAGATAAATTAAAAGGAAAAACAAATTCTAAGAAATTTATTGGAGCTAAAGTTGGCGATGTTATCACCTTGCAAACAAAAGGTTTGTTTAACGACGATCATGATTTAATGACCTTTTTAAAAGTACCTCATGATGATGTTCATGGTTTGGATATTGAAGTGAACTTTAAAATCACCGAAATTAACGAACGTGAATTGGCCGATTTAGATCAAGAATTGTTCGATAAATTATTTGGAAAAGGCAATGTAACGTCTGTAACTGAATTGAAAGAAAAAATCAAGGAAGATTCAGAAAAGCAATTCAAGCAACAAGGCGACCAGAAATTACTGAATGATGTGACTGAGTCTTTAATTGAAAACACAAAATTCGATTTACCGGCAAGTTTCTTACAGAAATGGATGCAAACTGCAGGCGAAGATGAAATGTCTGAAGAGCAAGCTAAAGAGGAATATGAAAAGTCTGAAAAAAGCATGCGATACCAATTAATTGAAGGAAAACTAATCCAAGACCATAAGCTCCAAGTTCAGTTTGAGGAATTGAAATCTTATGCTATGGATATGATTAAAGGACAGATGGCGCAATTTGGTCAAATGAATCCTTCAGACAAAGAATTGGAAGATATTGCCGCACGAATCCTAGGAAACCAAGATGAAGTAAAGCGTATGTCTGAGCAATTAATGAGTCAGAAATTGTTAAAACTATACAAGACAGAAGCGAACATTAAGACCAAAGACATCACTTACGATGATTTTGTAAAGGAATTTTATAGTTAATTGTAAAAATAATTAAGACAACGTCTTAAAACTTTAAAATGTAATTACCTTGAAAATGGTAAGCTAAAAATTATTAGTATCTTTAAGGCGTAAAATTCAAAAATTTTACGCCTTTTTTGTCATTAATTATCACTAGAAAATTAGTGACATCCTGAACTCGTTTCAGGATCTCTAAGAGCTATATATTAAGATTAAAAAGAACATTTCATAAATTAAAAAGAAGAAAAACTTATATGGATTACGGAAAAGAATTCGAAAAATTCGCCACTAAAGACCAAGGCATCAACAGTAATTATTACCAGAAAATAGTTACGAGCATGAATCCTACCAACCTTACACCAAACATTATAGAAGAACGCCAAATGAATGCGGTAGCTATGGATGTGTTTTCGCGTTTAATGATGGATCGCATCATATTTTTAGGCACAGGCGTTAACGATCAGGTGGCAAATATTATTCAAGCACAATTATTATTTTTGCAAAGTACTGATGCTTCAAAGGATATTCAGATTTATATCAACTCACCAGGAGGCAGTGTTTACGCTGGTTTAGGTATTTACGATACCATGCAATTTGTTAAACCAGATGTGGCAACAATTTGTACAGGTATTGCGGCGTCTATGGCAGCTGTGTTGTTATGTGCTGGCGAAAAAGGCAAACGCTCGGCGTTAAAACATTCGCGTGTAATGATTCACCAAGTTAGCAGTGGTACCCAAGGTCAGTTAAGTGATATGCAGATTGCCTTAAAGGAAACCATTCGTGTAAAAGAAGAATTGTATCAAATAATAGCCAACCATTCTGGCAACCCCATTGAGCAAGTAGAAAAAGATTCTGATAGGGATTATTGGATGCGTTCTCAAGAAGCATTGGATTATGGAATGATTGACGAAATTTTGGAACGCAAGTAATTCCAATTACTTTCGACTAAGATTATGAATAGAAATTAAGAATAGAAGTGTTGGGTTTATAAATTATATACCTTAAACTTCAAACCATCCCGAAGTTTCGGGTCCGCTATTGCGGGAACTTAAATATAAAATATTTAGATGGCAAAGGAAGAGTTAGAATGTTCGTTTTGTGGTAGGAAAAAGCCAGAAACTAGTTTATTAATCGCAGGTTTGGATGCCCATATTTGTGATCGTTGTATTGAGCAAGCGCATGGTATAGTGATAGAAGAATCCAAACAATCTGGAAATTCAGATTTAAGTGCCGAATTAATGCTTAGAAAGCCCAAGGAAATCAAAGGCTTTTTAGATGAATATATTATTGGACAGGAATACACTAAACGTGTGATGTCTGTTGCAGTTTATAATCACTACAAGCGTTTACTGCAACCACCAACAGATGATGATATTGAAATTCAAAAGAGTAACATCATTATGGTTGGGCAAACAGGTACAGGAAAAACCTTAATGGCAAAAACGATTGCTAAAATGTTGAATGTCCCTTTAGCCATAGTTGACGCCACAGTTTTAACGGAAGCGGGTTATGTTGGTGAAGATGTAGAAAGTATTCTGACTCGTTTATTGCAAGCTGCGGATTACAATCTAGAAAAAGCACAGCGTGGCATCGTTTTTATTGATGAAATCGATAAGATTGCGCGCAAAAGCGATAATCCATCTATTACTAGAGACGTTTCTGGAGAGGGCGTACAACAAGCTTTATTGAAATTGTTAGAAGGTACTGTGGTTAACGTACCACCAAAAGGTGGCCGTAAACATCCAGACCAAAAGTTTATTGAAGTCGATACCGAGAATATCCTTTTCATTGCTGGTGGAGCGTTTGATGGTATAGAACGTGTGATTACCAAACGCTTAAATATGCAGGCCATTGGTTACAGCTCAATGAAAACCGATACCGTGGATAAGGATAATATTTTACAGTATATTATTCCGAAGGATTTAAAGGATTTTGGTTTAATCCCAGAAATTATTGGGCGTTTACCAGTATTAACCCATATGGATCCTTTAGATGCCAAAACCTTAAGAGCGATTTTAACAGAACCTAAAAACGCTATTATTAAACAATACAAAAAGTTGTTTAAAATGGATGACGTCAATTTCACTATTACGGATGGCGCCTTAGACTATATTGTTGAAAAAGCTATTGAATACAAGCTTGGCGCGCGTGGATTACGCTCACTATGTGAAGAAATCTTAACCGAAGCCATGTTTGAATTACCAGGTTCTGGCGACACAAAATTAAACGTTACGAAGTCTTATGCTGATGACCGATTGACAAAATCAACCTTAAAGAAGTTGAAGGCGGTGTCGTAGGTTTCTGAAAAAATTGAACATATAAAAAACCACAATTTCAATAATAGAGATTGTGGTTTTTTTAATTAGGATTAATTAAAATAATATTGCTCGCAATATTCAGTGTAAAACGTTATATAATTTATTTTTTGTAATTAGTCATGGTTTGAATAGCACATTAATTTTTAGCTAAGATATAAGCTTCGGTCAAAGTCAGCTGTTTCTGTATTTATTATTGGTTAAAACAGCTATGATTTTCGTTAACTAGTATTTTTATGTTTTTTTCAAGGTTAAAATGTTAATGTTTTACCTTATTATAGCTCACTTCAACTTTAGGTTGCATTTTTAGAACTGAATGTTGCGAGTTAGCACTAGGCTTTAGGTCTAGAGTGTAATTTTCAAAACCTTCCTTTTCCGCAATAATTTGATAATTTTCAAAAGGTTTTATTTTAAAATGATAGGCGGCATCAACATTTGTCTTTTGACGTTCAATTTCTTGTCCTTCACTATTTAACAGTACAACAGTTACATTTGGTAGAATCTTACGGTCTTCCGTAGTTATGACACCTTGTAGTTCTTTGTACAGCATTTTAGCTTCAAAATGATACATATTATAAGTGTTACTCTTCTTGGCTTTATTAGAAGAAAAAACACCGCTTTTAGTATTGATCATAACAAAGGCTATTTCATCTTTATCTGAATTAACGGCTCTACCTAAGTTTCTCGGTGCCGTATAAACACCATCTAGTCGATTAGAGATAAAAATATCATAACCTCCCATACTCTCATGTCCTGTTGAAGAAAAGTACAATTCTTTGTTGTCCTTTGAGGTAAATGGATATTTTTCGTCTTCAATGGAATTGATTTTATTACCAAGATTTACTGGAGTTCCTATCCCTCCATCTTTATAAATTCTAGCCATATAAATATCAAAACCGCCAAAACCGCCTTCCATATTTGATGAAAAATATAAGAATTTACCGTCTGCAGATACATGTGGACTTTCCACGGAATAATCATTACTGCTTATAGCCAATTCTAATTCATCAAACCATTTTCCAGGCGCATTTCTTCTCAATTCTGCTTTATACAACTTATAATTCGAGGTATTATGTATATCACTACGTGTGTAATAAATGGTATTTTCATCTTTAGAGAATGCCACTTGGCCTTCATTTGCTTTCGTATTTAAAATTCGGCTAAACCAAGATGTTCTAGAAAAATTGCCATTCTTGCCAACATCTAAATAGTAGAGATCCGTAAAAGGTTCATTCGTTTTTGAGTCAATTCCTGGACCGAACGCTCCAATAGTTTTTGAAGATACAATCACAAGTTTTTCTCTAAACATGGAACAGGCAAATTCTGAATATTCAGAGTTTATTCTAACGACATTGACATCAAAAGCATAGCCGCTTTTATTCAAGTCATCAACTTCTGTTGGTTTTACGGGATCTGTTTTGTGATACGAACTGTAGGCACAAAACATAAGTGCCAAAAGCACCTGTAGTGTAGATTTCATAATGTAGGGATATATGGATTAATTATAATGAATTTACAAACTAAGGCCTCGAAACAAGAAATTTAAAAATCATATTAGATGAGACCCATGATTGTTCGACAATCATGAGCAAAATGTTAATTTCTTCGATGAAATTCAGGTTAAATTATGAGGCGTTAAGACGTAACAATTCCTCTAAGTAAGTTCTAGAATTGGATAAACGCGGTACTTTATGCTGGCCTCCAAGTTTATCATTTTCCTTTAACCAATCATAAAACAAGTTCGTTCTAGCACTATGGATTTTTGGTTTGTTTAAGGTCATATTATTAAAACGTTTAGCTTCATAATCCGAGTTTAAGGATTTTAAAGCATTATCGAACAACTCTTCAAAATAAGCCATATTTTCTGGAGGTGTTTTAAATTCAATAATCCATTCATGTGCGCCTTTTTCCTTGCCTTCCATAAATACTGGAGCTGCCGTATAATCAACAATTTCAGCGGATGTACGTTTGCAAACATTTTTCAATGCTCTTTCAGCATTTTCTATAATCAATTCTTCACCAAACGCATTGATATGATGTTTAGTGCGACCAGTAACTTTAATGCGATGCGGACTTAAGCTCACAAACCGTATAGTGTCACCAACTTTGTAGCGCCATAACCCAGCATTAGTTGTAATGACAACCGAATAGTTAGTGTTTAGCTTTACCTCGCTCAACGGAATAGCAATTTGCTGAGGCGTTCCATAACAATCCATGGGAATAAACTCATAGAAAATCCCGTAATCTAACATCAACAATAAATCACTGGAATTATTTTGATCTTGAATGGCAAAAAACCCTTCAGATGCATTGTAGGTTTCATAATACCTGAATTTATTGGAAGGTAAAATAGCCTTATATTGCTCGACGTACGGGTTAAAACTCACACCGCCATGAAAATAAACTTCAAGATTTGGCCAGATGTCAAGAATACTATCTTTTCCTGTTTTCTCTAATACGTTGTTGAGCAATACTAACATCCAAGATGGCACACCTGCCAAACTCGTTACGTTCTCGGCAATCGTTTCTTCAACAACAGCCTCCATCTTGGTTTCCCAGTCGCTCATCAGCGATACTCTGTTACTTGGTGTACTACTATACTCAGCCCAAAATGGCATATTATCTATAAGTATCGCACTTAAATCGCCGAATGCCGTTCCATTTTCCCGGTATAATTCCTTACTGCCCCCCAAACGCAAACTTTTTCCGGTAAACAATTGCGCATCCTCATTATTGTTTAAGTACATACAAAGCAAATCTTTACTAGCTGCATAATGGCAATCTTCTAAAGATTCATAACTTACAGGAATAAATTTACTCTTTGCATTGGTCGTCCCACTAGATTTTGCAAACCACTTTATGGGGCTTGGCCAAAATATATTGTGCTCACCACCTCTTGAGCGTTCAATTAAAGGTTGAAATTCTTCATAATTTACAATTGGAATACGTTCATTGAACGCTCTATACGTTTTTATGGAATCGAAGTCATATTTCCTGCCAACCTCAGTGTCTTTTCCAACTTTCAACAAGCTGAAAAGCAATTCATTTTGAACTTCGTTCGGGTATTTTAAAAACAGTTCTATTTGGTGGAATCGTTTTTTCAAAAACCAGGAAGCAATAGAATTTACAATAGGAATTGGCATAGATTGGCTATCTTTAGCCGTTAAAACGGCATTTGGCAAATGTTTGTTTTACGTATTTAGTTTTCTAAATTTGAAAAGTTAAATTTACTAAAATTCTTTCATGGTTTACTCAGGAGTCCTCACAAAAATGCAAACGGAATTTTTAGAGCCCATTCAATATTACTTGGTCTTTGAGAATGATTTTATTCATATGAATCAGTTACTGAACAAGCCCATTAACATGAAACTTATTGGCCATCAATGTTTAAGCTGTGGATTAGATAGACCGATTTATCGTCAAGGCTTTTGTAAAACCTGTTTTTTTGATAAACCTTTTGCAGGCGATTGGATTATGAGACCAGAATTAAGTACGGCACATTTAGGTAAGGAAGACCGAGACTTAGATTACGAAAAGAAAGTACAATTACAACCGCATATTGTGTATTTAGCGAATTCAAGTAATATAAAAGTAGGCGTGACCAGAAAAAGCCAAATACCAACACGATGGATAGATCAAGGCGCACACGAAGCTGTTGAAATCGTAGAAGTTCCCAACCGATATTTAGCTGGAATCACGGAAGTCGCTCTAAAAGATCACGTTGCTGATAAAACCAATTGGCGAACGATGTTGAAAAATGACATTAAGGACGAAGATTTATTGGAATGGCGCAGGAATTTAAAAACCTATATTCCAGAAGAAGCCCAACCTTATTTTATGGAGAACAATACAGAAACGCATCTTCATTTTCCTGTGGAACGTTACCCTGTAAAACCTAAAAGCCTTAACCTCACTAAAACACCGAACTACTCCGGAAAATTAGTGGGTATAAAAGGCCAATACCTCATTTTTGAAGATAATACGGTTTTTAATGTGAGAGCGAATGAAGGTTTGGTCGTGGAATTACAGTTATAAATGCTGTTAGAGTTCCGTTAAAAGTCTTTATTATTTTTTGAAAATCATCTATCTTATAAAAAAAGACTTTGAATTATGAAATCTTCACCTTTTCCTTACATAATAATAACGACCTTATTACTGATTACCGTTACCATAATGGCGACGTTAAATTTTCCGTTTTCTTGGGTGTTTTATTTAACCGTCATTGGCCAAATAGCCGTAGTGGTGATGGTATACAAAACCTTAAAAGATAAATATACAACCGATAAGACGTTTGAGCATTTTTATGAAGATCGCCCTATTGAACCTTCAGGATTTAAAGCCGAGAATGAATTAGAGGATATAAAACTCTAAAATTGAGATTTTAATTTTGCTTGAGGTTACTAAGTCTCGGTTGATAAAATGAGCTGCTAACTATAGAAGGTATTCTTTTTCGCTAATGAGGTTCATCTGTATTGAATCTACTTTTCTTACTTAAAATATGACAATAAATCAGATTTTTTAGAAGCAGATACCATGATTTCCTTTCCATTACTCAACACCACGCTTCCACCTTTACCTTTCACGTACTTTACAATTTCATTCACATTGACCAAATAGCTTTTGTGGACTCTGGCAAAATTGGCATCCTTTAAACTTTCTTCAATATATTTCAAAGTTTTACTGACCAGTTTCTTTTTATTGTTGTTCAGGAATATTTCAGTATAGTTATCATCAGCTTTACAGTACATGATATCTGCTGTTTCAATCACTTCAAAACCATTCTGTTGCGGAATGGTAATTTTGCCATTTACGGAATTAGTCTTTGGCACCAAAACCTGATCTTGAAGAGCCTCTTCCTTCGTTCTAATTTCTGTGACATAATCCACAGCTTTTATCAATTCATCAATAGATATCGGTTTCATTAAGTAATAGGAAGCATGCGCATTTAAAGCATCTATCGCGTAATGATTATAAGCGGTTACAAATATGGTTTCAAAGTCGATGTCGCCAACTTTGTCCAATAAATCAAAAGCATTACCATAAGGCATTTCTACATCTAAAAACACCACATCCAGATCATTGTTTCTAATTAAAATCAAGGCTTCATCAACATTGGCAGCTTCGCCTAAAATTGAAATATTTGGACAGTATTTGGTCAAATAATTCCTTAGAATTATTCTACTGTTTTCTTCGTCTTCTACTATGATTGCGTTTAGTTTCATATTCTATAGTTTGAAGCACGAAGTTGGAAGCATGAAGTTACTTCCAACCTCAAACTTCGTGCTTCATGCTTTTTTTTAATCCTTTCTTAAAGTCACCACTACCCTTGTTCCCACATCTTCCAGATCCTGAAAATCGGCAATCGAAACATCTACTTTATCTTTATACATTTCATTCAAAATAGCGACTCGTTTTTTAATATTGTTCATCCCTTTAGAATTCTGCTTTTTTTGGTGATCCGTTTTTAAAGCTTTAGAACGTATTCTGCCAATGCCATCATCTATAATGGTAATGGTAATTTCATCCTTGGATTTCGGTTCTATATTGATATTCAAATGGCCTTTGTCCGTTTTGTAACGCAGGCCATGCCAAACCGCATTTTCAATATAGGGTTGTAATAGCATTGGTGGAATCTGAAATTCTTCAACATCAATAGTTTCATCGACGTCTATGGAGTAATCAAACTTATCCTGAAATCTAAAATGTTCGAGTTTGGTGTATAGGTTCAACAGTTCAATTTCCTTTTTCAAAGGAATAAAATCTTCTTCGCTATTTTCTAAAACCGCTCGCATTAACTGCGAAAAATCAGATAGATATTTGTTTGCTGTACGTTCGTCATTGGTGGCAATAAATGTATTTACAGAATTGAGAGCATTAAAAATAAAGTGCGGATTCATTTGGCTTCGCAAAGATTTTAAAGCTAGTAAATTATTTGCCAAGCGTTGTTGCTTTATGTATTTGAACATTAAAAAACCCGTGATTAAAAGCAACACTAAACCTCCTATTAAGGAATAAATAATGAGTTGTTGGCTTTTGTTGCGCTCTTGGGTTAATTCATAGGTACTTTTAGATAAAGCTCTGTCACTTTCTAAAGTTGTGATTCGGTTTTGCTGCTCTGCGATATTCCTGCTAAAACGTGCTACTTGTGATATTTCCTGGATTTTTTTAGCATATAATTCGTCAACCGTAGTAATATGTTCCGCTAACATTTCGTAGCCTTTTTTGGTTTCACCAATTTCAATTAAAATGTCGGATAATTTTCTAGTCGCATCTTTTTTAACTTCTAAATCTTCCTTTTCACTGGCCTCCTCAATACTTTTTTCAAAATAAGGAATGGCATTGTTTAATTCATTTTTAAGAATGTAAGCCGTTCCAATTTTATAGTTCTGTTTTTGTGAGGTAATAGTACTTTCATTGGCAATCACAGAATCTTTTTCAATATCCTTTATGCCTTCAATGGCTTGTTTTCGTAATACGATTTCATCTTCATAATCCGCATTAGCACTATTGAATTCTGCCACCTTGATTTGTTCTTCAACAGCGCGTTTTTTATTTTCTTTTTCAGCTAAATTCAAAGAATTACTAAAATAGGCTTTTGCCTTATTTGTTTGCCCTTGATCACTATAGACCTGTGCCATTTTAGAATTTAAATCCGTAACTTTTGGCGCTATTAAGTGTTTTCGTGCTACTTCCAGACCTTTTTCATAAGCCTCTATCGCTTTGGGAAAATCCTTCAATTTCACATAGACATCGCCCATTCCTTCGTATAAAACCGTTTTGTCGTAATTAGATAAGGACTGTTCTTCTATGGTTTTATAGACCCCTAGACTAATATCAAAATCGTTATTGCTAAGATAAGCGCGTGCCAATTTGAGCTGTGCGGAAGCCGTTTTCTGATTTTGAATGCTAATTTTGTAAGCCGAAATTGCTAAATCGTACTGTTTCCAATACTTATAAATATCACCTAATAATTCATGCGCTTCGGCACTTTGTGAGGTATTTATATCCACATCCAAAGCATCACCAATAAATTTTATGCTCTTCTCTGCATCTTTCTTGAGATAGACATCTGCGGAATCTATCATCTCGTTGAAGCGTTTAAAATCGCTATCAATCTTGGAACGTCTACCATATTGTTTAGAATCTGTTACCCTTATGGTTATGCGTTCATTAGAAGTTATGGTATAATAAATGGTTTCAAATTCGTCATGGGTAATAATAAGCTCATCTCCAATTCTAGCCTTAATGTTAAAAGAACCATCTAAACTGGTTCTTGTGTATCTACCACCATTTACCAAAATTTCAACATCCCTGTATGGTTTAAAGGAGTTTTCTTCATAGACAGAGCCTCGTATATTAAATTCAGCCTCATCAGCTCTTCTATCTAGCTCATTTTGCTGTCCGAAGGCTAACAAACCAAGCAGGAAAAACAATAATAAAAGACAATATGGTTTAGAAACTCTCACTTCAACTTTTTATTTCTTGGACTAAACTTACATACTTTATTTGGTATCAAAAAATGGCCAACCTGATTTTGGGTTCAATTTTTTCATTAAATAGCAAATGCTACTAAAATTATAGACGACTTTACGCATTCAAATAGCCACTTTACTCATTGTGGGTTTTAGTTCGTCTTTTTTCGACAGAGCTTTACAAAAATTAGAAACTAGACCGCTTTGCTGTTAGAATCGAGAATTAAGACTTGATACTTTAAGCGATAAACAATGAGTTTAAAATTTAAAAGAATACCTAATATTAATTGGTCTAGCTCCTTTTCAAATCATCAAAAACTATACAAAACATGAAAACAACCTATCTAGGATTTGTGCTTTTACTATTATTAAGTAGTCATCTCTCTGCGCAACACAAAGGCAACTACAATCAGATTACACAAGATATTTCAAGGCAAAATATTCTAAGCTCCGGCAATGCTCAAATTTACAATCCAACTGTTCAACAACAAATTAACAAAACACTCCATCCAAGTAATGTATTGACGGTTGATGTGAAGGCGCTTCAAAATGCTAGTGCAACCACTTACACTGCGATATTCAATGTGTCTCAAATTGGGCCTTCAGCCGAAAAAACAAATCAACTGATGAAAGCGCGTATGGATAGTATTAAATACCGTTTAAATGCTAAAGGTATCACTCAAAAAAACATAGCGACCGATGTGATTTCATTTATTCCCATTTATGAAGTTGAAGTTACCAAGAAATTATTCAGCAAAACCTATACTGAAGTGCCAAAAGGCTTTGAATTGCAACAAAACATCCATATTCAATTTACTAAAACCAATCAGTTTGAATCCATATTAGAAGCCTGTGCCCAAAGTGAAGTTTACAACTTGGTCAAAGTCGATTATTATATTGACGACATACAGGAAGTTTACAAAAATCTTCAAGACGAATTATTGAAACTTATAGACGATAAAAAAGCATATTATAAAGCTTTAGGTTTTAATATGACTGATTACGATGTTGCTATTGCAGATGATAAATACTGTTATTTCCCGAAGGATTTTTACCAAAGCTACCAAGCCTATAATAGTACTTCGGTTGAAGCTTTAGAAAAAAACAAAGGTGTTACCACAGTGAAAAAGCAGACTTCATATTACTATCAACCTTTAACCTACGAAAATTATGATGTGGTAATTAATCCTTCCATCTTAGAACCTGTGGTTCAGATTGGTATGAATATAAAATTAGTTTTTACACCGAAACCAAAAGAGAAAAAACCAACTCCCATTGTAGAAACTAAAATAGACCACAAATATTATGTGATATCACCAAATGGAACTATTGATGTTAAAGAATTGAATACGAAATAAAATAGATTCAAGACCGCTATGCTTTTAGACTAAAGAATCAAGACTTGGTCCATTAAGTGATAAATATATTGGATGTCAATATTAAAATTATGGTGGTTGAGTAGAATTGTCCCCTAGAGGATTATCGAAATAAAAGCGAAAGCTTTTGTTGAAGATACCGAGCATAGCTCATTAGGGGTGCTTTTCAATAAACATTACTTCAAAAAAAAATATAAATTAAATAAAAAACTAGAAAATATGAAACCACAATTAAAACCCTTAGTCATCGCCTTAGGCTTAAGCACCTTATTGGCTTGCAATGCGAATAATAAAAAATCGAGTATTTCGGATGAATTGATTGCAGAAACCATTATTGAAACCGCATCTAAAACTGAAAAACCTGAAATTAAAGTGGCCTTATTATTAGATACTAGCAATAGTATGGACGGTTTAATAGACCAAGCCAGAGCACAACTTTGGAAAATTGTAAATGAACTCTCATATGCGAAATGTGAAGACGAAAGTCCTAATCTTAAAATTGCCCTTTACGAATATGGCAATGACAACCTTAATGCCGAAGAAGGTTATTTACGACAAGTGTTAGCCTTTAGCGATGATTTGGATGAAATTTCAAAATCATTATTCTCGCTAACTACAAATGGCGGTAATGAATACTGCGGAAAAGTCATTCAAACTGCTCTCAACCAATTAGGATGGGGAGAAAGTAAAGACGATCTAAAACTTATTTTCATCGCTGGAAATGAACCTTATACTCAAGGAACAGTGAACTATAAGGATGCCTCTAAATTGGCGCATCAAAATGAGGTGACTGTAAATACTATTTTTTGCGGCGATTACAATCAAGGTATTTCAACCAAATGGAAAGATGGAGCCGATTTAACACATGGGAATTATATGGCGATTAATCATAATGAGGCAACGGTACACGTGGCTTCACCGTATGACGATAAAATTTTAGAGTTGAATGAAAAATTAAACAAAACTTACGTTGCCTATGGAAGTGCTGGAAGGAAAAAAATGGAAATGCAGGCCGAACAAGATTCCAATGCTATGAGTTATAACAAAGCGAATGCCGTTAGTAGAACAGTTAGTAAAAGTTCAAGATTATATAAAAATAGTTCTTGGGATTTGGTAGATGCTGAAAAAGAAGCCGATTTTTCTTATGAAGATTTAAAGGAAAGCGAATTACCAAAGGAATTAAAAGGAAAGTCTAAATCTGAAATTAAATCTTATGTTGAAAAGAAACGCATAACGCGTGAAAATCTTCAAGATGAAATTGCTGCATTAAATTTAAAACGTCGGGTTTATGTGGCTAAACAAAACAATGATTCCACAAATAACTTAGAAAGCGCAATGCTTGAAGCTTTAAGAACTCAGGCCGAAAAGAAAAATTACAAGTGGGAATAAACTAATTTGGGACAAAGTCCGTAAGTTATTAAATTCCAAATAAAAAAATTCAAATTCCAAAAACAAACTAACAGGTTTGAACTAAAAGAATTATATCAAAATATTAAATATGACTGAACAAAAAGAGGCTCAATTTTCATTGAACCTCTTTTTCTTGTTATACTATATGCTTTTAATTTACCGCAGGACAGTTACATTCATATTTCTCTCTTCTACAATTAAAGTTGAAGCCAAGTGTTAATTGATGGAAACCACCTGTGTTAAAATTCACGGTATTAGCCTGATAAGAATACGTATAGGCAAACACGAAATTCTTATAATCTATTCCTAAAAATGGTGTAATGTACTGTAATTTTTGGCTACTAACACCAGTACCATCTTGAAATTCCGCACCATCTAAACTACGTCTGTAAGATAAACCTCCCCAAACTTTACCAAAATCCATTTCTCTGTAAACTTTAGCATTTATATCTATGGAAGATTCTTTAGTTGCATCTCTATACATATACATTATTGAAGGTTCGTAACTCCAGTCACTACCAAATTTATTAAAGGTATAACCTGAAGATAATAAATAAGTTCTCAAATTTTTAAATTCGAAATCTCCATTTCTATTAAAATTAATTCCTGAATTATCCAAAATATTCTTCGCTGTGAAATGTGCGTAGAAATCTATAAAATGGTACGAGAAACCAAAATCTATATTGAAATTTGTGGCACTTTGTTCTATACCTAAAACGGCTTCATCAAAAGGTGCTCCCGGAACTAACCAACTTGTTT
This sequence comes from Winogradskyella forsetii, assembly GCF_013394595.1. GTDB lineage: Bacteria > Bacteroidota > Bacteroidia > Flavobacteriales > Flavobacteriaceae > Winogradskyella > Winogradskyella forsetii. Next base: position 3,725,435 of record NZ_CP053348.1, read on the forward strand.
CATCAAGCTTATACTGAAGAAAACCAGCGCTTAATCCAAATGATAGCATATTTAAATCTATCTCATTTCTGGAAAACATTAAATGATAGGCAAACGTTGCGTAGCCACCAACTGTTGAATGGTAACCATTGGCGTCATTAAAAAGAATTCCTCCAATTCCTACAGGAGAATCACCTATTCTTCCATTCATACTCAATGTTTGTACGCTTGGGGCATCGTCAATGCCAAACCATTGTTGTCTTGCGGTTAATCTTATCTTGGCACAATTCGCAACACCTGCCATAGATGGATGGATTAAATAATAATTATCTGTTAAATAATCCGAATAAATAGGAATACCTTCTTGGGCAAAACTAAAATTTGCCAAAAAAGCTAGAAATGCTACTAACCAATACTTTTTTAATTTCATAATTTCTTTATCGTTTCAGGGTAAAATGGGCTCTAAATTCTTTACGTTCTCCTGTCAAAGGTTCGTCGTACTCCACTGTAAACCAATAGCCACTGGTAGGCATGGCGACACCATTGTACGTTCCGTTCCAGCCAGTCCCATCTGGACTGATCTGCTTCAACAGCTTCCCGTAACGGTCAAATATATAAATTTTTGCGCTGCTTCCAATACTTTCTATGTTCCAAGTTTCATTTTGGCCGTCTCCGTTGGGCGTAAAGTACAGCGGATAATCGATTATGAACGCTGGTTCGGTCGCTGTGCCACAGCCGTTCCTGTCCCTTGCCGTGATATGGTGCTGGCCAGGTGACACGTCCGTAAACAGGGTCCCGTCCTGCCATGGCCCATTGTCCAGGCTGTACTCATAGTCCCCTATCTCGTCCCCTGGCACCACTTCCAGAACGTGGCTCTCCGCAAAGTTCTGTGTCAGTACGTTCACCGTTATGCTCGGCGGCTCGCTTTCCATGACTTCCGTGGTATCCTCATTTGTACAGTTGGTCGCCGTGGACGTGCTTATATCGGTAACCAGCACGCTATAGCTTCCGCCTTGGGTCGGCATGATGCTCGGCCCTGTCTCGCCCGTTATCTCTACGCCCTCATAGCGCCACACAAAACCATAGTCCGTTGCCGATAGGCCCGTGTCTATGACCAATGGGTCCAGTATTTCGCTCCCGTCCGTGTTTACGCACAGGGTATAGCTCTCATCCAGGTCGAACTCCGGTAACGGGTTCACCTGTAGGGTGAGCGCTGCCAGGGCATAACAGATCGAAGTGTCCGCGTCCGTGACCGCATCTGGCGTGTCGTTGTCCACCCTTGCATAGATCACTTGTGGGTTCGTTATATTTTCGTATAAGGTCGGCAATGGGTTCACCTTGTCGTCCGCATCTTCTTGGGTGGCATAGTAGGTCACGATGTAGTTCAACGGGTCCTGTCCGTCCAATACCTCTGTGTCCATGTTCGTCAGGTCGAACTGGGTGCTGTCATTAACCGGGTTGCCATCGGTCTCCATTTCATCGTCACAAAGCTCAAAAAGGATCGGGTCCATATCCGGATTGGCCTGTGCGGCCTCCTGTACCTCGATGTTGAAGCTCTGGGTGCTGATGGAACAGCCCGTCCCGTTGTTGGTGATGGTCACGAATATCTGTTGCGGGTTCGCCGTATTGGTGTACGGGCTCACAAGGCCGTTCATCCCTTCTTCCGCATCCGTTAGGTTGTCATGGTAACTGACCGTAAACTGGGCCTCGTCCTGTCCGTTCAGCACTTCGGCGTCCTTGGTGCCAAGGTCAAAAGTGTCGGTGCCGTCGGTAAAGAGCTCGCATTGGATGAAGTCCGTCACAGCGACCACCTCTGGCAACGGGTTCACCTCGATGGTAAAGTCCACCAGGGCATAACAGCCCGTGGCGTCCTTGGTCATCCTTACATAGATCTCCTGCGTTGGTGTCCCTGTATTGGTGTACTGTGTTGGGTCTGGGATTGCGTCCGTGCCCGCGTTGGCAGCGTCCTCTGTCTCGTGATAGGTTATGGTCACCCCGTTCTCACCGTTGCGGATCAGGTCTTCGTTTTCCGTGAGGTCAAATTCTTCCTCGCCGTCTCCCGTGTTTTCTTCGTCACAGCGTTCTATGTTGGGCAACAAATCGCTGGCCGTAGGCGTTGGGTTTGGCAATACCCTGATGGTCAAGGTCGTAAAATCAACACAGCCCGTATCGGTATCGGTGACCACGACATAAAGGGTCTGTGGGTTGGCCGCCAATCCATTTATTTCCATATTGGTGTACTGTGTTGGGTCTGCTATGGCATTTTCCTGTGCCTGGGCATCTGCATTGGTCTCATAATAGGCTACCGACCAGCTGGCATTGCCCCCTGTGATCTCCGTATCCTTTACCGTAAGGTCAAATTCAGTGATCTCATCTCCCGGAACTTCCCCAAGATCGTCACATTCGTTTAATTGTGTAGGCTGCACCGCTTCTGGTGGCAAGGCTACGATCAGCTCGAACATCCCTGTATCGAAACAGGTCGTTATAGGGTCGTACAGGCGTACATAGATCGTCTGTGGGTTACCGTTGTTGGTATAGTTGCCCACATTGATGATAGGGTTGCTTCCTGTTTCTGCATTCGCCGCACTTACATGGTAGGTCAGTTCCACTGCTGTCGGGTCTTGGCCGTTGAGCACTTCTTCGTCCATGGTGGTCAGGTCGAACTGCGCCGAACCATCATTATCGCTATCACAGATCGTGTAAGGTTCTAGGCTCGTTGGTACTTCCGGTGCCGGGTGCACAATAAGCTCCAGCGTGTTCAGGGTAAGGTTGTAACAACCGGTCAGCGTGCTCTGAGACCGTACATAGATCATCTGGTTATTGGCCACGATGTTGGTGTACAGTCCCGTGATCGCATTCTCCCCTTGTTCTGCATCGCTCTGGGTTTCGTGATAGGTAATTACCACATCGGATTCCCCATTGGTTATCTCTACCGTACGGATCTCCAGGTCGAACTCGGCAAAACCGTCATTGTCATCGTCACAGACCTCTATCGGATCAGGGCTTTGCTCCGGTGACGGGATCGGGTTGACCCTCAGCGTTACCGTTACCGTACTGTAACAGCCCGTGATATCGTTCTGTGCCCTTACAAAGATAGTCTGGGAATTGCTCGTATTGGTATAAGGGCTTTCAATTGGGTCAGTCGCATTGTCCGCGTCCAATTGGGTCTCGTAGTACGTTAGGGTAATTCCCGTCTGTCCGTTCAGTATGTCCGCATTGGCATCCTCGAGCGTAAAGGCTTCCTGCCCATCGTCTAAGGTGACGGTATCGCAAAGCTCCAATGGTGCCGGTGTCACCAAGACCGGTAAGGCATTGACTATCAGCTCTAGACTTGTTAGCTTGTAGCAGCCTTCTACCGTGGTGTTGTCTTCTACACGCACCCAGATCGTCTGGTTGAAATCGTCCGTGTTGATATAGGCCAACGGATTGCCGATTGGGTTCATCGCCAGTGCCGCATTGGCCTCGCTTTCATAATAGCTAAGTTCATATTGCACGGGGTCCTGGCCGTTCAGGATTTCTTCCGCTTTGTCCGTTAGATCGAAAGTGGCATAACCATCGGCCGAGATATCGTCACAGACCTCCAATGGGGTCGGCGCCATTAGCTGCGGTGTCGGCTCCACTATCAGCTCCAATACTACTATGGTGGCGCAATCCGTGGCTATGGTAGCGCTCTCTACCCTGACATAAAGGGTCTGTGCATCTTGTACGATGTTGTTATAGCTCGCCGTGGTATCTATGGCGTCCACGCCATTGTTCGCATTGGTCTGTGTTTCGTGGTAGGTTACCGTGAGCCCAGAGGCCCCTCCGGTAATCCCGTTCGCCGTACTGGCAAGGTCGAACATCCCAAAGCCGTCGTTGTCCGGGTCGCAGTACCTCAAGGGTGCCGGTGCAAATGCCACTGGTGCCTGCTCCACGACCAGCTCTAGGGTCGTGGTAGCGGAACAGCCCGTGTTAACGTCCTCGACATAAACAATGATGACCTGGCCATTGCTCGTATTGGTGTACAATGTTGGTAACGGATCTGCTCCCGATTGCAGATCTGCCATGGATTCGTAATAGTTTACCGAATAGTTCGGGTTGTTGCCCGTGACCTCCGTGTTCTTCAGGCTAAGGTCCATCCCGGTGATGCCGTCAGGTGTGCCGTCGTCACAGACCTCCAAGGCTGTCGGTGCCGTTATCGCTGGCAAGGGGTTCACTATGAGTTCGAAGGTCGTTGTTGAAATACAGTTGGTGTTCGTGTTGGTCAGAACGGCTACTACGGTCTGTGGATTGCTAATGTTCGTATAAGGTGTCGTTATCTCGTTTGTTCCCGCGCCTGCATCTGCTTCGTTGGCATAATAACTGACCGCTACATTGACTTGGCCGTTCAATATCTCTGCTGTCTTTGTACTGAGATCAAAGTCTTCTTCTTCGTCCCCTGATAGATTGTCGTCACATAACTCATATGCTGTTACCGTTGTAACCAATGGTTTTGGGTTAACGATGAGCTGTAATGCCGTTGTCGCATAACAGCCCGTGGCACCGTTTTCAATACGTACATAAACCTCTTGGGATCCTGGGGCTGTATTTGTATATGTGGTCGGCAATGGGCCATCCCCCGATTCTGCATCTGCCGGATCGGCATAATAACTGACCGTCATGCCGCTTTGCGAACCTATGACTTCTGCATCTTTTAGACTAAGGTTAAACTCGGCAACTCCGTCTGCGTTATCGTCGCAGACTTCCAGTGCCGTTGTAACGTTTGCTATTGGGTTTGCCACAACTTCCAGCTCGAGTGTATTTACGCTGTAACAGTTTGTGGCGCTATTTTCCAAACGTACAAATATTGTCTGGTTGGTCATGGTTGTATTTACGTAACCATCAAATATTTCCGCATCATCTGTCTCTGCACCTACTAAGCTTTCGTGATAAGAAACCTCTATGCCTGTTTGCCCATTCAGCAGCTCTGCCTCCCTTGTGCTCAAAGGAAAGGCCACAAAACCGTCCATGTCATCATCGCAGACCTGTAAGGCCGGTACGCCGACCAGTGCTGGTAGGGCATTGATGATCAAATCGAAACTCGTGGTCGAGTAACAGCTTGGATAGGCTGGGTCTTCTACCCGTACATAGATAGTCTCTTGGTTGGGCGTGGCGTTCTGGTAACTTGTAGGCAGGTCTCCTACTCCATTTTCAGCATCATCTAGTGTATTGTGGAACGTTACAGAGAAAGTCGCTGGATCTTGGCCGCCCAAAATAACCGCTTCTTGGCTGCCAAGGTCAAAGGTCTCTATACCGTCGTTGCCCGTAGCGTCGCATGCCAGCATATCTAGAGGCGTGTTGGCTATCGCCCTAGCGTTCACCACCAGGTCGAAAACAGGGTCCGGCGAGGCATTGTAACAGCTTGCATCGCTCGCGCTCTCTATCCTTACGTATATCGGCTGCGGGTTCATTGTATTGGTGTATGACAATGGCAACGCATTGTCGCCAGTATCGGCATCGTCGAAACTTAAGTGATAGGTAAGATTAAAATTCGTTGGAGAAAGCGAACCCAAAATTGTTAATGACTGACTGCTGAGATCGAATTCAGCAACCCCATCGTTGTTCTCGTCATCACATAATTCTAAGTCTAAGACTGTATTAATTGTAGGTTGATCTAATGTAGCGATACTAAAACTTGTAGTACTATAGCATTCTTGTGAGTTATCGGCAATACGAGCCCAAATAGTTTGTGGATTTGACACATTTGTATAAGTATTCGGTAATGGACTTAAATTATCAATAGCATCCTGTTCCGAAAAATGATAAGATATCACAAAATCCGCAGTATTTTGACTTCCCAAAACTTCATCATCATTACTTGAAAGATCAAACTCAGCAAAATCATCAGCATCACAAAATTCAATATTTGGTGCAGGATTAGCTATTGGATTAGGTATAAACTGTACTTGAATAGAATCTGAAGTGGTACAATCAGCTGCAAAAACGACATCAACAAAGTATAAACCCGGCTGATCAATTTCTAGTGTAGAATCTGTTTCTCCAATTATTTCCACTCTATCATCTGGTGCATTGACATCAGCAGCATAAAACCATGTATGTGTTGCCGTTGGGGCTTCCGTATCTAAAGTTACAAAATCTCCATTACATTCTGCTGTTCCGGCTTCAATTGTGATATCATCTCCCAATTCGCCTCCTAAAACAAAACTACCCGCTTCTAAAAAAATAGCTGAATCCCATATTGAATCACCTTCATCAGCAACAACTAATTTTATTTCGTAAACAACATTAGGTGTTACTGCAGCGGAAGCTGTTAGAACTACTGTTCGACCTCCATAATTAGTGTCTCCTATATTATAACCCTCAAAATAAGTAGGGTTATCAGTACAGTTTCCAGAATTATTAATATTTGTGACGCTCACCGGTGTTCCGTCAGGTAGAACAGCTAAATTGGTATAAGCTGTTGTACCTACCTCCCGCAATAAAAAAGCAAAACTATCCGCGAAGTTGCATTCTGTATTACCATCATATTCTTCTGACGCCATTAAATATCTAAACTCAATAACACTAGCTGTTGGTACAAAATTAAATTTTACAAATGTAGCATCATTCAAATCCGTCTGACCTAGAGCAGTGCCTAAATCATCATCTCCAGCTTGCCCATTGTTATTAGAAACTAGAGTGTTGTCAATTAAATTCCCAGCTTCTGAAGCCACACCAGTAGTTAAAATAATACCTTCCTCAAAAGGGAAACCAACTGCTCCACCTTTAGTAAAATACCCATAACTTTTGGTTCCAAGTTGATTTGGATTACCATTAACCTGAACCGAAAAATTATCCACGCCAGAACACCCACCCGAAACTAAGACATTTTCAACCAGTTCTTCAAGACTAAAAGAAGATTCAGGAAAAGCAGGATTATTTACTGACACAATAGACTCCAATACATTTACAAATATTATTACAGTGTCTTCACAGCCAACAGGGTTATTGTCTTGAACCGTCAACCTAACAATATAATTCCCAGATGTATTATATGTACTAGAAACATTTTGGCCTGTACCACTACTTCCATTTCCGAAATCCCAACTATATGTCGCATCGGTTCCGTCAACGGAAAAGGAAGCACCTCCTGTAAACTCCACAGTTTCCCCAGGTAATATTTCAATAACGTTAGGCGAAGTTTCTGCCGGATTAGTACTATCAATAGAAGCTGTAATATTTTGGCATTGGACAGCACAAATAATATCCGCTTCCCAGCCAGCAACATTGCTGGACCCACTACTGTTAAATTCAAAAGTTAAACACCCAGAGGTATTACTAGCAGTAGCAGAAACTAGACCAGGAGATAAAACACTAGTATAGGTTCCAATGACATCAGCTGTTACATCATCACCATCATAAACAGTTAATACATCTAAATTAAGTTGCGTGTTGAATTCAGTGAAATCAACCAAAATGAATTCATCGTCATTTTGAGGACAAATAGTGGTAACCAAATTTTCATTATCTGAATAATTACCAAATTGTCCTCCTGAATCGTAAAATTTATCGGGAGCACAGCGGATAAAAGAACCATTTTCCATCAATATGTCTTGAGAAAAACCGAGACATGACCCGAATAAGGCTAAAATATATAGGAGCTTTTTCATAGTTAGGTATACAAACAAACAATCATTATATCGAAAAAAACTTCAACTAAAGTGATTATGATTGCTTTTATTGAGCACGAAATTTAATAAAATTATATTAATTCAATTCAGATAATAGACATAAAACATCATCTAATGGATGAACGTTTCAAATTGATATTTCATACTTTTGCAAATAAAAAGATGACACAGACCAAAATCTCCATAGTTCCAACTTCGAACGAAACTATTATCAAGTTCGAAGCTGATCGATTTTTGACTAATCATAATAGTTTTGAATTCAACAATATAGACGATGCAAAACACTCTCCCCTTGCACAACAATTGTTCTATTTACCATTTGTAAAAAAAGTATATATCGCTTCAAATTTTATTGCCATCGAACGTTACAATATCGTGAAATGGGAAGATGTGCAAAATGAAGTGGCAACGCAGATTGAAGAATATTTGTCCAATGGTGGTGTTGTAGTTACAGAAGAAGCTATAAAACCCAAAGCTGCGGTAACAATTTATGCGGAGAGCACTCCTAATCCTGGTGTCTTAAAATTTGTATGCAACAAAGTATTGGTTCCCAACATGTATGAATTTACGTCTATTGAAGAAGCTAAACCATCTCCATTGGCTACTGCTCTTTTTCAGTTTCCATTTGTAAAAAACGTGTTTATGGAAAAGAATTTCATTTCCATAACAAAGTTTGATATTGTTGAATGGGAAGACATCACACTTCAGCTTAGGGAATTCTTAAAATCTTATGTTGAAGAAGGCAAAACCATATTAAATGATGATGCGCCAAAACAACTCAACAAAACGGAAGCAGCGATTGAGCAAAAATTTGAAGCTTTGGATGATACTTCAAAAAACATAATTAATATTCTAGAAGAATATATAAAACCTGCTGTTGAAAGTGATGGTGGAAATATAGAATTTAAGTCCTACGATGCTACAACTAAGCAAGTAGAAGTCTTATTACAAGGGGCTTGTAGTGGCTGTCCTTCCTCTACTTTTACTTTAAAAAATGGTATAGAAAATATGTTGAAGGACATGTTAAATGATAATACTATTACTGTTAATGCCATAAATGGTTAGAAATTTATTAATTTTAAAGTGACCTATAAGAATTATAGGCCTCTTATTTAATAATAATCTTTAAAACCTAAAAAATTATGGCAGTATTAAAAGTAGTAGAAATTTTATCCAATTCTGATAAAAGTTGGGAGGACGCCACAAAGAAAGCCGTCAAAGAAGCCTCGAAAACGGTAAAAAACATTAAATCTGTTTATGTAAAAGAGCAAAGCGCCATTGTAAATGGAGGCAATGTAACAGAATTTAGAGTTAATTTAAAAATGACTTTTGAAGTTAAATAGCATAAACTTATAATTTAACATATAACTCGGTTTCATGTTTAGCCGAGTTTTTTCTTTAAACCTTAAAAATTAATTAAACCAGCATGGAAACGCAAAAATGGATAGATCAAGGTTATAACCTTATTGTTGAATATACGCCAAAAATAATCGCTGCAATTCTTATTTGGATTATTGGAAGTTGGCTCATCGGAGTCCTTGTTAGAATTGTTAAGAAAACAATGAACAAAGCAGAATATGAAGAAAGTTTAAAAAAATTCTTGTTAAACTTAATAAAATGGTCTCTAAAGATAATTTTGTTTATTGTTGTTTTAGGTACTGTAGGTATTGAAACTACAACCTTTGCTGCCGTTATTGCTGCTGCAGGGTTAGCAATAGGGTTAGCATTACAAGGATCATTAGCAAATTTCGCTGGTGGTGTATTAATATTGTTGTTAAAGCCTTTTAGGGTAGGTGATTGGATTTCTGCCCAAGGTGTAGATGGAAGCGTAAAAGAAATTTCCATATTCAATACCAGATTAATTACATTCGGAAATCAGGAAGCTGTAATACCAAACGGTAAATTGTCCAATGATAATATTATCAACTATTCCTCATTAGGAATTAGGCGTGAAAACTTAACTTTCGGAATTGGCTACGATGACAATATTAAAGAGGCCAAAGATATTTTACTTGGTCTGGTAAACGAACAAGAAACCGTTTTACAGGAAGAAGATAAAGTGCCGATGATTTTTGTTGGAGAACTTGGCGATAGCTCGGTAAATTTGTCATTAAGATATTGGGCTAAAAATGAAGATTTCTGGGCCATACGATGGCATGTGCTTGAAGAAGGAAAAGCAAGGCTAGAAGCTGCTGGCATTTCTATTCCATATCCACAAAGAGATATTCACCACCACAATTTAGATGAATTTAAAGTTTCGAAATAAAATCATTTTGAAATAAAATCCTTCAAATAATAAGGTTCAAAATAAGCGACATCTTCGGTGTCGCTTTTTTTGTATTTGAATTCTGCTAAAAGAGCCATCTCATTAGCAGAAGGTAATTTTCCTTCTATAAATACTGCATTCGGATGATGAATAAGCGTTTTTGTTTTATTAACGCCGTTTCCTACAAAATACACTTTTTTAGATTCAAGCAGCTCTGAATAGCTTTCCTCCGTTAGGATTTCGGCTTTAATTTCTCTTTGTAATTCTAAGTTTTGATTATAAACTGCCGAATACACTTCCATACGTCTGGCATCTAACATCGGAATTATAAGGCCATCTTTCTCTTTTACTTGATGCGCCAAACTTTCTAAAGTTGAGATTGCAATTAACGGTTTGTTCAATGCATAACACAATCCTTTTGCAGAAGATACTCCTATTCGTAAACCCGTGTAAGAACCTGGCCCTTTACTTACGGCAATAGCATTAATTTCAGAAGGTGCTATTTTAGCTATTTTAAAAACCTCATCAATAAAGACATGCAAAGTTTCGGCATGGGAATAGCCAAGACTATTATCTTCCTTTAAAACTAAAGTCTCTCCATCCTTGGACAGAGAGACCGAACAATTTGTTGTTGCTGTTTCTATATTTAGCACTAATGCCATTTGGTAGTTTGTGGTTAAGTTGAAACTATCTACATTAAACTATCCGATTCATTTAATCTTCCTGTTCTTCTGAAGTTTCTGGATTTTTATTTGTTACTTCTACCAGATCACCAGGATTCAAGTTTTTGGAAACCATGTTATAAGGACCTGTAATAATCTTATCCTCTTTAGTTAAGCCTGAAACAATTTCAATATTAGTATCATCTTGAATACCTGTTTCCACGACTTTCAATTTTGCTTTTCCATTGTCATTGATAAATACACATTCAAACTTCTGTTCTTCTTTTTCTAAATCGTCAACTTCATTACTTACCGTTTTGCTGTAAGGTTTTTTTGTGGAACTTGTATCGGTCTTAATCACAATGGCACTAATTGGAACTGAAATCGCATCTTTTTGTATTTTAGTAATCACATCAACAGTTGCAGTCATTCCAGGTCTGAAAGGCGAATAGGTTTCTGGTTTTCCATCCGTTAAATCTTTATACGATTCTTCAATGATTCTAACTTTAACTTTAAAATTAGTGACCTGATCTGCCGCTAAAGTTCCTTCTGCTGAATTTGCTATTTCCGTAACAACACCTTTAAACTCTTTCTTTAAATAAGCATCAACCTCAACAATAGTAGAATCGCCAATGGCTACTTTTACAATGTCATTTTCATTGACATCAACTTCAACTTCCATGTTTTTTAAATTGGCCACACGCAGAATTTCCGTTCCTGCCATTTGCTGTGTTCCTACCACACGTTCCCCTAATTCAACATTCAAAAGTGAAATGGTGCCACTCATTGGTGCGTAGATGGTTGTTCTATTTAAATTATCTTTAGCTTCGTTTACAGTTGCTGCAGCACTTTGTACATTGTAATAAGCAGAATTTTTACCTGCAATGGCGGTTTCATAAGCTGCAATAGATTGGTCCCAAGTAGCTTTAGAAATCACACCTTTTTCAAATAGTGTTTTGTTTCTATCGTAATCCGCCTTGGCCTGTTTTAAATTGGCTTCTGCTTGTTCTAAACCAGCTCTTACATTTTGATAGGACGCTTGTGAGCGATTAACGGCCGACTGAATTAAATCTGGATTTACACGCACTAACAAGTCTCCCTTTTTAACCTCCTGTCCTTCTTTAAAAGGCAATTCCAGAATTTCACCAGAAACTTCAGAAGAAATCTTTACTTCAACTTCCGGCTGAATTTTCCCTGTTGCAGATACGGTTTGCACAATATCTCGAATAGTTACTTCTTTGACAATAACTGCTTTAAAATTTCCTTTTTTCCCAAACCATCCCATTTTTGATCCAGCGACCAAAAGAAGGAGTACAAGGACGACGATTCCTATAATGATTTTTACTGTTTTGCTCATAGTTAAAACTTTAATTCAGTTGCAGGAATACCGAAATACAATTCGAGAACCTTTAACTTAAAAATATAATCGTATTTAGCACGATTCAATTCAATATTAGCATTGTCGAACCGTTGTTTAGATTGGCTAAAATCGAAAGCGTTGGTTAACCCTACATCATAACGCTCTTTTGCATAATCATATGCCAACTCTTGGGATTCTACGGCTAATTTTGCCGCTTCATAAGATTTCAGAGCGCCTTTGGCATCTACATAAGCTTGATACACCGTGGATTCCAAATCTAATTCAGTTTGCTCCAATTGAAATTTAGAGCGTTCTAAATTGACTTTACTTCTTTTAATGTTGCCTTTAGTTGAAAACCCATTTAAAATAGGAATATTTAACTGCAATCCATAAGCAATTCCATCATTTAGATATAACTGATCTAAAAATGGATCTGCACCTACTATTACGTTACTTGTGTTAGGAAATTCACCTATGACAGCTTGACCTGTACCTTCTACGGTACCAATTTGCTGCGTTACTGTCGGGTTATTTGGATCTATTCGCTGATCGAAAGAAGTTGCATCTGTGTAACGTGTGTCATAGCTAAAAAATGCTGACAAGGTTGGATAATTGGCGCTCTTAGCTATTTGTAGATCTTTTTTGGCCAAGGCCACATTCTGTTCAGCAATCTTAATTTCGGAACGTGTTTCTTTGGCTTTCGCTACGATTTCTGAAACGGTTTTCTCTGAAATACCATCATCTACAACATTATATCCTTCATCTTCTATATCGAAATTTTCGTAATCTTTAATTAATAATAACTGTGCTAAACTAATTAAAGAAATCCGAATATTGTTTTCCGCATTTATAATGGATTGCTGTTCGCTGGCATCTGTGGCTTTAATTTCTAAAAGATCACCTCGTGGTAAAGACCCTGCATCCACTAATTCTTGTGTTCTTTGGATTTGTGCCTTAGTCACTTCATTCTGTGATTTAAAGACTTCCAGATTGGCCTTGTTCAATATTACTTGCAAATAGTTATTTGCAACAAACAAAGATATATCATCTTTCATTTTATCAAGACTGTATTGACTTGCTAATTTAGAAATGTCTGCACGCTGTAATTGTCTAAAGTTGCGAAGACCATCAAATAAGGTATATCCCATGTTTATTCGTCCTGTAACAGACAAAAACGTTGTTGTTTGTGCATTATTAGTTACGGGGTTAAAACTTAAACCTGTATTTTCTGAGACACCTCCACCAGCATTTAAACTCGGTATAAAATTTCCGATGGCAGTTAACTTATCTACATCTGCCAAATCCACATCCAGTTCACTTTGCTTAACAGAAATATTATTTTCTAAAGCATATTCTACACACTCCTTTAGCGTCCATTTTTTATTTTGTGCATTTGCCGAAAAACCTAATAGTATTGCAGCTATGATAATGATTGATTTTTTCATAATTAACTATATGTCTTTACACACCCGAAAGTGTTACATAAATATTAAAAAATTATTGTTGTGCATATTTTGGAACGCCTTGTACCTGATTCCAAACTTTAATTTTATCGTCTTTGGAAATACCACTTTTCACTTCGACAAAAATACCATCGCTTATGCCTAATTCCACATCCTTTCTCTCAAATTCTTGATCGCCAACTTCGACTTCAACGTATGGTTTTTGTGTGTCTTTGTCATATTGAACAAGAGCTTCTTTTATGGCTAATACGTTTTCTGCTTTTTCTAATATAATAGACGCATTGGCGCTTAAACCTGCTCTTATAAATGTTGAATCCATTTTTTTGAGGGATCCTTTTATTTCGAACTGAACCGCTCCGTTTTCAGCAACCCCTTTTGGTGCTATATAATCTAAAATAGCATCGAACTTTTTATCTTCTATGGCACCTACCGTAATTTCAAGAGGTAAACCTTCTTTAATTTTTCCAACTTCACTTTCATCGACCTTACCTTCAAAAATCATTTGTTTAACATCAGCTAGTGATGCTATTGAGGTACCCTCGTTGAAATTATTGGCTTCAATAACTTGATTTCCTGCTTTAACTGGCACATCTAAAACCATTCCTGAAACTGTGGCTCTCACTTGCGTTTGTGCTGTGTTTCCTAAACCTGAAGTTGTTCCTGTTTTAATAATATCATAGTTCTGATTGGCAGAATTCACATTTATTTTGGCTTGTTCAACACTTTGTTTAGTTTGAAGATATGAATTTTTAACACCTTCAAAATCATTGGCAGAAATCACACCTTTATCAAACAAGGCCTTTTGTCTATCGTAATTGGACTGCTGTGTTTGCAAATTTATTTTAGCCGTTTGAAGCGCCGTTTGATTAGAAGCAATATTGTTTTTAGCACTTGTTAAACTTGAGGCATTCGGAATCACTTTAATCTGTGCAATTAAATCACCAGATTTCACATATTCGCCAGCTTCAATAAAAACTTCTTCAATCACTCCAGAAATGTTTGGCTTGATTAAGATTTCTTCCTTAGGAACAATACTTCCTGTTGCTACAGTTTTAACAACGATAGTTTGTTCCGTAGGGCTTTCTGAGGTATATGTTATTGGATCTTCTTGATTTTTTTTCCACAGATAAAATAGGGCAGCACCAAATACGATAACGATAAGCGCTAGTATGATGACGGTTTTTGTTCTTTTCATTTCTTGATAGTTATAATTGGTTGATGAATTAGTTTGTTTTTGTTTTATTCGATTCTCAAGGCATCTACAGGTTTCATTTTTGTGGCGCTATTAGCTGGGATCAATCCTGCCAACAAACCTGAAACTACTAATATTATTAAAGCTGTGAACACTACTTGCATACTAACACTTGGATTTGCGAAATTTTGAACAGGCCCTACGTTATCCAATATCGTGTTCATTACCCAAATTACTAAGGCAGCAAACGAAATCCCAACCATACCAGATAATATGGTCAAAATTAAACTTTCCTGTAAAATCTGGGATTTTATAGTCCAAGGACTTGCGCCTAATGCACGTCTGACTCCAATTTCTTTTGTTCGTTCTTTTACTACGATGAGCATAATATTACTAATACCAATGATGCCAGACATTAAGACCAATGCGCCCACAAAATAGCCAACTATTGTTAAAATAGAAAACAAACCATTGACACGTTCAAATTGCTCTGATAAATCGAAATGGCCAATAGCCCTATCATCTTCGGGATGAACTTTATGTCTTGACTTCATTAAGTCGAAAACTTGTTGTTTTAGTGTTGTTATAGATGTGCCATCATTAGCAGTAATGGCCATCCAACCCACATTTTCCCCTCTATTGAAAGCTTGACTGAAGGTGGTAAAAGGGATGTAAATGGTGCTCGCATCCTGCTCAGAATCCCCTTGGCTATTACTCATTTTAAATGTACCTACGACTAAAAAATTGACGCCGTTTACTTTGATGTAAGTTCCTAAGACATCCTCATTTTTATCGTACAAACCCTTTACAACACCTGTACCTATTACACAGATTTTACGTTTAGCTTCTATATCTGAGTAACTTATAAAACGTCCCTGTAGAATATCCAATGGTTGTTGCTTTATAAACTCAGGATAATCACCATAAATTTCAAATGCTCCGGTTTTTGTACCTCTGATTACGTTGTTTGCACCTCTAAAACCACCCAATTGATTTCTAGGTGACACGTATTTTAAATTTGGTATTTGAGATTTTATAGCGGCAACATCACCAATTTTATAATTAAAGTAACGTCCTTTTGGTAAACCTTTATAGGGCTTAGATGTCCCTTGAGTCCACATAAACATTGAATTGGTTGCAAAATCCCCAAAATCTGCAGTGACACCATTTTTAAGTCCATTGGTCAAAGCTAGCAACAGTACCAAAATGGTAATGCCCCAAAATACGCCAAACGCTGTTAAGAAGGTTCTAAACTTATTTGCGTTTAAAGCCTCCAGTATTTCTTCCCAACGGTCTCTACTAAACATCTTATTCGTCTCTTAATGCATCTATTGGTTTAATCATCGCGGCTCTATATGCGGGAATAAATCCTGCTAAAGCACCAGCAAACACCAAAAGAAATACTGTTGTCAGTGCTATATTAAAATCCACTTGTGGGTATTTTATAAAGTCACTCTCTATTTGAGGTCCAACCAATTCCAATAATCCCAACCCGAATATTAATCCGAATAAACCTGCAAACATGGTTACAAAAACGGCTTCTTGAAGAATCATACCTACTATAGACATTGGCAATGCTCCCAACGCTTTTCTTATACCAATTTCCTTGGTACGTTCTTTTACAATAATTAGCATAATATTACCTACGCCAACTATACCAGCAATAATAGTACCGATACCTACAAACCAAAACACAGCCCTAATAGTTGCAATTAATGAATATATTTTCTGTGCTTCCTCTAATGTGTTAAAAACCCTTACAGCACTTACATCATCTGGTGCAACCGTATGGATTTCCTTAAGTTGCTGTTCAATACCTTCTGCAATAGCATTGGACTGCACAACAGCTTCGTCAAAATTATTAGCCATTTTTACTGTAAATGCCATATTTCTAATATTCTCTCCTGCATTAAATACTTTTTGGGCTGTGGACACTGGAATATAAACTTGTCCTTCTTCACGATCTCCTCCTGGATCAAAAAACACACCGACCACTTTAAAATTCATTCCAAAAATCTGAAGATTCTGATTGATTGGATCGTCACCTTTAAAAAGATCAGTTTTCATTTTGTTCCCAATAACAGCAACTTTTTTACTACCATCAACATCAGATTGATTGATAAAACGACCTGATCCTATATCTGCATTTTCAATAAACTGATTGTCTGGTGAAGTACCACGAACGCGATAATCTCCCGTTTCATTATTATAGGAAACGGTTGCTCCCCAAATGGCATAATCCTTTGTTCTGTATTCTAAATAGTTATCATATTTATTTTCAACAGCCTTAAAACTTGAATTTTTAAGTTGAATATATCGTCCCGGATTTAAACCTTTGTAGCCCTTCGTTGTGACGCCTGTCCAAACAGAAATTCTATTGGTCGCATCTTGTTCAAATTGAGATTTTACGCCATTTTCGATACCTTTACTAAATCCGAGGAGTATTACCAAAATGAAGATTCCGGACGCTACAGAAAGTCCCGTAAGAAACGTTCGCAATTTATTTTTGCTCAAGGTTTCGAATATCTCTTGCCAACGTTCTAAATCAAACATGTAGTGACGCTCTTACTTGTTCTACTTTGCTATCATCTATAATAACACCATCCTTTAGGTTAACAATGCGTTTGGTCATTTGTGCTATATCATGCTCGTGGGTAACGACCAATATGGTTTTACCCTCGTCATTGATCCCTTGAATGAGGTCCATAACTTCGTAAGAGGTCTTTGTATCTAAGGCTCCTGTTGGTTCATCTGCCAATAACACTTTTGGGTCACTTGCTAATGCTCTCGCAATTGCTACACGTTGTTTTTGCCCACCAGAAAGTTCACTTGGTAAATGATGAGACCATTGTGCCAAACCTACTTTTTCGAGGTAATGCATGGCTCTCTCTGTGCGCTCTTTTCGCTTGACGCCTTTATAATATAAAGGCATAGACACATTGTCTAAAGCACTTTTGTAATTGATAAGGTTGAACGATTGAAAAATGAATCCGAGAAACTGATTTCTATATTTAGCCGCAATTTTTTCGTTTAAGTTTTTGATTGGTACATTGTCGAGAATGTATTGACCTGAATCTGCTTCATCCAACATCCCTAGAATATTCAATAAGGTGGATTTTCCAGAGCCTGAAGACCCCATAATAGATACCAACTCCCCTTCTTTAACATCAAAATTTATTCCTTTAAGTACGTGAAGCGAGTTGCTTCCCATGTGGTAAGATTTGTGTAGATCTTTAATTTGAATCATAGTATGGTTAGTTGGTTAAAACCAAACGAACATTTAGTTTTGTACAATTTTACTAAAATCTGAATGGTTTTTATGCCAACAAATTGTTAATAAACATATATGCATAAGACTCTTAAGATGAAGGAATGTTACAGTTTTTGGTCTTAATTTTTAGACTTTTCTGATTTATTAAATTTTCTATAAATAATATAACCAATTGAAGCCACCAAAATATATGGCACAGCCATTAAAAACGTAATGCCGTTATTAATTCCCTCTGCAGCAGATTGGTCCTCTCCACTTTCCAAAACAGCACGGCACATGGCGCATTGCGCGTTCAAGCTTAGTGTAACGTAAAAAGTAAAAATCAGAAATATCAATTTGTGCTTCATTTTGTGCTTTGTTTAGAAACCTATTAGGTTCTGTAAGCCTTTCAGGCTAAATGAACTAAGAATAGTAAGGCGAAATCATTAGATAAACCACAACACCTGATACAGCCACATAAAGCCATAACGGAAACGTAATTCTAGCTATTTTCTTATGTTTTTCTATATTATTCGTAATCGCCCGTACATAAGTAACTAACACAAAAGGAATGATAACTACCGATAATAAGATATGAGTGATAAGTATAAAATAATAGATATATCTAATTACCCCTTCTCCTCCAAATTTTGTGGAATCACTAGTCATGTGATAAGCAACATACAGCACGAGAAAAACAACAGAGCTCCAAATAGCGGTTGTCATTAAATTTTCATGAAGAACAATATTTTTGTTTTTTATGGCTATAAAAGCGATTACCAAAACTATGGCTGTGAATCCGTTAATAGTAGCATAGATTGGTGGTAAAATAGTAAGTGGCTGAACATCAAAGCCTAACTCCCTGAGATTAACACCAAATAAAGCGGCAACTGCCAATGGTATTACAATTGACAAAACTATAATCCACTTATTGTATTTTTTTTCTTTTTCTATATCTACTGAATTCATTCTAGTTTATTTTTAGAGTCTTCGCTGCGCGCTGAATGACAGTGTGCTATTCTTTTAAAAGCTTGGCTATATCTTCTTTCAAAATCGTTATTTCCTGAGGAATTCCATCTTCATCAACTCCAACGGCTTCTGGAATTAAACCATTATAAAAAATTAACGGATTTCCGAAGTTGTCTTTTCTAGACCTTATAAAACCTTCTTTATCTATTAAAGCAAAATTTCCCGAGTGCTCAAAACCACCTTCTACACTTTCGTCTTTAGCGGTGTAGAGATTAAAACCTTCATTAGCTAACTTATAAATATCCGTTTCATCGCCTGTTAATAAGTTCCAATTCGGATTTGTGATATTGTATTTTTCTGCATAAGCTTTTAAAACTTCTGGCGTATCAATATCTGGTGTGATTGTAAACGAAGCAACACCAAAATTTTCAAAATCCTTAAATTGATTTTGGACCTCCACTAAGTTTCGGTTCATTATTGGACAAATGGTTGGGCACGTGGTAAAAAAGAACTCCACCACATAGACTTTACCTAAATAATCCGCGTTGGTAATGATTTTACCATCTTGGTTTGTGAAACTAAATGCTGGTACTTTTTTAGGTTGGCCGTTAATTTCCAAATAGGCTAAATCACTTTTACCTTTTTTCGTGTTTTTTTCTTCTATTGTTGAAGTTGACACATCCTGACTTCGACTTCCATCTCTAACGATGTCGCCATCACTGATACGGTCTATTATTTTCGGGACAAAAATAATTCCGAAAACTAGAATGATAAATGTAATACCGACATACGAATAGTTCGTTCTTTTACTCATGGCTTTGTTTTATTTCTTTTTCGCGTCGCGTATTTGAATCGTCAAATTTTCCTTGTCGTTTCTGACGGTATTCCGTAAATAGAATTCTTACATCGTCACTCATCATATTCTTAATTTCAGCAACTTCAATGGTGTTATATTCATACACACTGAAAGCAGGTTTTTCCGCTTCAATTTGACGCTCATCCCGTCCATCGATCCTGCCGCGTTGGTTTAAGTCTTTATCTATAATGAATACGTTTTTTGTGGATAAATCGTCTTCTAAATTGCCATTGGATCGCAGTGAATTATACAACATCTTTATTTCGCCTTCCGTACCAAAAGCATAATGCCAAAATTTTAAATCTTCGTAGGTATTAATCTCTTTTTTAAGCGCACCAATTTCATCTTCCGTTCCTTCTGGAACTACAATCACAATTTGAAAATTTTTAAACCCCTTAAATTTATCATAGACCAACTCTTTAAGATTTAAAGCAGCGATCGAATTTTTTAAAGGTGTTTTGCCTAAAAATCCTAAAACCGTGATCTGTTCTTTTAAACGTAAACTGTCAGCTCCATCAGAAGTGAAATTTTCAATATCTGAAACCTTTTCATTGACCACATTTAATGGCTCGTAATTGTGCTTTGCGGGATAGAGCATCAACAAAAAAGCAACGGGTAAAAAAAACAAAATACCGAGAACTATATTACGTTTTACTTTGTTCGTTTTCATTTGTTATGAAATAAAAATCCCAGTTGTTTTAGTTAGTTCTTTTTGCACTTTACTTTGGATTGCAAAAATAAAAAAGGTGGTTTAGAAAAACCACCTTTTAATTGTATTTAACACTTCGGCTACGCTCAGTGCAGGAACTTCGGCTACGCTCAGTGCAGGAACTTCGGCTACGCTCAGCGCAGGAACTTCGGCTACGCTCAGCGCAGGAACTTCGGCTACGCTCAGCGCAGGAACTTCGGCTACGCTCAGCGCAGGAACTTCGGCTACGCTCAGTGTAGACTTTTGGGCTACGCCTAGTTCAAGTACTTAGACTATACGAAATGTACAGTTATATATTTTGTTAAAAATCCTTCTTGATTAAAGCGTCTTCGCCATTGTAAACGTCAAAGACATAACCACCTTCTTGTAACATAATAAAAATCAAATAACAAATAAGGAATACGCCTGTCCAAACCACCATTTTTCTCAAGCTGCCAGTTTCATCTCTCATGTGCATAAAATCCCATGTAATGTAGTAGGCTTTCACAATAGTTAATAAAATGAAAATTAGATTTAAAGGTTTCATATATACAAAAGGCGATAAAATAATATTACCTAATGTAGCAAAGAATCCACCTTCTATAGGATCAATCCAAGTCTCCATTAAAAAATCTGGTTTATAAATACCTAACACCACTTCTATAAGTGTCACTATAGTAAGGAATACTAGAACGCCCCAAATTTTGCTTGTGTTGGATTTAAACTTAACTAAACCTCTAAATATTTCTAATTTATGTTCGTGTGCCATAATTTAAACTTAATTTCTTTTTATACTAAATAGAAGAATGTGAATACAAATACCCATACCAAATCGACAAAGTGCCAGTATAATCCCACTTTTTCAACCATCTCATAACTTCCTCGACGCTCATAGGTACCAAGAATAACATTAAAGAAAATAATAATGTTGATTATGACACCAGAAAATACGTGGAAACCGTGAAAACCTGTAATAAAGAAAAAGAAATCGGCAAATAATGTGGTTCCGTATTCATTTACCTCAAGGTTTGCCCCTTTCACTACGCGTTGCCCATTCTCTTTTATTTGTTTCAAGGATTCGGCTCTAGACAATACTGTTTTATGACCATTTTCGTCAATAAACTGGGTTCTTACCAAAACATTTTCATTGGCTTGTAAACCAGCATATATCTCATTTACCGTATAAGGCGGTAAAGATGCTTCTTCTCTAAACCAAACGCCATTCTTTCTTTCGTGCTCTACTCTTACATCGGCAATTGGTATAGCGATATCATCAATGGAAACGCGTTTAAATTTTTCTACACCATCCACAGTGACATATTCTCCAAACTGTAAAATATTTCCACCTTTAGATTGCACAGCACCATAATCGCCCTGAATAAATGTTGCCCATTCCCAAGCTTGTGAGCCTACGAAAATTGCACCACCAATAATGGTAAGAAACATATATATGGTTACTTTGGCTTTATTCATATGATGACCAGCATCTACTGCTAATACCATCGTTACCGAAGACATAATAAGTACAAAGGTCATAAATGCCACGTAAATCATTGGCAATTCCCGACCATGTAAAAAGGGTACGTGTGTAAACACTTCATCTGCAATTGGCCACTCGTTGATAAACTTAAATCTCGAAAAACCATAAGCTGCCAAGAAACCCGAAAATGTTAATGCATCAGATACAATGAAAAACCACATCATCAATTTTCCGTAACTTGCTCTAAGAGGCCTGTTGCCTCCTCCCCAAATTTTATCTTCTGTACCAGTAGCTACTGTAGAATCCATAGAATTTATTTAAATTTTTAAGATTGGACAAAAATAATCAAATTATATATCTAAAAAAATATAAAAACAAAAAGAGCACAACCCAAAGCACATCTACGAAATGCCAAAAATTTGCTGCGAGTTCAAAACCCAACATATTGTTGGCATTATACTTTTGTTTAAAATGATTATAAATTACAACAATCAAACATATTAAGCCAGCAATGACGTGCGCTATGTGCAAAACGGCAATGATATAAATGTAAGACATCGTGATATTACTGGTTGGTCCCGTGAAGTTATAGCCCATTGCAATAATTTCGCCGAAACCAACAAACTGACTGTAAACAAAAGCAATACCCAAACTTAATGTTACTAATAACCAAACGGTTACCATTTGCATCTTGCTTTGTTTTAGTGCTTGTTTGGCAAGAATAAATGTAAAGCTACTGAACAAAATGAATATTAAACTTACCATAAATGCGTTTGGCAATTGAAAATCTACCAACCAGTCTTCATTCAATCGTTGTTTGCTGCTTACAATAAACGCACTCACCAAGCCCGAAAATGACATAATCAATGAGCCAATACCCACCCAGAGCATCATCTTTTTAGACCTTGCCCTTTTTTCGTCTCGTGTTCCCTCGGTTAAATCCATATTATCTTAAAAATTTATCTGCAACGTATATGATTTGCAATAATGTGATATAAAAAACGCTTGATAGCATCAGTTGTTTAGCGGCTTTTACAGAACGTTCTTTAAATAATCTTAAGGCATAAAACAACATGACCAAACCAAGTATAAAAACTAAAATTGCACCTACAATCGATAATTTTAAATCACCTGTAAATCCAAATACGGGAATTATAGAAACAATGATGGTCCAAACACTGTACATTATTATTTGCACTGCTGTACCTTTATCTGGTTTGCCCGTTGGCAACATGTGGAAACCTCCTTTTTTGTAATCCTCGTGCAAAAACCATCCAATAGACCAAAAATGTGGAAACTGCCAAAAGAACTGAATGGCGAATAAGGTACCAGGTTCAATGCCAAAACTATTACGAGCGGCCACCCAACCCAACATAAAAGGAATAGCGCCTGGCAAGGCACCCACAAAAACAGCCAATGAAGTTTTAGTCTTTAGAGGTGTGTAAACACTTGTATATAAGAATATGGAAATCGCACCATACATCGCCGTCTTTGGGTTAATGATATATAGTGTTATTAAACCCAAAACCGTAAAAGAAGTGGCGATAATAAATGCCGTGTTTACGGTCATTCTGCCAGCAGGAATCGGTCTGTTTTTAGTACGATCCATAAGCGCATCCAAGTCGCGCTCAATAATTTGATTATAAGCATTTGATGCTCCAACCATAAAATAACCACCAAGAGTCAACAAAAGCAATGTTGTTAAACTTATGGTTTCTGCGCCCAAAAAATAACCGGCAATAGAAGAAAACACCACACTTATGGACAAACCCATTTTAGTGATTTCCTTAAAATCCGTAACCACAGAAGCTGTTGATACCGTTGATTTTGTACTACTCAAACCGATTAAATTTAGTTCTTTTTAAAGCGAGTGCAAAGATAGTTTGAAAATTGAATATGAGCAATGTTATGGTTTAGTTTTATTGATTTAAGACGTATGGATTAATTTTCACAGAAAATGAGTGACAGAGTATTGACTTCAGTAACCCTAAGCCATTGCAATGTGTTGAAAAATGTAGAGTAGATAAATTCCCATTGGATACTGCCATAAAAAAATTATATTTACTGGATAACAGTAATATTAATCTTACTATAACCTGATAAATTTACGGGATAAAAGTAATAAAGGTTATTATATAACTAGTTAGGCAACATTAGATGAAACCGTATATTGACAAAATATCTGAATTAATTAAACCGAAAGAAATTCGACACGAAATTCACTCTTTTGATTCTGGTGCATTTATGGTCGATATTTGGATAAATAATGACTTTTATTGTATTCAGCCATTCGAAAACAAATTTGGAATTAGCAAAGTAACGGAAGAAATTGATTTTAGTACAATTCCAGACAAAACATATACTGAATGGAAAAGTTTCAAAACAGAATTAGAAAAAGTGATTAATGAATAAACCTGACTTTCTATTCTTACTACTTGGAGCAAGTTATGCTTCTTTCAAATTTGCTAAAGAATTTGTCAAAAATGACTTGAAACCTGAATTCAGATATGATTTGGAATTAAATGTTTCTCACGACAATCCTGAATTAAAACAATTTGACATTTACCCAGAAGATAACGAAAAGAAACTCTTTGACTTAACTGACAAAGAAGTAGTTGAAATTCTATGGCGAAATAATAAAGTACCAGTTTGGATTGATATTGCAGTTTCTAAATCTGACAGAAAGAAAACTACATTTAGACTTTTATGTGCTGGTAGATATTCTGATGATAAAAATGAATTTTATTATAATAGTGGTGGTTCTGGACCTTTTGGAATTAAAAGTCCTAATCATCCTATTGGATATAAAGAAGGAACTAAGTTTAGATTGAAAAAAAAATAACGATTGCCTAACACCGCATAAAATTAATTGCTGGTTTTAGCCAATTTACGAAAGTCCTCGCGGACTTTCTATCTGTGATTTATTTGCTAACTTTAGTGCTTAAAACACGCAACTAATCTTATACAAACACGTTGTGCTTCATTATGAGCAAAATTGATAAAATATTTTATGAGTGGGATAATAAATTCTTTGATTTGGAATATGAATTGGGAACCGACATTTCAATATTACGTAAAAGTAAAAACTTAAAAGAGGTCATTAATGAAGATACCGGAGAAATTGAATTTGAAGGTCTTAATGGAATTCCCGATAAAATATTATTGAAGAATAATAAAATAGCTTCAATCTGGCTATCGGGCAGATTAGAACTCCCGAATAATGACTCTCTTTTTCAACTTCCAATGGAGGATTCATTACCAAAACTGAATAAAAAACTAAAGTCGCTGAATAATAAAATTCGAAATGTAGAAGGTCTAAAAGATTACAATGAATCTGATGTCCTTTATCTTATATTTAGAGGAGGTTTCATCACCTTAATTGGAATTTTAAAAAGAAAGAATAAATAACGAAAGCACAACAATGGCTATAAGTAATTGCTTGTCCTCGCCTACTTCTGAAAATCTTCGCGGATTTTCAGTTTGGTGTGTACTTGCAAAGTTAAGTGCTAACCCACGCAACTACTCATAGCCGAGAAGTTACCTACAATTTGATGAAAAACACGTTAAAACTAATAATCTTAGGAACTCTGATTTCAACATTTGTTTGTTGTAAGCAAAATAACAAAACGGAAAAAGAGGCAGAACTGAATAAAATTTCGGATTCAACTTTATTGAATCAAACTAATTCAGAACTAAAAACAATTAAAAGTAGTATTCCTGAAAATATAGACTCAGAATTTAAAATCTTCTTAGAGTATTTTAATAAAGATTCGATTTTTCAAATAAGCCGTGTAAATTTCCCTATAAAGTCAAAACAAATCAACTATGAAAATTATGGGACTATTGAAAAAATAACTGATATTGATAATTATGAAATAATTGACTTAACTATTGACCCTTCTTCCGAGACAAAAGAATATGACAAATACACTCAAAAAACTATTCTAAAAGAATTTAAAGCTGTAATTGAAATACGTGGAATTGATAACGGAATCAACTGTGACTATGAATTTGAAAAAATAAACGGAAAATGGAAATTAACAACTTGGAGTAATTTATCAACATAAAAAACAGCCAGTAACATCCAAATATAACAAATAGAATTTTAAAATTCTACCCCTACCTTTAGACTAACAAACATTACTAGCAAAACTGGCTTTAATGAAATACTCAGCTTTTTGTTACGCAATTTTATTTTCGACTTTTAAGAACGTCAAATCCATGTAATAATTATCTAAAAACCATCCACAATTGGGCATGTTGAATTTAGTGACTTCAAATACCAAACTCTGACTTATCGCTATCAACTAAACCCTAAAAATCATTATACCAATTAAACAAATCCGTTCTTACGCCAACACTAAACCAGAGCGTGTTAGAGTCTTGTGTTGAAGCGGTTATCGCATCTGGATTAAAATCCCTATAAATAAGGTTAGCGAATAGTTTTAGGTTAGTGGCAGGATTCACTAAGTAACTCGCTTGGACTTCGGTCATAAAACTATTGGTTTTGTTGCCTTGTCCAATTTCTATTCCTGTATCTGCATTGCGATCATTATAATTTCTATAAATATCGCCTCCATAAGAAAAACTGTCTTCATCGGTATTAAAATCAAAGCCACGCTGCCCAATGATGAATTTAGCATCCGCAGCCCATCGATTATAATTGTAACGACCAATCAATACCAACTCTCTAAAATTTGCGCCCCAAAGGTGCGCCATCGGCTGGTTGAAATGGGCATAATTCAAAATTTGTGTATTGTGGGAATAGGTGTAAGGCCTTACACGATTATATTCTGCTTGAAGTAATAGATTATCCACCTTGAAGGCATTAAAATATTTTACGCCCAATTGAAATCCGAATTTATTTTTCCAGCTTTTTTCTCCAGCTCTTACATCGCTTAAAGAGAATTCATCCAGTATAAATTGTCCATAAAGGTTGACTTTATTGTTCCATTTATATTTAGAACTGAGTCCTAAAATGGCATTTCCCGAGCCTTGCCCGGATTCAAATTCTATAGCCCTAAAAAAGATGATGGGATTCAAATAATTAATGTCAAAACCTCTTCCATTGGAATCTACCCACATTACGGATTCAAACAACCCAATGTTTAAACGTTTGGAAACATTCCAGCTTAAATAATGATTGGCCATGTATTTCGTTAAAAAGGCCTTATCCTCCACAACTTCATCCCTAACATCCTTTAACCACATCCATGTACTGGTGTATTTTATTTTCCAGAAGGAGGTGTTCAACTTTAAGAAAGTATAAGGACTGGTCACATCACTTTGGAACAATGAGCGGTATCCATCTCCAATAAAGTTTTTACCATGCCCAAACTGAACATTTAAAAAATCTGCTGGTGTGTAAGATAGATAGGCCTCTGCCACAGGATAATCATAAGAATCATCCTTAAATCGTTTCGCAATACCACGACCTGGAATAATCGCTGGATCGGGACCAAAAGCTTTAAGACTTTCTGCATAGCGGTTGTAATAATCTGCAAAACGTCCTTGACTTTCATAAACCGAAGTCACCAAATTAAAACGTTTGCCTAAACCGGCTTGTATATAAATCCCTCTCGTATTATTATAGGTAGAACTAAAATCTGCCTCACTATCTTTTCCTACCTGCAAATCGAAAATAGGATCTACCGTAAACCAATAATCTTTTCCTTGTACCCTTACCAGATGCTCGTTAAACAATTTTTTACCTGCCCAAGAATCCGTATCCTTTGCTAGACTTTCCTTTTCAGCTTTAATATCATAATACCTCGCCACCTCACTATACACAAAAGGTTTTGCTGCGGTATGGCTATTGGTGCCAATGGCATTCATTTCTGCATCAAAACGCGCATAATAAGAATGTGTAAATGGAACATTAAGTTCACTGTTATATTCTAAGTTTTCGAAAGGTTTTAAATCCTCGTTAACTTTATCAAACTCATTCGATAAGGTGGCATTGAGACTATCCTTTTCTGTAAGCTGAACCTCATCATCAACTATATCTGCTTGTCTAACAGGTTGAGTTAAAGGTATGGCGATTGTAATACTATACTGAACAAAGGTTGGTTTTCCGTTGTAAGTGGCAGGTTTTATCTTTGGAAGCAAATCAAAAACACGAATGCTTTCCTCTTTTAATTCTTCGTAAATAGCATCTGAATAGATGACCTTGAATTCACCTTCCTTATTAACTTCAAACAGCACTTGGACATCGCCATTATAAGATTCCTCTGAAACGATTTCCGGTATTTTAAAATTTTCGAATATAAACGTATTGAGCGTAAAATTGAAGCAGGATTTTAATTGATCGATAACTTCGGAATCACAGTCATCGAACACTGGAGGTTTCTCATAAGTAGTATTCGATTGGGCATAACCAAAAACGGTCGATAGAAGAAAAGCAAATAGCACAATGCGCTTCATAAAGGACTAATTATTTAATAGGCGAAAGATACTTAATTTTTTTAGTAAGCCTAAACCCAAAATAGACATTAAAAAAACCGCTATTGAAAATAACGGTTTTTAAATTTACGAGCTAGTTTTCAATTAATTTCTAGCGTCATATACTATAGGTAATGTATAGATAACACCAACAGGTACTTGACGTTGTAAACCCGGTTCCATTTGTGGAATTTGATTAATGACGCGTTTCGCCTCATTTTCTAAAGCTTGATGCGGTCCTCTTATTTTGATATCCGTGACATTTCCGTTTTTATCAATTGTAAATTGGGTTGTAATTCTTTGTCTTCCTGAAATACCATATTCTGAACCGATACCTACATCAAACTTTTTACCAATTAACTTAGTAATTTTGTCTGACATACATTTTTTTCGGTCTTCGTTCGTTTTCTTGTTTTCGCAACCTGGATATACAGGTACCTTTTCAATTCTAGAAAAAGGCACAGGTTCTAAATCATTCGGCTCATCAATAACTGTAATATCATCAACCTTTACTGGGTTATCTGATATAGGTGTTGGATCCGTAACAATAAGATCAACCGGATCTTTAATCACAAGTTCATTATCCACTTCTATAATTTTATCAATTAAAACAGTTTGTTTAGCCTGACTCTGCTTTGTTTCAGGAACAACTTCGGGTTCCACCCTAAACTTCTCGACAACATCTATAGTCGCTAATTCATTTGTCTCAACGGTGTCAACAATGAGTTTCTTTTCTTGAAACTGCATTTCAAAAAGTGCATAAGTACCCAACAAACAAAGTATCAAACCAATTTGGAAATAAAGGGTTGAGTTTTTTTGTAAATTTGCATCATGCTTTTGTGATTTCTTCACTTCAGTGATGCTCTGACCAGCATTACCGAAGTCTTTTTTAGAATTTTTCATAATATTTATGATTTAAATGTTAATATTATGTAAAAGTCACAATAAGCATACCAAAACGAAAATCCCGTCCAATTAATTTTGAACGGGATTTTTATATAGGATAAAATTCTATTTATGTCTTAATCTTGCACTTGGAATACGATAGGAATTGAGAACGGCATTACCACCGGTTTCCCTCTTTGTTTTCCTGGTTTCATTTTAGGTAATAAACCAATCACACGCTTTGCTTCTTTCTCTAATCCAGGATGTGGACCACGAGCACCAATACTAGTTATGTTTCCTGATTTATCGACCTTAAACTGTACAAAGATTCTTTTTTTACCTGGTGGCAAACCTAAATCACCAGCTAAGTCTGTATTGAACTTTTTACCAATGAATTTATTAACCTTTTCATTCATACACTCTTTCTTAGCGGCATTGCCTTTTTCCTTTTCACACCCAGGGAAAACAGCCACATTTTCAATCACGGAAAAGGGTACTTCAATATCTTCTTCAACTTCCGCAACCTCAACTTCCTCTACTTCAACAATCTCTGTTTCCATTTCTGTTTCTGTAGATTCAATAACAGTCTCCTCTACTTCAACCTCATCCTCAACAACTTCAATAATTTCAGGAGCTGGTGGTGGCGGTGGTGGCGGTGGTGGCGGTGGCGTTACTAGTTGTTCTGTAATTGGCACTTCCTCATCTAGCTCATCATCTAAATTAAGCGAGTCTGCAACCACACCTGTTGGATCATAAGTTTTGTAATTAATTGCTAAATATGTAATACCTAACATTACAGCAAGACCAACAGCAAAGTACAAGGAACTATTGCGGCTTACATCTGATTTTGGATTCTTTTTAGGTTCCATAGAATTATTTTTATTATAACATTGCTAATTTAACTAAATAATAGTAAAATAAACAAGGCTTTGGGTTATTTTAACTTAGAAGTCATTTAAAACTTCATTTATTAAAGAAAAAATCAATATAATTTAACCTGATTTCAAATGTTTTATTCCTTCAAATACATAGTAAAGCAATTAAAAAATATTTCAAATTAATTTTTAAAAATCTTTAGTATATTGAATTGAAGTGCAATTAACGTACCAAAAACCGCTCCAATACAATTTGCTATCAAATCGAAAGTATCGTATGTTCTATTCGGATTGAGCAAGTACTGCAATATTTCTAATATAAAACCAAATAAAACTGCAGCAAAGAAAATGGCAAAAGGCATATATTTAGCTTTAAAAGGTTTAAAGTAATTGACCCATAAAAAAGCTAAGCCTAAATAAGCGACGACATGATAAATCTTATCATCGAAAGATGATCCAAGACTTGGCACACCATTTAAACTAATTAAGCTTGATATAATCAATGCCAAGGTATAACCAATTGACACCAATAAAAGCATTTTTTTAACCACTGATGAGTGCTTTATAGTCGTCTGCGGATAATAAACTATCTATTTCTGAAGCGTCTGAAAATTTTAGTTTAATCATCCAACCGTCACCATAAGGATCTGAATTCACTTTTTCCGGTTCATCTTCTAAACCTTCGTTGAATTCAATTATTTCTCCTGATAAAGGCAAAAATAAATCTGAAACTGTTTTAACAGCTTCTACAGTACCAAATACCTCCTCAACATCTAAAGTTTCATCCAAAGTGTCTACTTCTACATAAACAATATCACCAAGTTCGCTCTGGGCAAAATCAGTAATACCTATGGTGGCGATATCGCCTTCAATTTTAATCCATTCGTGGTCTTTGGTGTATTTTAATTCGGCTGGTGTATTCATCTTAAATTTAATATATCGTTAATTACGCAAATGTAATTTTTTAATAGCTTCAATTCAAATCTAAACCCATTTTATTATGGGTATCAATTTCCAAAATTATATCGTAATGTAAATCCTGCTCTGACCGATGTTTGAGGAAATGAAGTTGAAATGGCAAAATCCGAAAAACTGTAATCAAAATAGAAAATAGCAGTTAGGTTTTTTGTGAAAGCATAATCTGCCGTATATTTTACGCCCCAAATGGTCTGTCCTGCGGTAACTTGATTGTTCTCTAAATCCAAATATCTAATAATGGTTTTGTTGTCCCTGACAGTTACATCCGCTCGCATATTCAAATCACTAACTATAATTTGCTTTGGTCCCGCCAATTTAGAACGGATTCTTAAATCCTTAAAACGGTAGCCCAAACCAAGCGTGTATTCCTTACCTTGAATTTCCGTCATCAAATTATTATCAAAACTTAAGGACAAGGTTCTGTCTGTGGCCACTTCTGCCAAGACCTTGATTGAATTTTTCATTTCAAAATCTAAACGCACCAAGGGACTAAACTGCTCTTCTAAATTAATATTACTGAACAAGGTTTCATTTTTAAAATTGCCAGCTTGGTCAATTGCGTCAGTATTTTCTGGCGCGCTAGCTGTAACGGTTCGATCTGGTGCTACATAATCCAAATTAGTTCTAAACTGATTTATGGTATAGTTAGAGCGGTAACCATGTTGCACAGAAAAACGTCTAAATGTTTTCTTAAACCATGGAATTTTCATCAAACCAGTATATTTTAGAGTCCAGTTTGGTAATGGGATATCACGAAACGCTCCTGTGTTTACTTTATCTGGATTAGTGCCTTGGTAAGCTGATAAAAATGCTGGTAATAAAACACGCTGACTGTTTTTACCAAAGCCTTCAGGATAACCTTCTGCATCTGTATTAAAAGGTGTTGAGCCATAAAACTCACGAGCTAAACGATTGGCTATAATTAATCTATTAGCTCTAAAATCATTAAAAGTAGCGGATTGATTTTCATCACTTTTGCTAAAAGCTGTTTTAATTAATACGGTTGAAATATTGAAGTTCCCAAATGAATTCGAAATTAAACTTATATATTCATCACTTAAGTCATCATCATCTTCGCCGTCTGGAGCTATAAAGCTTTCCGAGGTATTTTTAGCATAAGTCCTATTACCAATAAAATCAATTTTCAAATCTCTCATTGGCTCAACATTCACCGAATAATCCAGCGCTGTATTTTGCACTTCGGTATACTGTTCATTAAAATCATCATATGTCGTTAGCCAACCGTTTCGCGCAGCTAAACCCCTAATATCTCGCTGACTACCAAAGGTGTAACCAACCGTTGGTTTTAAAGTTCCTATAAAACCAGGGGTTGGCAAATAACCCGGAAGAAACGTCCCATTGTTTTCGCTATAGCCCAACTGAACACGTTTGACCATAGTGACAATATCAATCACGGTATTATAAGCCTTTGCACCCACACTTAACTTATTTGGGTCTTTAGTGTCGCCATCCTTAGCGTCATCGGTTTTAGCAGGTGTCGCTGAACGTCGGGTTGCCGCTCTACCTCTCCCACGACCTCTTGCGTTTTGTTTTCCTTTTTTAACCAAACCTAAGGTTTTATATAAGGTTTCCATATTAAGGGTCGAATTGATATTGTGCGTATTAGAATTTTGAATGGAATTCCCTAAATTAAACGTATTGAAAGTACCTGGTACATCTGGATCTTCAACTTGCAAATTGGTATTTAAATCCGATCCTTTTTGCCATTGAAATGTTCCATTGTAGGCATAGGTTGCCTTTAAGAAGCTTAAGACTGGAATTTTATACAATGGTAACTCATAATTCAATTGTAGCTGCTGTGTTTGAAAATTTGGATCTCCAAAATTGAAAAAACCGTCCCAAACATCGAGCTCTGGATTTTGAAGCCCTCCAATACGATCGTCAATAAAATAATTACGAACTATATTGGTGTTCGCAGCCGTAAAGTTTAAACTCAAAGCATCTGTTATGTTATAATTGATAGCATATTGAAAATCGAAGGTATAATTTCTTCGGAACAATTCCTCTATACCAATGTTTCCACCTCCCAATTCTACCTCCCTGAATTTTTGTTTGCTAAACTGTCTGTTGATATCTGTATTCACTGAAAAACTCGATGGTAACAAATTAAGGTTGAAATCTTTTAAGATTTTCCAATATTTACCTGTAAATAAGGAGTCGTTTTTTCTAAAAGGTTCAATTTTAACAGGCTCAAATGCATAATTATAGTTGACACCTGCCCTTACGGTTTGGTCTAAGGCATTTTCAATTTCAAAATCGCGATGTTCTACTTTATTATAGGAGTAGTTGACCGTTAAATTTTCAACATCGTAAAAGTGCTTTTTAGAATCACCCGTTTTTTGTTTTCGTACACCAATAAAATTAATGCTCTGGCGTTTGGTATAATCCTCAGATTGTTCTCTAATACGATCCTCTTCTTCATTGGAATCTGCAGCATCTATTCGCGATTCTAACGTAAGGTCATTATAAAATTGATCAAATTTAGGGGTTATTAACTCTTCACTTCGAGCGTAATTAAAAGGAATTTGAAGGCCCCAAGTTTTAGGCAATAGCTGTCCCAATTGCACATTGGTAACGACGTCGTATTGTTTTACATCCTCTAAACTACGTTCATTAGGGCCTTGATCGAGACTACCAAAACCAATAGTACTTCGTCTTCCTGTAGCACTGATATTGGCAAAATCTGCAATTTGAGTATCCATGCTCACTACGGTTGCCCAACCTCCATCATTATCCATGTCTGACATACGCAGTTCGTTGAACCAAACTTCGCCGCAAACATCTTGTTGGGTCATTGCTGGATTTCCATTTTTCACGCCAATCATCAACACTCTAATATCTCCAAAATTTGGATTACCTTTTATGGCGATACGCTGCTGTTTAGCATCTGATGTCGCATCATAAGGCATTTCATCTGGATTTGTAAATCCATCCTCATCAAGTGCGCCATCAACTACGTTGTAAAATGTAGGATCTTCATCACTTAAAGTCATATCAGAAATACCAAGTGCTTTAATTTTTTGCAAAAACTCCAACGGTATATTTATTTCATTCTCATTTGGCCAGACGTCTTCAGCTGATGCACCAAGTCCAGTATTACTCGATACTTTTAAAGGTACTTCAATCTGGTAATAATTCTGGGTAAAATCATTACCCATTCTTATAAACCCTATCATTTCATTATCCGCTAGTTGAGCACCTTCTTGTGGTTCGGCATGTATAAACATACGCAGTTTTTTATACTGACGCATATCTACATTTATATTTTTAAAGACACCTCGAGAGTCTGTTGGCTCTAAATCACATGCTTGCAGCACTAAGGATTGTTCGTTCTGCCTTATGATAGTGTTATTATTGTTTAATTGTTCTTGTACTACACCTGGAGGCGTCTGATAACCTAAATTTTCCTGAACATTAACAACGCCAACATTAAATTCTGCGTCAGGACTATTATTGCTATCATTATTATCTAAATCCAAGGTGTAGCGTCTCCAATCACTGCGGACTAAATCTAAAGTGGCTAAACGCAAAACGGTATTTTCAGTAAAATCGGTCATATAAAGACGGGCAAAACGAACCGAACGTATATCTGAAATTCCACCAATTCGTCGCGTTTCTTCATTAATTGGAATTCTAAATTGGTACCACGTCACCTCTCTTTGGTTACCATTGGGTAATGTCACCGTTCTTTCTTGTACATCATTTATGAGCGTATTATTTGTATCTGCTAATCTTGTTGGAGTTATATCAATTTCATACTCATAATAACTATCAATAGTATTCATGGTATTATCTCTATTGATATCCTCTACGTCTGGTTGTGTCGTGGAACCTCTATTGGTGTCTGTGAAAGTATCAGGCGTATTACCTTGTAAACCATTGTATCGTTTATAGCGTTCAAAAATGTCTCCTTCTGTATTTAAATAATAGGTGTAATTATCCTTTGCAGGATCTTCACCAAAATTGTTAGCTCCAAAAACCGTATTTAACATCTGAGCCTCGTCTATATCATCATAACCATCAAGTCCCACATCTTGATTTGCTCTTTCCTCACCTGTAGTCGCAAAAGTATATATTAAAGATTGGCTTTGAGGAACTACATAAGGATTGGAAGCACTCGGCGCTTGCTGCTGAATTGTAGAAATATCTCCATCCTCCGGTAAACCGTTTTCATATTGTTTTTTGCCGTCCTTTAAAACATCTTCTGAAATATTACCAAGGTTGATGAATAATTTACCGCCTGTACTTGCTGGATTATCTAAAAATGGGTCTTGAACCCAAAACTCTATATACTCAACATTCTGTTGCTCAAAATCGGTAGAGGTAATTTGCCTTGTAATACCTGCCCAAGTAGTAGTAGGATTTAGATCCACTTCATTCGCAGCATTTGGGTCAAAATTATAAGGGCCTCGTTCTGTTGGATAGTAAGCTAAATCTAAAGTGTTAATGACCGAAGTTTGTCCTTGTACGATATCTTGATTAAAAATTTCATCAATAAAAATACGCCGTGTATATAAATCTGAAATATCATCATCCGTAATACCACTAGGTCGCTGATTACTATAAAAAATTGGATCTACCGTGTACCAGTTTAGAAGTGCCCTTCCGTAGCCGTTTTCTATTCCCGGATCATCATTCCCAGATTTATTTGAAGGCAATTCCCTTGGACGGCTCGATAAGGTCCAAGATAATGGACTCAGTATATCAATGGCGCCTTGTGTACCTTCAAAATCATCAATATACGCTGTTGCCTCACCATTAAAATTTGCGCCTTTTGAAGCGCCTGGTAATAAATAAGCAAACTCTCCTCTTAGAGACAAGTTGGAAGGTACATCTGTATCTATGTTTGGCAGTTTATTTACCATTCTAGTTAAAAACGGCACTTCCGTTGAGTAATTCCCATTAAAACCTAAGATGGTATTATTAATAGGTTCTGAATTAAAATTTGCTTTTTGGGTAATTGGCCGTTCATTAAGATTCAAAACCGTTCCACCTATTACAAAATTCTCATTGAATTGATGTTCTACATTTATACCAGTAAACCGTTTGGTTTGCTGCCCAAAAACTGCATTGTTCTCTACAGACACATTAATTGGTGTGTTAGAGGCCTTTAAAGCTTCGTCTAAAATCTCTACACGTCCCAATTGATAATTTACCGTATAGTCCACTCCTTCTACAAGCGTTCGTCCACCAGCTGTGACCACAACCGAACCTCGTGGTACATTAAATGCACCTATCGGAATACCGCCATCGCCTCCACTACTTTTAAAACGTCCTTTTATTTGGAACTTGTTTTTTTCAGCTTCATCTAAAGCTGCTGTTTTGGTGGATTTATAAAGTAGATCGTAAACATATTTTTCCTGATTTGGATTGTCATAGAAATCTGCTGCGTAATTCCCAGGGTTAAGTGGATCATCTAAAACTTCAAATAAATATTCTCCAAATGGCTCCACCTTTGTAAATACGATTTTTCCATTTTGAGGGATTACGGTAATATTCGTTGGGTTAGTGACAAAATCGAAAAAACCATCGCCTCGTTCTTGTGGGTCGTTATTAAAATTTAAGCGGTCTAAATGAAACAGCCTAATTAACGGCGTTTCGTTTATGGCAGTGTCATCATTCGTTAATGGCGTATTATTATCAAATGTAGGAAATGTTGTCCCCTCAACTGGATTTATATAATTTAAAGGCGAAGCTTCCGTATAAAATATATTCAATCGAAAATCCTCTCTACTGAGCTGAAATGCGCCAGTATCGTAAATATTTTTCATCATTAAATCCCAAATTGGCTGCTCTACATCAGTCACCGCACTTTTCAGCATTTTAAGAATTAAACTCTGGTTGTTTACCACCTGATTACCTGTAGTAGTATTGTCATCAACTACTGTGGCATCTACACCATCATTAGCAAATTCCCCAACCTGAAACACTTCTCCTCCAATAGTATATTGAAATGCAACCGCCAAAACTTCATCATTCTGTAACCGTTGGTTTAAAGAGATATAGCCTAATTGTGTATTTAAAATATACTCCTGACCTTCATTTAATTTTCTTGCAGATTCCAGTTTGCCATAATCAAAACCTTCATTTATTGGTACATTGACACCACCTTGAATATTGGTTATGTTTCTAACAGCCTCAGTTAACAATGATCCTGCGCCACTAATGTTTGTGGGATCGAAATCGTTATTTTTATTGCTCGGTCTTGCTCCTGGATTATTTACAAAGTTGGCTGGTAAAGGGTTTAATCCTATATTTTCAACAGTCGATTCCCCTAAATCTTGAAACGCCACAATATTTCTTACATTTTGGGTTTGGTTGTTTCTATTGGTTACCCATACTTCAGCTCGTGTAATTTGAAGTCCTTGATTGTTGATGAACGGATACTGTTTTAAAGCCTCATCATATGTTTCCCTAAAATACTGTGCTAAGAAAAAGTGTCTGTTTTCGTCATAATCTCTTGCAAAAAATTCAAATTCCTCAACGGTACCTCCACCTTCTGCGACTACCGATTTTGACTGTGATTGTTGTTCAGAAAATACAGCCGTCACTCTTGTTTTACCAAATTGCAATTCCGTCTTGACACCAAAAAGACTTTGAGCGCCCGTAATTAAAGAACTGTTCAATGGCATATTAACGTTACCGACTTCAATCTTTCTAATAATATCGTCCTCTGTTGGTGTGTATTCTAATTTTACGACTTGTTGGAAATCGAAAGTGGCTTCCGTATCATAGTTTGCGGTCACTTGAAGTCTAGTCCCCACTTTTCCCAGTAAGCTTAAACTTATTCTTGTATCAAAATCGAACGTAAAATTGGTTCTGTTTCTAGGTGAAAATGTGGGGTTGTCTTGTTTTGTAAACAGCACCCCTAAATCGACCTCAACGGAACCCTGTGGTATAACATTTATAGTATTTCCACCAAAGATGGTCTCAAACAAACCTGAATTCACATAGAACTCAGGCAATAGATTTTTCTGATCTTCTTCCGAACCGTCTTTTTGTCCGGCTTGGGCATCTGCCATTCTCTTGTAATAGGCTTTTAGTTTTTCCTGAAGCACCAGTTTTTGAAATTCATCTGGCGTAAGAATTAAAGGATAATTGATATTAAATTCCCCTATTTTTTCGGTGTAGACATATCGATCTAAAATAGGGTCGTAAGTATATTTTGAAACAATGCTATTTGGGTTGGGCATATTAAGCTTACCAAAGGCAAAGGTGGTTTTCGTTGAATCTTGTTCTGTTTCCGTTTCTTGAGCCAAAACCGAAGTATTTATCAGCATCAAAACAGCTACTATGAAATAAAATCTAAAGGCGTAGGGTTGACTATGTAGAGTTGTATTCAATTGTATTATAAGTTTTTTAGAGCTTCTTTAATAATTTGCTCTACTTGGGCTTCCGGTTGGGTTTTTAAAATTCTTTCAACCACTTTTTCAGATTGTTTTTTATTAAATCCTAAAACATCTAAAGCAGATAACGCTTCATCCTTGTGCGTATTGTTTGGTATTAAAGAAAGTTCATCTATGCCATATACTTTTAACACTTTATCCTTCAAATCAATAATAACGCGTTGGGCAGTTTTTGCTCCAATGCCTTTAACACTCTGAATCAACGCCACGTCTTCACCCGCAATACCTTCCTTTACTTGGTCTGGAGTTAAAGATGATAACATCGTTCTTGCTATATTGGCTCCGATACCACTAACTGAAATCAATAATTTGAAAATTTCACGTTCAGTCTTAGTCGAAAACCCATACAGACTTTGCGAATCTTCACGTACTTGAAGATAGGTGTAAAGTCTTAAATGTTCTTTATCTGGAATTTGAGAAAATGTATGCAATGAGATATTAATAAAATAGCCGACTCCATTGCAATCTATAACAACGTCAGTCGGGTTTTTTTCAACAAGTTTGCCCTCTATATGTGTAATCATTTATAACGAAAAGTTAAAAATCCAAATGTAATAAAATTATTTTCATTACATAGCTTGAAGATATTGTTATACAAAGGAATTTGAATTTAGTCTTTTGAGGGGAAACATTGATAGGAATTTTAGGGCTTTTGAGGGTGTTTTTTGATGTTGCTGAAAAATAAAGACACTAATTTCACTAATTAGCACTTATCGCTATGGAGAGCTGACACAAATTTCACGCCTGCCTGTCGGCAGACTGAGATTCACGCGGATGCTTTCGAATAAAAATTACACAGAGGTACACAGAGGTTTCTCAGAGTTTCACTGAGGAAAAATAGATAAAATTAAATTGTAAATTCTTACTGTTGGATTGAAGAACAGTTTAACTGAAAACTGTGACTGTGACTGACTTAAATAATTTTGCTTAAAAAAACGACACTAATTTCACTAATTGGCACTAATCTATACCGAAATTTTATTTTGACACTGATTTCACGGATGCTATGCATTACTTGTCTTTGCGGCTCTGCGCCTTTACGAGATTACACAGAGATACACAGAGGTTTCTTAGAGTTTCACTGAGGATAAATAGATAAAATTAAATTGTAAATTCTTACTGTTGGATTGAAGAACAGTTTAACTGAAAACTGTGACTGTGACTGTGACTGTGACTGTGACTGTGACTGTGACTAATATGTTCTTGTTTGAAAAAACAGAAACAGCTTGTCCCGATAATTTTGGGAGATTACACGGATTTTCATGGAGATTCGCTGAGGAAAAAAGCGGAATGATACTATAAAATCTGAACTATTGAATGATGGATTAGTCGATTGCGCATGCTGTGTACTGAAGTTATGAATGTTGTGTTAAAGTAAGAAGCTCAAAAAAACTTATGGGCACTACAGAATTTGACTATTGCAGCAAGTGATTGAAGCGTATATTTTATGACTTTCTTACTTTATACTAAACACTTTTTACTAAAAACTTTTTACTGAACACTTTTTACTGAACACTGAACACTGCCAACTAAACACTTTACACTTCCTACTTCACCTTCCTCTTATCTCGTTCTTGAGCATCAACAACAGCTATTGCCGTCATGTTTACAATTTCATCTACACTGGCGCCCAATTGCAATATATGGACCGGTTTACGCATTCCCATCATAATAGGCCCAATAGATTCTGCTTTATTGAGTTCTTTAAGCAATTTATAAGTAATATTTGCAGCATCTAAATTTGGGAAGATGAGTGTGTTTACTTTACGACCGGCTAATTTAGAAAATGGAAAAATATCTTGAAGCATTTTTGGGTTTAAGGCGAAATCCGTTTGCAATTCGCCATCCACAACCATTTCTGGATAAGCTTTGTGCAAGTAGGCCACTGCCTCTCTTACTTTTTCTGCTCGTGGATTTTCAGACGACCCAAAATTAGCGTAAGATATCATAGCGGTTATTGGTTCTATTCCGAACATTTTAGTTACTCGAGACGTCATTCGAGCAATTTTAGCCAAATCTTTAGCGGATGGATCAATATTTATTGAGGTGTCACTTAAAAACATTGGGCCTCGTTGCGTCATCATTAAATTGGTTGTTGCTACTCTTGTTACGCCATCAGCCATCCCAATTAATTCTAACATAGGTCTTACAACCGAAGGATAATTACGAGAATAACCCGTAATCAGTGTATCTGCATCACCAACATTTACCATCATTGCCGCAAAATAATTACGCTCACGCATTACTTTTTCCGCAGAATATATGGTTACACCTTGACGTTTACGTTTTTCCCAATAGGCTTTTGCATAGCGGTTTTTTCGTTCTAACTCTTCATCAGATTTTGGATCAATGATAGGTACATCTGCATCAAATTCAATTTCCTCCATTAATGCCACTATAGTTTCCTTACGCCCTAATAAAATAGGAATTGCGATCCCTTCATCATAGGCAATTTGAGCAGCTTTTAGAACATCGAGCTGGTCAGCTTCTGCAAAAACGACACGTTTAGGATTTGTTTTCGCTCTGCCCAACAACATTCTAACCAATTTATTATCTGAGCCCAAACGTTCCAATAAGGTATTTCTATAACGGTCCCAATCTTCTATCGGTTCTTTGGCCACACCACTTTCCATAGCCGCTTTTGCGACCGCAGGTGGCACTTCTGCAATTAATCTTGGATCAAAAGGTTTAGGTATTATATAGTCTTTTCCGAATGTAAGTCTGGTTTCGGAATAGGCAATATTTACCTGCTCTGGCACCGATTCTTTTGCTAAATTAGACAAAGCCTTAACGGCTGCCATTTTCATAGCCTCATTAATCTTTGTCGCTCTCACATCCAATGCACCTCTAAAAATAAAAGGAAATCCAAGAACATTATTCACTTGGTTAGGATGATCGCTACGACCTGTTGCCATAATAATGTCGTCCCTTGTATCAATAGCAAGTTGATAATCTATTTCTGGAACTGGATTTGCCATTGCAAATACAATAGGATTCACTGCCATGGATTTTAGCATTTCTACAGTGACAATATTTGGTTGTGACAACCCAATAAAAACATCTGCACTTTGCATGGCTTCGGCTAGCGTATCTATTTTACGATGGGTTGAAAATTCAGCTTTTTCTAGACTTAAATTACCTCTATCATTTCTTATAACCCCTTTGCTATCTAGCATTACAATATTTTCACGCTTTGCACCAAAGGCTTGATAGAGTCGTGTACATGAAATTGCAGCTGCTCCTGCTCCACTGACTACAATAGTAACTTCATCTATTTTTTTGTCAGCAAGCTCTAAAGCATTTAACAAAGCGGCAGCTGAAATAATAGCCGTACCATGCTGATCGTCGTGCATTACGGGAATATCCAATTCCTCTTTTAAACGACGTTCAATTTCAAAAGCTTCAGGCGCTTTAATATCTTCAAGATTAATTCCACCGAAGGTTGGTGCTATATTTTTAACTGTGGCAATAAACGCTTCTATATCTTCTGTGTCTACTTCAATATCAAAAACATCAATATCTGCAAAGATTTTAAAAAGCAATCCTTTACCTTCCATTACAGGCTTTGAAGCTTCTGGTCCAATATTTCCTAATCCTAACACTGCCGTCCCGTTGGAAATTACAGCTACTAAATTTCCTTTAGCAGTGTATTTGTAAACGTTATTGACATCCTTTGCTATTTCTAAACATGGTTCTGCTACACCAGGTGAATATGCTAAAGACAAATCGCGTTGCGAAGCATACTTTTTAGTTGGTACAACCTTTATCTTTCCCGGTGTTGGTTTAGCATGATATAATAATGCTTCAATACGTTTACTTTGTTTACTCATAATTGGAATGGTATAAGCCGTAAAGATACAATGAACTCATTTAAACTTTTTAATTTGTCTAAAAAATTGCGCTTTTCTACCCAATTTTTATTTTTTTGATCTGTAGCGATACTTGGCGTCTTAAAGCGGCTTATAATTCCGCACAACATAAATAAGTCTTGCATAACTGCTAAACAGGTTCATTATATGATTAAAAGTCTAAAAGCGTTTAAAATGTTGGTCAATTTCATTTTTATAGTTTTCCTAATTTAGAAAATTCCAATAATAATTTTGATTTATAATATTTACATCATGAATGATAGGAGTTTTAAACAAAAAAAATCGTCCCAGATTTCTTATCCAAGACGATTGCTTTATTAGTAGCTCTTAAATTTAACTTATTCTGATATGTTCACCAAATCATTAACAACATAGACTAAACCATTAGCCGTTTCAATATTTGAAGCGATCACTTTTGCGCCTCCTATAAATGTCGTATTACCTGATTCAGCAATCTCTATCTTATTTTCACCGCCTAAATCCAATATTTTGGTTCCTGTAAGTCGGTAACTTTCAATTTTTGAACTTATAAAATGATTGTTTACGAATTTAACCAACATCGCTCTATTCTTAGGATTGGTTAATTCCGCAAATTTATTTACGGTCATATATTTAAAAGCTTCATTCGTGGGCACAAACAAGGTGTGTTCTTTATCTGTCATTTTCAAGGAAGCGTCCAAACCAGACAGGGTCAATAAATTTGCAAAGATAGAGAGATCCTTATCCATATAAATTAAATCTATGGTTTTGTATTCTTTTGTGTCTTCTACACCTGCAAGAGGTGCCATTGTATCTTGACTGAAGCCTAAAGTACTTATTAGCATTAACGCTCCTACCAAGAGTAAATTTTTTATGTTATTTGTTTTCATAATAATATTTGTTTAATAGTTAATAATTAATTTTTTCTTTTTTACTATTTGGGGAATTCGTCAAACATATCATCGACAAATTCTGATATCGCCTCTGATTCATTTTGTTGAAATATAAGATCTGATGCTTTTCCTTCCCAGACCACATTTTTACTATCTGTGTCCACTAGTTTTAAGAGTAACATGCCTTCCTTATATTTATTGACATCCGTTTCATAACCTACTAATTCAGTGTAGTTATAGTAATTATTGAAGTAATAACTTTGATAATAAGGACTTACAGGATACCTTCTATTATAATATCGAGGATATGTGGCATAAACTGGATCTTGATCCACCGTCTTTTCAATATCTGTGGATGTACTCAGCAATACCAACAAATCTGGATTGTTCCTTTCTATAGTATAACCTTGATTCTTCATGTTTTGATTGACACTTTCAATTACGGACATTCCTACATTGTTGTCATTTTCGAATTTCTCAAAGTCATCAAAGTTACTGTTAGGGAGATAAGCAAACGTTTTATAATTGCTCAAATCTGTTGTACCCATTTTTTCCGTTGTTATTTTTGGCCCACATGCAAAAAGGGTAGTTATTAGAGCTAAGGCCATTATTTTTAAAGTCTTCATATACATCTTTTTTATGTTCCCTAATAACTTAAATGATATTGGTCTAAAACATGTTCTGTTTTAAAGATTTTCTTAACGCAGATGCATATTTGGTGGTTAAAATGGTGTTAAGGGTAAGATAACGGTTTGAAAATTGGGCTAATCTTTAAGAAACTTAATATTCCGTTCCAAACCAGAAAATTTGGTTCGTTTTACCGCCGATTTTTGAAAGACTTTTTTAAAGGTATCTTCTGTAATCTCCTCCCAATCTTTTTTGGTCATATCCAAAAGTTCGGGATGTGGATTGAATAAGGGTTCGTTGTGCGGTTTGGAAAAGCGGTTCCAAGGGCAAACGTCTTGGCAGATGTCGCAACCAAACATCCAATCGTTAAATTGACCTTTAAATTCTGTTGGAATATTTTCTTTGAGTTCTATGGTAAAGTACGAAATACATTTACTGCCATCTACCACATAAGGTTCTGTGATGGCTTCTGTTGGGCAGGCGTCTATACAAGCTGTACATGTACCGCAATGGTCGGTCACTGGTGTATCGTAGTCTAATTCTAAATCGATAATCAATTCGGCTATAAAATAGAAAGAACCAACTTGTTGCGTTAATAGGTTGGAGTGTTTACCTATCCAGCCTAAACCCGATTTTGCAGCCCAAGCCTTATCCAAGACTGGTGCCGAATCTACAAAAGCACGACCATGAACCTCGCCAATTTCATCTTGTATAAAATGCAGAAG
This sequence comes from Winogradskyella forsetii, assembly GCF_013394595.1. GTDB lineage: Bacteria > Bacteroidota > Bacteroidia > Flavobacteriales > Flavobacteriaceae > Winogradskyella > Winogradskyella forsetii. The sequence continues at coordinate 3,769,948 of NZ_CP053348.1, forward strand.
CGATTTTAATTTGTCCTTAATAACGAAATGATAATCTGTTCCATAAGCATATTTTGATAACTTATAAGAGTCTTCAATCTGAACTTCTGAAGGGTAATAATTCAACAATAAAGACACTACGCTTTTTGAACCTTCCACCAATAAAGTGGGATCCAAACGCTTATCGAAATGGTTTTCCATATAACGCATTTCGCCATTCATATTCTTGTTTAACCACGCCTCTAATCTTGGAGCTTCTTCTTCAAGAAACTCTGCTTTGCTAATACCACAAGATAAAAAGCCGAGGCGTTTGGCTTCGGCTTTAATAAGTTCAGTGTATTGCTGTTTATTATTCACAGCGTAAAGTTACTATTATTTAATTGTCTTGATTTTGATTTTTTTCTCATTAAATCCTGCTTCACTTTTGTTCAATAATTAAAGCTCCTGTCGCTGCTTTAACTGAGTATCTCACTGCTTTTTCATTTTCATTCATTTCGGTGTCCATAATAGCATTTGTCTTTGATTCAATATCTTCATTTTCATATCCAGCTTTAGCTGTTACGATCCAAGCTGAAGCTTCAAGTTCACCATAGGCTTTTACTGATGAGGATAGCTCTTTTGAATTAGTAACTGCCTTGGACGCTCCTGTTTTAGTTGAAGAGATCACCTCAAATTCTTTGCTTGCAAAAGAAATATTAAAAAGAAGTTCTTTGTTTTCAGGAAGTTTAAAATGTATGGTATTGGAGACAAACTGAATACTATCTACTATAGATGTATTTGTATAAATATTTCGAGGCTCCTCAGCTGGATTATAAGTAATCATAATAGTCCCTGATTCTCCAGGTTGCATATTTAGAATTTCTGTTGTTCTAACGTTGCCTGCACCGAGAAATAAATTTGACATATATGTAAAATCACCACTTCTAGTAACTTCTATAGAGACTGAAATCTCTCCTGTTAATGGCTTATCATTTAGATCATTGATTGTAAATGCAAAAGCAACTTCATTGTGTTGGTTTTCTTGCGCATTCAATTGGCTAGCATACATAAATAGTATGGTTCCAAATATTAGCATGATTTTTTGTTTCATAATTGTTTAATTTAGGTTTATATTTAATTTTTAAGTTCTTTAACCAGAGCTTCTATACTATCACTAAATTCATTTAGCTCAAAATTTTGAGGGTCGTCATGTCCATTTTTAAATCCTTGATCTAAAACGGCATGATAAGCTGGGATTAACCAATTCCCCGATCTTGCAGAAGCACAGATGTATAATAAAGCTAGTTTATCGTATTGCTCTTGTGTAAATCCAGGGTCTGGAGATACGACGTCATTATCTTTCCATTTTCCTTCTTTCGATTTTCTAGGTTGTACCAATTCTATGTGTATAAACAACCCTCTTGAAATTGCTTTATCCAACACTTTATTTTCAAATCCGGTTGCTCTCCATGGAACAGAGAAATCAATTGGAAAGAAAATTTTTCCAGTTCGACCAATAAATGCATGTGGGCCTTTTCTTATTTCCCCTTTTTTATATTTCCATCTTACTTCAACATCATTTTGTTCCCATGTATCATCATTAATATTTTTTGGAAAATCTTTATTTTTAAAATTAGGTGTGCTTGTATCATGTATTACAAAATATTTAGCACTTGTACCTTTTTTATTTCTTGATAAAGAGTCTTGAATAGAACCTCCTATATTAGAATAATCCATATCATTATCTTGTAAGTACATATCAATCTCTCCTATAGATAATACTTCTATTGGATCATTCATGAGCATTGTAATAAATTGAGGCAGCTCTGGGTCATTTTTATCAAGTATTCCCATTGGTTTCACTTTATGCAATAGGTATTCTGCTTGTGAAAGCTTTGACCCAAAGAATTTTTGGTTTTCTATAGAGAATTCTTTTATTGCTTGAGACTGGCTATAACTAGTCGTTATAAAAAGTACTAAAATGAGTTTTATAATTATTTTCATGATACTATTTTTAAATTTAATTTTTTAAACTGTTATTTTTAAACATGCTTTCTTGCAGAATTATATTCTCATCCATATTGGTGAAGATGTTTTTTTTTATAATGTCTCGTTGTCCAAATTCATAGTATGCGGTACCTGATACTATGATTTTATAATCATCTGAATATTTCACAAATTCTAGGGCTTTCTTTGAACCATTGACAGAATGTGACGAGAACCGTTCTGGCTGATAAAATACTGTCCTATCTTCAAACAAAAATGCTAAGGTTATTTCAATATAATTTAAAGCACCTTCTCCTGGAGGCTCTAAAACCGGCCATAAATTGCTCGTTATTAAAATAGTATCCGTGACCGTCATTGCATTAATTTCAATGACACTAAACTCATTTAGCAAATCAGTAAAATCCAACTGTTTTAAAATCTTTTCTGGAATTTCGAGAGAAATTGTTTGAACACCTTCTTTTTGACCTTGATTGTCTTTATAGTATAAATCAAAAGTATTATTAGTCTGTAGGAATAGTTTTATCAAGCTTAAATTTTCATCGGGAAGGTCAATCTCAAAACGCAAAATTTGATTACTAATCGGTAGTATTCTACCTATGGTTTCACCATTTGCTTTTAAAGGTTGTTCACTAAATGATATTACCTTTTTTGGTGGATTATTTTCTAAAATCACCCCCTTTTCATTTAATACTTGATTTGCCTCAGCAAATTTTATAGCATCGTATCCCAACTTCGTTTCAATAGTTACTGACATTTTTGAATCGCCGGTAGCTTTGTAGTATAAATTGCCTAATTTATTCTGCTCTCCAGTATTAGGATCTTTAACTGGCATAAGGGTCGCCTTTGAAGGGATGGCATAATATTTAAAAGGTGTATTTGGCAATTTATCTACATCACCATCTACCAAAACATCGAGATTATTAATAGTTCTATGGATATCCATTTTATCAATATCATACTTGGTCTCGAAGTTATTACACATCGTATGGAAGACTTCTGAATAAGAATTGTCATTAACTAAGTCGGGAGTACTAACTCTACCTTTATAGGTTTGAAATTTTGCTAATAAATCATCTTTAGACCAACTATCAATTTTAGGGTTTTGTAAATCAGTATATATTTGAATCATAAATGTTATCATGAGCCTATTCATTAAAAGTTTCTCATTTTTAGCAAACGGATCGATATAAGCCTCAACATTTGTATCAGTTTTCCAAATAAAAGGAAGCTCTGTATTGAGCTCCGTTGCTGTTAAATCCTTATAAGGTGACTTTAAAAAGAATTTATCCGCAGAGAAAACGAAATCAGCCTTATTTTCCACAGAATAAATCTTTATTGGACTCTCGTAAATGATACAGTTAGCAATAATCTTAATATAACCTCTATTACGTCTTTGAATATTCATAAAACCGAAGCTATCAGGAGATATCTGTAAAGTATCTATTACTATAATATGATCTGTGTTCGCAATATCCGTTTCTGGATAACCATACTTATTGTAACCTGCAAAACTCAAGTTTAATAGATTAATATTCTTGAGGTAATAGACGTTAGTTTTTCCGAGAGCACCTTTCATTTCCAATTTATCGCCTTTAGATTTTACATGAATTCCACTTTTTGAAATCCATTCGGGATGCTCTTCAATTTTTTCTACCTCAAATGCTTTTTTAGGAATTGTTGTGGAGTGTCGTGCCGCTTCACTGTAAATTTTATACTTGGGAAAATTTACACGGTATAATGTGTCCCCATTCTTTTTTTTTAACTGAGCGAATTTTATCTTTTCGTCAACCTTTTGACGTTCCCAATGTCCTATAGTTGTACTTGATGTATAAACCCAAACGAATTTATCTGATCTAAACATAACTTTACGAGTGAATGGCGTATTTGTATTCATTACTCTAATAGGCAGTTTACTAATAACCTTTGTCTCGTTTTTTAATACTGCTCTTTTATCTTTTGCTTTTTGGGCCAACAAAGTGACTGAACCTAATAGACAAAAATATAAGACTATATAATTTAGAAATTTATTCATGTTGTAATATTTAGCATTAAATCTACTCATCATTAAAAGTTCTCCACTGCAAATCTCGCAATGTGTTTTCAGCTATTTCTATGAGTGCTGTTTTTTTTATTTCTTCCCTCTTAGTTATAAAATTTACTTCGCTAGATATTGATACATTATCTTTGGGCACTAGTAAAACAATAGGTTTTGGTTCACCATAAATGCCATTTTTAGCATATGGTTTTATAGCTTTTTTAAAATTTAAATCACCTATTTTAAGCGTAACTTCAGCCATATCTAAATCTGAATTATCACCTGTGATTTTATAAAATGATAAGCTGCTACCATCAATTGATAACTGGTTAGTGATTTGACCAATGCCATCCATGTTTTTATTTCCCTTTTCCAGTTGCACTTCTTTTTCTATAGTAAAATCTCCATTTAGTAGGTTGGAATTAACCTGTAATTTAATATTAAACTTAGGTTCATTTCGTCTTTCAATATCTTTTTCACCTATCAAATTGAATCTTAAATAGTCTATACTAACACCTTTAAGATTAGTCCACTTTTTTTCTGGAGTCCATGTACAGGCTAAGCTATTTTTGTTACCTTCACTATTTATATAAATTATGTCTAGTGCTAATGATCTTAGGTCGTAGTTCAGGTTTATATCCTGCAACCCTATTGCTATATATGGGAATGTATCATTAGCATTTATATCTATAATATGACCATTTTCTTTTAGTTCCTCTTCGGTCATATTAAACTTTGAAAAGCCTATTATTCCAAAGAAAGTAGTTTCACGAGATTCTAGATATTGAGTTTCAGAATCATAAGAGATTTTGCCTGTTTTTCTGTTTTTTATATCTTTTACTGAGTTTTGATATCCTGCTTTTAATGACTTCTCACCAATAGTAATTTGGTCTAACAATTTCTTTTTAACACCTTCATCATTGGTGCTTTCATACAGTGATTTTAACTCGGTTAATCGTGCCTCTTTTGTTTTATATTCCTTACTCAAAACCACATTTTCTATTTTAAGTTTCAATCGTTCAAAATGTTCATCTTCCAAAGATTCATTAGTAGCATTTTTAGGATCGCCACATTTTATTCTTTTCACTTCAACACCAGTATTTTCGTTAAGATCTTCAATTATTTTTTCCCTTGTTTTACTGCCTCCTAACTTAATTGGCCCCAAACTTATCCCACCTTCTAATTTTGTTTGTTTCTGGTAATATTCATAAACACTCTCCCATTCTCCTGTAATATTAAATCCACAAGGTGGTGTTAAGCCATTGTACTTTATAGAAACACTAATTAAAACACCTCCTTTTCCTGTTGCAAGTTCTGATATAACAGCTGCACCTAATTCATTCAAACTTAAACTAAAGCCCATTTTTTGATTAACAATTAATGGTCCTTGAAAAGCTGTATTAGTATCAGGGTTTCCTAAAAACAGTCCTTTATCAGTAAATATTTCAAATTCGCATTTATCAAGTGGCATTGCTGCTAATTTGATTGCGCCTATTTTATTTCCAAATCCAGTTAGCTTTGCTTTTTTTAATATATACGCTTTCATAAATTCAATTACCTCTGGCTCTGCCGCCATAGTCATTGTGCCTTGTATAATACCTCCTTGTTGTGTTGGACCACCATCTGATGGATCATATTGATAGCGTAACAATGTAAGATCTGGAAATTCTTTTCCATCTTTATTAATAGTTGTAGTAACTCGAGCCTCATTAGGTACATAATAATATTGATCTGTTTCTTCTGCATCTCTAAAAACTGAGTAGGTTTTTTTCTCACCATCATCCGTTATTACTACTAAATCATCAATTCTGTTTTCTGCAGCTAAACTAGCTTGTGCTATTAATGAAGTTTGAACTCCAATAACAAAACACACAATGCATATTGTGTTGAAGACCTTTAATTTGATAAAATATTTCCTTTTTTCGTTTCTTAATTTTTCCATTTTGATAATGATTTAAAATTTATATTCTTAAAGCCTAGCCTCAAGTATTAAATTAAAAGGCGTTTCTGTAGCTCTTCTAAAGTGATTAAAGCCTCCTTTTAGCGCCACTTCACTTAATCGTTTTTCACCGGCTTGAGCACCTAATGCCAAGCCTACTTCTTGACTCATAGAACTTGGCGTACACAATAAGGTTGAAAACGAGTAAAAAGCCCTACTAACAGGGTTGATGTTATCTTTTAAAGTATCATTAGCAAACGGTTCAACAATCATACAAGAACCATCAGGTTTTAATGCTTTTACCGTATGGGCGCAAGCACCTTCTGGATCACCCATATCATGTAGACAATCGAAAAAAGTGACGAGGTCATAATCATGACCAGGAAAGTCCTTTGCTGTTGCTAATTGAAAAGAAATATTATCCAATCCAGATTCTTTGGCATGTAAAGCGGCATGATCTATTGAACCTTGATGAAAATCGAAACCTATAAATTCTGAATTTGGAAATGCTTTTGCCATAATCATTGTAGAGGCAGCATGACCACAACCTACATCGGCAACTTTTGCTCCTTTTTGTAATTTTTCTACCACACCATCCAGAGCTGGCAACCAAGTCTGTACCAAATTTGTAGCGTAAGATGGCCTAAAGAATTTTTCTGTACCACAGAATAAACAACTGTGATGATCTCCCCAAGATACGCCTTCGCCAGACTTAAATGCTTTTTGCATTGTTGGTACATCATGATACATAGAGGATATGGCATAATAAGCACCAGTCATTAATACTGGACTATCCGGATTACTAAATACAAAGGCTTGTTCTGGTGTTAAGGTGAATTTTTCGTCGGTATCATTATACTCAATATACCCTGAAGCAGCATGCGCAGATAACCATTCTCTTAAATACCGTTCGTTTACGCCTGATGCTTTAGAAAGTTCTGTAGAGGTTGCACTACCTGTTGCTTCCATTGCTTTATAAATCCCCAGTGTATCACCAATAATAATAAGTGGTCCAATTGCTGCGGCTCCCATTTCGGTAACCATTTTGCCTAAAAGTGTGTTTAACTTGTTTTCATTAATGTCCATAATTGAAAGTTTTGAGATTAACTGATTTTGATGCTAAACTAGGTATGGAAATATGAAGTGACTTTCACTATTTTTTTATGGAGAAGAACTATTTATGCAAATCTAAAAAAGACTAGCAGTATATGGTCAAAAATTCAGTCTTTAACTTTTTAATTATTTGATAATCAATTATCTGTGTATTGCACTAGGAGATTGACCAAACTCTTCTTTAAATGCACGACTGAACCAAGATGGGTCATTGAAACCTACTTCATAAGCGATTTCAGAAATAGATTTTTCGCTGCTTTGAATGAGGTCTTTTGCTTTTTCTAAACGTACAGAACGAATAAACACTGCCGTAGACTTTCCTGTTATAGCTTTTAGCTTTCTGTAAATTTGAGATTCACTCATACGCATTTTTTGAGCGATATGTCTGGATCCTAAATTTGGATCATCCATATGACTTTGAATAATCTGAATGACCTTCTGAAGAAATTTTGTTTCGGGAGTAGTATCTTTAGAAATTAATATTTGAGAAAATTTATTTTTTGCAAAGGATTGTGTGATTCGCTTACGAAGAATGATGAGCTGATCTAACCGAGTTAGTAATTCGGCTTTTAAAAATGGTTTAGTCAAATAAGCATCAGCCCCTTGTTGCAAACCTTCAAGTCTATCTTTTTCGGAGGTCTTTGCAGTAAGCATTATAATCGGAATATGATCTGTGCGCTCATCAGTTTTCAATAACTTACACACCTCAAAACCATCTCGTTCAGGCATCATGACATCACAAATTACAATATCTGGAATGGTATCAAATGCTTTTTCCAATCCTAAATTTCCATTATTCGCAAAAATGCAATGGTACTTGTCTTGTAAACACAATCTCAAATAATAAGCAACATCTTTATGATCTTCAATAATTAAAGCTTTTGGCAGGTTAACGTCAGTATCAAAAAGTTGCAATGACCATTCTTGTTCAACATTTCCCTCTTTTAATACATCCAGTGGTTTGGTTAAGTTTTCACTCGAAGTTTTTGAATTTCGAGTGATAGGGATTATAACCTTAAACTCAGTACCTTTTCGTTCCGTACTTTTTACTGAAATTTCCCCATTCATAAGCATCACTAATTCTTTGGTCAGTGCTAAACCAATCCCTGTACCTTTTCCTGCTTTTGAATACGAATTTTCAACCTGATAAAAGCGATCAAAAATATGTGCTATCGCTTTTTCAGGGATTCCAACGCCATAATCTTTTACTTTTATCACCATAGATTCAACCTCATCAATATTTTCACTATTCACATGGAAGATAATTTTCTCGCTATCCTCAGAAAATTTAATAGCATTTGATAATAAATTAGATATAATAATTTGAAGTTTATCATCATCAAAATCCATTATTAGACTTTCGGTTTCAAAATAGGTTGTGATGTCTATATGCTTTGTTTTTGCCAAGGATTGAAAGCTCTCACAGATATATCTTAAAAAAGGAATAATATCTGCTTGGATTTGGTTTAATTCCATCGTTCCACTTTCAGCTTTACTTAGACCCAACAGTTGATTTACAAGCAGAAGCAAATCTTTACCATTACGTTCAATAATGCCTATTGCCTCATTAGCGGTGTCATAATTTTGCGCGTTAAGATCATCTTTTATGGTTTCGCTTAAACCCAATATCACAGTAAGAGGTGTTCTAAACTCATGTGTAATATTGGTATATAAGTTACTCTTTAGGGTATTTAGTGCTTTAAGTTTATTACGTTCTGCAATGGCTAGTTTTTTAGACAATTGAAAATTATAGAAGACATACGTTATATAACCTAAAACAAGCACATACAAAACATAAGCCCACCAAGTTGCCCAAAGTGGCGGCAGGACTTTTAAATCCATTTCTAAAGGCGGTTGGTTCCATATTTCCCCCCTTGAAAATCCATTAACTTGAAGTTTATAATCACCAGACGGCAGATTTAAAAATTGAATTTTTTTATCTTCAAGCATGTTCCAATTTTTATCATTTGGCAATAGCTTGTAGCCATATTTTATATTCTTCTGAAGACGAAAATCTATTGCAGAGAATTGTAGATAAAATGGAAATTGGTTCTGTTTAAACTTTAAGTCCTTAGTTTCAGACAATGAATTAACAAGTATATTATTAGAATAACTTGGTTTAATTATTTCGTCCTTTATTTTTAATTGAGAAAAATAAAGGGGTTTAGGATCATCTATATTTTTAAGGTCGCTAGGTTGAAAGTAAGTCACACCTCCAATGCCTCCCATATAAATGATACCTTCAGAATCTTTATACCTTGCATGAATGTCAAACTCTTTGCTCTGGATACCGTCTTCTACTCCATAATGGGCAAAAATATCAGTTTCAGGATTATAATTAACTAGTCCATCATTTGTACCTAACCAAAGATTGCCAGAGGTATCATTTTGAATACTATAAATGACAGCATTAGGGAATTGGTCTTGTTCTGTCCACGATTCAAATTCATTGTTCCCTAAAAAAAGATTTAGACCATACCTTGTCCCTAACCAAATTCGTTCTTTCTCATCAATTAATATATCATAAACAGAATTATGGGAGAGTGATTTTTGTAGGCTTGAATTCTTATAGTAATTATCAAATTTTGGAGTTTTATAATTAGGTTCAGAAAAGCTTAGTTTAGTTAATCCGCCTTGACCACCAACCAAAATATTGTTTTGTTTATCTACTAATATGCAATCTGTAAAGTCATTTTTTAACGAATTTCCATTATCACTTTCATTTTGATAACGATATACATTGACCTCATTGTTACTATCTAGTTCTAGTCTAAATATACCGTGACCATAAGTGGCTCCCCAAATATTATTGTTTTTATCTAAAACTATATCTTTTAAAAAATCGCCATTTATCGTGTTCGGATTTTCTGGATCATGATGGAAAACCATGAATTTAGGATTACTGGGATTAAAATCGTTTAAATCTAGCATGCTAAGTCCCCTAGTTGTAGCGAACCACATTCTATTATTTTCTTCATCCTTTGCAATAGCTCTTACCACAGCTCCCGAAATACTCGTCGGATTATTTTCGTCTTCAGTTAAATAATAAGTGTTATCATTTCTTATTAAATTAAGTCCTCCATCCGAAGTTCCAATCCATAAATCATCGCCATCCTTTAAAATTGAAAATATAACGTTATCATTTAGTAAGTGTTGCCCTTTCCTGTTTTTGGAAATGTTATTAAAATACGGTTTGCTAAAATCAATTAGGTTCAAATAATTTGCTGTGCCAACAAGTAATTTATTATCGGAAAGTTTCAATAATGCCTGAACTGTATTATTGCTTAATCCCTTGTCTCCATTTCCTAAATATTGGATTTTCTTAACTACTTTTTCCTGATTCCAATCAAAAAGGTAAAGCCCATTTCCTGTTGCGATCCAGACCATTTCAGCTTCATGTTGTAAAAAGGCAAGAACATGTTTGGTTTCAAAAATACCAGAAAATTCGAGCTCTACTAAATGGCTTTTTTTAGTTTCAAAATCATATATAAAAAACCCATAATCACTCCCAATAAGCAAATGTTTTCCTGTATTATATAAGGATTGAACATTTCCTTTTACGACGGTTTCAACACTATTTTGAAATGATTTCCCATCTGTTGTATCAAGTTTATAAATATTCCCTTCAAAATCGCCTGCCCATAAATTCTTTTGGTTATCATGTAGTAAAGCGCTTAAAGGTTGTTTGTATAAAAAATTAGTTTGTTTAAAAGTACCTGTATCTTCATACTCAATTTTGTGCAAACCGCTCACTCGTGATGCCACCCAAATTGCGCCGTTATCATCTTCAGCTAAAGCTGAAATAATTTCATTTTCATTCCTAGAGTGCTCTAATTTAATTCGGTGAAACACGGATTTAAATGGATTAAAATAGTTGAGTCCATTTCCAATTGTTCCTATCCAAATATTTCCTTTTGTGTCTTGTAATAATTTATTGGTAAGATTTCCCGATAAGGTAGTCGAGTCGATTGCTTTGTGCTTAAAATGCTTAAACTCATGACCATCAAACCGATTTAAACCATCTTGTGTAGCTATCCATATAAAGCCTGATTTATCCAGTAAAAGATCATTTGTTGAAACTTGAGACAGGCCATCTTCTAAGGTGTAGTATTTAATACTATGGAAATCTGGATAAGTTTGTGCAAAGGTTGAAGAAAAAAACAGCGTAATTATAAAGAGGCAAAATATTTTAAAATTTTGCGCTGCAACTATAAAACCGTAATTAATAACCACTTTTAAATCAATTAATTATTGAATTTTAAAATTAGTGATTTTTTAAATGTAAACGCTGATAAGAATATAATGAATATTACTATCTAAGAAGTGATGATTAAGTATGGTATACACTTAAAGAACTTAAACTATGTCTTGTTTTTAATTACAACTTATAAGCCGCAATTGCTAAGCCAGCATTACGTTTGGTATAGCATTCACTTATTGCCATATTCGGGAATGCATTATCAAATAACGCTTTGTATAAAGAATTGATTATTTCCTCCCAAATCTATTAGAATTTATAGAAGGGCATCTTAAAAACAGACGAACGTACTAAATATATAATTAAAATAAACCGAGTGCCCGTTAATTCGATAAAATGACTGGATTATAAGGGAATAGCTTAAAGCGCTCTTTTTTCGAACTTTAAAAATGCGTTTTTTGGCTTTAAAGTAATCAAAGGTGTGATTTCAATGGTATCAAAATCTGGATGAATTTTATAGGTTGAAACTAATTCTGAAACTGCAATGATCATTTCAAACATCGCAAAATTATTACCGATGCATTTTCTAGGGCCTGCGCCAAATGGAAAATATTGTGATGAGAATTTTCGAGAACCTTCGTCAAAACGCTCGGGTAAAAACGCGTCTGGTCGTTCCCATAATTTTGGATGACGATGCATTTCGTAAACAGAAAATAAGAGATTGGAGTCTGCTTCAATGTCCAATTCTTTAAAAGTGTCTGGTTCAATATTAACACGATCTATAAAATACGCTGGAGGATAGAGTCGCATGGTCTCCTCAATGATTTGTTGACAGACTTTTGACTTTGTTACCAAATCCATTAGATCGTCACTTTCTGATTTTAAGGCTATTCTTTCTTTGTAAATTTCTTCTTGCCATTTGGGATGCAATGCCAATAATTGGGCGGCAAAGGTTAATGCATTAGATGTGGTTTCGTGTCCTGCTGTAAATAAGATTAAGATTTCGTCAATGAGCTGTTCTTCTTCCATTGAAGTACCATCGTCATATTTGGCATCTAACAGCATGTCTAACAAATCGTGTTCTTTTACAGCCGAAGCTCTGCGTTCGTTAACGATTCGTTTCAATATGTCACGTGCTTCTTGAGTTAAATCAATATACTTTTGAATTTCGCCACTCAAATTGAACCACCAACCCAAATAGGGCTGGCGTAATTCTTTAACCAACATTTTTTGAGCAGCTTCGGTAATATATTGAAGTCTATTAATGTCTTCTTGATTCGCCGCACTACTGAACAACGATTTTACAACCGTTTGAAACGCTAAATCATTCAAAATAGGAAATAGGTCAATGACTTTGTTAGGCGTAATTTTAGTGTATTCTGAAACTATCGCACTTTGAATGCTTCCTAAAAGATTCTCTAATTGTTTTTTATGAAAAGCAGGTTGAATAAGTTTACGCTGCTTTTTCCAATGGTCGCCTTCTGATGTCAACAATCCTTTACCAACATATTTTACTAAATCCTCGGTCTGGATTTTAGATTTGGTATAATTTCGTTGATTTTTTTGAAGTACATATTCTGCAAAAGCCGCATCCCTTACAAAAATGACGCTATTTTTAAAGCCTATTTTCAATCTGAAAACATCGCCCTGTTCTTCAAAATTTTGATGATGAAATGGTAACGGGTTTTTTAAAATTTCAAGTGAATGTTTTATAAATCGAGCAAGAGGAACTGTTGGTATGTTTTGTTTTGGGTTCAAATTTTAAAATTACATTATTTTTGATTTGAAATTTTGTCTATCCTTCGCACTGTCAAACTAAAGGACGATTTGAATCGGCTTTTTCTTAGAACAAGCCGCCTTGCGTAGGCCCTTTCATTTTTCCCAAATGCTTATAGGCTTGCTCTGTAACTTCACGACCACGAGGTGTACGCATGATGAAACCTTGCTGTATTAAAAACGGCTCGTAAACTTCTTCAATCGTCTCTGTGCTCTCACTTACTGCTGTAGCGATAGTACTAATACCCACTGGGCCACCTTTAAATTTATCGATAATAGTGGTTAAGATTTTGTTATCCATTTCGTCCAAGCCATAGGCATCTACATTGAGCGCCTTTAAAGCAAACTTGGCGATTTCGATATCGATTTTTCCATTGCCTTTAATTTGTGCAAAATCTCGAACACGCCTTAATAACGCATTCGCAATTCGTGGTGTTCCTCTACTTCTACCTGCAATTTCAATGGCGGCTTCCATGGTAATCGGCATACTTAAAATCGAAGCACTACGTTGAACAATGGAAGTTAACAATTCTGTTTTGTAATATTGTAAACGACTGCTGATCCCAAAACGAGCTCGCATTGGTGCTGTCAATAAACCTGAACGAGTTGTTGCACCAACAAGGGTAAATGGATTAAGATTAATTTGAACAGTTCTGGCGTTCGGTCCAGATTCTATCATAATATCAATCTTATAATCTTCCATTGCAGAATATAAATACTCCTCTACAATTGGACTTAGTCGATGGATTTCATCTATAAACAGAACATCGCGTTCTTCAAGATTGGTAAGTAAACCGGCTAAGTCGCCAGGCTTGTCTAAAACCGGTCCTGAAGTCACTTTAATTCCAACATCTAACTCATTAGCTAAAATATGTGCCAAGGTAGTTTTACCCAAACCAGGAGGGCCGTGAAACAACGTATGGTCTAATGCTTCTTCTCGCAGATTTGCAGCTTGGACAAAAACCAGTAAATTTTCCAATACCTGATCCTGTCCTGTAAAATCTTCAAAGGTTAAGGGTCTTAACTTCTTTTCTACATCTAGTTCTTCTGATGTGAAGTTATCGTTGTATGGATTTAGGTTTTCGTTCATAGTACTTCCTGCGAAGGTAGGAATCTCTTATTTTGTTATATTATTTCCAAAACCTACAAGGTTTTTGAAACCTTGCAGGTAAATAACCGAGTAAAATTTACCTTAAAGCAAATATAACGAAAAAGACCTTTGGAATGTTATATCAGTCCAAAGGTCTTTTCCTATTTGTTATGTTCTAAGATTCCTGCATTCGCAGGAACTTGTTAATGCTGTAATTCCTCTTCCCCTTCAAACATCGGTACATTCTGAGGCACAAAGTCATCATCATGTCCAGGCTTGCTGTAATCGTAAGACCAACGGTAAACGTGAGGTATCGCACCTGGCCAGTTACCGTGTATATGTTTTACTGGTGCCGTCCACTCTAATGTAGTAGATCTCCATGGGTTTTGCTCTGCTTTCTTTCCAAAGAAAATACTTGAAAAGAAGTTATATAAATAAATAATTTGAGCAACACCTCCGATAATAGCAAATACGGTAATAACCACATTTGCATTGGCTAAATCATCAAATAGTGGAAAGTTTGAATTGGTATAATAACGTCTTGGTAAACCTGCCATGCCTATAAAGTGCATTGGGAAGAACACACCGTAAGCACAAATTGCCGTAATCCAAAAGTGTATATAACCTAAATTTTTGTTTAGCATACGACCAAACATTCTCGGATACCAATGGTAGATACCAGCAAACATACCGTAAAGTGCAGAAATACCCATTACTAAGTGGAAGTGTGCAATTACGAAATACGTATCATGAACATTGATATCTAAAGCACTATCGCCTAATATGATTCCTGTTAATCCACCCGTAATAAACGTAGAAACGAAACCAATGGAAAATAACATAGCCGGATTCAATTGTAGATTTCCTTTCCACAGCGTGGTAATCCAGTTAAACGCTTTTACTGCTGATGGTATCGCTATCAATAATGTTGTAAATGTGAATACAGATCCTAGGAATGGATTCATCCCTGAAATAAACATGTGGTGACCCCAAACAATAGTAGATAAAAATCCGATGGCCAGAATAGATGCAATCATTGCACGATATCCAAAGATTGGCTTACGTGAACTACTAGCCATAATTTCAGATACTAATCCCATGGCTGGTAAAATAACGATATAAACTTCTGGGTGACCTAAGAACCAAAATAAGTGCTCAAACAATACTGGTGATCCACCTTGGTAATGTAATACTTCCCCTTGAATAAAAATATCCGATAAGAAGAATGAAGTCCCAAAACTTCTATCCATAATTAACAATAAGGCTGCAGATAGTAAAACCGGGAATGAAACCACACCTAAAATAGCAGTTACAAAGAAGGTCCATATCGTCAATGGCAATCTTGTCATGGACATACCCTTAGTACGTAAGTTTATGATCGTAACAATGTAATTTAGTGAACCTAATAGAGAGGACGCAATGAAAATTGCCATAGACACTAACCAAAGCGTCATACCCATTCCAGATCCACCTGATGCCATCGGCAAGGCAGATAATGGTGGATAGATGGTCCATCCTGCTGCAGCTGGTCCAGCTTCTACGAACAATGACAGAATCATTATTACACAAGAGACAAAGAATAACCAATAGGATACCATATTAAGAAACCCAGATGCCATATCCCGTGCTCCAATTTGCAATGGAATTAAAAGGTTACTAAAAGTACCACTTAAACCTGCTGTTAGGACAAAGAATACCATAATCGTCCCATGAATGGTTACCAATGCTAAATAAATATCTGCATCCATTACGCCATCTGGAGCCCATTTACCTAATAATGCTTCGAACAAAACATTAGGCTGTTCGGGCCATGCAATTTGCATTCGGAACATGATAGACATTAAAACACCAATAACTCCCATTATTGTTCCTGTAATAAGGTACTGTTTAGCAATCATTTTATGATCTTGGCTAAATATATACTTTGTTACAAATGTTTCCTTGTGATGATGTACGTCGTGATCGTCGTCGTGACTGTGTGTATCTATAGTTGCTGACATAATCTCTATTATCTATTTCTTAAAAAATCTTTTAATTTAATGAATTTGGAAAGGTTTTCTGTTCTTTCATCCATGCATCAAACTCTTCTTGCGTTTCTACTATAATCTTCATCTGCATATTGTAGTGGGACTTACCACAAATCTTATTACATAATAATAAGTAGTCGAATTCATAAACCAATTCTTGTCCTGCTTCTTCAATCTCGGCTTTACGTTCTAACCTAAGCTCATTAATATGCTTCACTTTTTCCACCATATCCGGACTCTCTCGCATCTCAGCAGTTGTTACTGTAGGTGTAAAACCGAATTGGGTTACCATACCTGGCACACAGTTCATCTGTGCTCTAAAGTGTGGCATATACGCGGAGTGCAACACATCTTGTGATCGCATTTTAAATAATACCGGTTGACCTGCTGGTAAATGAAGTTCCGTCACAATAACATCGTCTTGCGCATTTGGATCGTCTTCATCAATACCTAAAACATTGGCACGATCTATATCTATCAATCTTACATTAGCTTTTCCTAATACGTTGTCTGCACCGCTATAGCGCGCTTTCCAGTTAAATTGTTGTGCATACAATTCAATCACCATTGGGTCGTCGTCTTCGTCGATATTCATAATATCATTCCAAGTAAATAATCCATAAATGATTAACCCAGCCAAAACGATTACAGGAATTATAGTCCAAATAAATTCTAAAGTATTATTATCGGCATAGAACAAAGCTTTCTTTCCTTTTTCACCTCTATATTTAAAAGCAAAATAATGTAGTAAAAATTGCGTAACAGTTTGTACTATAAATATGACCACCATAGAGATAATCATCAAATTATCAAGCCCTGGCCCATGTTCTGAAGCCGCATTAGATACCAATGGTAAATCACCTAAATACCAAAAACTAAGAATGGTTATGATATAAATAAATATCAAAAAACCTATCATCATATAGCCATTGATATTGTTATCGTGGTCGGTTGCCACAGGAGAACTCGTTGTGCCAACTTGAGCCAAATCAAAAATCTTTACCATTTGCCATATGGCAACAGCTGCAAAGAGTACAATTATAATCGTTAATAAAGCAGTCATTATCGTATCTGTTCTTTTTTAAAATTAATAATGGAAATGTTCACTTTCCTTAATAAATGGATTTCCTTTTGGTAATAATGGATATTTTCCAAGCGCTGTAAATACAACAAGCAAAAATATGCCACCAAATAATAATATTGATCCTATCTCTGGAATTCCAATAAACCATCTATCACCAACGGTTGCAGGCATAATCATATTGAATATATCTATATAGTGTCCACAAAGAATCACTATACCAGCCATGACTACAAACCAATTCACACGTTTGAAATCACTATTCATTAATAACAATAATGGGAAAATAAAATTCATTGCTATCATACCGAAAAATGGTAAATTATAATCTTCGATACGCGTGATGAAATAAGTGACTTCCTCTGGAATATTTGAATACCAAATTAACATAAACTGAGAGAACCATAAGTAGGTCCAAAAAATACTAAATCCAAACATAAATTTAGCCAAATCATGAATATGACTGTCATTGACATGTTCTAATAATCCTTTAGATTTCAAAAACATTGCAATCATAGCAATCGTTGTAACGCCACATACGAGCATACCCGCTAATACATACCACCCAAACAACGTACTAAACCAATGAGGATCTACACTCATTATCCAATCCCAAGACATCATTGATTCTGTATAGATGAAGAATACCAAAAATGCTGCAGAAATTCTGAAGTTCTTTTTAAAGTTTCTATTGTCGTTTATATCCGCGTTGTCCTGTGCTACAGAGAACTTTCTAGAGAAATAACGGTAAAGCGACCATCCTCCTAAGAAAATAAGACCTCTAATAAAAAAACCTGCTTTGTTTAACCAACTTGATTTTCCTGCTACTAAAGCATCGTAATTATCACTGCCTTTTGTAGTCATACCATCCGTTAACCATATAAATAAATGACTATCCGCAAGGAAAGCAATTAATAATACAATTATACCGCCTGGTAAAAGATAAGCCGTAATACCTTCCATGACTCTAAACAATACTGGTGACCAGCCTGCTTGAGAGGCATATTGAACTGCATAAAAAGCCAATACCCCTAAGGAAATCATAAAGAAAAAGAAAGCTGCGACGTATAATGCAGAATATGGTCTATTATGTATTTGATGCAATACATGCTCTTCATGACTCATGGTATGACCTTCCTCTGCATGAGCTGCTCCATGTGCTTCATCAACATGTGCATCGGTTCCTTCAACATGCAATGCTGATTCGCCGTGAGATTCTCCATGTACCTCAGTAGCATGAGCGTCTCCATGATGAGATTCACTTGCTAATAGCTCTTTTACATCCTCAACAGTTTCGTAATGATGAGCATCCATAAAGCCGTAACCAACACCTAACAGTCCTAAAACTATTAAAATGATAGCACCTATTCTTAATCGATTTGAAATTTTATATTCCATTTATATAATCTTTATCTAAATCTTACTTTTCTAAATCTGCCTTCAGTTTTTCAACATAAGCAACCACTTGCCAACGTTCCTCTTCATTCAATTGGTTAGCATAAGAACCCATTGTATTCTTTCCGTAATAAATAACGTGATAAATACTGCCCGTTGTAATTGCCCTACCAACATCGTCATAACTAGGGACACCTAAAATCTTTTCACGCTGTACTAATTTCCCTTTACCATCACCTTTAGTACCATGACAAATAGCACAGTAAATGGTGTATAATGGACCTCCTTTAGCATAATCCACACGAGTTTTAGATGAATCTTGTTCAACATTACCCGTTTCCGTTAAAGGAATAGGATCCGCAAGCGGATTACTAAGGGTGGCTTTAGCTAAAGCATAACCTTCATTGGTATTCGGAATTTCAAATGGCATAAAATCACCTCTAGGAATAGAGCCTTCTGCTGGTAATCTAGCTTCCATGTCATATTCAAAAATATTTGTACCATCGACATCAACATTGGCTTCTTGATAGGCTTCATAACCTACAGACTCATACATATTAGGCATGTACTGGTAGTTTCGGCTCGAGTTCTTTTGGCAAGACGCAAAGCTTACCAATACTATTGTTACTACAATATATTTTGTGGCTATCTTCATATTAATGTGCATCTTCATCTTTATCTACAATATTTATTTCAGCAGCTCCAGTTTCTTTTAATAGTGCCAATAATGAATCTTCATTATTATGTATGGCAATCTCCATTAAGAAATGGTCATCTGTTGTTCTAACATCCGGATTTTCTGCTTTTTTAAATGGCCACATTCTACTTCTTAAGTAAAAGGTAATAACCATTAAGTGCGCCGCAAAAAACACAGTAAGCTCGAACATAATCGGCACGAAGGCTGGCATATTTTCAATATAACTAAAACTTGGCTTACCACCAATATCTTGTGGCCAATCTTCAATCATTATATAGTTCATCATTACAATGGCTACTGTAAGACCAACGCAGCCAAACATAAATGACGCAATTGCTATACGTGTTGGTGCCAATCCCATTGCCTTGTCTAGTCCATGGACTGGAAAAGGGGTGTATATTTCTTCAATGTGATGTCTTTCTGCCTTTACCTTTTTAACGGCTGACATTAAGATATCATCATCTGTATAAATAGCATGAATTACTTTCGAAGCTTCCATAGACTATATTAGTTGTTTAATAAGTTTTTAGCTTGTCCTGACCAATCATCACGCTCTGCTCTTCCTGGGAAAGAACCTGTGATTTCATCTAACAAGTCATATTCTCTTTTTGTCATTTTACTTACTTGTGCGTAAGTGTAAATTCCTAATGTGTTCAGTACCTCTTCCATTTTTGGACCAATACCATTAATCACTTTCAAATCGTCTGGCGTTTGTACTTCAGCATCAAACCTTCCTACACCTTCTAAAAGATTACCTAGCTTTTCTTCATCGTTCTGCATAGGTTTTGAAGCTGTAGTCGTTTTAGGGAGTTTAAAGTTAGATGTTCTATCATCTGCACCTGTTCCAACAAGTGTCTCTCCGTTTTCTCTTATACGCTTATAACGTTCTCCAGAAGATTTTAAAATGGTCTTTACCTCTGCTTGTGCAATTACTGGGAATGTACGTGAGTACAATAAGAATAACACAAAGAAGAATCCGATGGTTCCAATGAAAATTCCAATATCTACAAATGTTGGCGAGAACATAGACCAAGAAGATGGTAAATAATCTCTATGTAATGAGGTTACGATAATTACGAATCGCTCAAACCACATTCCAATGTTTACAACAATAGAAATAACGAATGAGAACATAATACTTGTTCTTAATTTCTTGAACCACATAAACTGAGGCGAGAATACATTACAAGACATCATTGCCCAATATGCCCACCAATAAGGTCCAGTTGCTCTGTTTAAGAATGCGTACTGTTCGTACTCTACACCAGAATACCACGCAATAAATAGCTCTGTAATATAGGCAACACCAACGATTGAACCTGTAATCATAATTACAATGTTCATTAATTCAATGTGTTGTACTGTAATATAATCTTCTAGGTTACACACTTTTCTCATAATAATAAGAAGTGTGTTTACCATGGCAAATCCTGAGAATACCGCACCCGCAACAAAGTAAGGCGGGAAAATCGTAGTATGCCATCCTGGAATAACCGACGTTGCGAAATCAAAGGATACAATAGTATGTACCGAAAGTACTAAAGGTGTTGCCAAACCAGCAAGTACTAAAGATACTTCCTCAAAACGTTGCCAATCTTTTGCACGACCAGACCAACCAAAACTCACTAAAGAATAAATTTTCTTTTGGAATGGTTTAACAGCTCTGTCTCTCAACATAGCGAAATCTGGTAATAAACCTGTCCACCAGAATACTAATGACACCGATAAATAAGTTGAAATCGCAAATACATCCCAAAGTAAAGGTGAATTAAAGTTTACCCATAAGGATCCAAATTGGTTCGGAATTGGCAGTACCCAATACGCTAACCATGGACGACCCATGTGAATAATTGGGAACAAACCTGCTTGTACAACTGAGAAAATGGTCATGGCTTCCGCAGAACGGTTAATTGCCATTCTCCATTTTTGTCGGAATAGTAAGAGTACGGCAGAAATCAGTGTTCCTGCGTGACCAATACCAACCCACCAAACGAAGTTAGTAATATCCCAAGCCCAGTTAACGGTCTTATTAAGACCCCAAACTCCAATACCTGTAGATACGGTATAAATAATACAACCTATTCCCCAAAGGAATGCTACCAAAGCAATGCTAAAAACAATCCACCATGCTCTGTTGGCTTTGCCTTCAACTGGTCTTGCTACATCGATAGTAACATCGTGATACGATTTTTCGCCAGTGACTAAAGGTCTTCTAATAGGTGCTTCGTAATGAGACGCCATAATTATATACTTGTTTCTTTATTATTTATGCTTTTGATGTGTTTCTCACTTTTGTTTGATAAATCACGTTTGGTTTTGTTCCAACGCTTTCTAACAAGTGATACATACGATCATCTTCTTTTAGTTCTGCAATTTTACTGTCTTTGTCATTGATGTCACCGAATACCATGGCTCCGTTTCCACAAGCTGCGGAACAAGCCGTTTGGAATTCGCCGTCTTTAACCAAGCGTCCATCACGTTTTGCATCTAAAATTGTTTTTTGTGTTTTTTGAATACACATAGAACATTTTTCCATCACACCACGCGAACGAACAGTAACATCTGGGTTTAATACCATACGTCCTAAATCATCATTCATATAGTAATCGAACTCATCATTCTTATTGTACAAGAACCAGTTGAAACGACGCACTTTATAAGGACAATTGTTGGCACAATATCTTGTACCTACACAACGGTTATATGCCATGTGGTTTTGACCTTGACGACCATGAGCCGTTGCTGCAACAGGACAAACTGTTTCACAAGGTGCATGGTTACAATGCTGACACATTACAGGTTGAAATGCGACTTGAGGATTATCAGCAGGATGTTCCATCTCACCAAACTCACTCAATGAGCTCCCTAAACCAGAAATATTTTCTTTCTTTTCGTCATCACCTTCAAATGTATCTTCTGAAGAATAATATCTATCAATACGCAACCAGTGCATATCCCTACTACGTCTCATCTCCGTTTTACCAACAACAGGTACATTATTTTCTGCGTGACATGCAATGACACATGCACCACAACCGGTACAAGCATTTAAGTCAATTGATAAGTTGAAATGATGACCAACTGAACGGTCAAACTCATCCCATAAATCCACGTCTGGAGATGTTACAGGCGTTTCTATATGATTTAAGGATACTTGAGGAGTCTTATTCCAACCATGTTTATGGTCGTTATATTTATAGGTATTGAATATCTCTAAGCTGGTTTCTTTTATGATGTCTCCACGACCCATTAAGGTATTATGCAACTGTACACAAGCAAATTCATGCTCACCAACAACTTTTTCAATAGATACATTCTGTATGGCATTGAAATTTTGGTATAACGGATAAGCGTTAACTCCCGTTTTCATTTCGGCCTTTAAAGCTTTAGACGTTCTTCCAAAACCAAATGCTAAACCTGCAGAACCTTTTGCTTGTCCTGGCTGAATAATTACAGGTACATTTTCAACAGTAACTCCATTTACAGTAACATTTACGTAGCTACTATTCAAACCACCATTAGCTTCATGCCAGTTTTCTAACTTTAATCTTTCAGCATCTGCTTTAGAAATCGTTAAGTAGTTATCCCAAGTTGTTCTTGTTATAGGATCTGGAAATTCTTGTAACCATGGGTTATTGGCTTGCTGACCATCACCCATACCTGTTTTGGTATAAAGTGATAATTCCATGCCGTTTGCTGATGCTGTTTTAGCCAAAGCTCTAGCTGCAGCACCACCTGTTAATACCGAAGCAACATCTGTATTACCACTCGTATTATTAACTGTAGTTGATGTCGTCGTGGTTGTGTACTCGTCTTTATCTTCGTCTTTGATTCCAACACCTACGGCAACATCATGAATAACGCCACCTACGAATGTTCTATCTTTTTTATCGTTTAATTCTGTTGAAGAAGTTTCAATGGTTGTCGATGAGCCATTTGAGCTATTTCCTGCCGAACCTGTTACAAAAACACCATCTTGAACAGCTTTGTTAAAAGAAGCTCCATTTAATACACTTTGTGTCCAAACTGATTTCAAATAATCTCTATAGGTGCCTGTTGCTCCAGTCCAAGCCATCAATACTTCTTGAAACTGTTTTGTATCAAACAACGGACGAATTGTAGGTTGCATCATTGAATAATGACCCGATTTGAATTCGAAATCTCCCCAAGATTCTAAATTATGAGGCGTTGCTGCAATATATTGACAGTCTGTTGACGTTTCGTCTTGTTTCATCGAAAACGCAACTGATAATTCTGTTTTAGCCAAACCTTCTTTAAAGTCCGAAGCATTTGGAAGCGTGTACATTGGATTCACACCATTCATAATGATGGCACCAACGTTTCCAGCTTTCATATCAGCCACTAACTGCATCACAGCCTTATCGCTTCCTTGTCTGGTTTTTATGGTAGTACTCGGATCAAAAGCCTTACTTCTTAAAAAGCTATTGATTTCTAAAACCGTCGTCTGTGCGTTCACATCTTGAATACCTGTAACCACCACAGCGTTACTTCCTGCTAAACTTAATTCTTTAGCTGCTGATTTGATCGCTGCATCAATGCCTTCTGGAAGTTTTGCTCCCCCTGAAGAATTTCCAGTTACAGCACTATATAATTCAGCTAAAGCTAATTTTTGCTCACTTGGTGTTAATGGCACACGCTTATCTGCATTTGCACCAGTCAATGACATATTGGATTCAAACTGAATATGTCTAGACATTTTACCATTTTCAGGAATACGATTTATAGCATAACCTCCAGAAAAATTTCCACCTTGCCAATCTCCTAGAAAATCAGCTCCAATAGAAACAATGGTTTTCGCTTTAGAGAAATCGTAATTAGCCATGCCTCTTGTTCCGTACTTGGCTTGGTAAGCATCTAATGATGCAGATTCTGAAACGGCATCATAAGCCACATGACTTACATTTACGAATTTCGATTTGAATTCCGCAATTAATTTATCGGTAGATGGACTCGGCATTGATTGAGTTAATAACACAATAGCTTTACCATTAAGTCCATTTAATTTTGAAGTTGTTTCAGACATAAAAGTCTCCCAAGAGATTCTTGAATCCCCTTTCATTGGTGATTTCACTCTGAGGTTATCATACAGTCCTAAAACTGAAGCATTAACTCTGGCATTCGCCATTCCACTTGTTTTGGAATCGGAATTATGTTCAATTTTAATTGGTCGTCCTTCTCGCGTTTTTACTAAAACACTAGCAAAATCATAACCATCTGCAATAGTCGTTGCATAATAATTGGCTACACCAGGAATAATTTCCGTTGGTTGATTTATATAAGGAATTGACTTAATCACTGGTCCTTCACAAGCCGCTAGCGATGCTGCCGCTGTACTGAAACCAACGTATTTTAAGAAATCACGACGCGTCGTAGATGAAGATTCCAATGTTTCTTTATCTCCTAAAAATTCATCTGTAGGAATTGTTTCCACAAATTCATTTTGTTGTAGCGCCTCAACAATAGAGCTATTTTCGTTTAGCTCTTCAACACTTTTCCAGTATTTCTTGTTTGATGACATAGTGTTTATTTATGATTTTAGATTTTAGATTTACGACTATTTTTTTGCATCGTAATTCATCAATCGTAATTCTTTAATTTTTAATAGTGGCACTTACCACATTCCAAACCTCCCATTTGTGCAGCAGTTAACTGATCAACACCATACTTTTTGGATAGTTCTTCGTGAATTTTTGTATAATACTCGTTGTCTTGAACCTTTACATTTGTCTCTCTGTGACAGTTAATACACCAACCCATAGTTAACGGTGCATGTTGGTACATAATTTCCATTTCCTGCACAGGACCATGACAAGTTTGACATTCTATACCAGCCACAGAAACGTGCTGTGAGTGATTGAAATAAGCAAAATCAGGTAAATTATGAATACGGATCCATTTTACAGGTTTTTGATCTCCCGTGTAACCTGTGCCGTCCCAGCCTACTGCATCGTATAATTTTTGAATTTCCGCATTGTAATCTACACCATATTCTTCACCTTCCGCTAACGTTTCTGGTGCTACTTCTGAAATTGATTTATGACAATTCATACAAACATTTAATGAAGGAATACCTGAATGCTTACTCACTCTTGCTGAAGAGTGACAATATTTACAATCGATAGCATTATCACCGGCGTGAATTCTATGTGAATAATGAATGGGCTGCACAGGTTCGTAACCTTGATCTACACCAACTTGCATAAAGTAACCATATACAAAGTAACCACTCGCCAATAAAAAAACAATAGCTGTAACCAATACTAAAAACTGGTTCTGAACAAAAGCCTTCCATAATGGTTTTCTTTTATTTTCGGCAGGGACTTCAATGCCTTTAGCATCTGCAAATCGATTTAGTGTTTTACTAACTAACACTAAAGCCATTGCTAACAAGGCAAACAATAAGGCCAATGCACCAAGAATCAAATTATTTGAAACTCCATCTTGTGGACCAGTGTCTCCAGTACCAGTATTCTCAACCACGACAGGTTCTGGAGCAGGTGCAGCTGTATAAGCTAAAATATCAGAAATATCTTGATCACTCAACTGCGGGAACGCCGTCATTGCGGTTTGGTTGTATTCATTGTAAATCTTAACAGCATAAGCATCTCCAGACTTAATCAACGAAGCGCTATTTCTAATCCAATTATTTAACCACGTTCTATCAAGCCCTTGCTCTTCAGCCAACCTTGATTCTACATTACGCAATGCAGGCCCTGTCATTGGCTTATCTAGTTTATGACAAGCGGCACAATTAGAATTAAAAAGTGATTTTCCATTTGCAGGATCACCTTCTTGGGCTATAAGAGAAGTTGAAAACGTAAGTAAAAGTACAATACAAAGACTATATATCTTTGAGGTTAAACCACAGTAAATCACCTGTTTCATATTATAAGTTGGATTATCTTCTAAACTTTGGTACGATTTTTTCATTAAAAATGTGAAAAAAGATGTTTATAAAAACTCTGGCAAAAGTAACATTTAAAGTCGATTTTGAAAATCTTAGAGAACTGTTAATATATAATTTATACCAATTCTAAATAAAGGGTTTTTGAAATTTTAGTGATGTAAATTCGTTCCTTTTATATTGCCATCTTGAAGTCAATTGATTACAATTTTAATGTGGGCAAAAAATGTTTGCACATGTTTCATTGAAAACTATACCTTTGCCAGTAAATATTAATAGTATGAAATTAAAAAATAAATCCCTTTGTTTAGTAATATTAGGTGTTTTCTTAACGGTCTCTTTGCATGCGCAGCAAGGCGAAGTTAATATTAGCCAAGATAGTGATATTGATAAGTTGTTAGAGTTTAAAAAGGACATTAAAACATCCAAGGTTTATAGAATCCAAGTGTACCAAAGTGTCGATCCTGATAAAGCACAACTAGAGAAATCTAATTTCTTAAATTCATTTGATGAATGGCCTGTGGAAATTGTATGGAACACGCCTAATTACAAGGTTTGGGTGGGTAATTTTGCCACAAGATTGGAAGCTGAACGCGCAGGCGTAGAAATCAAGAAAAAATACATGAACGCTATTATTTTTCAGCCTAAAACTGATAAAGACTAATAGATTAGAGCTGCTTCAATTTTCTGTTTATTGCCATCAGTAATCGCGGAACTATTGGTCTGCTCTTTACGAAAGATTTTCTTTTATCCTTATCGTAATCCTCATAATTGCATTTAACCAATTGCTTTGGAATTTTTTACAAAACTAGTATTGGATCCATACATACTGTAATTACCAATAGAATAGTTTTTGTTCTGTTTATTTTCGGTATCATAAAATGGTGAAGAATCGTTAAAGGTTCTGACCGAAATATCACAATGATCCACGACATACATTTCTATTGCAAATAGCAAATAATTGTCTTTAATATCCTTTAACAAATCCTTAAAATTTGCATTGGAAAAGAATCTTGAATTTTCAATTCTGTAATTCTGGTCATTAGAGCAATAAAAAACTGAATTGTAATTAAAATCTTTCAATTTATTTACGATAATGGATTCGTCCTTACTCTCATTTAATTTTTTATTTAATTGATCTCCACTTCTAAGATGTAATGGACATTTAGTTGATCGATATTAATATAGTCGTCAATTAAATAACTCTCTAAAGGTTTTCAATTATTGTGTTGTGAACCCAATTGAAATTTAGGGACCACTACAGTTCTGTTGCTCAATTTTGCTTCTGCCAAAATATTATTAAACAAGAACGACGGCCCTATAAACCTTCACCAAATTTTTTAGCCGATTTGTAATACAGAGATTTCATTGTAAACTTTGATATAAGCACTAAGATAAGAATCTAACAAAAACGGCGACCAATGGTCGCCGTTTTTCTATTATTTAAAGTTATTATTTCAACTTTTTCTTTACCTCTACTTCTTGGAATGCTTCTATAACATCACCTATGGCAATATCATTATAATTTTTGATCTGCATACCACAATCGTAGCCTTTTGCCACTTCTCTAACATCATCCTTAAATCGCTTCAAAGCTTCAAGTGTACCTGTATGGACAACAACACCATCTCTAATAATCCTAATGTTAGAATTCCTATAGATTTTTCCATTCATGACCATACAACCCGCAATGTTTCCAATTTTAGATACTTTAAATATTTCTCTAATTTCAGCAGTACCAGTAACTTCTTCTTTAACCTCCGGAGATAACATACCTTCCATGGCATCTTTAAGATCGTTGATGGCTGCATAAATAATTGAGTAGGTTCTGATATCAATTTCTTCCTTGTCCGCAATCATTCTTGCATTTCCAACAGGTCGCACATTAAATCCGACAATAATAGCATCTGAAGCTGTTGCCAACAATACATCACTTTCTGTGATGGCACCAACGCCCTTGTGTATAATATTAACTTGAATTTCTTCAGTAGATAATTTCTGGAAAGAATCCGTTAAGGCTTCCACAGAACCATCCACATCACCTTTAAGGATAATATTCAACTCTTGGAAATCTCCAAGTGCGATACGACGTCCAATTTCGTCTAGTGTGATATGACGTTGCGTTCTAACAGATTGCTCACGTTGTAATTGTGTACGCTTGGTTGCTATTTGTTTTGCTTCGCGCTCATCTGCAAAGACATTAAATTTGTCACCTGCTTGTGGTGCACCATCCAATCCAAGAATAGATACAGGCGTTGCAGGTCCTGCTTCTCCAACATCATGTCCTCGTTCATCTTGCATGGCCTTAACTTTACCACTATTTTTTCCGGCTAAGACATAATCACCAACTTTTAAAGTCCCTGCTTGTACTAAAATAGTGGATACGTAACCTCTACCTTTATCCAAGTAAGCTTCCACGACTGTTCCGCTTGCCGCTTTATTAGGATTCGCTTTAAGTTCTAACAATTCGGCTTCAAGTAATACTTTTTCGAGTAATTCCTTAACACCTGTTCCTACTTTCGCAGAGATGTCATGAGATTGAATTTTCCCTCCCCAATCTTCTACCAAGAGATTCATCTGTGCCAATTGCTCTTTTACCTTTTCAGGATTTGCATCTGGCTTATCTATTTTATTGATTGCAAAAACGATTGGTACTCCAGCTGCTTGAGCATGGGAAATCGCCTCTTTCGTTTGTGGCATTATAGCATCATCTGCTGCCACAACAATAATGGCAATATCCGTCACTTGAGCACCACGAGCACGCATCGCTGTAAAGGCTTCGTGTCCTGGGGTATCTAAAAACGCTATTTTTTGTCCATTTTCCAACTGTACACCATAAGCACCAATATGCTGAGTTATCCCTCCAGATTCACCTGCAATTACATTCTCTTTACGGACGTAATCCAGCAATGATGTTTTACCGTGATCGACGTGACCCATTACGGTTACAATTGGCGCTCTTGGTTCTAAATCCTTAGGATCGTCCTCAGCAACATCAATGGATTCTTCGATATCCGCTTTAATGAATTCTACATCGTAACCAAATTCTTCAGCAACGATAGTCAATGTTTCTGCGTCCAAACGCTGGTTCATTGTAACCATCATTCCTAGTGACATACAAGCAGAAATCACTTGCGTTACCCCAACTTCCATCATGGTAGCAACCTCACTTACCGTTACAAATTCCGTAACTTTAAGCGTCTTACTTTCTGCTGCTGCAATTTCTTGATCAATTTCAGATTGTTCTCTGTGCTGATCTCTTTTATCTCTTCTATATTTAGCGCCTTTTCCTTTACTGGATTTGCCTTGTAATTTTTCGAGAGTTTCTCTAATTTGTTTCTTTACATCTTCTTCAGTAGGCTCCTCCTTAACCATTTTTGGTCTTGTATTTCCTCCACGTCCTTTACCGCCACGTCTCTTATCAAAATTTGGTTTTCCAGCTGTATCATTTCCACCTTTACTAATTCTACGTCTTTTGCGCTTGTTAGTGTTATCTGAACTCGACTTCTCGTCTTTCTTCTTTTTAGGTTTCTTGAATTGAGAAAGATCTATCTTCTCGCCTGCGACTTTTGGCCCGGAAAGTTTCTTGTATTGTGTTTTTAGAGTTTCTTCAGCAGGCTGTCCTTCTTCAGTTTCCTTAGCAAGCTTTTCTTTTCTGGTCTCAATCGTCTTAGCATCATCCGCTTTAGGTTTTTCAACCTTAGGTGGTTCTGCTTTATCGCCTTCTTCCTTCTTTTCTGTTTCAGCTTTTTTAGAAACCTCTTTCTCTTCGGCTTTTGGTTTAGATTCTTCTTTCTTCTCAGCCTTTTCAGCTTTAGGAGTCTCCTTAACCTCAGAAGTTTTAGTCGCTTCTTCTTTTTCTGTTTTAGCTTTTTTGTCTAAGTCAATTTTACCAACTTGCTTTGGCCCGCTTAGCTCTGCTTTTGCTTTAACAACAGCTTCCTTTTCGGCTTTTTGTTTTTGCTTTTCTTCAATTTCGCGTTCTCTCTGTTCGCGAAGCTCCTCTTTTTCCTTAAGTTTTGCTTCACTAACTTCTTGAGCTTTTTCACGCTTAGATGCATCGGTCTGAAATTCATCAGAAAGCGTGTCATAAACCTCTTGCGAAATTTTTGTATTAGGGCTTTTCTCAATCTCGACACCTTTGGATTCTAAAAAATCCACAGCACGATCTATTGAGATATTTAATTCCCTTAATACTTTGTTTAATCTTGTTTGAGCCATAAATTGCCTGTAAAATACTTAAATATATTATATACTAATTTTAAATCAAAACTTATTTCTAACTAAAATTAGGTTGATACCAATTGCACTTTAAAATGACGTAACATTCATTTTAAAATTTAAACTGATATTTAATCTTCAAATTCTTCTTTTAGAATCCTGATAACGTCTAAAATCGTTTCTTCTTCTAAATCTGTACGTTTTACTAAATCATTAACATCTTGCTCCAAAATACTCTTTGCCGTATCTAGACCAGCTTTGCTAAATTCAGAGATCACCCATTCTTCAATTTCATCAGAGAATTCTTTTAATTCCACATCTTCTTCTGCACCTTCTCTAAACACATCAATCTCATAACCTGTTAATTGTCCGGCCAAACGAATGTTGTGACCTCCTCTACCGATGGCTTTGGACACTTCTTCTGGTTTTAACAACACCTCAGCACGCATATTCTCTTCGTCTAACTTTAAAGAGGTTACTCTTGCCGGACTTAATGCTCTTGTTACAAAAAGTTGAATGTTGTTAGTGTAATTGATAACGTCAATGTTTTCATTTCCTAACTCACGCACAATACCGTGAATTCTAGATCCTTTCATACCAACACAGGCACCAACAGGATCGATTCTATCATCATAAGAATCTACTGCTACTTTCGCCTTTTCGCCTGGAATACGAACGACTTTTTTAACGGTAATCAAACCATCGAAAACTTCCGGTATTTCTTGTTCGAACAATTTCTCAAGAAAAACAGGAGACGTTCTAGACATTATAATTGCCGGTTTGCTTCCTTTCAATTCCACACTTTCAATAATTCCTCTTACGTTTTCACCTTTTCTGAAAAAATCGGAAGGAATTTGTCGATCCTTTGGAAGGATGATTTCATTTCCATCGTCATCCAACAAAATAATTGCTCTGTGACGAATGTGATGAACTTCGGCGGTATAAATCTCACCTTCAAGCTCTTTAAAGTGCTTATAGATGTTAGTATTATCGTGCTCGTGAATTTTAGAAATCAAATTTTGTCTCAATGCTAGAATTGAACGTCTTCCCAAATCAATTAATTTCACTTCTTCTGCAACGTCTTCACCAACTTCAAAATCTGGTTCTATTTTTTGGGCTTCAGACAATTCAATTTCTTGGTTAGGCTCTTCAACCTCACCATCTGCGACAACAATACGGTTTCTCCAGATTTCTAAATCGCCTTTATCTGGATTTATAATGATATCAAAATTATCGTCATCGCCATATTTTTTCTTCAATGCATTTCGCAATACATCTTCAAGAATTGCCATTAGCGTAACTCTATCTATTAATTTGTCGTCTTTAAATTCTGAAAATGACTCAATTAACGCTACATTTTCCATAATTGATATGAATTAAAATTTTATTTTAACTTTTGCTTCTTTAATATTATCAAAAGCCACAGTGGCCGTTTTAGTTACTGTAACCTTTCCTTTTCCCACTGGTTTTGGTTCTCTAGCCTTCCAGCTTAAAACCACACCTTTGTCATTGACTTCCGTCAACTCCCCTTCCAAATTTTCACCACCCAAAGTCTTGACTTCCAAATTTCTACCTACATGTTTGTGGTACTGTCTTGGCAAAACTAAAGGCGTTGCTGCACCAGAAGATAAAACTTCTAAGGAAAAATCGTGTTCGTCTCTATCTATATTATGCTCAATAGCTCTGCTAATAAACATACAATCTTCTACCAAAACACCATTGTCGCCATCTATTACAATTTTAATCGCATTATCGCCAGACACCGTAAAATCTATTAAGAACAGATCTTGTCTTTCTTCTAAAGCGGATTGTAATAAGTCTTCTACTATTTTCTTGAACATTATTTAATATAAAAAGAGAGGACTTCCCGTCCTCTCGCTTATTTATTTTTAGTAAACAACGGTGCAAATATACGACATTTTAATTTAGTTATCCAAGTTATGTAATGTGGAATAATTTTCATAAATTTAGTTCACTAAATTAAACCAATAAATAATGAATAGAATTCTAGTTCCAACCGATTTTTCAGAACAAGCCGGAAATGCCTTAAAAGTGGCTGCAATGCTTGCCAAAGCTCACAATGCAGAGATATATTTATTACATATGATGGAAATTCCGGTACAACATGCCGACCCAGGAAGCTCACAAAGCGATATTCCAGAAACCTTGTTCTTCATGAAATTAGCTCAAAAAAGGTTTGCAGACCTAATGGCAGAGGATTACTTACAAGGTGTTACTGTTCACGAAACCGTAAAAGCAGATGTTACATTCAATGAAATTAAGGATTCCTGTAAAGAATTGGATATCGACTTTATCATTATGGGCTCCCATGGCGCATCTGGACTTAAGGAAATGTTTGTTGGTTCTAACGCGGAAAAAGTAGTCCGCACTTCGGAAGTGCCTGTATTGGTGATTAAAAAAGAACATCATAGTTTTGATGTGACTGATTTCGTTTTTGCGTCGGATTTTAAAAATGATAATAAGAAAACTTACGAACAAGCCGTTAAATTTGCAGAATCTTTTGGCTCAAAGATTCATCTAGTATTGGTAATCACGTCGAGTAACTTTATGACCTCTTATGAAGCAAAATCCAGGATTGATGATTTTATTTCTGGACAAACTTTTAAGAATTATACCATAACCATCCACAATGATACAACTGTAGAACAAGGGATTTTAAACGTGTCTAAGGACTTAGACGCAGACCTTATTGGTATTAGTACACACGGCAGACAGGGTATTGCACATTTCTTTAATGGTAGCATTAGTGAGGATTTGGTAAATCATGCCAAGCGACCAGTGATTACTTTTAAGATATAATTTCAGAACCTAGAATCAAGACCGCTTCGCTTTAAGAATCAAGGCTGACTCTAAAGTATTAGAAAGATAGATTTGTATTTTAAGAATTAAATAAAAAATCCTAATCAGAAATGATTAGGATTTTTTTCTTTCAGTTGGCCCACTAGGGATCGAACCTAGACTCTTTGGTACCAAAAACCAATGTGTTGCCAGTTACACCATAGGCCAATCTCTCAAATTGAGGGTGCAAATTTAATACAAAGTTTTATTTGGGCAAAAAAAAACGGCAAAATAATTGAAAATACTTAACGTTAACTTAAAACCTTAGACGTTTATGTAATAATTAGTAAATTCGCCTGCGTTAATAAGCAACCTTTTTCATGACAGATTTTAACTTTAAAAAGTGGAACAACATCTTAGGATGGTTTGTTTTTGCCGTAGCCGCTGTGGTTTATGGTCTTACCATTGAACCAACAGTTAGCTTTTGGGATGCTGGAGAATATATCCTTACCTCATCAAAATTACAGGTAGGACATCCACCTGGAGCCCCATTATTTCAAATGTTTGGAGCGTTTTTCTCCATGTTCGCCCTTGAGCCTTCACAAATTGGTGCTATTATGAATATGATGAGTGGTGTGGCAAGTGCATTTACCATTCTTTTTATGTTTTGGACCATTACTTTACTATTGGTAAAACTGGTAAAATATCACAAAGATGACAGTCCGAGTAAAGCTTATGCCATTTTAGGAAGTGCCTTAGTAGGTAGTTTGGCATTCACATTTACGGATAGCTTTTGGTTCAATGCTGTGGAAACCGAAGTGTATGCCATGGCAACCTTGATCATGGCGATTTTGTTTTATTTAGGTTTGCGTTGGGAAAAAGATATGAATAAGCCACGAGGTAACCGTTGGCTCATTTTAATTGCTTTTGTTATCGGTCTATCTTTTGGTGTTCACTTTATGGGCTTATTGACGATTCCTGCAATTGGTCTTCTTTATTATTTCAAGAATTATAAAACCATTACGATTAAGAACTTCATAATTGCGAATATTGCTTCGGCGGCAATTTTGTTATTCATATTCAAATTACTATTGCCTTCAACCTTAAAACTTTTTGGTTATTTGGAAGTGTTTTTTGTGAATTCCATTGGCTTACCATTTAATTCCGGTACTATTATTACAGGTTTAATGGTCATAGGTCTTTTCTATTTCGGATTGAATTACACCCGAAAAAAAGGCATGAAACATGTGAACACTTTAGTGCTTTGCCTGATGTTTATTTTTATTGGATTTTCGTCTTGGATGATGTTGCCTATTCGTGCGAATGCCCAAGTGGTCATCAATGAAAATGATCCTTCGGATGCAAGGGAACTTTTAGCGTATTACAACTTAGAGCAATATCCTGAAACCCATTTATTTTACGGTCCACAATTTACGGAAGTCTATTCTGGTGCTGATAAGGATGAACCATTTGTTGATGATAAAAAGAACTATGAGCGTGACGAGGAAGCTGGAAAATATGTCATTATTAACGATTGGGAAAAAAGCAGACAAAACTATAACCACGAACATGCTTCCATTCTTCCAAGAATGTGGAGTTCGGAGCATGCGGAAAACTATATGATGTTTACGGGTTTAATTGACTTTAAAGTTGACCCGAATTTACAAACCCGTGCGTATAACGAAGCGATGAATGCTGGATTATCTGAAGATCAAGCTAGTCAATATGCTTTTGGGGAAAAACAACAATTTGATCAGCTAGTTAATGATTTTAAAATGCGTGTGGCCAGAGGCGAAATTGATTATGAAGATTACAATCAGTTTTTAAGAACCTATGGTCAGCAGTATTTGATTATTGAGAAACCATCTTTTGTGGACAATATTATGTACATGTTCCAATACCAATTTGGCTACATGTATTGGCGTTATTTTATGTGGAATTTCACAGGAAGACAAGACGATATCCAAGGAAAATACACACACAAAAACGGTAATTGGATTTCTGGAATTCCTATTGTTGACAAAATCCATTTAGGCTTGTCACAGGATAATTTACCTACAGATGTTTTAGAAAATAAATCGAGAAACACTTATTATTTCTTGCCGTTATTACTAGGGTTAGTTGGTTTCTTTTTCTTAATGTATTCAGATTTGAAACGTTTTTGGGTACTTTTAGTATTCTTTTTACTGACAGGTTTAGCGATTCAATTTTATACCAATATTAGACCTTTTGAACCTAGGGAACGTGATTATTCTGTGGTCGGTTCATTCTATGTTTTTGCTATTTGGATTGGTTTTGGCGTTTATGCTATCTATGATCTTTTAAAATCCAGTATAAAAACAAAATTTTTAGCACCTGCAATCACATTGGCTTGTATAATTATTGTTCCTGGCGTTTTAGCAGCAAATAATTGGGACGATCATGATCGTTCTGGAAAGTACACTACAAATGCCATGGCTCGGAAGTATTTAGAATCTTGTGCGCCAAATGCCATTTTATTTACTATTGGTGATAATGATACGTTCCCACTTTGGTATTTACAGGAAATTGAAGGGGTTCGAACCGACGTGCGTGTGGTCAACACCAGTTTGTTTCAAACGGATTGGTACATTGACCAAATGAAACGAAAGGCTTATGATAGTGATCCTATTCCGTCGCAATTGACCCACAACCAATATCGCGGTGGCACAAGAGACGTGATAATTAGACGAGAAATCACTAAAGATACCATCCCAATCAAAGATTTTATGGATTTTGTTTCAAGTGATAAGCCAAATACGAAATTCAAATATGTGGTTGAAAGACAAGGCGAAGATCCCGATCAATATCCAAAGCACTTATTGACTTCAAACTATTTTCCTACCCGATATATTAGTATTCCAGTTAATAAGGAAATGGTTCTGAAAAAAGGAATTGTAAAACCTAAGGATGCCGATAAAATCGTGGACAATCTATATACTGAAATCGGTGGTAGTTATCTCTATAAAAACCGGCTTTTAATGTTAGATATTATCGCCAATAACAATTGGGAACGCCCAATTTATTTTACTGGAGGTGCTTTTGGAGCTGAAGATTATGTGTGGCTGAAAGACTATTTGCAACTCGATGGTATGTGTTATAAGCTTGTGCCAATTAAAACGCCAGTTGACAGAGCGAATCCTTACGATATGGGACGTGTAGATCCAGACCTGATGTACGATATGGTTAAGAACTGGGAGTGGGGCGGCAGCGGCGAAGATTTATATTACGATATTGAAACCCGACGCAACGGCATTACCTATAGAGGCAATTTAGCGCGCTTGATAGAACAACTCATCAATGAAGAAAAACTAGATAAAGCCGAAGAAATCGCAGATATTGCGATGGAAAAAATGCCTGTGGATAAGTTTGGTTTTTATTCCTTGCTAGAACCTTATGTGAGCGCCTATTACGAAATTGGAAATGTAGAAAAAGGACGTCAACTTTATAAGGAGGTTGCTAAAAAATATCAAGAAAACCTGTTGTATTATAGTAGTTTAGATTTAGAAAATCAGGAACTGATGGTTGGTGAGGATATTTATTTAGACATTCAACGCTACCGAGCTTTGATTGATATTTTAGTGATTTACAATGATAAAGAATTCGCCTTGCAGGAAACCAAAACCTTTAATAGTTATTTAAGCTTATTTGACAAGCTTATGAATCGCTACAATGAAGGCGAGTTACCTGAAGTCCCAGAGGATGCGGATATACAAAATATGATTACGGATACTATTGATAATATTATTCCGGCGCAATAATATCTTATGAAAATTATTCCAGCTAAAACGCCAGACTTTGTAAAAACATTGTTCCCAAATTTTATCTGGAATATCGATACTAAGAACAAAGCACTTTACTTAACCTTTGATGATGGCCCAACACCTGAAATTACAGATTGGGTACTTCAAACCTTAAAAGACTATGATGCAAAAGCGACGTTCTTTTGTATTGGAAATAACATTGAAAAACATCCTGAGATTTTTCAGAATATTATAGATGAAGGGCATTCCATCGGAAATCATACTTATAACCATTTAAAAGGTTGGAAGCATACAACGACAGATTATATCAAAGATGTTGAGAAAACGCAACGCCATTTAAATTCCAAATTTCAAACACTAAATTCCAAAACTCAAGACTCTCAATTTGATAATTTGGAATTTGAAGATTGGAATTTGAAACTGTTCCGTCCACCTTATGGCAAATTCAAATCCAAACAAAGTAAGCAAATTCAAGAGTTAGATTATAAAATTGTGATGTGGGATGTTCTATCTTATGATTGGGATCAATCGGTAAGTGAAGAAGCCTGTCTAAAAAATGTGACTTCAGTAGCTAAAGAAGGAAGTATTATTGTGTTTCATGATAGCGTGAAGGCATCTCGAAACTTAATGTATGTTCTTCCTAAGGTTTTGGAATATTATAGCGCAAGAGGGTTTGTGTTCAAAAGTTTGAGTTGATGTTTTGAAGTTTTTTCGATTATTTATGATTCATGGTTAAATCAAAATATCCCTTAGGGCGAAGTGCTGAATTTATTGAGTATCTACGACAGGTATACAAAAGTAAATAAAGAGCTGATATTTTGACAAGTTAAACTAAATACAGGAGAGATCAATTAAAGATTCAAAACATTTTTTCATAGGACGAGATTCCTGCCTTCGCAGGAATTTGTTAGACATACTCCTGAATAATACCAATCAAAACATTGGCGTCCTGTTCGCCACTATGACGCCATTTCATTTCGCCGCTTTTGTAAATAATTAAGGTCGGTAAGGCTTTAACACGCAAAGCTTCTGCAAGTTCTCTATTTTTATCCACGTCAATCTTAATAACTTTGGCTTTATCGCCTAGTGCGGCAGCAACATCCCTTAGTACAGGATGCATGGCTTTTGATTGATCATCTTGTTCGGTGTAGAAATCCAATAATACCGGAATATCAACATCAATTAATTCCCCAAATTTTGACATACGTTATAGTTTTAGTCAAATGAATTCTAAATAATAAGCACTTTAAACTTTTAATAAGCTGTTGTAAATTAAGCACTGATATTATAAAAATAAGCAATTCTTTACAATTAAGCACTTTTCTTGCCTCTTTTGAGTTCAATTACGGTAATTTCTGGCCATATTCCTATACGTCCTGGAAAAGCCAAATAACCAAAACCTCTATTGACATGTAAATATTTATGGGCATTTTTGTACATACCAGCCCATTTGGGGTAACGGTATTTTACGGGGCTCCATTTAATTCCCAATGCTGGTAATTCGATTCCAAATTGCATACCATGAGTATGACCAGCAAGTGTTAATTGAATCTGCTTTTCAAAATTGATGATGTTAGGTTCATCGACCACAATATCATGATTATTGATATCTTCCCTGTTGAGTTCCATTTCGCTATAATCAAAATGTGAAGGATCGTGACTCATTAAAATGTTGAATTCGCCATCGTTGATGTTTTTCGTCGCTTCCCTAAGACTCCCTCGTTTTGGAAAATGACGTGATGCGCCCCAATTTTCGACACCTAGAATATTGATGTATTCGCCATTTT
This sequence comes from Winogradskyella forsetii, assembly GCF_013394595.1. GTDB lineage: Bacteria > Bacteroidota > Bacteroidia > Flavobacteriales > Flavobacteriaceae > Winogradskyella > Winogradskyella forsetii. The sequence goes on from NZ_CP053348.1 coordinate 3,808,778, forward strand.
TTTCAATGCGTCGGCTGTCGTTCAGCAATAAATCAAACCCAATACGTTTATGTACCTCTTCCATTTGAATTTGATTGCTTTTATTGAGCTCTACATCGCCTCCATATGCATAATAACCATAATCGTGATTTCCTAATATGGAGAATTTGCCGTCTTTGGCCTTAAATTTATCAAACACAGAAAGCCAGCCTATCATTTCCTCAGCTTTACTATTTACAATATCTCCCGTAAATAATATGAGGTCACTTTCTTGCTTATTGACCAGTTCCACACCATAAGCAATCTCCTCTTTGCTTTCCAAACTTCCGGAATGGATATCGCTTATTTGGGTAATTTTATAACCATCGAAAGCAGCAGGTAGATCATCGAAATACAAGGTATGTTTCAACACCTGAAAATTATATTTTCCTTTGGTAATTCCATAAATAAAAGAAGCTAATGGAATGGCCGCCACACCAAGAGCCAATTTTGAAACAAACTGGCGTCTGCCGCTAAAATGTGCGGTATCATTGGAAAATTTTTGAATCAAATAAGACCCCATTCTTACTAAATCTTCCCCAAACATAAATAGCACTAAAAATGCCTTCGGCACAAATAGCGTAAATAAAAACGCCACCGCATAACCGTGACCATGAGTAAAACTTTCGCCTCTGATGAAATTATAATAGTAATACATAAAGTTTACTACCACCAAAATGGATAACAACCAATAGATAAGATAAATCCAATAACTTTTAGTCAACGTTCTTACCACCTGAAAGGCGTAGAAATCTAGAGTAAAAATGAGGATGATTAAGATAATCCAACGCAGCATGTAACTATTTCTGTTAATACCATTGCAAAAAGCTATGGTTAATGAAGTTGCAAATTTAAAGAACGAAACTACAAACTATCTTATTGAAGTGTTAATTCACTTGATAATAATATTGACGTTTTCGTTAGTCTTACTTGAAAATCTGTGTATTTGGTGCGTTTTAGAATTGAAATGAAGTAAAATTTATAGCGATACTGTTTGAAAAATCGGGCAATGTTCAATAAGATTTTTACCATAAAAAAGAAAATACGTAACTTGTAGGAACTAACCTTCTAAATTTAAAAGAACTTGAAACACTTTTATCTCATTTTCTTGTTATGTTTTCATTTCCTATTACAATCGCAAACAAATTCCGATCAACAAAAAATTATTGATTCCTTAATTAATATTGTGGATACCTATGATGATAATTATGAAAAAATAAGAACGCTCACAAGCAATGCTGGTCAGTTTCGGTATTCTAAAGATTCACGAGTTTTAATAGATAAAGCTATCCATATTTCCCAAACCCGCAACAATGCCAAACTACTTGCCAATTCATACTATTCCTTAGGTAATTTTTTCTACTATAATAGCCAATTGGATTCCGCTGAAGTTTACTTGGACAAATCTCTTTCTTATGTAAACGACGAGACGATGCCTTTTTTAAGAGCGTCAAACTTAATGACTAAAAGTGGTGTTTACAGAAAAAAAGGGAATATTCCATTGGCACATGCAACCATGTTGAATTCAAAGCGTGCTTTAGATAAAATTGATACTTTAAAATTAGACGAAACACAGCAACGGAAATTTAAAGGCGAAAGCCTGGTACTAAATAACGCTTTGGCCAATTACTATAACCAAGTGGGAGAATTTGACAAAGCCGCTCACTATTATGATAATGCTTACAAAGCATCATTAAGTCTGCAATCTTATGTAAATGCCGGAATTATTATCTCTAATAAAGGCGACATGATATTAAGTCAAGGGCACTTTCAAAAAGCACTAGAACATTTTGAAGAAGGAAAAATACTTAAGGAAAAAGGAAATGCTCCGAGGCGATTTATTATGAGTTCCATCTTAAATATTGGAAATGCCTATTCAAAATTGAAAAGATATGATAACGCCTTAAAAAACTTAAATGAAGCCCATAAGTATTATGAAGAAAATGGTATGACCGAAAATTTAACTATTGCAAAAAATTATCTTGGTAATCTATATATGGAAACAGGGAAATATGATTTAGCTATTGAGAACTGCAAAAACGGGAAAGTACTAGCCTTAACAGCAGGAAACCTTGAGTTAATTGCCGATGCTTGTGACTGCTTATATAAAGCATTCCAAGCCATTGGTGAATATAATAAAGCCTTAGACAATTATCAATTATTGACCAAGACAAACGATTCTATTTTTAATGAAAACAACATTAAAAAACAGACGCAGCAAGAAATGCAATATGAATTTAACAAAACTCAAGAACTCAATGCCATTGAACTAGAAGCTAAAGAAAAGCAAAGTAAACTGTATTCTTATCTAGCAAGTTCTGGCTTACTTTTAGTTTTAGTTTTAGGGTTTTTCTCTTACAGAAATAAAAAACAAAGCATGAAACTAGCTAAACAAAAGTCTTTGTTAGAAGCAACGGTTGATGAAAAAAACGTGTTACTAAAAGAAACACACCATCGTGTAAAAAATAGTTTTCAAATTGTATCTAGTTTACTGTATTTACAATCTGAAAGTGTTGAGGACAAAGAAGCTAAAATTGCCATAAAAGAAGCAGAAAACAGAGTGCGTTCCATGGTATTGATTCATCAAAGACTGTATAACAAAGATGAGTTGATTGGAATTAACACCAAAGATTATTTCATTGATTTGGTTCGAGATATTATTGAGAGTCATCAGTTTAAAACAGAACCAATACCATACCAACTGAACGTAGAAAATTTAGTCTTAGATATTGAAACTACTACTCCCATTGGTTTAATTTTAAATGAGCTCATCGTAAATTCATTAAAACATGCATTTGATGAGGTGACTTCAGAAAGTAGAATAACGATTTCCTTTTATAAGGAAAACGAAAACCTTATATTAAAGGTCACTGATAATGGAAAAGGGTTTGAAGGCGACATAAAAAGCAGCTCTTTTGGTATTACTTTAATGAAAGCATTATCTAAAAAGCTCAAGGCTTCACTAAATTATAATTCAGAATTGAACAAAGGTACAGAGGCCACATTAATTATTAAAAAGTATAAATTACTCTAAAAAAAGTATTCACTAAAAAAATTGACCCTTTCACTAAAAAAAGAAACAGAGAACAAATGACTTAAATTAGTTTATAGTTCTAAATATATAAAAGTTTGAAATCCCTAAATATCTTTATCGTTGAAGACGAGCCTTTAATTGTTTCTACCATTGAAGTGGCTTTGCGCAAACAAGGTTTTTTAGCCATAGGAGATGCAGAAGATTATACTACAGCACTTAGGGATATTGAATTACTAAAACCAGATTTAACTCTCATTGATATTCAATTGTCTGGTAATAAAGATGGCGTGGATTTAGCAACTGAACTCGATAAAAAAAACTTACCTTATCTATTTCTTTCATCTCAAACAGATCCTAATACCATTGAACGTGTAAAACACACCAATCCGTTAGGCTATATTGTAAAGCCATTTACTGAAACAGGTTTACGCACCAACATTGAGTTAGCCTGGCACAGTTATAATGCATCCAAGCAGCATTTTTTAACCATAAAACACGAAGGCAGACTACATCGCTTAAATCAAAATTCTATACAATATTTAAAAGCCTTCGATAACTATTGTTATGTCATAACTAAAACTGAAACCTACTTGGTACCGCACACACTTAAGCACATTTCCGAACAATTACAAGGCCATGACTTTGTGAAATCTCATCGTTCATACATTGTGAATTTAAAACATATTCTTAGCGTTGATAAAAATTCGCTATCCCTGAGCAGTGAGCGTATTCCTGTAAGTGCTTCCCAAAAAAGTTTAGTGATCAGTAGGCTAAAAAGCATATAGCTAAGACTAACGTCACTCCCTCAAAAACACATTTCTAATGCTAATCTGCATTTACTATATAAAACAGCGCATTCACTAAAAATATACTTCTAAAACTCTGATTTTAAACTAGATTTATTCTGCTATTAATCAGTAATCGTCCTTTAAAAACGGCTTAACAAAAGAGGCAAAATCCTCTAGTCGTTTTTAATGTGGACGACCCAAAAACGCGTTATTATGAACGTTAAAAACCTATACTTTAGTTTATTATTCCTACTATTTTTTTATGCTTTAAATGCACAGGTTGGAGTTGGTAATACAAATCCGCAAGCACAATTAGACATTTCAGCGAGCAGTACTACTAGTCCTTCAAATGATGATGGTATTTTAATTCCTCGTATGAGTGCTTTTCCTTCTACTCCAGGCGCAACACGTGATGGTATGCTTATTTTTTATACCGGTACAGGAGCTGATGGTAAAGGGTTTTACTATTGGGATCAAGGTGCTACTAGTTGGGTTAAAATTGCAGCTGGATCTACTGATGATAATGACTGGACTGAAGTCAGTGCTGACATCAAACGTCAAAGTGGTGACGTATATATTGGTGATAGTAACACCACTGATAATGATCTTTACTTAAGTAATAGGCTTATAGACTGGGATAATAACAGTTATTATTTAGACCCTCAAAACACAAGTAGATTAGGGCAGATTCAGTTAGATAATATTTCTTTTACAGGACCATCGCTGTTTTTTGCAACTGATAATACCACCGGTATTTCTGGTGGAATTAATAGAGTCGGAATTGTTACCGATGGCAGCACTAACCATCAATTTACAGAAAAAGGACAATTAGAATTTTACTACAGACAATCTGTTTTATTAGGAAATAATGCTGGTGATAATCTTTCAGCCTCATTCAATGATGCTGTCTTTATTGGCGAAGATGCAGGTGAAAATACAACAACTGGTTTAGGAAACATTGCTTTAGGTAGAAGTGCACTTAACGATAATATTACAGGTGGTAGTAATATCGCTATAGGTAGTTATACTATGGCACTGAGTACTGGTGGTGAAAATATTGGTGTTGGAGGTTTAACATTTAGGCAACTTACTAGTGGATCAAGAAATGTAGCGTTCGGTGTAGCAGCTGGTTATCCCGATACAAATTCTAGTGATAATACGTATATTGGTCATGCTGCAGGTGGAAGCATCCCATCAAGTAATTTTAATCGAACTGGTAATGTTTTTTTAGGATTTCAAGCTGGTTATAATCAAAATGTGAGCAATCGTCTTTTTATAGAAAACTCTGATTCTGCAAACCCACTCATTTATGGTGAGTTTGATAATGATATCATAAGAATAAATGGTGAACTCCAAGTTTTAGATCCATTTGGTACAGGATATTCTTTTCCTGTGACTGATGGAACTACAAACCAAGTAATGACTACAGATGGCGCAGGAAATGTTACATTTCAAGATATTATTGGAGATGGTACTGGAACTGATAACCAAACTATTGATAACCTTAGTTTATCTGGAACTATACTAAGACTTTCGCTTGAAGATGATGGGCAGCCTCTGCAAACAGTTAATCTTGCTTCTCTACAAGATGGAATAGGTACTGATGACCAAAACCTTACTGCACCGACATTAACGGGTACAACTTTAAATTTAGGTATCGAAAATGGAACTGGAACTTCAGTAAACTTGGTCACATTGCAAGACGGAACAGGTACTGACAACCAAACCATAGACAACTTAAGTCTTTCAGGAACAACACTAAGGCTTTCACTCGAAGACGATGGACAACCTCTACAAACAGTTAATCTTGCCTCTCTGCAAGATGGCACAGGTACTGATGACCAAAACCTTACTGCACCGACATTAACGGGTACAACTTTAAATTTAGGTATCGAAAATGGAACTGGAACTTCAGTAAACTTAGCCACATTGCAAGACGGAACAGGTACTGACAACCAAACCATAGACAACTTAAGTCTTTTAGGAACAACACTAAGGCTTTCACTCGAAGACGATGGACAACCTCTACAAACAGTTAATCTTGCCTCCCTGCAAGATGGCACAGGTACTGATGACCAAAATCTTACAACACCAACACTTGCTGGTACCACACTAAATTTAGGTATTGAAAATGGAACTGGAACTTCAGTAAACTTAGCTTCCTTACAAGATGGGACTGGAACAGATGACCAGAATATTCAAAGTTTAGGATTTAATACAGCAACAAATATTTTAACCGTTGGTATAGAAAATGGAGCCGCACAGTCTGTAAACCTTTCCGTCTTAGATAGTGGTGGAGATGTAAATGGAGTTATAGCAGGAACTGGTCTAACAGGTGGTGGGTTTTCAGGAAACGTTACTATTAATGCGGTAGGTACAAATGGATTAACTACAAATGCAGATGATATTAGACTCGGAGGGACATTAATTCAAAACACAACAATTACTCAAGGGGCAAGAAGCTTTGACATTAACCTTAACAGTACTGGTGATTTCGCTATACAAGATAATGGAACCGATGTGTTTTTTGTAGAAGATTCTGGAGATATTGGTTTTGGCAACTCTAACCCAATATATAAAGTCCATGTTACTGAAAATACGGCCACAGAAACACGTGCGGTTTATGTCGATAAAGATGATAATACAGCTGCTTCAACCGAAGGTGTTTATGTAACTAAAACATCTAACGGAACTGGCAGAAATCATGGTTACTATGCAGAAGTAAATGGTACAGGAAACGGAAACAGATATGGCTTATATGCTGATGTTACAGGAACAGGAACAGGGCAAAAATATGGTATCTTTAATGAGTTAAACTCTAATACCGCTGGCAGCCAATATGCAGTGAGAAATTGGGTTAGAGGTGCATCGGGATCCAACCAATTTGGCGTTTTCAATAATATGGACAATGCTAACACTGCAGATATCTATGGAGTTTATAATGGTATGCGAGTTACAAACGCCTCAAATATGTATGGTGTTTATAATGAATTTCTTACTACATCTAGTTCTGCTGACCTCATGGCTGGTGTTCGAACCCGTTTTACAAATGGTACCCCAGGCTCTAATGGTTTTTCTGGAATTTATACAGATTTCGATCTCGCCTCTAACGGTACCTTTTATGGCGTGAGAAACGAATATAGTGCTGGTTCTACTGGAACAGGAAATAAATATGGATCTTATAACTTTATCAGTGCATCTGCTGGTGGTACACATTATGGCACTTATAATAGTGTAGGCGTTACTAACGGTTGGGCAAGTTACAACTTAGGCAAGAGTTATATTTCTCAACGACTAAGTATAGGTGAAACAGACAATGCAGATGGACGTATTACTATTTTAAACAATAGTGGTGGCAGTAATCCAGCACATATACAATTCACAGAAACAAATGCCAATGATGGTTCAAGAATTCAATTCGCAAATGGTGCAGAAACCACTAATGAATGGACACTCTATGGACGAGCAGACAATACGCTTAGCGATAGTTCATTCAACTTTTTCCATACTACAACTGGTAATATTTTAGAAATTAAAGGAGATGGTGACGTAGAAATTAATGGACAATTAGGCATAAATATTAACGATCCTACCTATGCCATAACGCTTCCTAATAATACGGCCATTGGAACAGGAAGAGGTCGTGCAAACGCATGGACCATCTATAGTGATTCTCGCGTTAAAAGCAATCAGCAACCGCTACAAAATGGACTGCATTTAATTAAACAAATGGTGCCTAAAACTTATTTCCATCATAATGGTAATATTGAAGATGGTGTCTTAAATCTTTCTGAAAACGGAGAACAAACCCTAGGATTTATCGCCCAAGAGTTATATAAAATATTTCCTGAAGCTGTTCAAAGACCTAAAGATGAAAGTAAGACACTTTGGTCTGTAGATTATGACAAAGTCATTCCTGTAGTCGTAAAAGCGCTTCAAGAATTAAATAACCAAGTTGAAACACTAGAATCAGAAAACAACAAATTAAAACAACAATTACGTAAAATAGAACAATTAGAAGCTAGACTTATAACTTTGGAAGGGACAAGCGGAGATAACACTAGCAAAACTACAAGTAAATAATAATTATAATTGTTTTGTAAAACAATTATGTTTTTGAGGAAAAGGCCGCTGTAGGGAGCGGCTTTTTTTCTTTTAATTAAAACCATCTTATAGTTATTCTAGCCAACCGCTCCTTAAAACAACTATAAGGTGGAAACAATAACTCCGTAACGCCGAATGTATGTTGTTTTAAAACCGAACGCTCATTGCTAAACGCCTTAAAGCCAAAAAATTTATGACTTCTACCAATACCACTATTGTTTAGTGCAAATGCCTCTCGCTCTGATACGACCAATTCATTTTGTCCATATTTGCTAAATATGGACAAATTTCATATATTTATAAAAAATTTGAAATGAACATTAGTTTAACAAAAAAGCAAGAAGCCTATATCGCAGAACAATTGAAATCTGGCGATTTTCAGAATGCCAGTGAATTGGTTCGTGATGCACTGCGATTGCATGAAGTATATAGACATCGTATTATTGAAGATTTAAGAGCAGAAATTGAAAAGGGTTGGTCTGGTCCTACAAGCAATCGCTCGGTAAGCGATATTATTGAAACTAAAAAGCGTAAAAAAGCATCGTAAATGACATACCTTTCTGGTTATAAATTATCCATTCAGGCAGATAATGACTTAAACGACATTTTTGATTATACCGAACTAGAACATGGTTTTGATCAAGCTATTATATACTTGATAGGATTGGAAGCCCTTTTCAAAAATTTAGTCCTTAATCCAAAAATAGGCAGAGAACGAAATGAGATTAAAAAGGGACTTTACAGCATTACAGAAAATTACCATGTTGTTTTTTACAGAATTCTAAAAACCCATATTCGTATTGTGAGAGTCCTTCATGGTCGCAAAGATATTCCGAATCAGTTTTAATTAATACTATCACTTGTATTATCGCTGTATAAATAAGAAATATTGGTACTAAATGAATAGAGCCAATTATTTGATCCTTTAAATTCCAAAAAATTAATAATAGTAATATTAAATAAGTTAAAGTCCACACATCTCAAAACCACCTTATAGTTAACTGAGCCAACCGCTCCTTAAAACCAGAATAAGGCGGAAACAATAACTCCGTAACGCCGAATGTATGTTGTTTTAAAACCGAACGCTCATTGCTAAACGCCCTAAAGCCAAAAAAACCATGGCTTTTCCCAATACCACTATTGTTTGTCCCACCAAAGGGTAGGTTATGATTCGCATAATGCAGCACGCTATTATTGATGCAGCTACCACCTGCTCTAGTGTTGTCTAATATTTTGTTGGTATTCTTTTTACTTTTACTATACATATAAAGTGCTAATGGTCTCGGTTTGGAGTTGATATAGGCTATAGCCATATCCAAACTCTCGTAAATCACGATAGGCAAAATAGGTCCGAAAATTTCTTCTTCCAACAGTTTCGCTTCAGGCTTTAAATCTGAAATTATAGTGGGTTCAATATATCTTGAAGACCTATCTGTTTCACCGCCGACTTCAAATGTAGCGTGTAGTGTTTTTGCATTTTCGAGATAAGAAGTTAAGCGATCAAAGTGTTTGTCCGTTACTATGTTTCCATAGGAATCTGATGTTTTTGGATTATCATTATAAAAGGTTTGAAGCCATTTTTTACAAGATGTAATGAATTCGTCTTTTACGCTTTCATCTATCAACACATAATCTGGCGAGACACAGATTTGACCGCAATTCAAAAACTTTGCCCACATTATTTTCTTTGCTGCTTTATCGAGATTCGCGGTTTTATCGACTATGGTCGGCGATTTGCCTCCAAGTTCCAAAGTCACCGAAGCTAAATGCTTTGATGCCGCTTCCATTACTATTTTCCCAACTTTAGGAGACCCTGTAAAAAAGATATGGTTGAATGGTAATTTCAATAATGCAGTTGAAACCTCAACTTCCCCTTCAATCAACGCCACTTCGTCTTTAGCAAATACATCTTCAATAATCTTTGCCATAAGTGCAGAAGAATTTGGTGTCATTTCAGATGGCTTAATGATCGCAGTGTTTCCTGCGGCTATGGCAGATACTAAAGGCCCAAAAGTTAAATTAAAAGGAAAGTTCCACGGCGAAATAATTAAACAAACCCCTTTAGGTTCGTATGTAATGTATGAGCTAGAGCCTAACATTGACAGTGGCGTTTCTACATTTTGCTTTTGCATCCATTGTCTCAAATGCTTTTTAGTGTGCTTAATATCTCCTATGATGGCATAGATTTCTGTAAGTTCAGTTTCCACTACAGGCTTACCCAAATCTTTTTGCAAAGCCTGTTGAATTTGTTCTCTGTAGGTCACTTCAATAGTATACTGAAGTGTATTTAATTTCTTAAGCCTTTGTTTATAGGTGCTATTCCCAATAGCAAATTGATTTTGCTGTTGTTTGCTAAATAATTCAAAATAGGGATTATCATTAAAATCACTCATTCTAAGTATATGTTATTCAGCTTTTGAAGCTGGATTTATGTATTTCATCGATAGAATTAAATAAGATGTGTTTTTCGTCCTAAATATAGTGTTGTTTAACATAAAAATTAATGTTTTTAAAGGGCTACAAGCCCATTTTGTGTATTTGGTCGAAGTTTTTAGCTCCAACATTCCCGTTAACTAATTATCGATCGGTTTCATCTAAATTTTTCATCGACCTCCAAGCTATTCTGTTTCTTTGACTCGAAGTTAAAACAAATATAATTTCCTACGATTATGAAAACCGCTTTAATCATCTTAGTATTCTTAACAATGTCTTTCGCAGGTTATGCACAACAAGACGTTTTAGTTAATAATGAAACAGAACTTGTTGAAACTAAAGACGCTGTTAAGCCAGAAGTTAAAACAACTAACATTTCTGCGAAAGTTAAAGCTAAGGTTTTAAAAATGAATCGTAAAAAGAGTAACGAAATTATCAGTATTAAAGCTTACAGAAAAAGTCTTCAGATTAGAGTTAAAACTGTAAAACTTTGTTAAGTCAATAAAATTTATGCTATTAACCAATATATTTTGCTATTAACCATCTATAACCAAGAAAGCCGAAATACAAATTTCGGCTTTTTTTTGTGTTATTTTAAAAATAGTAGTTTTAAAATCTTAATAGAATTTCAGTTTAACACCACTTGCTAATCTGCATAATTTAATTCGCCATTAGCTTCTTTCTTTTTGAATTCTTTTACCAAATCCAGTGCATCTGGTATCACATCACTACATAATATAATAAGTGATCCTTTTACGGCATTCTTAACAGCAAATTTAATAGCTTCTTTTTCAGATGGAATAATAGTAGTTTTCTTATTAGGATCTTTCATTTTTATGCCATCATCTAGCATTTTAATAAGTTCCTGTTCTGTTTTTCCTCTAAGACGTTTATCCTGACGGATAATAATTTCATCAAACATTTCAGCAGCGATGCTTCCCATTTCATTATTATCTTCCACTCTTCTATCGCCTATTCCGGCAATAATTCCAACTTTTACCGTCGCATCAAGCTCATCTGTAAATTTTTGCAAGGCACGCATTCCTGCAGGATTATGAGCATAATCCAATAGAATCGAGAAATTATTAAACTCGAATAAGTTTAAACGTCCAGGAGTTTGCGAAGCTGAGGGAATAAATGTTTCTAAAGCGGCTTTCATATCTTCTATACTTATACCTTGAACATGAGCAGCAAGCACAGCTCCAAGTACATTTTGAATCATAAATTTTGCTTTTCCACCATAAGTTAAAGGAATATCTTCAGCTTTCATTAATCGCATCTTCCACTCTCCTCTGCATATAGTAACATATCCATTTTCGTAAACCGCTGTAATGCCATTTAAGCGTTGTAGGGCTTTTATTCTTGGGTTGTTTTCATCCATAGAAAATAAGGCCACATTACACTCTAAATTTCTGCGCATATCATAAACCAGGTCATCATCTGCATTTAAAATGGCATAACCCTCTGGTAAAACCGTTTCTGGAATAACCGCTTTTACTTTGGCTAATTGTTCTATAGTATGAATTCCTTTTAGTCCTAAATGGTCAGCTGCCACATTTGTAACCACTGCCACATCACATTTTTTAAATCCTAGACCTGCTCGCAATAATCCACCTCGCGCACATTCTAAAACCGCAAAATTCACGGTAGGATCTTTTAATACAAATTCAGCACTTGCAGGACCCGTACAATCACCTGTCATTAATAGTCTATTCTGAATATAAACACCGTCACTTGTTGTATAACCAACTCGGTGTCCATTCATCTTGGCAATATGAGCAATGAGCCTAGTAGTGGTTGTTTTTCCGTTAGTTCCAGAAGTTGCAATAATTGGAATTCGACCTGTATCGCCTTTATTGGGGAATAATTTATCAATTACAGGAGCGGCAACATTACGAGGTAATCCGGATGTTGGTGCTAGGTGCATTCTAAACCCTGGACCAGCATTAACTTCAAGTACTGCGCCTCCAGTTTCAGATAAGGGCTGGGTTATGTCAGTAGTCATTATATCAATACCACAAATATCTAAATCGATGATTTTTGAAATACGTTCTGCCATACTTACGTTAGCAGGATGAATAATATCGGTGATATCTTCGGCTGTTCCTCCTGTACTTAAATTTGCGGTATCCTTTAAAATAAGACGTTCTCCTTCGGTAATAACAGACTCTAGTGTGTAACCTGCATCTTTAATAATGGTCTGAGTCAATTCATTAGTTGTAATTTTTGTCAGCACATTTTCGTGTCCAAATCCTCTTCTAGGATCACTATTGACTTTATCAATCAATTCTTGAACTGTTGATTTTCCGTCACCAATAACATGTGCCGGTGTTCTTATAGCACCTGCAACTAACTTATTATTAATAACTAATAGTCTATAATCTTCACCAGTAATAAATTTTTCCACAATTATTGCACCACTGCGTGAACTCTCTTTTGCTTGTCTGAATGCCTCAAGTGCATCGTTATAATTTTGAATATTTACAGTAATTCCGCGACCATGATTTCCATCTACTGGTTTAATTACTAAGGGATAACCAACATAACGGCAAGCTTCCTCTAAGCTACGCTCACGACGAATAATATCACCACGAGGCACTTCAACCTCAGCTTGTTCCAATAAATATTTTGTATCTTCTTTATCACATGCAAGCTCTACACCTATGCTGCTAGTTTCACTAGTAACGGTTGCTTGAATACGTTTTTGATTGGCTCCATAACCCAATTGACACAACGAATATTTATTTAAACGAATCCAAGGAATTCCCCTAGATTCAGCTTCTTCAACAATAGAGCCCGTACTTGGGCCTAAACGATCTGCCTCTCTAAGTTCTCTCATTTCCTGAATATCATCAGTCAAATCATATGCTTCACCAGCAATCAAGGCTTCACAAATGCGCACTGCAGCTTTAGCGGCAAAGCGCCCAACAGATTCTTCCATATAAGAGAAGACCACACTATACACGCCTTCTTCTCCATAACCTCTAGTTCTGCCAAAACCAGTATCCATACCAGCAAGTGTCTGAATCTCTAACGCAATGTGCTCAATGATATGACCCATCCATGTACCTTCATCAACACGCATAAAAAAACCACCTTCGCAACCTTCAGAACAACGATGAGAATACATGCTTGGAAACATGGTTTTCAGTCGTTCAGGAAAACCCTCAATTTTATGAGATGGTAAAGCTTCCATTTCTTCGAGATCTAGAACCATAACTATTAATTTATGTCTTCTAATCGACCAATAATTTGGTCCTCTCATGGCATTGATTTCGCGTATCTTCATATAGGCTGGTATTTGATTTTGTTATTGAAAGATCATAAATATAGACAATTCCAATAAAAAAATTATCTTATTTTTGCGCTATATTTTTAGAATAAAATTATGCAGAAGATTAAAGGAACTCTGATTCCAATTGGCGGAAACGAGGACAAAGGATTTGAAGATGACGAAATTCATCGTCTAGATTATATCGAGGAAGGTATTTTAGCACATGTTGTGGAAGAAGCTGGTGGTATTGATGCTAAAATTGTAGTTATTCCAACGGCATCAAGTATTCCTATCGAAGTTGGTGAAAACTATACAACAGCTTTCTCTACTTTAGGATGTAAAAATATTGAGGTTTTAAACATCAGATCCATAGCAGATGCAGAAAACACAAGCGTTCTTAAGAGTGTAGAAAATGCAAACTGCGTTATGTTTTCTGGTGGTAATCAATCTAAAATATCAAAATATATAGGCAACACAAAACTGCATAAGCTCTTAAGTAATCGTTATAAAAATGATTCCGGATTTGTTATTGCGGGTACAAGTGCAGGTGCTATGGCGATGGCTAAAGAAATGATTGCTGGTGGTAGTAGTACTAAAGCTTTTAAAAAGGGAGCTGTACTGATGAGAAAAGGTTTAAGTCTAATTCCTGAATTAATTATTGATACCCATTTTATTCAACGAGGTCGTTTTGGTCGCATCTCTGAAGCCGTTGCAAAATTCCCAAATTTAATTGGTATCGGTTTAGCAGAAGACACCGGAATGATAATTAAAAATGGTGAAGACTGTACCATTATAGGTTCTGGAATGTCTATTGTATTTGATGGTGGCAATCTTACCCATAATAACCAAAAAATACTGCAAGAAGGGACTCCGATGACCATGGCCAATTTAACCATACATGTGCTTTCTAATGGAGATCAGTATAATATTCAAAAAAGAAAGGTAAAGGTATTACCGATAGAAGCTCCTTTTATTTAACAAAATCCCTTTGAAAAAAGGAATCTCATGAACGTTTCATATACTCTTAAAATTTTATTTTTCTACCTCATGAGATTTCTACCTTCGCAGAAATTTGTCACTTATAAATAGAAATAATATCTATTCCTTTAGAAGATTTAGCGGCTCTATACATACCTTCCGTATTAAACGGCATAGCGATATTGCCATTAGAATCTACAGCGATTAACCCGCCGTCTCCTTTTATTTCAAGGATTCTTTTATGGATGGCTTCGTTTGAAGCTGCTTCTAAACTCATGCCTTTATGTTCCATTAAACAAGAAACGTCGTAAGCAACTACACCCCTTATAAAAAATTCACCACTACCTGTACAGCTAACAGCACAGGTTTTATTGTTTGCGTAATTTCCTGCTCCAATTATTGGACTATCACCAATTCTACCCCATTTTTTATTAGTCATGCCACCTGTGGATGTCGCTGCTGCCACATTTCCATTTTTGTCGCATGCCACTGCTCCAACAGTACCAAATTTTCCATCCTTTTTTACGCTGTGATCTAATTGAAACCCCTCGGTATCTTTAATACTTTGCCATTGTTGGTAGCGTACTTCATCATAAAAATAGTCAGGACTTTTAATCTCATACCCTTGATCTTTTGCAAATCGCATGGCACCATCACCCGCTAAAAAAACATGATAACTTTTCTCCATGACATCTCGCGCTAAAGACACCGGATTTTTTATTCCAGTTATAAGTGAAACTGCACCAGCTTTGAGATTTTCACCTTCCATGATGGCAGCATCCATTTCATGTGTGCCATTAGCCGTAAAAACAGAACCTTTGCCTGCATTAAACAAAGGCGTATTTTCTAATAATTTAACGGATTTTTCGACAGCATCTACCGCACTACCTCCATCTTGCAAAACTTCAAAACCAGCATCTCTAGCTACTTTTAATGCCGCTCTATATTCTGCTTCTAATTCTTGAGTCATCAAACCTTTTATTAAAGTTCCTGCTCCTCCGTGTATGGCTATTGACAATGTCTTCATTTAAGTTAAGTTTCGAAATCCAAAAATACGTTTTTGATTTTTACTAAAAAGATTCAACATTGCTAAAAACAGAATTAATATCTAATTAGATTTAGAAATAAGCGTAAAGTGAATTTTATGTATTTTTATTAGAAATAATTGCAAATAACCTAATGAAGCATAACTATTTTTATTTCATACTTGTCATAATTTTAAATATGCCTTCGCTCTTTGCGCAAGATTTAAGCTTTTATCATTACGGATTAGAAAAGGGTTTATCACAGCAAACCATCAGATGTATTTTGAAAGACTCAAAAGGATTTTTATGGTTAGGTACTCAAGATGGTTTAAATCGTTTTGACGGCAACACATTTCGTGTCTTCAGAAAAAATGAGTCAGATTCTTTAGCTGTTTCCGGAAAATTTATAAACGATATTGTTGAAAACAAAGACGGTACCATTTGGATTGCCACTGCTAACAATGGTGTTTGCTATTACAATCCTAAAACGGATGTGTTTACAACAACAAATTTCAATACAGGAAACTGCACCAGTCTATCAAAAGATAATGAAGGCACTGTATATGCAACCTCTCTAAACAATGGAATCTTTGTTTTTGATAAATCAGGAAAACGCTATAAGAGTAAAACTATTAGAACTCATGATGACGAGACGCTGCTATTATCAGCATCGCTAATTATTGATGATATTTTGTATTTAGGCTCAGCAGATGGCCGTATTTTCAAAGTGAATCTTAACGATAAAAAAGCTTTAAAGTTAGAAGAATTAATTTTGGATGGTTCACTTGGCATTATCAACGAAATGTATGGCTTTAACAGCAAACTTTTAATTGGCACCTCAATTGGTCTTTTTCAATTAGTACCACATACTAGCGAATTAACTAATCTACAGCTTAAACAATACAACAATCAACTCAAAGAAAGCTTAGTTATAGAATCGCTGACTTCCAAAAACAATATTTTATATGTAGGAACTGATAATGGTCTTTACATCCTAAAAGATTTTAACTCTAAAAACCAGCAGTTTGAAAATGTTTTAATATATAAAGGCGATAAGGATAATATCAATTCTATAACCTCTAATCGCGTTTACGACATATTAATAGATAATGATTTAATTTGGATAGGTACTAATAATTTAGATGTCGCTTCTTTAAAAGCCCCTGTTTTTAAAACTATTAATTCATTGTCTTCTCCGGCTATTAACAACAATTATGTTTTTTCGATTTTAAAAACAGAAGCTTACACATTTATTGGAACCAGGGATGGCCTAAATTGTATTGACACCTCTAATAATATTACTTACATCACCAAGGAAAACACATCACAGGCATTGGCATATAATGTGATAAGAGGGATGACCCTAGACGCTAAGAACAACTTATGGCTAGCAACTACAAAAGGCGTATCCGTGTTAGATCTCAACAATTTTGATCCCGAGCATCCTAAAATCATTTCGCTCTTTTCTGAAAAAGATAATATAAACTCCCTCAGTGATAATAAAACTAGAAGTGTTTACCTAGATCACAATAAGTCCATTTGGGTAACTACATATGGTGGTGGCATCAATAGATTCACAGGTAACTTAGATGATAACAATTATACTTTTAAAAGGTACCTATATGATCCCAATAAAAATTCAATAAGTTCTAATTTTACCTTTAATATGACTCAAGATGTAGACTCAAATTATTGGATTACATCTGAAAATGGGCTTAATAATCTTGAATATAATGATTCCACCTATTCCAAACCATTATTTACAGTTTATAAAGCGGACAAAACAAACCCAGCGTCATTAAAAAGCAATACGACTTTACACACTCACCATGATAAAGAAGGTATTTTATGGGTAGCAACCCAAAACGGATTGCATAAATTCAATAAAGCAGACGCTACTTTTACACAGTACAATGAATCCCATGGATTGAGCAACACTTATGTTTATAGTATTTTGGAAGATCCAATGTCTAATCTTTGGGTATCTACCAACTCTGGTCTTTTTAAATTTGATAAGCACAAAGAACGGTTTACCCAATTTACCATTAAGGATGGTGTACAAAGCACTGAGTTTAATTTAGGCGCTTCTTTTAATGACACAATAAACCATCAACTTTATTTTGGCGGTATTAACGGCTTCAATGTTTTCAATCCAAAATCAATTGATCAACTAGATACTAAAGGCGAACTTTTATTGACTGAATTAAGAATAAAAGGTCAAATCATCAATCCTGTTACCCATAGTAAAGTTCTGAAAACAAGTATTACAGAAAGTGAATCCATTACTTTGAATTATGATGATTTTCCTTGCACTATAGCATTTTCAGATTTGAATTTAAGACCTCAAAAGAACACACAATTCGTCTACCGCTTAAATAATTCTGATTGGAATTCCATAAAAGAAAGTAGAGAGATTCAATTATTGGATTTACCAAAGGGAAAACATACTATTGAGCTTCAGGGACAGTCTAGAAACCAGATTTGGAAAACAGATCCTTTACAACTTGCTATTATCGTAATACCTCCTTGGTACAAAAGCAATTTGGCCTATCTACTATATTTGTTAAGTTTTCTGGGTATTGTGTACGCATTTTACACCTCAAGGTTACAACGTCAAATTGCAGGACAGGAATCTAAACGGTTACAGGAATTAGATAATTTGAAATCGCGTTTCATTACCAACATCACCCACGAATTTAGAACACCATTGACCATTATACTAGGCTATCTTGATAATTTAAAAAAACATTTTACAGAAAAGGAAAATGTTGGCACTTCTCTAGACACCATTGAACAAAACAGTAATAATTTGCTCAATTTGGTTAATCAGATGCTAGATTTGGCAAAATTGGAAAAAGGCCAACTCAACTTAAATCTCATTCAACATGATATTGTTTCATTTTCAAAACAAATCGTTAATAGTTTTGTGAGCATCGCTTCAGATAAGCGTATCAACTTAAGATTTAGTACAAAACAAGATGAAATTGTTATGGATTTTGATGCTGAAAAAATGCGTCAGATTCTTACCAACCTTATTTCTAATGCTTTAAAGTTTTCACCAGAAAATTCTAAAATTGAAATTAAGATGTATAAGTTAAACAGCAAACTTAAAATAGAGGTTAGAGATGAAGGCTGTGGCATTTCGAAGGAAGAATTACCTTTTATTTTCGACCGTTTTTATCAAGTTGAAAATACAGCGCATAAGGTTTCACAAGGCACAGGAGTTGGTTTGGCATTGACCAAAGAATTGGTAGAACTATTAAATGGCTCTATTGACGTCACTTCAGAATTAAATCAAGGCACAACCTTTTCTATCATCTTACCTATTACCAATAAAGCCGAAGACAAAGAACTGATGCACTTACAAAAACAGATGACGCTAGGCACCGTTGTACCTCAATTGGATGACAGCATCGCAGACGAAGATTCAAACACGGTATTAATTGTTGAAGACAATGCAGACATGGCCCGCTTTATTGCTTCTTGCTTACAGACAGGTTATAAAGTGAGTTTTGCAAAAAATGGAAAAGAAGGTCTAGAACTTGCTGAAGCTAACATTCCAGATATTATAATAACCGATGTGATGATGCCCATAATGGATGGCTATCAATTGACCCAAAAATTGCAGACCAACACTAATACCAACCACATTCCTATTATAATGCTCACCTCTAAAGCCTTGCAAGAGGACAAACTAGAAGGCATTACGAGTGGTGCAGATGCTTATATAACTAAACCTTTTCAAAAAAAAGAATTAAGATTACGTATACAAATGCTCATTGCAAAACGTAAAAAACTTCAGGAAAACTATACGGTAAATACGGTTGTCAAACAAACAGAGCGAAAAAAAGAAACTACGGACAAGAACCTTATCTTTCTCAATACAGTTATCGATGCTGTCCATAAACATCTAGACGATTCTAATTTTGGTGCAACAGAACTAGCCAAATTTATGGCAATGAGTGACTCGCAACTTTATAGAAAACTCAAAGCTATTTCCAATACCAGTACAGCTATTTTTATTCGAAAAGTAAGACTGGATAAAGCCAAAAAACTATTAAAAACTACGCAATTATCGGTTTCAGAAATCGCTTATGCCACAGGATTTAACGATCCAAACTGGTTCAGCAAGGCTTTTAAGGAAGAATATGACCAAAGCCCAACAGAATTCCGTAACTAACTAATTTTTAGTTTTTTATATTGAAAATGAATATATATTCCCTGTCATTTTTCTTCCATTTGAAAAAATACTACCCGTTTTTGAAAAAATAATCAAGACCATTTTTTGAGTGTTACAATAAGTTTGTGAAGCTATTAATCATTAACACGTTGTATCATGAAAACTTCAACCCTTCTGGTCTCTTTACTCATCATTAATTCTAGCTTTTTAGCTGGTCATATTTCCCTTCAACTATTTGGAAATATCAATCCTTTTATTCTTGGCGGAACTGAAATCTTCCTTGGCCTTTTATATTATACCAATAGAATAATTAGAGATGTAAGAAACGTATTTGATGTAGAGTTTAAACTTTAATCTTACAGGTTCAATTAATTCCCTACTATTATTATGAAGACATTTACAATTACCCTATTCTTAATTTTATCCTGTTTTGCCTTTTCACAAGTTGGAGTTGGTAATACAAACCCAAAGGCTAGTTTAGATATTTCAGCTTCCAATACAACAACACCAACCAATGAAGACGGTATTTTGATACCTAGAATAGATAATTTTCCAACTTCAAATCCCTCAACAGACCAGGATGGAATGATGGTTTTTGTAACCGGAAATGGCACAGCAGCAAAAGGCTTTTATTATTGGAATCAGGCAACGACATCATGGAATAGTATTGCTGGAGCCAAACAAATAAACGATTTAAATGACGGCAAAAGTGATAACGATGGTAGTGATGATGGGTCTTCTTTATTTTTAGGAGTTGATGCTGGTGCTAATGACGACAGCTCTAACAACCGAAATGTTGGCATAGGGTTTCAAGCCTTGCAGAGTAATACTTTTAGTTGGGGAAATACAGCTATTGGTAATCAAGCCATGCAAGCTAACACAAGTGGTATGAATAATACAGCTACAGGTGCTGGTAGTTTATCTGATAATTTAAGTGGAGTTGATAATGCTGCTTTTGGAAATACCACACTATCAGCCAATACATCAGGAAGTTTTAATTCAGCAATAGGTTTTGCCGCTTTAAACTCTAACACAAATGGTAATTATAATATTGCTCTAGGGTACTGGACTTTATTAAATAATAATTCAGGAGATCGAAACGTAGCTTTAGGTTCTAGCTCAGGTTACACCAATACTACAGGAAGCAATAATGTTTTTATCGGTTATCAATCGGGTTATTTTGAAACAGGTTCAGAAAAATTATACATAGAAAACTCTAATTCAGATTCTAATAATGCTCTAATTTATGGTGAATTCGATAATAATATTTTAAGAACAAATGGTGAACTTCAAATAGGAAACCCAACAATAACGGGTTATGCCTTTCCATCCACAGATGGCACAAATGGTCAAGTTCTAACAACAGATGGTTCTGGAAATGTTAGTTTCCAAAATACTGTTGGAGATGGCACTGGCACTGACAACCAAAACCTAACCGCAGCAACACTCACAGGAACAACGCTTAACCTAGGCATTCAAAATGGGACAGGAACTTCAGTAAATTTAGCAAGTTTAACTGACGATAGTGACTGGGTACCTGTAGGTGCAAATATTGAAAGGCAAAGTGGTGATGTTTACATTGGAAATACTAATGCTACAAATAATAATATTTATATAAGCAATAATATTATCGATTGGGATGATACTAATTATTATCTGAATCCAGATGATATGAGCGTCATGGATGAAATTCAATTTGATAATGGTACTGCTGCAGATCCAAGTATATTTTTTAAAGATATAAACACCGGTTTTTTTAGCCCATCAAACGCGGTAACAGCCTATTCAGTAAATGGAAACGAATCGTTTAGAATTCAAAATGACGGAGAAATAAGTATCGGTTTAATAGGAGCTACCAATTATAAATTCAGTCTTAATTCTCTTATCAATCAAAATACAATTAGAATTGGCAATGACGTCTTTAGTAGTGATAATTTTGTGGATATATATCACAGTGCACAACGTGGTAATGCTATGAACATCTCTGTAAATGATCCATATTCTTTAGCTTCACGATCAGGTATATCGGTATTTAATGAACTTGGCGATACCAATGTCGATATTGCCAAATACGCAACTGGATCAAGTAATATTTATGGCTTGGAAATTTACATTCCTGAAGACATCGTTGGTACAGAGTATGGAGTTTATTCAAACGTTCTCACAACTAATGGATATGCCGCTTACTTTTTGGGTGAAGTTTCTCTAGGAACTACTTCAGGCAATACATACAGTTTACCAAACTCTAGAGGTACAAACGGACAAGTCATGCAAACCGATGGCTTAGGAAATGTGACTTGGCAAAACCCGACAACTAACACCGACAACCAGCAAATAGACTCTTTTAGCTTTAACTCGTCAACTAATGAACTAACGCTCGAAATAGAAGACGATGGGCAACCTCCTCAAATTGTAGACCTCTCCGGTCTAAACCCACAAAAGGCAATCGCACGACTATTCATGAGTGCTTCACAAACCGAAACCGGAAGTGGCATCACAAAAGTTAATTTTGATGCCGCACAATTTGATATTGGTAGCAATTTTAACATGACAACCGACGCGTACGAAATACCTGAAACTGCCATTTATCGCGTTACTGCTCAAATTACAATGGATGCTTCAACCGGAACCGGAACTTTCGATGTTCGTATTCGTGTAAATGGCACACAGGAAAGACGAGCAGAATACAATCATACAGGTAATGGACAAATCGTAAGACAAATCACAAGTATTTTGAGTCTCGCAGCAGGAGACACCTTAGATATTGCATTTAACCGTCCAGCCATTGGAGCAACCATTCAAGCTAACTCAAGAGCTACATTTTTTGAAATTGAACAATTATAAAAACAACCGATATGAAACGACAAAACTTTTTAAAATCATTGGGCGGAATCAGCCTCTTAGCGTTAATTCCAAATTTTTCAATCACAAAGCATTTAAAAACATTAACAGGTAATTTAAAAGGAAAAATCATTAGAAATAACGATGGGACTCGCTTAAATGTTATTGGTGATATTCAAACGCATAAGCTTGTGGGCAGTGACACTAACAATCAAATTGTAGAATGGGTAGATGATGTAGAACCTGGTGTAGGCATTCCACCTCACATCCATACCAAAGAAGATGAAATATTTAGAGTGATTAAAGGAGAAATTGAAATCATGGTAGATGGTAAAACTACGGTACTCAAAGCTGGTGATGTTGCTTTTGCCCCCAAAAATATTCCGCATTCATGGAAAGTAGTAGGCACAGAAAAAGCACATATGATAACCAGTGCCTTTCCTGCCGGAATTGAATTAATGTTCAAAGAACTAAACGATTTACCTTCTGGACCACCAGACTTCAAAGTGGTTTCAGAAATATGTGGTAAATACGGACTCACATTTATGACATAATTGGATTGTCTTCAATTATATTTTTTGAACGAAGAAAGCCGGAGTAGGGAACGGCTTTCTTTTTGTTCATTATTTAATAAACCATTCTTTCATATCAAGGTTTAAGTTTTGTAGCTTTATAAACTTCAAAATTAAGCAACATGTCAGACCAAAAGCGCCTTTTTCTAGTTGATGCCTATGCCCTTATTTTTCGAGGCTATTATGCCTTTATAAAAAATCCAAGAATAAATTCTAAAGGCGAAGATACCTCAGCCATTATGGGATTTATGAATTCTCTTTTAGACGTTATCAAACGTGAGCGCCCAGACCATCTGGCCGTTTGTTTTGATAAAGGTGGAAGTGTAGATCGGGTAGAAATGTATGAGGAATATAAAGCCAACAGAGATGAAACACCAGAAGGGATAAGAACTGCCATTC
Organism: Winogradskyella forsetii; assembly: GCF_013394595.1. GTDB lineage: Bacteria > Bacteroidota > Bacteroidia > Flavobacteriales > Flavobacteriaceae > Winogradskyella > Winogradskyella forsetii. Next base: position 3,832,424 of record NZ_CP053348.1, read on the forward strand.
CACATATCTGCAATATTTTGGAAGCCATGCACATTCCCATCATGGTAAAGGAAGGTTACGAGGCTGATGACGTTATTGGTACACTTTCTAGACAAGCCGAAAAAGAAGGCTATAAAACTTTTATGGTAACTCCGGACAAGGATTTTGCACAATTGGTAACTGACAATATTTTTATGTACCGACCAGTTTTTGGTGGCGGTTATGAAACTTGGGGCATCCCTGAGGTTCAGAAAAAATTTGAAGTCACAGAACCAATGCAAGTCATAGACTTTTTAGGTATGATGGGAGATTCGTCGGATAACATTCCTGGATTACCTGGTGTTGGCGAAAAAACAGCCAAGAAATTTTTAAAGGCTTATGGCAGTATGGAAAACCTTTTAGCAAATACACATGAGCTAAAAGGAAAAATGAAAGAAAAGATTGAGGCCAATAAAGAGCTTGGCTTGCTATCAAAACAACTGGCAACTATTATGCTAGATGTTCCTGTAGAGTTTAATGCCAAAGATTTTGAACTTGATCATCCAGATGTTGAAAAAGTAAAGGAAATTTTTCAGGAATTAGAGTTTAGACGATTGACCGATAACTTCTTAAAGACCTTTGCACCTCAAGAAGAGTCAACCTCCACTTCAAAAACTGTCACTTCGAGTCCAATCAAGAAGTCCTCGTCAAATTCAGCCTCAAGTTCAAGCTCTAATGCAGGTGCTGGACAATTTTCATTGTTTGGCGCTTCAACTACACCCAGCGACCAAAACCAAAACGTTTCAGAAAATGCTCGTAAAACCTCTCAAACCTATTCACATTTTTATCAAAGTGTAGCATCTGGTATGGCCACTAAATTGTTTGTCAAAAACTTAATGAACCAAACATCGGTTTGTTTTGATACGGAAACCACTGGCCTAAATCCTTTAACTGCAGAATTAGTTGGTATCGCATTTTCATGGGAAGTTGGTAAAGGGTTTTACGTACCTTTTCCAGAAGATAAATCTGAAGCCCAAAACTTAATTGAAATATTAAGACCATTTTTCGAAAATGAAAACATTGAAAAAATTGGTCAGAATTTAAAATATGACATTAAGGTTTTAGCTAAATACAATGTGGATGTTAAAGGAAAGCTTTTCGACACCATGTTAGCACATTACCTTATCAATCCAGATATGCGACATGGTATGGATGTTTTGGCAGAAACCTATTTGAACTATACACCTATTTCCATAACAGAACTCATTGGCAAAAAAGGCAAAAACCAATTGTCCATGCGAGAGGTGCCTCTAGAAAAACAAACGGAATATGCGGTTGAAGATGCAGATATTACCTTGCAATTAAAAGAACATTTTCAAACCGAACTAGGTGAAGCCAATACCCAAAAATTGTTTGATGATATTGAAATTCCGTTGTTGCGGGTTTTGGCAGCTATGGAATTGGAAGGTATTAATTTAGATACCGAATTCCTGAATTCCTTATCCGAACAGCTCAACAATGATATATCAAATCTTGAACAGGAAATTTATGCAACCGCAGGAGAAGAATTCAACATCGCCTCGCCAAAGCAACTAGGGATTATTTTGTTCGAAAAGATGAAACTCGTTGATAAGCCCAAGAAAACCAAAACAGGTCAATATTCCACAGCCGAAGACGTATTGAGTTATTTGGCAAAAGACCACGATATTATTCAGAAAATTTTAGATTTTAGAGGACTTTCAAAATTGAAGAGTACGTATGTTGATGCGCTACCATTACAAGTAGAACCTTCAACAAGCAGAGTCCACACCGATTATATGCAAACAGTTGCTGCTACAGGTCGTTTGAGTAGTAATAATCCTAATTTACAGAACATTCCCATCCGAACCGAACGTGGTCGCCAAGTGCGAAAAGCGTTTGTACCAAGAAATGAAGATTATACTTTGCTCGCTGCCGATTATTCGCAAATTGAATTACGGATTATTGCGGCTTTAAGTGAAGAGGAAACAATGATTGAAGCGTTTAAGAATGGCGAGGATATTCATGCCTCTACCGCTTCAAAAGTATTTAATGTATCATTAGATGAAGTCACCAGGGAACAACGAAGTAATGCCAAAACGGTCAACTTCGGAATAATTTATGGTGTGTCTGCTTTCGGGTTAAGTAACCAAACCGATTTATCACGTGGCGAAGCCAAAGAACTCATAGACACGTATTACGAAACCTATCCCAAACTCAAAGCCTATATGGGCAAGCAAGTAGATTTTGCAAGGGATAATGGTTATGTGCAAACCGTTTTGGGCCGTCGTCGTTATTTAAAGGATATCAACTCACGCAACGCTGTGGTTAGAGGTGCTGCAGAACGAAATGCCGTAAATGCACCGATACAAGGAAGTGCTGCAGATATTATTAAAATTGCCATGATCAATATTTATAACAAACTAGAAGCAGGCAATTATAAATCGAAAATGCTCTTACAAGTCCATGATGAATTGGTGTTTGATGTTTACAAACCAGAACTTGAAGAACTCAAGACTTTGATCAAAACTGAGATGGAAAATGCTTATAAAATGGATGTTCCTTTGGATGTCGAAATTGATACAGGTGTGAATTGGTTGGAGGCGCATTGATTTTTCTTTCAAAATAAAAATATATGAATTTGTTTTTTTTTAAAATCAATACCTTGAAAATAGCAATCTGCATTTCAATAGTATTGCCAGTCCTCGTCGATTCACAACAGAAACCAGAAATAGAGCAAAAGATTGAGGACTCAATTATTAGACAAATTAATACCCTTAGAGAAGAGGCTTCAAAATTAAGTAATGTTGATAAGGCTCAGAAGGCCATCGAAAAACTTGAATATAGCTTACAACTTTTTAATGATAACACTATTAAAAATAACACCTTACAATTCGGTCTTTATGTAGATTTATCTCAAGTCTACAATATAGAATCCATTAGAAATGAACTAAAAAGTATAGAATATGTAAACAAAGCCGAGGCTTTAGCGACTGAAAAAGATGTAAAAACCTATGATTTGATCAATTTTTATATCTCATTAGGCGCAAATGAGTATGAAGAATCGAAATATGAAAAAAGCTTGGGATATATTACAATAGCCTATAATATTTTAAAAGAAAGGAAGAAGAAACTCAAGGAAGAAATAGGTTTTAGTTCAGAAAAAAAACTTGAAGCAACACTACTAGAATGGTTTGTATCACTTAACTTTTCGTTGCAAAATGAAAACGAATTATTAGAATCCCACAGAAGACTAGAAAATTTCTACGAAGAAAATAACCATTTTAAGGATATAGATTATTACTATGCTCTAGGCAGTTTTAGAGTTGGTCGTTTTTACCAACCTAATAATGCGGATAAAGCTGAATATTACTTTAATAAAGCTGAAACAAAAGGTGACAGAAACATAAAGATCTACTCTAATGTCTGTAAAGGGTTTGCCTTTTTAGGTGCAGAGCAATTTGATAAAATCCCTGCCTTAATAAAAAAATTGAAAAATTTTCAAGATCTCAATAAGTTTCAAGAACTTAATCTTCATGAAATTGCCTCCAGATACTATTCAGAAACCAATAATATTGACGAACTTACCATCCATGCCAATAAAGCTCTAAAATTGCTTAATACTAGTGACGAACCAATCAATGTTTTAAATTTTAATTCAAAGGATTTTGAGCCAATAACACAACTAAAATACCCTATTCTCTTAAATCAGTTTGCACTGTTTTTAGAGCAAACTAATAAACCTGAATTAGTTACAACTTCAACTGAGCTTTTTAAAATTGGACTTAAACAATTTGCAGACCGAATTGACCGAAAACCAATAAACAATCACTTTGCAAACTATGATATTATTAGGAATAGAAATCTTAAACATTTAATACAAGAAGAAGCTTCTATAGAGGTTAAACAAGATATATTATCTCAAATTGAGCGTATTGAAAACAGAGCAACTTTAAACCGTTTGTTATTTAATAGAGAACTTGCAGATAGAAAATCGAATTTAGACAGTTTATTCTCCGAAGAGAATAAACTAAGAGAAGAAATCACCCAAATTAAGCAGAAGCAGATAGAAAAGGATACGCTTCTAAATCAGCAATTATTTGAGTTAAGTCTTCAGCTAGATGATATAAACCAACAATTAATTAATGAAAATCCAAAAATATTTAGTTTGAATTCATCAGAGTTCGATTTGAGTTCTATAAGATTAGAAAAAAATACTAAGGTCATAAAATATATCAAGTCTGAAAATGAACTCTTTAGGGTTATTATTTCTAATTCTGATATTTCAATCAAAAATATTGGCGCTTACACTGCAATTGAAACCGATATAATTTCCTTTTTAAACACTATTAAAAATCTAAATAATAGTAATGGTTATGAAAACTTGAGCAAAAAACTCTATAACCTTCTTTTGAGTGATATAGAAATAGTTAATAATACTATTATAATAGCCGAAGCCTCTTTGAGAAATTTACCTTTTGAACTTTTGAAAGAGGATGAAAACTACCTTATAGAAAAAACGTCTATTTCTTATGTCTCTGGACTTAGTTATTTAAATTCTCAATTATATAAGTCGAATTCCTACGATGAGAACATAACTTTTTTCGCTCCATCTTATAACAGCTTTTCACCATCGGTCAACGAACTCGCCGTTAGAGGTGAAGCCTATAATCTAAAAGGCGCTAAAGAAGAAGTAAGGTTATTAAATAAGCTTGTAGATGGTATTGTATTTGAAAATGAAAACGCTTCTAAATCTCAATTTTTTAGTCTTAACAGTAATTCTGCTGTATTGCATCTCGCAGGACATGCTTTTTTAAATAATAAAGATCCTGAATTAAGTCATATTGTTTTTTCCGATAACGAAGAAGACAATAAACTATTTATCTCGGAATTATATGGTTTTAAGAGTAATGCAGAGTTAGCCGTTTTAAGTGCCTGCAATACAGGTGTTGGAGGTTATCAAGATGGAGATGGTCTTATTTCACTTTCTCAAGCTTTTATGTACTCTGGAATACCAGCAACAGTATCTAGCCTGTGGAGTGCGCCAGATATTTCTACCAAGCAGATTATGGTATCCTTTTATGGCTATTTAAATGAAGGATTGACTAAATCAAAAGCATTAAGAAATGCTAAGCTAGACTACCTTAAAAATACTGATAATTTAAAATTAAAACATCCATATTATTGGGCTGGATTTGTGCTTTACGGAAATGATAGTCCTATTAATTTTAATACATCCGGAATGCCTTTTTACTATTGGTTTATAATAGGAGTTTTAGGAACTTTACTGTTAGTTTATCTATTCAGTATAAAAAAGAAAAACAGCTCACAAAATGCGCGAGCTATTTGATTTCAAAAAATTTAAAGACCATAATGTTTTGCAATCTCTAAAGCGATAGCCTTGGTCTGTTTTCCTGAGTTGGTGTTACTTCCGCGATTTGGCGGAACTATACTATAAATAACACCCTCTTTAAGTATGAGAAGTTGATACATATTGGAGATGTAAACAGCCTTCTCACCCAAGCCATCCACTTTTTGGTAAAGCGTAGCATTTCTCTCAGGATTGTACTGCCAAAAAGGATCCTTCATTTCATTGATATTTGCAAAAACCTGCCCGTGCCAATATTCATAGTCTTTTTCGCCGTAGAAGAGTTTTAAATTGCAGTGTAAAATACCACCAGAACCATTATCTACAGGCTCTATTTCAATATAATTAGCATCTGGGTTATAGCCCAAAATGAGTTCATTTGGAAACTCATAGCACAACTTTTCTTTAATTTTATCAATGTCTATTTTACTTGTTTTAATAACTGTGTTAGTAGTTGCTTTTTCATTTACAAGCTCGTTAATGTTAGATTTGTTTTTATCTCCAAGACAGGATATTGATATTACAGCCAATAGAATTAGTGTATATTTTAAATGCTTCATTTTTAGAGTTTGTTTTAGTTAATATATCCCGCTGCTTTTGCCATAGCAATGGCAGCACTTTTATAATCTCTTTGTCTTGCAACCTCAGCTTTATTTAATCTATTTTTAATAGGGTAAACGTACAAGGTGTAACCTCTAAACTTTATTTTTAGCTCCTTTTTACTCTCATTCCAAAGTGCTGCTAAGCCGATGTCTTTTATCCATTCAGACGATTTAGATATTGATTTGTTTAAAGCCCAAGCCTCTTCCCACGCTACGCCATTACCTGCTGCTTTCGCAACATCGTAAGCCATTTCATCTTTTCCAATTTCACGTTGAATATTCATAGAACCTTTCAACCATTGAAAATCATTATCACCGTCTTTAATAAAAAAATTACATATGGGTTGAGAATTAGGCATTCTCCTATCTGACTTTGAAACATCTTCATATACTATCAGTTCTTCAGAAATATTATAGATAGAGGCAATACTGCTTGCAGACATATTTTCGCATGCACTCATATCTTTAGAATAATTAATGAGATTGCCTTTAAAATTCTCATTAACAAAACTATTGTCATTCATTTCAGAAATAGTAGCATTTTTTTTATCTCCTAAACAAGAAGAAAACATAATTGCAATAAAACTAAAACTTAGTATGTGTTTAATTTTCATAATCTTATTTTATTTAATTAATAGCTTTTTGGTTATTGATTTGTTTTCACCTTTAATTCTTAGCATGTAAATTCCTTTAGAAAGTAAACTGATATCAATAGAATGACTAAGTGATTTTATTTGTGAATTAGACAAAACCATCTTACCTGTTATATCAAATATTTGATAACTCTCAATAAATTCATAACCAGCTATGATAACTTTATCTTCGGCAGGATTAGGGTAAAATGTTAGCTCCCTAAGTTCATTATCTAGGCCTGTAGATAACAAAGCAGAATCTTGAACATTAAGCACAAAACTTCCTACTTGGTTTTGGCTAGATAATCTACCTGAACCTGAAACCTCTAACCACACTTGCAAGAAATAAGTTTGACCTGCATTTAAATTATTGATTTGTAATTCATCCTGTGCACACGCCAAAGGATTTTGTGTCATACAGTCTTCGTAAATTGCGACTTTAGCAACTGCTATAGGCACACCAAGTGTCATTGTAACGCTTCCACTTGCTGGTGCAATAAATTGATACCAAACATCAAATACAACAATACCTTCTTGCTGACAGGCTGGATTAAAAACACTTGATGTACTATTCACAGTTGTACCTGGTGTATCTTGTCCTAGCGTTATAGAAGTCGCAAATGAACAGTCATCATTAATTGGTGCGCAATCTATACTGTAGGACGATAGGCTGTCTACATTAATCCAAGTTAAAACACTGTAATCAACATCATCTACTTCAATGCATTCTAGGTTTGGGTTTAAAGATGCATTAAAATCGTTAAATCCAATATTTGTATTATTTCCGTTTTGGATATTAAAGTTCAGCAAATTGTTCTCAGTGCAGGATACTTGACTTAACATTGAATTCTGAGATAAATCCAACTCAACTAAATCATTTTGATCTATAAAAATTTGTGACAATGCCGCAAGCGAACTCACCTCTATGGTTGTTAATACATTATTTTGAACATATAAACCCTCAAGAAGCGAGTTGCTTGATAAATCTAAAGATTCAATTTGATTATTGCTAAGCGTAAGTGCCGTTAAATTAGGGTTATTAGTTAAATCTATTTCCGTAAGCGCATTTGATGATAAAACCAAATCGGTTAGCAATGCATTATTACTTATATCTATACTTGTTAGATTATTATCAAAAGCATACAAACCCTCTAAAGATTCAAAAGCCTCTATACCAGTTAGATCAGAAATGTTTTTGCTAAATAAATTTAAAAACTGAATGGAAACTACATCAGATTCTAAAACTTGTCCGTTTATGATCCCATCAGAATCAATATTCAAGTCTATAAGCGCTTGTTCAAAATTAGAATCTGGAATAGTAATATAAATTGGTGAACAATCACTACTATAGGTTACCAGACTTAACCAATCCCAATTTGCATTACTATAATCAGGATCAGTAACTTCAACACAAGATAAATTAGTATTCCCTTGTAAGTTTAAATTAAAATTAAAATTGTCATAATCTACATTCTTAACCGTCAAGCTGGTGAGCTCATTGTATTGTAACAACATTCTAAAAAGTGAGGGTTTATTTTCAATTTCTAGTTGCGTTAAATTATTATTTCTAAGACTCATTTTTTGCAAAGATGCACAATTATCGAGGTTAATAGTTTCAAGACCGTTATCAAAAGCATCCAAATCTTCCAATAAAACAAGGCTGCTCAGATCTAAATTTGTTAGATTGTTATGTTGAATTCTTAATTTTTCTAATGCTGTAGAATTAGAAAGATTTATAGTCGATAAATTATTGAAGTGACATTCAAGAGAATTTAAAACAGAATTAGTGGGCAGTAATAACTGTGTAATTTCATTAGACTGGCACCATAACACTTCTAAGTTACTGTTCTGGCTTAAATCTAAACTCTCTAAATTATTATTATAGATAAACAAGTGCGTAAGCAACAGGTTGCTAGAAAAATCTACCGTAGTAATATCATTGTTTTCACAGGACAGGGTTTCAAGACTTGAAAACTGGTCTATACCAGTTAAATCCGTAATGCCTTTTGCAGAAATATTAAGTGAGCTGCTACCTGTTACCGCTGGTGTAATATTCAAAAAACCATCTATCTCATTAGTAGGTGAAGAGTTATCAATATTAAGATCTATAAGTGCTTGTTCAAAATTAGGATCTGGAATACTTACTGTTTGCGAATAGCTAATTGCCGTAATCAGTATAAAGCTGATAAGTGTAATTTTTTTCATAATTCTATATTTACTAGGTTTTAGTTAAAACATTTTTTTATAATCCTTAGGATTTATCATTTTACTGATGTTATCATTAATAGCAATAGTTTCACTTGTCATAATGCCATCTTTAGACTCAATAGTATATTCCATAATATGACCTTTTAGAAGGTCGTTATTTTGTATAAACCAATTAGGTAGATTTACGTCTGGTGCTACCCAAAAATTCATTTTTACGCTATTATCTGACATCGTATATTCATAACATATTGCACCAAGAATGGTTTTGGTTTTTCCTGTTTTATTCAATTTTGTATAGTCGTAGTTCATCATTTGGTCAGTAGGATTTTGCATTTGCTGTCCACCCATCATATTTTGTGACATTTGCATTTTCATACCTTGGGCATCTACAAAAATGTGCGAATTCCCTTCATCTATAACTATAATAGATTCTCCAGCCATTTCTTCATCTGAATATTCGTTCATATCGACCATTATTCCCATGTAATTCTCATTTGGATTTAATAAATAAGACATTTTATAAGAGCGATCTTGTTCTGAGGTAGTCACTTTTACTTTAGTTTCATAAGTGAATAGATAAGTGCCTGGTTTTGCTGTATTATTTGGTAATTGATTGATAGTGTAATTTTCATCGCTTTTAGTTGTACTCTCAGCTACTTTAATTGAAGTATTATTAGTAAATTGAGGACTTTCTCCATCGATCCCTCCCTTTATTGTAGCCTCATAAAAGCTTTCAGAATAGTCATCAGAATTGGTTTTGGGACGTTGTACCTTTCGTAAGCTCACCCTTCCGTTAAATGAAATTTGAATAGTTTCCTCTGAAAGTACATCAATAGTCACCTCTCCTTTTGAAACATCATAGGTCTGGTAATTATCAGACACAGCTCTTTTGAAATCATCATCACTTTTTTTATAATACGGCAACGAAGGGTCATAAGATAATTTTAGAGTTGCTTCTTCTGGGATTTTGAAAGTACGTTTTACGTTTTTAGCTTTATTAGTATCGTGTCTTAAATCATGCTGCGTTTTAATAGACAGATAGAAACCATCATGTATGTCTGCATCATGCGTCCACCAAGAGGCGCTAAAATTGTATGTGTCATTAGCACGCTCTGCCTTAATCTTTTTGACTTCTGGTATATTCACTGAGCCATATGTGTTAGAGTGTGTGATGACTACACTACCAGAGGTTGCTTTAGAATTAACCTTTGTTTTAGTGTTTTCGTTTTTTGTTTTCTTTGTGCCTAGACTATCTATAGCTTTATCTGCTGCCTGCTCTATCTTTGTCTCAACCTTATTAGATATCTTATTCTTAAGACGCTTAAGCAGTTGAGCCTCGGAATTTTGACTAAAGCACACTACTAGAAGAATGATTGTGTATTTAAAAAGTGTTTTCATCAGATTTAATAATTGATTACACCTTTTGTTCTTTCTACTTTTGAAATGTTAACACAAAGCACCAAAAAAAATTATATTTGTTTCTTTGTTAACATTTTGTCCCTTTATACAACTAAATGAAAGACATAGACATTGACAGTCAATTACAGAAGCTACTACGAGCTGATGATAAAAAAGCTTTAGAAAAAGTTTATGTAGATTATAAAGCAGAATTTTTAAATTATTCTAAACGTTATACTATCGACACATCCGATGTTTTAGATGTTTATCAAGATGCTATTATCGCAATGCATCAAAACTTTGTAACGTCTCAACTGGAATTGAAGACAAGTACTGTAAAAACATATTTGTTTGGTATAGGTAAAAATCAATTATTTAAAAAATTAAAGCAAAAACATCGCATTTTGCGAGTTGAAATTGAAACTGATGATTATACGGAAATTGAACTAGAACACAATTTACCGACAGAAAATCAGAAAATATTAGCAAAACGATTAGCTGAAATATCTGGAACTTGCAAACAACTATTGCAACTCTTTTATTATAGAAATTTAACTATTGATGAAATTGTAGAGCAAACGCATTATAAAGATGGGAATACTGTTAGAAGCCATAAATCAAGATGTTTAAAGCACCTTAAATCTTTAATGAAAGTTAATTAATGAATACCGAAAGACGCATACAAGATTACTTAGCTAACAGACTTTCTGAAAAAGACAGGATTGAAGTAGAAAATCTGCTAGAAACAGATGCTGATTTCAAATCAGAATTTGAGTCTCATAGAGATATCTTCATAGCTTTTAAAATAGCTGAGGCAAAAAAGCTTAAAACTCATTTTCAGGAATTAGAGGACACATTACCAAAAGAAAAAAGTAATTTGAAAAAATTCAAATATGCCTATTTAGCTATTGCCAGCATCTTAGTAATTGGATTTTTCTACAATATCTTAAGTTCAGAATCTGGCAACGACTTATTTGAAAGCAATTTTGAAATCTCGCCTAACACTTATCAACCGGTAACGCGATCCAATAATTCTAATAAAAATAATAGTGCTTTTATAGCCTACGAAAACGGCGATTTTATAACCGCTGAAAAAGAATTTGAAGTGCTCTTAGCAACCTCGAACAATCCTAATATTCGCTTTTACTATGCGTCGTCACTTCTAAACCAATCTAAAATTGACTCTGCACTTAAAGAATTTAAAACTTTAAACGCGATCAACTTTGAATATTTAGAGGAATCCCTTTGGTATACGGCTCTAATCTACCTCAAGAAAGAAGACTATAGTAACTCTAAAGCAATCTTAAATAAATTAGATACAATCAATTCTACATTTGAAATCGAAAAAAGAAAACAACTCACGAAGAAATTAAATGGCTTTTAGTATTTAAAAACCAGAACTTGAAGAGATGAAAAACTTAATTAAAACTGAGATGGAAAATGCTTATAAAATGGATGTTCTTTTGGATGTTGAAATTGATACAGGTTTGAATTCGTTGGAGGCGCAATAAGATTAAAATACAACTTTTTAAATGAGATTTGTTAAGTTAGACAAGTTTGTTCTTGCCATTATAGTAACCGTTCTAATGGCGTATCTGTATCCTGACTTAGGCAAAGGTCAAAGTGCAAAGGTATTGAGTACTATAAGCAGTATTGGTGTTGCTTTGATTTTCTTTTTCTATGGACTTAAATTAAGCCCTAAACAAATCGGATTAGGCTTAAAAAATTGGAAACTCCATTTATTGATTCAGTTGAGTACCTTTATCATATTTCCCTTAATAGTATTAAGCGTTTATCCATTTATAGCTCAAGCATCGAAAACCCTTTGGTTGTCATTTTTGTTTTTAGCAGCATTACCCTCTACGGTATCCTCTTCTGTCGTTATGGTTTCTATTGCTAAAGGGAATGTTCCTTCTGCAATTTTTAATGCAAGTATTTCAGGTTTGATTGGTATTATAGTAACACCTTTATGGGTAGGATTATTTTTAACGCAATCTGCATCAGATTTTAGTCTAGCTGAAGTATACCAAAAGTTACTTTTAGAAATATTGGCGCCTGTCGTTTTAGGATTATTGCTCCATCGTTTTTTAGGGGCATTTGCTCAAAAACACAAAAAACAACTGACCTTATTTGATAAAAGCATAATACTTTTAATCATTTACAAAAGCTTTTCAAAATCATTTTTAGATGGAATATTTGACTCTCTAAGTATTCTAGAATTGATTCTCATCATGTGTGTGGTAATAATTCTATTCTTTGTCATTTATTTTTCAATTGGTTTTATTGCCCAAAAACTCAATTTTAGTTTAGAAGATAGGATTACTGCACAATTTTGTGGTACTAAAAAATCATTGGTGCATGGAACCGTTTTTTCTAAAATACTATTTCAGAATGCAGCAATTTTAGGCGTTATTTTACTTCCTATTATGATGTTTCATGCGTTTCAGATTTTGGTAACCAGTGTCATTGCGGCTAAACATTCTAGAAGACCTTGACATCATAAATCGATTGATAAAAAAGTAATCCACGTAAAGTTTTAGTTACATGCGGTAGTTTCTGGGCGGAATTGGTTGGAGGCGCATTAAGCTATAAACAACAAAGTCCTAGGTTTTTAGTATTTTATGGGAAAATCAACCTAACTATGCCAGCTAATAAAAAATCTTTTAACTTTTTTCAATTTATAGCTATTTTATTTTTAACCCTATGTCTCACTTGCGTTGAAAAACCTACCAACAGTAATATAACTGTAGAAGAACCGACACTAGAAAGAGATCTCGCAGCGATTAAAAAAGACGGTAAGCTAAAAGCTTTAACCGTCTATAGTGGCACAAGCTACTTTCTTTACAGAGGTAAACCCATGGGCTACGAATATGAGCTTTTAAAGCGACTTGCTAAACATCTTGATTTAGAACTAGAAATCATAGTGGCAGATGATATTGACGACCTCATCAACATGCTGAATCGTGGTGAAGGTGATATTTTAGCGCATGGCTTAACGATAACTGCAAGCCGGAAAGCTTCGGTTTCATTTTCAAATTACTTGTATTTAACCAAACAAGTTCTTGTACAGAAAAAACCAGATGATTGGCGAACGATGCATTGGCATAAGTTAGAAAACGCCTTAGTTAATGATGCCATAGAACTGTTGCAAGACACGGTCTCCGTTCGTAATGAATCTGCTTACAAAGAGCGAATAACCAATCTATCCGAAGAACTTGGCGGCAAAATTTATATTGAAAACCTGCCTGGTGAAATGGCAACGGATAAAATCATTAAAAAAGTTGCTGAAGGTGAAATTAAATATACGATTGCAGATAACAACATTGCTAAAATCATGGCCTCTTACCACCCTATATTAGATGTTGATGTGCCTGTAAGCTTCTCTCAACGTATTGGCTGGGCTACCCGAAAAAACTCACCGGAACTTTTAAAAGCCACCAACTTATGGCTCGAAGAGCTTAAAAAAGAGGTGGATTACAATGTGATTTATAATAAGTATTTCAAAAACAAAAAAGACTTTAGGAGGCGTGTAAAAAGTGATTTTTACAGTTTGAATAAGGAAGAAATCAGTCCCTACGACAGTTTAATTAAAATTCATTCCGAAAAAATAGGTTGGGATTGGCGTTTGGTTGCTTCGCTTATTTATCAAGAATCGCGCTTCGATCCCAACAACAGCTCTTGGGCCAATGCCAAAGGCTTGATGCAAATTATGCCAAAAACCGCTAAAGAACTAGGTGTTACCGACCCAACTGATCCTAAACAAAGCATTAGAGGTGGTACATCTTACCTAGGGCAACTATGGGAAAAATTTGAAGCTGTAAAGGATTCCATAGAGCGTGGAAAATTTACAATGGCTTCCTACAACTGTGGACTATACCATGTGAAAGATGCCCAAAAGCTAGCTAAAAAACGTGGGCTAAATCCAAAACTATGGGATGACAATGTAGAGGATATGATTCTAGAATTAAGCTCTCCAAAAAATTATAATGACCCAGTGGTAAAATATGGTTATGTAAGAGGTATCGAACCCTATAACTATGTGAATCAAATTTTTGAACGTTATGCACATTATAAGCAGTTTATTTCGGAATGATTAAAATAACATTAATCAAATCCTATTGAACGTTAGTAAAAATTTATGTTCAAATTCGAAGCTAGCAATTATAAATCCGAAATATTCTTATAACTGCATGATCAAATGGTGTTGGCGGTTACAAACTAGAATTTAAAAAGTTTAAGACCTTGATCAAAACGGAGAAGTAAAATACTAATAAAATGGACGTTCCTTTGGATGTTGAAATTGATAAAGGTTTGAATTGGTTGGAAACGCATTACAAATTATTAGTAAATTGTAAAACACAAATTTCAACCTAAATTTATAATATGAAAAAATATTTACTAATTGCTATTTCTTTTTTATTAGCAGCTTGTAGTAACGACGGTTCAGATAATACATCACAGAACAATCCTCCAAGTGGAGCTTTAATAAAAGTAGAGGTTTATTTTCCTACTACAAATACACATTATATTGTTATAAACTCATTTGATTCAAATGGTCGAATAAAAGGAATGAGTTCTGAAACAATTTCATCTGATGGCACTACAAACCAATATTCCACAACTTTCTTTTATAATGATTCAGGTCAAATATGGAAGACTAGTTATATCGATGATAGGGCAGAAGAATACTATTTTACAGATGATTTAATTTCTTCATCTACCTTCTATAATGAAAATAATGGAGAACGACGTTATTTATATAACACTTTGAACCAATTAAATCATATACAATATCTCAATGAAGATAATGTAGAAGTTGCAACGAAGGATATAACTTTTGATAGTAATGGAAATATTAACAATACATATTTATTAAATCTTAATAATGATTCGTTTACAGAATACACTTTCGAATATGATAATAAAAATAATCCTTATTTAACGCTTTTCAATGATCAAGAAATAAAAAAAATAATAGAGTATAATTTCAACAATAAAACTGAAAGAATTTATTCAACGAACAATGGAATTAATGTTTTTACTTTAGAGTATACTTATAATGAATCTGATTACCCTATAACATCAATTGAATACATGGATGGAGAATTAATTACACAATCAACTTTTACTTACCAAGAATAGTAGTTGTCATTGCGGATTATAACGAAAGATTTATTACTCATAAATCCGAATCCAAATAAAACAGCTCTAAATTTTCAAAAGAAGTTCTGTCCCATTTCTTAAGTATCGCCACATAATAATTATAAGGACTATGCTGAAAAAACTTAGGCGCTTGTTTATACCATTTTCCGTCTTCATCTTGCGGAAGATCTTTGAGCTCTTCTTCGGTTAGGTCGCTAACATCCAATTCAATTTTTGGATATTCGAAGGGCTCTATTTCCTTAAGATGCCCTGTTGGGAAGTAATTTATATCACTAACAAATTCTGGCATTTCTATTTTCCCGAATTTCAACCCAAGAATTTTATTTACCAAAGTGTTGCTATTTTTTACGTAGCTCTTAATTCCTCTTTCAAACAATCTAATAAAGGCATCTTTTCCGAAGTCCTTGGGTTTAAATTCATCCTCTCCAAACAACCAGCCTTTGATTTTATCTTTTGTAATGAGTGTCTCTTCTTCATAATTAAATGGCAAATTCGGTATAGGATCTTGAGGGTTAATTATGGAGTAACTCGTTCCTTCATCGCTAAATCGTTCGTCATATTCAATAGCGAATTCTTTATTCCCAGACATAGGTTGCGCATAAGCATATGTTTTATACACATTCTTTGAAGATAATTCCCCTTCTGGCAGATTCTCTAAATAAGCACGTGTCATCGTCGCCAATGCACCACCTTGACTATGGCCTGTGATAATAATATGATAAATGCCCTTTGAATTTAACGCTTTTATTTGCGCCTTTAAAACATCAGAAAGTACAACTATGGTTAAGCCATAACCAGCGTGAACTGCTGCAGCTTCTTCCTTAGCAAATGCATACTCGGAAGCTTCACCATCTATCGTAATTGTGCCACTTGCAGGAATCATGGCCGAATAGCAATTCTCAACCCAACTAATCACACTATCCGTAGAACCTCTATAATTGATGACACCAATCTTGCCATCTTCATAAACCTGAAATTTATTGTCCATGCTCAAAACATCTGAGGTATAGCTCAAATTATAGCCTTTTGGAATAATGGTTTGATCGGAATTGAATTGTTTGATGAAATTGTAACTATTGCACATCGCAATAGTATGTTGAGCTTCATTAGTATTAAAGCCTGGTTTTAACTGCCCGAATGATAGTATTGAAAAAAGTAAAAATATAAAGGTTACCAATCTTCTCATATTGAAATAACTTAATAGCCAATTAATTATTGTCTCTAAACAATTTACAAAACGATTCCAAAAATAAATTTTAGGTCAAATTACAAGATCAAAAATACGTTAACGACGACTCTTCTTCTTCCGCTTCTTAGATTTAAAACGAACCTTATCCTCAGTTTTACGCTGATTAAAAGGTACTGCATCATTGTAGGTGTTCTTAGCCTCTCCTTTTGGTTTGTTTTTACGCCACTTTTCGGTTTTTTCTGGCAGTAACACTTGAAGTAAATCTTGACGACCCAATTTATTCAAGGTTTTTTTAATCCATGCTTTGTTTTCATCCTTATACCAAAAGAAAAAACGGTGTTGCTCGTCTTTTTCTTTTTTAGAAATTGGTGTTTTTACTTTCTTAAGTGTGTATGGATGGTAACCACTGTAATAAATTACAGTAGCAACCGTCATTGGTGTTGGCGTAAATCCTTGAACTTGCTCTAACTGGAAACCCATATCTTTGGTTTCGGCAGCAAGGTTTGCCATATCCTCAACTTCACAAGCTGGATGATTAGATATAAAGTATGGTATCAACTGCAGCTTCAAGCCTTTCTTAATATTAATCTTATCGAAACGTTCTTTAAACTTATGGAAGTAACTAAAAGAAGGCTTACGCATCAACTTCAATACAGGATCACTGGTATGTTCTGGTGCTACTTTTAGACGACCGGAAACATGTTTTGTCATCACTTCCTCGGTATAATCGTCTAACTCTTTTGGGTCTGCATTTTTATTGAATTCTGGCACCAACATATCATGTCGAATTCCGGAACCAATAAACGATTTTTTAACCTTTGGATGATTATCGACGGCTTGATATAATTCCGTCAAGGGTTTATGGGACGTGTCTAAATTACTACAAATCACTGGCGAAATACAACTTGGCGCCACACATTTGTCGCAAATAGATTGCACTTTCCCTTTCATTTGGTACATATTGGCACTTGGCCCACCAATATCACTCAAATAACCTTTAAAATCTGGCATATTCGCAACAATATCGACTTCTTTCAAAATCGATTCTTTACTACGTGAGGCAATAAATTTACCTTGATGCGCAGAAATGGTACAAAAACTACAACCACCAAAACAGCCTCTATGAATGTTTATAGAGGTTTTGATCATTTCATAAGCTGGAATAGGTCCTCGCTTATTATATTTCGGATGCGGTAATCGTGTGTAAGGCAGATCGAAAGACGCATCAATTTCAGCCTCAGTCATAGTTGGATAAGGTGGATTAATCATCAGCATCTTATCACCTACTTTCTGAAAAATTCGTCGCGCAGCCAATTTGTTGGATTCTTGCTCAATAACCTTAAAATTGGACGCATATTGTTTTTTGTCCTTTAAGCAAGTTTCATGAGAAGCAATTTCTACATCTTCCCAATTGCTGTTCTTCGGAATGCTCTCCTCTTTATTTAAAAGTACTGCAGTTTGATTAATAGTATTCAAACTACGAAATGGAACGCCTTTTTCGAGCAAACGAATAATTTCACGCAACGGCTGTTCGCCCATCCCGTAAACCAACATATCAGCTTTAGACGTTTCTAAAATGGTTGGCATCAGTTGATCACTCCAATAATCATAATGCGTCACACGACGCAACGACCCTTCAATACCACCAATTAAAACTGGTGTATCTGGCCATTTTTCTTTCAAGATTTTAGAATAAACGGTTGAGGCATAATCTGGTCTAAAACCAATATCACCATTGGGTGTATAGGCATCCTTATCACGCTTCTTCTTGTTGGCATTATAATTACTTACCATAGGATCCATGCAACCACCAGTCACACCAAAAAACAATCTTGGCTTCCCTAATTTCTCAAAATCCTGAAGATTATCATTTACATTAGGTTGCGGTACGATGGCGACTCGCAAACCAAAACTCTCTAACATACGGCCAATAACCGCAGGTCCAAACGTTGGATGATCCACATAGGCATCGCCACTAAACAGGATCACATCGAGTGTTTCCCATCCGCGAATCTTCACCTCTTTGTTTGTGGTAGGTAACCAATCCGAAAGTTGTAGTTTATTCTTCACTTTGCAAAAGTAGTTAAAATATTGTCGCTTAGGTATTATGAAATGTTAAGGTGTTTAATTTTGAGTATGTGCGACAGACGATTTGCGAAGTTGGGCGTTACCCAAGGGTCGTGTCTTCGGCAGTCGCTTTTTTGTGTTGCATAGGCGCAACAACACAAAAAGAGCTTCAACAAGTGCCTCAACCACTAACGCAGGCTTAATTGTTAGGGTTTAACCTTATTATATCGCTTCTTGTATATCTGTCTATAATTTTCTTGACATTCAAAAATGAAATTATTACAAAACCAATTTTAAAATAGTTCAATAATTGAATATTGATCACAAATGAATAACGCTCCTAAAACGCTCGCTATAAGGACAATTATTTTGAGATTCCCGGAGCTTCGAGATCACAGATTTTGAGATTGTTTCTTTAAGCTTAAAGACATATAGAAGACAGAATAAATTACTCTTATATCTGTACAAATATCACCAACGACAAAGAAAAATAATATTACAAATCCAAACTTTTAAGACTTTCCACTCGATTTCTGGCTAAGAAATCATCAATGGTTTCAAAATGTTCAATCACCCGTTTTTCCTTAAACTCAAAGACCTTTTTAGCAAGCCCTTGAAGAAAATCACGATCGTGAGAGACTAATATTAATGTCCCATCAAAATTTTGAAGTGCTTCTTTCAAGACATCTTTCGACTTTAAATCCAAGTGATTGGTTGGCTCATCTAGAATTAATAAATTTACAGGTTCCAGCAATAGTTTTACCATTGCCAATCTGGTTTTTTCACCTCCAGACAACACACCTACTTTTTTATCGATATCGTCGCCTCGAAACATAAAGCCACCCAAAATGTTCTTTATTTGAGTTCTTACATCGCCTTTCGCAACCTCATCAACTGTTTGAAAAACCGTTAGATCCTCATCCAATAAGGCAGCTTGGTTTTGCGCAAAATAGCCAACCTTTACGTTATGTCCTAAAACACAAGTGCCTTGCACATCAATTTCGCCTAAAATGGCTTTTATCATTGTTGATTTCCCTTCACCATTCCGCCCAACAAAACACACTTTTTCACCACGTGCTATTGACATATTAGCATCTTTAAACACCACATGCTCCCCATACGATTTGGAAACGTCCTTCACCGTTACAGGATAATCGCCAGAACGCTGTGTCGCTGGAAATCGCAATCGCAATGCAGAGGTATCCACTTCATCAATTTCAATAATCTCTAGTTTTTCGAGCATTCGCTCACGTGAGGATACTTGGTTGGTTTTAGAATACGTGCCTTTAAAACGTTCTATAAAAGCCCTATTATCGGCAATAAATTTCTGTTGCTCTTGGTAGGCTTTTATTTGATGCGTGCGTCGGTCTTCACGCAATTGTAAATAATGCGAATAATTGGCTTTGTAATCATAAATACGACCCATGGTCACCTCAATGGTTCTATTGGTAATATTATCGATGAATGCCCTATCGTGCGAAATGACTAAAACAGCATTCGCTTTATTGACTAAAAAATCCTCTAACCAAATTACGGATTCAATATCTATATGGTTGGTAGGCTCATCCAATAAAATTAAATCTGGCTTTTGAAGCAGAATTTTAGCCAATTCAATCCGCATGCGCCAACCACCCGAAAATTCATTGGTTTGCCTAGTAAAATCTTCTTGTTTAAAACCTAAACCTTTTAAGGCCTTTTCGACTTCAGCGTCATAGTTCACTTCTTCTAAGGCATAATACTTCTCACCTAAATCTGAAACGCGCTCTATGATTTTCATGTAAGCGTCAGACTCATAATCGGTTCTAGTTTCTAATTGCTTGTTGAGAGCATCCATTTCGTCTCGCATTTCATAAACATGGGCAAAGGCTTTAGAGGCTTCATCAAAAACCGTGGTATTATCTTCTGTCAATAAATGTTGCGGCAAATAAGCAATCACGGCATCTTTAGGAAAACGCACATGACCACGAGTCGCATTTTGAACACCTGCAATAATTTTCATCATGGTAGATTTTCCTGCGCCATTTTTACCCATTAAGGCAATTTTGTCATTTTCATTTATCGTGAAAGAAACCTCACTAAATAAGGTCTGTCCGCTAAATTCTACAGCTAAATTATCGACTGAAATCATATTCTGAATTTTAAAGCTGCAAAACTACTAAATGGGAAGCCAATATGTATTGAATGGGAATAAAATAATATAGCGTTTCATTTCGGTTAATTCTAATTTTAAATCAGTCAAGTTTGAAACATAGAATCCGTTAATTTTAACTTCACATTTAAAACAAATATTATGACAACTAATAAAGACAAAAACGACAAACAAGAAAAAAATGAAACCAGCATTGCTGAAAGCGCCATAAACAAAAAAGAAGTGGATGGAAGGGATATTAACCACCAAGTTAAAGACCGAAGAGAAAAGCACCAACCTAGAGATAACGCCTAACAATTACTAACCTATAAAAAAGAAGCAATGATAATTACAAAAGTATTAGGTCTTACAAGCGCATTGACCAAAAGCAAAAAAGCAAAACTAGCCATCTTGGGCCTTGAAATGGCCATCTTGGCTTATGCCTTATATCAACAAAAAGAAGAGAAACAAAATAAACGACTCAAATCATAGCTATATGCCATTTTGAAGTAATTCTGCAGTCTTATGTGAGACCATGAGCATTACTTCAAAAGACATATCGAAGGCTGCCACACTTTTGGAAGCCGAAGAATTGGTAATAGCAGCAACTGAATATTTGTATCATAGGCTAAAACTATCTCTTACCTAAAAATAATAAACACCACGATGAATGTTGATGATTTTATCATTTCAATCGCTGGAATCGTTTCTCGCTTATTATATAGTGTCTGTGGTTAACATTTGTAAGGTAAATTAATCTACGCATCAATTTCTTCCTCCATAATGGTTATATACGGCAGATGAATCATCATCTTATCTCCTATTTCTGAAAAATTCATCTTGTTGCCAATTAGATTGGCTCAATAATTTTAAAATTGAAAACACCGTGTTTTTTTCTACTTTATACATCTTTCATGTGAAGCAATTTCTACATCTTTATTTATAGTTGGTCATCAACTAGAAAGTCTTAACACCTCCTACAAAAGCAACAAAATTAGTTACAAATTACAACTATACCCTTTGGAAGATTGTGACTTACCCTTTTAATTTAAAACTTAAAATTCATTAAAAAAATAGAACTTCTGATAATTCAAATTTGTGATTTTTTAGCCTAACTCAATCTGTGATTTTTTGAAAAATTTCACATTTTTTATCTGAAATACATTCAAATAGCCTTTATTTTTTGAATTTTTTTCAAAAAAACATGCCTTTTTTAAAACCGCCCCCTCAATTTCTTCGTAAGTATTAGCAAGTAGGTGTTTATCTACCTCTAATACATTTAATTAACTTAAAGACCATAAACATGAAAAAAAGAGTTTTAAAAGTGCATCAACCTAAACAAAGAACGTCAAGTAAAAGACGTCAGTTTATTAAGCTGAGCGGTATGGCTGTTCTTGGTTCAGGTCTTTTGATGGCATGCAGCGATGACGATGATTTTATTAATCCCACACCAAACGTATTTGACTTAGGCTCGGGAGATTTAGGCGTATTAAATTACGCGTACGCTCTAGAACAGCTTGAAGCGGATTTTTATGAAAAAGTAGTGAATGGTTCCTATTGGGCGAGTGCTTCATCCATAGAAAAGCAGGTATTGCAAGATTTGTATTACCATGAGGTTAATCATAGAGATTTATTTGACACCGCTATTTCAGCGGCCGTTGGATCTAACACCAATTTAAAATTACCATCATTAGAATTTGATTATGGCTCTCTCGATTTTGGGAGCAGAGATCAAGTACTAGGTACGGCAAAAGTTTTAGAAGATACTGGGGTTTCCGCTTATAATGGTGCAGGCAGATTAATAACTGATCCAAATTATTTAGTGCTGGCAGGAAAAATTGTTTCTGTTGAAGCAAGACATGCTTCTGCTATAAGAACGTTGATCAATCCTGGTTCGGCAGATTTTGCTGGTGATGATGTTGTAGATCCTGTAACAGGATTAGATAGAGCTCAAGATCCTTCAGAGATTTTATCTGCTGTAGGAGACACAGGATTTATAACCACTCCTTTCACGGCAAATAGTTTACCGTAATCAATTATTAATTTAAAAAACACATATATTATGAGTATCATAAAATTTTTAGATGAATTCACTAACGAAAGTATGTTAGAAAAGAAATCATCGAGACGAGACATATTTGGAACTTTTGGTTCTTTAGGTAAAAAAGCAGCTTTAGCGGCTATCCCTTTTGGACTTGCAGGCTTAACAAGTAAAGCCCATGCGCAAACTATGGGTGATCCAGTGAGCGCATTACAATTAGCTTTGACTTTAGAATATTTAGAGGATGAATTTTACGATTTAGCATTACAATCTGGTGTTATAACAGATTCAGCTGTTGAAACAGTTTACATGAAAATTTCTCAACATGAACAAGCTCATGTAGATTTTCTAACCGCTGGGTTAACCAACGCTGGTGTAACTCCTGTAGAGAAACCTGATTTTGATTTTACTGCTGGTGGAATGTTTGATCCGTTTAATCCATCAAATCCTGATGCCTATGCCCAATTATTAGCCTTAGCACAAGCATTTGAAGATACTGGAGTAAGAGCCTATAAAGGACAAGCCGGTAATTTACAAGGTTCTGATTTTTTAACCGCTGGACTGCAAATTCACTCTGTAGAAGCTAGACATGCTTCTGAAATTAGAAGAATCAGAGGCCTGAAAGGTTGGATCACACGTGACGAACGCGGTGCTGGAATGCCAGCCGCTACGCAAGCAGTATATGATGGCGAAGAAAACCTTATTCAAGGCGGATTGGATGTTACCACATTAGGCAGTGGTCCTGCATTTAGCGTGGATGCATCAACTGAAGCTTATGATGAAACATTATCAGGTGACGAAGCAACTGCCATTGCGAGCTTATTTATAGTGAGCTAGATAATTTAATAATATAATTACAAAACTATCTCCAACGTTCATGGAGATAGTTTTTTTATTACCAAAATTTAGAAAAGTCAGGTTTTTTTTGTTTGTCATCATATGTTCGCAATCAAGCTTTTCAAAGTTTACATACCCTATTTTTGAAATTTTGAAGTAATATTGCAGTCGTATTTTAAGACTATGAGCATTATTTCAAAAGACATATCGAAAGCAGTTACGCTTTTAACAGCAGAAGAAGTGGTAGCCATACCAACCGAAACGGTTTATGGCTTGGCAGGTAATATCTATAGCGAAAAAGCCATAAAAGCTATTTTTGAAACTAAGAAGCGACCTTTTTTTAATCCGCTTATTGTTCATATTCCATCGATAGATAGTCTCAATACTATAGTAGAGGATATTCCTGAAAAAGCTCAATTATTAGCTGAAGCGTTTTGGCCAGGACCAGTAACTTTGGTTTTAAAAAAGAAAAATACGATTCCAGATATAATTACGGCAGGAAAAGATACAGTAGCGGTTCGCATACCCAATCACCCAACAACGTTAGAATTATTAAATCGGTTGGATTTTCCATTGGCAGCACCAAGTGCGAATCCGTTTAGCAGTATTAGCCCAACGACTGCACAACACGTAGAAACTTATTTTAAGGATCAAATTAAAATGGTCTTGGATGGTGGTGCCTGCACTAGCGGCATAGAATCGACCATTATAGGTTTTGAAAATGACGAACCTATCATATACCGATTAGGTTCAACGGCATTAGAAGATATTGAGCGTATTGTGGGCAACATTGAAATAAAGAACAGAAAGGAGATTACACCTGATGCACCAGGCATGTTAGAGCGACATTACGCACCAAAAACAAAAACAGTTTTAACGGGCAACATCTTAAAAATATTACCTGTATATAAAGGAAAACGTATAGGGTTGATAACCTTTCAATCTGAAATAAAAGATAATTCTGTTGAAGTTCAACTAGCGCTTTCTAAAACGGGAAACTTAACGGAATCGGCTTCAAATCTTTATGATGTACTACACCAATTAGACAAAATGCAGCTCGATGTGATCATAGCTGAGCGTTTGCCAGATCACGGACTGGGCAAATCCATTAACGACCGTTTGCAACGCGCCACTGCAAACATTTAAAGCCAATTTTAGTTACATCCTGACACTTATCTATTGCTTAATAAGTGATATTATAGTATCTTATACTTTTTTTAAAGGCACACAAAATGAAAAACATATTAGTCACCATAGATTTAAAAGGAAATGAGCAACTACTCATTGACCAAGCCTCTAAATTGGCAGAAAAATTTGAGGCTAAAGTTTGGATCATTCATATTGCAGCACCAGACCCAGATTTTGTGGGGTACAGTGTTGGCCCACAATATATCAGGGATAATCTTGCCACAGAGCTTAGAGAAGAACATCGATTGCTTCAAGACTATTCAGAACGTTTAGAGAAAAAGGGAATTGAATCTGAAGGTTTATTGGTTCAAGGTCCAACTTTGGAAATGATATTGGAAGAGGCAGAAAAACTTGAGATAGACCTCATTATCTCAGGATATCAGGATCATGGGTTTTTCTACAAGGCTTTATATGGAAGTGTTTCAAACTCATTAATTAAAGCATCAAATATACCTGTTCTGATTGTTCCTGTAGATTGAGAATAAATATAGGATTAAATACGCCCATAAATCCGACTTCAATCTTTAAAAACCAATCCATTAATTCAATCAAAATTACAAGAACTTCATTATACTGGTTTTCAGCCTAAAAATATATTCATCAAGGTTTGGTAAATCAATTGTTTATCGTAAATTTGCAAACTCTTTTTTGAAGAGGCATGTTTAATCTTTTTGCGCTGTGAAGCGTAAATATAAATCAAATTAGTGTGGATACATTAAGCTACAAAACAGTTTCAGCAAACAAAGCTACCGTTAATAAGGAGTGGGTTTTGGTTGATGCTGAAGGACAAACTTTAGGTCGCTTAGCTTCAAGAGTAGCAATACTTTTAAGAGGCAAGCACAAACCTAATTTTACGCCACACGTTGATTGCGGTGACAATGTAATTGTTGTCAATGCTGAAAAAATCAACTTAACTGGTAACAAATGGACGGAAAAAAGTTACATCCGTCACACAGGTTATCCAGGTGGACAAAGAAGTTTGACAGCTACTGAATTATTTGGGAAAGACCCAAGTAGATTGGTAGAGAAGTCAGTAAAAGGAATGTTACCTAAAAACAAATTAGGTGCTACTCTTTTTAGAAATTTAACAGTTGTTACTGGTACAGCGCATGCTCATGAAGCGCAAAAACCAAAGGCAATTAAATTAAACGAAATTAACTAATGGAAGTAATTCACAAAATTGGCCGTAGAAAGACGGCTGTTGCTCGTGTGTACCTTGCTGAAGGAAAAGGCAAAATCACGGTGAACAAAAAAGACATGGCGGATTATTTTAGTACGGCAACATTGCAGTACAAAGTAAACCAACCTTTAGCCTTGACTAACAATGATGGCAACTTTGATATTACTGTTAACGTATATGGAGGTGGTATCACCGGCCAGGCAGAAGCAATACGTTTAGGATTAAGTCGTGCAATGTGCGAACTAGATCCTGAAAACAGAGCAATATTAAAGCCAGAAGGTCTATTAACGAGAGACCCAAGAATGGTAGAGCGTAAGAAATTCGGACAGAAGAAAGCGCGTAAGAAATTCCAATTCTCGAAACGTTAATATCCAACACAATTTTATTCAGAATCTGCTTCGGCAGATTCTGGATTATTATTTTTTATTGAAAAAAGGTCCTGAAACGAGTTCAGGATTCCAGTTTAGCATCTAAATGATTGAGGCGCGCGATAAGCAACCACTCAGTCATTGCTAATTTAACAGAACGTAAACTATTACAAAATGGAAAAAGTAGAAGTAAAAGAATTACTTGAAGCAGGTGTGCACTTCGGTCACCTAACACGTAAGTGGAATCCAAACATGGCCCCTTACATTTATATGGAACGTAACGGTATCCATATTATCAACCTTTACAAAACAGCAGCAAAAATTGAGGAAACTTCTGAAGCGTTAGCTAAAATAGCAGCATCAGGAAAGAAAATCCTTTTCGTTGCTACTAAAAAACAAGCTAAAGACATCGTAGCTGAAAAAGCAGGTGCTGTAAATCAACCTTATATTACTGAGCGTTGGCCAGGCGGAATGTTAACTAACTTTGTGACAATCAGAAAAGCCGTTAAGAAAATGGCTTCTATCGATAGAATGAAGAAAGATGGCACATTCAACTCTTTATCTAAGAAAGAACGTTTACAAGTTGATCGTTTACGTGCAAAATTAGAAAAGAACTTAGGTTCTATTTCTGACATGACGCGTTTACCTGGTGCTTTATTCGTGGTAGATATTATGCGTGAGCATATTGCTATTAAAGAAGCACAAAAATTAAATATCCCAATCTTTGCGATGGTAGACACGAACTCTGACCCACGTGAAGTAGATTATTTAATACCTTCAAATGATGATGCTTCAAAATCAGTAGATAAAATCTTATCTATCGTAACGTCTGCAATAGCAGATGGTTTAAGCGAAAGAAAAGCTGAAAAAGCGGATAAAGAAGGGAAGTCTAAAAAATCAGAAGACAAAAAATCAGAAGCAAAGCCAGCTAAAAAAGCTAAGAAGAAAGCTGTTGCCTCTGAAGGAGAAGAATAAATAACATTTATATACAATTAAAAGTCATTTGGTTCTTTTTCTTGCCCTGAGCGTAGTCGAAGGGATATTGAAAAAAATTAAATGACTTTTTAAATTTAAAAACTATGGAAAATACTGTAAAAGTTACAGCAGCAGAAGTAAACAAGCTAAGACAAGCAACTGGTGCTGGTATGATGGATTGTAAAAAAGCTTTGGTTGAAGCTGGTGGCGATTTTGATAAAGCCATTGAAGTATTACGTAAAAAAGGACAAAAAGTTGCAGAAAAAAGAGCTGACAGAGATTCTTCTGAAGGTGCTGCTGTTGCAAAAATAAATGAAGACAATACAGTTGGTGTAGCAATCGTGTTAGGTTGTGAAACCGATTTTGTTGGCAAAAACGAAAACTTTGTAAAGTTAGCTAATGATTTAGTAGATATAGCTTTAAACCACAACTCTAAAGAGGAGTTTTTAGCTGCAGATTTTGATGGTATGACCGTTGCTGAAAAATTAACTGAGCAAACAGGTGTTATTGGAGAAAAATTGGATATCACTGCTTTTGAAAAATTAGAAGCACCTTACGTTGGCCAATACGTTCACATCAATAAAATTGCAGCCTTAGTTGGTTTGTCCGCTAAAGTTGATAATGTTGAGACCTTGGTTAAAGATGTAGCTATGCAAGTGGCTTCAATGGGAGCAACGACATTGTCTTACAAAGATTTTGACGCAGCATACATCGCATCAGAAACTGAAGCGCGTATCGCAGTCATTGAAAAAGATAATATTGAATTAGGACGTTTAGGTAAGACCTTGAAAAATGTACCGAGTTATATTTCTATGGCACAATTAACTCCAGAAGTTATTGCTGAAGCTGAAGAAGCTGCAAAAGCAGAGTTAAAAGCTGAAGGGAAACCAGAGCAAATTTGGGATAGAATCTTACCAGGTAAAATGGAGCGTTTCATTTCTGATAACACCACTTTAGACCAAGAAAAAGCATTATTGGATCAAAAGTTTATTAAAGATGACAAGCAAACCGTTGCTGACTACGTTAAAACTTATGGTGACGTTTCAGTTACTGGTTTTAAACGTGCTACTGTTGGATAATCAATAGTATCTAAAAATATAATTATAAAAAGTGCTTCTCTTCCGACGATTCGGAATCGAGAGGCATTTTTTTTGCGTTTTTTTCACTTTTACAGAAGCTAATAATTACGTAGCTTTGCTCAACTTTTAATCGATCTAATGAAATAAGCCATATTGCTATATTCTTTTCGGATATATGTTACTTGGCGAATTACATTAGACTATACTATAGAAATAGCAACCATCTAATGAAATACAAAAGAATTCTACTAAAATTATCTGGAGAAGCCTTAATGGGTAATCGACAATATGGGATTGATCCTGAGCGTTTATCCGAATACGCTAAAGACATTAAAGAAATAACGGACTTAGGTGTAGAAGTTGCCATAGTAATTGGTGGTGGAAATATTTTTAGAGGTGTTGCTGGCGCCATGAACGGTATGGACCGTGTGCAAGGTGACCATATGGGTATGTTAGCGACCGTGATCAACGGTTTGGCATTACAAAATGCACTGGAAGATGCTGATGTAAAAACGCGCTTACAAACTGCCATTAAAATCAATGAAGTAGCAGAACCTTTCATTAGGAGAAAAGCGATGAGCCATCTTAACAAAGGACGTGTTGTTATTTTTGGAGGTGGCACAGGAAATCCGTATTTTACTACAGACTCAGCAGCCGTTTTACGTGCTATTGAAATTGAAGCAGATGTCATTTTAAAAGGTACGCGTGTTGATGGTATATATACCGCTGATCCTGAAAAGGATTTAAATGCAGTAAAATTTGAAAATATCTCGTTTAAAGATGTCCTAAGTAAAGGACTCAAAGTGATGGACACCACTGCATTTACTTTAAGCCAAGAAAATAACTTACCAATTATTGTTTTTGACATGAACAAAAAAGGAAACTTACTAAAAGTAGTCACCGGAGAAAATATAGGCACAAAAGTCAACTAAAAGGTTTTGGCTTAAATTTTGATAATCGTAAATTAAAATTTTAACATTATGGACGAAGACATTAAATTTATAATAGACTCAGCAAAAGAATCTATGGATGCTGCGATGAAGCATTTAGAAAAACAGCTCGTTAATATTAGAGCAGGCAAAGCGAGTCCTGCAATGTTAGGCAGCGTTATGGTAGATTATTATGGTTCGCAAACACCTCTGAGCCAAGTGGCAAATGTCAATACACCAGATGGTAGAACCATTTCCGTTCAACCTTGGGAAAAATCCATGTTACAGGAAATTGAACGTGGGATTATGTTGGCCAATTTAGGCTTTAATCCTATGAACAATGGTGACATGATTATTATCAATGTGCCTCCATTAACCGAAGAACGTCGTAAAAATTTAGCCAAACAAGCTAAGTCAGAAACAGAAGATGCCAAAGTCGGTATTAGAAATGCGAGGAAAGAAGCTATGAATGACATAAAAAATGCTGATGTTTCCGAAGATTTACAGAAAAATGCTGAGATTGATGTGCAAACTTTAACCGATACCTACGTTAAGAAAATTGATGAGATCCTAGAGGTAAAGGAGAAAGAGATTATGACCGTATAATCTCAATACCAAAATACAAAATATCCCAATTTACTTGGGATATTTTTTTCAATTATAATTCAAAATCATACATGTTAAAGCGCCTGCTTTTTATTTTTATTTTGCTGATTGCAGCATCCAGTCATTCACAGCAACGCGATATACAAGAAAAAGATTCGATAAGGGCCGCTCAAGATTCCATTAAGAAAACCGAATTATTAAAAGATATCGGGAACGGTTATCTTCCTTTTAATTACTTCAACTTAGATTTACGCTACCTTATTAAATTCAACCAATACGAAGGTCTTAGAACGGGGTTAGGCGGTATAACAAATGATCGGTTTTCCAAACATTACAGAATAGACGGCTACTTGGTTTATGGTTTTAAGGATAATCGTTTAAAATATAAAATTGGTGGTGGCTTTAGAGTTCATGAGGCAACAAACACATGGATAAATGTCTCCTACACTGATGATCTGCAGGAAACGGGAAGTTCAAAGTTTTTGACAGATACACGCTTTTTTACATTTTTTGAACCACGCTTATTAAATATTGATTTATTTCATAGACACATTACAAAGTCTATTTCATTGCAGCATACCGTTTCTAACCACCTACTTTCAGAAACACAATTTGCGCTTTCAAAAATTAACCCAACCTATAACTATACTTATACATTAGACAATAGAGCTTATAACACCTTCGATCTAAGTACCGCAAAAATCAGCTTACAATGGAGCCCGTTTAGTAAATTCGCTATTGAAGATGAGTATGTAAAAGTCATTAAAAACGGTTATCCAAAATTCACGCTTCAACTAACCCAAGGTTTTAAATCTATTTTTGGTAGTGACTTTACGTTTTCAAAGATCGATTTTAGAACTATACAAGAATTCAAATATAAAAACGACGCCACAACTAGGATTACCTTAGTGGCAGGAATTGCAGGTGGAGATACACCTCTAACACACCTGTATCACGCCTACCCAAACAATATCACCAAGGAAACTATTCTACAGCGTTTTTCGGTGGCAGGATTAAACAGTTTTGAAACCATGTATTTTAATGAGTTTTTCAGTGATAAGTTTTCAACGCTACAATTAAAACATGCCTTTCCTCCTTTTAAAATTGCAGAACGCTTTAAACCGCAACTCGTTTTAATATCGCGCTACGCCGTTGGAGATATGAACAGTAGAGACAGGCATCAAGGTGTGGACTTCGGGACGCTCAAACATGTTTACTCAGAATCTGGCTTTGAAATTAATAAGCTGCTCTTCGGTTTCGGACTTAGTTTTGCCTATCGCTATGGTGGATATCATTTACCTAATTTTGAAGATAATATTGCATTTAAGTTTACGTTTAATATTTCGTTATAATCCCAATATTTCCCGAACAAATCCACAGCTTTTTTCTACCTTTGCGACCAATTAAATTGGTACATGTTTAAACTTTCAACTAAAGGGTTTTGGGAAACTATAGCAAGCCTTATTCTTCGTAATAAGATTTTTATACTCATTGCTATTGTCCTGACCACTGTGTTTTTCAGTATGCAATGGAAGCACATGCGCTTTACGTTTACGGAAGCTAATCTTTTACCTGACGATCACGAGGTCAACCTTATATACAAGGATTTTTTAGAAGTTTTCGGGGAAGAGGGTAATTTGATTGTTTTAGGTGTAAAGGATTCGAGTTTGTTTTCTGTAAAAGAACTCAATGCCTGGAACAAACTCGCTGATTCTTTTAAGAATTACGATGAAGTTGAATCCGTTTTATCCATAAAAGATCTTCAAAAATTAGTTAAGAACACGGACAAGGAACAATTCGATTTAGAACCCTTTATAAAGGATTCCATCCATAGTATCGAAGAAATTGACCAGCTTCAAGAAGAACTGTTTAAACAATATCCATTTTACGATAATTTCTTGTTCAATGCAGAAACGAAAACGATTCGTACGGCTATTTACATGCAGAAGGACATCGTTAATACCTCAGCTAGAAAGGATTTTATCATCGATGATTTTTTACCGAAAGTTGAACGCTTTGAAGCCGAAACAGGTCTGGACGTCAGACTTTCCGGAATGCCTTACATTCGAACATTAAATGCGAAAAGTATTGTAGATGAAATCCCTATTTTTATTGGTGCAGCACTTTTTGTAACCTCATTGATCTTTTTCCTGTTCTTTAGATCCTTTAGAGCGACATTCATTTCGCTTATTGTGGTGTGCTTTGGCGTAATGTGGACTTTCGGAATCATAGGACTTTTAGGTTATGAAATTACGGTTCTCACGGCATTAATTCCACCATTGATTATCGTTATTGGGATTCCGAACTGTATTTTCCTAATCAATAAATACCAGCACGAAGTAAAATCACATGGCAACAAGGTAAGGTCTTTGCAACGTGTGATTACCAAAGTTGGTAACGCGACATTAATGACCAACATAACCACGGCTTCAGGTTTTGCTACCTTTATTCTTACCGAAAGTAAATTACTAAAGGAGTTTGGTGTCGTCGCTTCACTGAGCATCGTAGCCATCTTTTTATTGTGTTTACTTATCATTCCTATCCTTTACACCTTTCTACCTTATCCTAAAGAACGTCACTTAGAACATTTAAACAAACGCTGGATCGGTGCTTTTGTCAATTGGATGGAAAACATGGTAAGACACCGAAGAATTACTATTTATGCGACTGCTCTTCTGTTAATTATTGGAAGTATAATTGGAATTTATCAAATTAAAATTTCTGGCAGTCTTATTGAAGATATGCCTCAAGACACAGAATTTTTTAGGGATATTCGATTTTTTGAATCTGAATTTGATGGTATAATGCCATTGGAAATTATGATAGATACCAAACGTAAAAAAGGAGTTATGAAATTGGCGACCCTAAAACGTATGGAACAATTGGAAGAACTGATTCAGGATATTCCAGAATTATCACGACCCATTTCTGTGGTTAGTTTAGTAAAGTACAGTAAGCAAGCCTATTACAACGGAAATCCTAAATACTATCAATTACCAACGAGTCAGGAAAATAGTTTTATACTTTCTTACGCAAAAAACTCAACCTCAGATGTTGATTTGCTCAGTAGTTTTGTAGATAGCACAGGACAATATGCACGGATTACAACCTTTATGAAAGATGTTGGTACTGATAAAATGGAGCGCATCCAAGAAGACCTTCAAACCAAAATAAATAAGGTATTTCCTAATGAGCGTTATGACGTTATCATGACAGGTAAAGCTTTGGTTTTTCAAAAAGGAACAAAATATCTGGTTAAAAATTTAGCCATATCATTGACGCTCGCTATTTTTCTTATTGCTTTATTTATGGCATATCTTTTCCGATCTTTCAAAATGATTATCGTATCGTTAATTCCAAATCTGTTGCCACTAGTTGTAACGGCTGGGTTAATGGGATATGTTGGTGTACCCATAAAACCATCAACCATTCTGGTATTTAGTATTGCTTTTGGTATTTCGGTAGATGACACCATTCACTTTTTGGCAAAATACAGACAAGAATTGCAAGCCAACCATTGGAAGATTAAAAAATCCGTTTACGCGGCATTAAGAGAAACCGGAGTAAGTATGATTTATACGTCAATTGTGTTATTCTTCGGATTTTCAGTATTTACCATTTCAAGCTTTGGTGGTACAGTTGCCTTAGGCGCATTGGTGTCTATGACCTTATTATTTGCTATGCTTTCCAACCTACTGTTATTACCTTCGCTCTTATTATCTTTGGAGCGAAATATTGCAAACAAGGAAGTATTGCGAGAGCCTTCAATAAAAATTATTCCTTCGGAAGATGAAGATGAGGACGATTCAGAACAAAAAATTTAAAAACCAAATAGCATTCAAAATTATTTAAAAAATGAATTCAAAAACTGTAGCCCAATTACTATCGCAAAATGAAACCTTGCAAGATGTTTCCGTAAAAGGTTGGGTAAGAACTTTTAGAGCGAACCGATTTATTGCCTTAAATGATGGTTCTACCATAAATAATATGCAATGTGTTGTCGATTTTGAAAATTTTGACGAAGCCTTATTAAAACGGGTTACCACTGGTGCTGCGATTCATGTTATAGGTGAATTGGTAGAAAGCCAAGGCAAAGGCCAATCCGTAGAAATTGTTGTAAAAACTTTGGAAGTTTTAGGCGATTCTGATCCTGAAACGTATCCTATTCAACCTAAAAAGCACTCTTTTGAATTCTTAAGGGAAAATGCGCATTTACGCACCAGAACTAGCACTTTTAGCGCTGTGATGCGTTTACGTTCCTCATTATCTTTTGCCGTTCATAAATATTTTAACGAGAATGGATTCAACTACATGCACACACCAATTATAACAGGAAGTGATGCTGAAGGTGCTGGCGAAATGTTTAAGGTTTCAAATTTAGATGCTAAAAACCCACCATTAAATGAAGATGGCTCTGTAAATTACAAAGAAGATTTTTTTGGAAAAGAAACTAATTTAACGGTTTCTGGTCAATTAGAAGCGGAAACTTATGCGATGTCTTTAGGCAAAGTTTATACATTTGGACCGACTTTTAGGGCTGAAAATTCAAACACCACACGTCACTTAGCCGAATTCTGGATGATTGAACCCGAGGTTGCATTTATGGATTTGGATGGGAATATGGATTTGGCAGAAGACTTTATGAAATCGGTTTTAGGCTATGTTCTCGAAAATAATAAGGAAGATCTCGAATTTTTAGATAATCGTTTATTACAAGAAGAAAAAACAAAACCACAAGCCGAGCGCAGTACTATGAGCTTAATTGAAAAAATTAAATTTGTAGTTGATAATAACTTTAAACGCGTTAGCTATACGGAAGCCATAGATATTTTAAGGAATTCTAAACCAAACAAAAAGAAAAAATTCAACTATATCATTGAAGAATGGGGAGCGGATTTGCAATCTGAGCACGAACGTTTCTTAGTGGAAAAACACTTTAAATGTCCGGTAATATTGTTTGACTATCCTGCAAATATTAAGGCGTTTTACATGCGCTTAAATGAACCAGACCACGAAGGAAGAGAAACCGTTAGAGCTATGGATATTTTATTCCCAGGCATTGGCGAAATGGTAGGAGGATCTCAACGTGAAGAACGTTTAGACGTTTTAAAGGAGAAAATGAAAGCCTTGGATATCGATGAGAAGGAATTATGGTGGTATTTAGATTTACGAAAATATGGTACCGCAGTTCATTCAGGATTTGGATTGGGTTTTGAACGTTTGGTTATGTTCGCGACAGGCATGGGAAATATTAGAGATGTGATTCCTTACCCTAGAACGCCACAGAATGCAGAGTTTTAATCGCCTTTTAATAACTCATAAAAAAATTTAAAAATTAATGTATTGTTGAATCTTTGATTTCAGCAAAGGGGAAAAATAGTACGGAAAAATAAATGCCAATGTCAGAATGAGCTCATTCGAAGTCCTTACAGAAATTAATAGAACAAAAAAAAGCTTTGACTGCGCACAGCATGACATTCCGATAATAAATACTCAAATAGTTTCATTACTTTTATAGTCTAAGAGAATAACATATTATGTCCTTAAAGCAGTTTTTACAATTTAAGCTCTCACAAAAGCTTTCCCCACAGCAGATTCAACTCATGAAGTTGATTCAGTTGCCTACACAAGCTTTTGAACAACGTTTGAAGCAAGAGTTGGAAGAAAATCCTGCTTTGGATACTGGAAAAGAATCGGAAGCCTCTGAAGACAATTTTGATGAATTTGATAATTCTGAAGAGAATTATGACGAGAATGAAACCATTGAAGCCGATGATATCAATATTGATGAATATCTGAGCGACGACGAAATTCCGGAATATCGGACTCAAGCGAATAATTATAGTGCGGATGACGAGGATAAATCCGTGCCTTATGCGGCAGGAACTTCCTTTACGCAACATTTAACAAATCAACTGAATACATTTCGTTTGTCTGATCAGGACGAAGAAATTGCTTATTTCTTAGTCGGTAGTGTTGACGAAAGTGGTTATATACGTCGTTCATTATCTGATATTACTGATGATTTAGCCTTTACGCAGAATGTGTATACCACGGAAGAAGAGGTTGAAAAGGTATTGCAAATTGTACACCAATTGGATCCTGCTGGTGTTGGAGCACGTAATCTTCAAGAGTGCTTAAGTATTCAATTGCATCGCAAAGAACAGCATCCAGATGTTGAATTGGCAACTACGATTATTGACAAAGGTTTTGAGCAATTCACAAAAAAGCATTATAAGAAATTAATGCAGAAATTCAATATTGACGAAGAACAATTAAAAGATGCCATTGAAGAGATTGAACGTTTGAACCCAAAACCTGGTGGATCATATGCTGGAAACAATAAAATTGTAGAACATATTGTACCCGATTTTGCCATAAAGATTGTGGATGGCGAACTCGAGTTAACCTTGAATGGTAGAAATGCACCAGAGCTTCACGTATCACGAGAATACAATAACATGCTTAAAGGCTACAAAGCGACGAAAGAGAAGTCTAAAGCCCAGAAAGATGCGGTAATGTTCATTAAGCAAAAGTTAGATGCAGCAAAGTGGTTTATTGAAGCCGTAAGACAACGTCAGCAGACGTTATTTGTAACCATGAGTTCTATTATGCATTACCAGAAAGAATATTTCCTCACTGGTGATGAGCGAAATTTGCGCCCTATGATCTTAAAGGATATCGCAGACGAAATTGAAATGGATGTTTCAACCGTTTCTAGGGTAGCAAACAGTAAATATGTGGATACGCCTTATGGCACAAAGTTGATTAAGGAATTCTTTTCAGAATCCATGACCAACGATCAAGGTGAGGAAGTTTCAACTAGGGAAATTAAAAAAATCCTTGAAACGGTTATTGAAGAAGAGAGCAAAAAGAAACCGATGACGGACGAAGCACTTTCTAAAATCCTGAAAGAAAAAGGTTACCCTATTGCAAGACGGACGGTGGCAAAATATAGGGAACAATTAGATATTCCTGTGGCACGTTTGAGAAAGGAACTTTAAGAAGCCTTAATGAAAAATTTTATTTTAAAAGGCATATCGTTTGTATTCCACCCTTTAATAATGCCTTTATTAGGTGTGCTTTTTTACTTTTCCAAGACACCACGGTTTATACCAGAACCTGTGATGAAAGCCAAAATCTTTTCAATAGTTATTCTAACCATAATTTTACCAATCCTACTCTTCTTTTTACTAAAAACCGTTAATAAAGTTAATTCCATATATTTAAAGAGTACCAAAGAACGTTTGATTCCGCTATTTATCAATAGTGTCATTATTTTATTGATTCTAATTCGGGTGCTAACACCAAGTGAAATTATTGAATTGTACTATTTCTTTTTAGGGATTCTTTGCTCAACACTAACCTGCTTTATTCTGGCCATATTTAAAATAAAAGCCAGCATCCATATGATTGCAGCTTCAGGTTTCTTTATGTTCGCCATCGCTATTGGGATACATTATCAAATAAATATAAATGGTACTATTGCCCTTATGATGATAATTCTCGGTGCTATTGCCACTTCCCGTTTACATTTGAAAGCTCATACCAATCAAGAGTTGTTTATTGGTATCTTTACAGGAATGGGTCCTCAGATATTACTACTGAATTATTGGTTATAAAATATAAAACATAAGTCCTATTTTAAGGGCTTTCATGTTTATGGATTCATCATTAAGTTTAGAGTTAGACTCAAAAATAGGGTTTAAGCCATAATACACATGAAAATTCCAAGTGCCATAACCTGCAGACAACGTTAAGCCATATTGAAGCTTATTAAAACTATCGTTATTAGACAGTTTTACATTTCCTACCTCGCTTTCGAACTTCGTGACGTTATAAAATACATAACCGACCTTAAATCCGGTATAAATTCGCCAAAAATCATACTCTGTTGGTGTAGAAGTTCTCCATCTAATTTCCAAAGGCACCTCTATTAAATAGGTATTAAATTTGTTTTTAGAAACGTTGTAATCATCTTCATCTATAATGTTAAATACAATGTCATTATTAGCTTCCTGAATTAATAGACTCTTTTGATTATAGGTATTGGCAGAGATTCCCAAACCCAAACCTATAGCTACATTGCGGCGTTGGTTTATAGGCATATCTCTAATAAAACCTAAATGAAAGCCAGATGAAAAACCACTTTGAGATACAGCACTTGGTTTTTCATTAAGTAAATTATAGGTTACAGACGCATAGAATTGATCTTCTCTATAGTTTTTATAAAGTTCTGTCTTCTCGGCTTTATCGTTTTGTGAAAACCCAAACATCCCTATTAATGCCAGTAAAATAAAAACATATCCTTTCATGTGTTGCTATTTATTGTTCTTAACTTTTACACGTGATTCGTTTTGGTCCATTTTCTTGAATGATAAATTTTTCACCAAGTTCATTTAATATTGATAAAACTACAAAAAGTTTAAATCACACTATATAAAAAAACGTCTTGATTCCTCAAGACGTTTTATATATAAAATTAAGAACAATAATTTTTATTCTTCAGTTTTTGTATTAGCGATATACATTACTTTTAGTGCATTGGCCTTACGTAATTCTTGCTTAATATCTGAGACTAAACCCGCATTGGTATTTTTATCTACTTTAAGGCCTACAACAACTTTACTTTGAAGCTCCTCATTCATTTCACTTATACCTTGATAAATTGATGGCTGAACATCCTCTACAGTAATGAATGCATCATTGTACTGAATTCTTGGCTCAACACCAAATTGTTTATATTGACTACTAGGTTTACCTGCATAAATAAAAATAGTTCTATCTTTTTTAAGTTTTTCAACTTGGTCTGCGCTTGGTAATTGATTTTCAATCATCAAAGAACTGTCTCTCATTACTGTTGCCACCATAAAAAAGAAAAGCAACATAAATACAATATCTGGAAGTGAAGCGGTTGAAATCGCTGGTAATTCACCTTTTTCCTTTTTTCTAAATTTAGACATATTTGTTTCTTTTAAGTTTTATCAGGTTCTGCTTCAGATAATTTCATCGGGAACAGATTCTTAATGGTTTCAATACGCTCATTAAGTGTTTCATCTTTACTAAACTGATTCTTTTCTTTCTCTTCCAACATTGCAGAATATACATTCTCAGCATCTGGATAATATTGTTTATACAATCGTGATGCTTCTCGTTCTCTTAAAAAATTATAAGCTGCTACGAGCTCGTTCTGTACATCCATATACTTCTCATAAGTCGTTTCCCTATCATGTTTCATAGAGATAATCGCCTTATCAGGATGATCTGATGAAGATTCATCTCTCTCTCCTTTACAATAATCACAGGATTCACCTGCTGGATTGGTACCACCTCCATTGTCTAAAAAGTCAATAGCTGCTTGCCTTAAATCTTCTAAAGGCATTTCTTCATCTTCCACTAACAATTGGTTATTTCGGTTAATTAAAACCGTAAATAAATTCTTTTGTTTAATTATAGGTGGTTCGTATTCCGTGTCATCAATAGGTGGCAAACTTCTTAACAATCCTTTGTCTTTTTCTATAGTTGTTGTTACTAGAAAAAAGATAAGTAGTAAGAAGGCAATGTCAGCCATTGATCCTGCATTTACTTCGGGTGCTGCTCTTTTTGCCATATTATATTATTTATTGATTACTTTTTTAGCTCCTGAAAAAATCATGGTTATTGCGGCAATTGCTAATAATACATAAAACGCAATTAGACCAGCGCCTACCAAATGGGATTCGCTAGTTGTAGCCATTTCATCTCCATTTTTATAAGCCATTGTATCTCCACCAGAGACTACATAAGCAATAATCAATACTGCTGCAAACGCACCAACACCTATTAAGGTACTTTTAAGAGAAGCGGTATTTGTAAAAAGGTTTTGCAAAACAAAAACCAGTACAAATAGCACAACCAATCCTAATATAATATAGGCCGTCCAAGCCATAGGCTCAAATAAACCTGCTTTCTCACCTGTTTCCATAGCTTCGTCACCGGCAGCAATAATTCTCACAAGAGAAATGATACCAAACAAGCTAAGAACAGCTGCAATAATTTTAAATATTTTGTGCATAATTGTTTTTTATTTTTTGTGTCTTACTAATAAATCCATCAATGTGATAGAAGCATCTTCCATGTCATTTACAATACTATCAATTTTAGCAATGATGTAATTATAAAATATTTGAAGTATAATAGCTACAATAAGACCAAATACTGTTGTTAAAAGTGCTACTTTAATACCACCAGCAACTAAAGATGGTTGCATATCACCAGCAGCCTCAATCTTATCAAAGGCTTGAATCATACCAATTACCGTACCCATGAAACCAAGCATTGGTGCCAAAGCGATAAATAATGAAATCCAAGATACATTCTTTTCTAGTTGTCCCATTTGTACACCACCATAAGCCACAACCGCTTTTTCAGCCGCATCAATATCTTCGTCGGCTCGGTCTAAACCTTGATAGAATATTGAAGCAACAGGTCCTTTTGTATTTCTACAAACTTCCTTTGCAGCTTCAATACCACCAGAATTCAGTGCATCTTCCACATTTTGGGTTAATTTTTTAGTATTAGTTGTTGAAAGGTTTAAAAAGATAATTCTCTCTATAGCAATGGCTAGTCCAAGAATTAAACATAGTAGTACAATACCCATAAAGCCTGGACCACCTTCAATAAAACGCTTTTTTAATTCTTGGTGAAAACTCAAATCTTCGTCAGGAGTTTCAGTGACGTCTTGAGTTACACTCGTTACAGTTGCTGTTGTTGTAGCTAATGTCGTTGCATTTGCGTTAACAGTTCCGATAGCCATTAAACATGTTATGGCAAGGATAGAAAATAATCTTTTCATTGTTCTGAATCTTAATTTTATTAGTTAAAGTGTTAAAGATAAAAAAAAATATGTAACAATCACATAAATTATAAGCAGAGAGGAAGGGATTCGAACCCTCGATACCCTTTTGGAGTATACACACTTTCCAGGCGTGCGCCTTCGACCACTCGGCCACCTCTCTCTAAATTTAATTAAAAATTACATGATGCCAAATAACAAAAAAATCTTCGAACACTAAAATTTAAAATGTTATTTTTAAGACAATTCTCCCCTTAAGGAGGTTTCAAAGTAATGTTGAAATTCTTTTGAGTCTATTTTTTCTCCCAACAAATACATTAGTTTTGCAATTGCTGCTTCCGTTGTCATATCTTTACCCGAAATGACTCCTATAGATTTGAGTTGCGAACTGGTTTCGTATTGTCCCATGTTTACACTTCCGCCAACACATTGTGTGACGTTTATAATATGCAGACCATTCTTTATGGCGTTTCTTAATAATTCTATAAACCAAGATTCTGTTGTTGCATTTCCAGAACCATAGGTTTCTATGATTAGTCCTTTTATTAAT
This sequence comes from Winogradskyella forsetii, assembly GCF_013394595.1. GTDB lineage: Bacteria > Bacteroidota > Bacteroidia > Flavobacteriales > Flavobacteriaceae > Winogradskyella > Winogradskyella forsetii. The sequence goes on from NZ_CP053348.1 coordinate 3,873,742, forward strand.
TTACTTGTTAGAATGGCTTCACAAATCGGTCTGGATATGCCTGGAAATAGTTTTAGCACACCAATATCAGCATCCATGGCGGTGCGAATAATTAATTCTGTATTAGGTTTTGGCTTCCATAAATATTCTGAATTAACTTTCAAATGCACACCAGATTCCGCTAAATGCGGATAATTATACGATTCAAATGCCTCAAAATGGTCAGCATTTAACTTTGTGGTTCTATTCCCTCTATATAATTTGTATTCAAAATACAAACCTACCTCTCTTATTACTGGCACCCCTTTTATCTGTAAAGATGCCATTTGAATTGAAGTAATTAAGTTTTCCTTAGCATCGGTTCTTAAATCTCCAATTGGTAATTGTGAACCCGTTAAAATAACAGGTTTTGCGAGATTTTCTAACATAAAACTGAGCGCTGAAGCCGTATAACTCATGGTATCACTACCATGCAATACTACAAAACCATCAAATTTTGAATAATTATCACTAATTATCGTTGCAATATCTGCCCAATATTTAGGATTCATATTTGAAGAATCTATCGGTTCTTCAAAAGAAATCGTTTCAATAGTACAGGCCAATAATCGCAGTTCTGGAATTTTATCCAACAAACTTGTAAAATCGAATGCTTTTAAAGCACCTGTATTGGCATTTTTTATCATGCCAATGGTGCCACCTGTATATATTAATAGGATGTGCGGTTGTTTTGTCATTTAAATTCCGAATATAGCTTTAGAATTTTCTGTAGTAATACTAGCGATTTCCTCTGGGCTTTTAACATAAAGCTCCGATAATTTTTCCAACACCTTATATATATAAGAACTTTCATTTCGTTTTCCTCGGTATGGTTTTGGTGCTAAATAGGGCGAATCGGTCTCCAAAACGATATGTTTCAGATCTATTTGATTCATAAATTGGTCTATTTTACCATTTTTAAACGTCACCACGCCTCCTATACCCAATTTCATTTGGTATGAAATCGCCTGTTGTGCTTGTTCAAGCGTTCCTGTAAAGCAGTGAAAAATACCGAATAAATCATCGGATTGTTCTTCTTCTAAAACTTTAAATATTTCATCAAAAGCTTCCCTACAATGAATCACTATAGGTAATTTGTACTGTTTTGCTAGTTTGATTTGATGCCTGAAAGCTTCAATCTGGATATCTAAAGTGGATTTATCCCAATATAGATCGATACCAATTTCGCCAATGGCATAAAATTTTCTTTTTGCTAATTGCCCTTCAACATGCGCTAACTCATCTTTATAATTTTCTTTGACTGAAGTTGGATGTAAACCCGCCATTAAAAATACATACTCCGGAAATTCTTTTTCAAGTTGAAGCATTGATGCTGTATAAGTGGAATCTATTGCAGGAATAAAAAAACGCGTCACATCAGTTTCAATGGCACGTTGTATCATTTCTGCTCTGTCTTCGTCAAAGGCTTCACTATATAAGTGCGTGTGTGTATCAGTAATTATCATTTTGCAAAAGTAAGGGTATTAAGGTATGATACCAATTCTTATCTTTGTACAAATTGCAAACATGGACACATTAAAAGACTTCCTCGAAGCTAAAGGGTATTCTAAAGTGAAATTGAAATTTACCAAAACCAATCATTTTGAAATCAAAGCCTCAATTAATAGTATTAAAGGCCGTTTCATTCTAGATACAGGCGCTTCAAATAGTTGTGTGGGTTTTGAAGCCATTGAGCGTTTCAACCTTAAGGTAAAAGATTCTGAAATTAAAGCTGTTGGTGCTGGTGCGTCTGATATGCTGACTCAAATTTCTAATTCCAATGCTATTAAAGTCGGAAAATGGAAGAAAAACCGTGTGCCTTTAATATTGTTCAACCTTTCTCATGTCAATAATGGCTTAATAAACCATAATGCAGAACCAGTTGATGGTATTATAGGCGCGGATGTCTTAAAAAAAGGCAAAGCTATCATTGATTACGAGAAAAAATACCTGTATTTAAAACTATAACCTTATTAAAGTAAGCTAAAGATTATTCTTATCTTTAAAGCTCAATTATCCCTTGAATTCATAGTTAAAATGAACCCAACCATCATCATCGCAGACGACCATCCCCTTGTGCTCAAAGGTCTGCAAGATTTTTTAATAGAAAAGGATTTTAATATTTTAGCGAGTGCCAAAAACGGAAAAGAAGCTTTAGCTTTAATAAAAGCACACACACCAGATATTGCAATTTTAGATATAAAAATGCCTTTTTTATCTGGACTACAAATTGCTTCCAAATGTAAAGCAGCTAAGATTTCAACTAAAATTGTATTGATAACGTTCGAAAAAGACGAAAAAACATATAATGAAGCCAAAGCTTTAGGTGTTTATGGTTATATCTTAAAAGAATTCGCATTAGAAGAAATTGAAAATTGTATAGCCTCTGTCCAAGCTAATAAGGCTTATTTTAGTCCAGATTTATTAAAATTTATTGAGCTACAAGAGCTTCCAGAACATTTTGACAAATTAACGAGTCACGAAAAAAACATTGTAAAGTTAATCTCAAATAACAAAACAGGTGTTGAAATAGCAGAGGTACTTTCCATATCTACCAGAACCGTAGAGAAGCACAAAAGTAATATTATAAAGAAGTTAAAATTAGAAAGTAAACAAAACAGTCTCCTTATTTGGGCCAAGGAAAATTCAGAATTCATAAACTCTTAACCAAAAAAATCAAAAAATACGTAAAGTTACGTATAGTATCATATTATTTTAATGTAGACCTTTACACCAGTGATATAATTGTTATCAATTAATCATTGTTATTAATTAAGGGTTAATAACGAGCTATTAGTTAGTTCTTAGGGGATTATTTAAGTCTCGGACACTTGTCCGAGACTTTTTTTATGAAATAAGGTCAAAAAACTCAAAAAATACGTAAAGTTACGTATAGTATGGCATTACATTAATTACGAAATTTACACCAGCCATTAATTAAGGCCTAAAAATCAATTCTTTAAAGCTCTGAATTGACTTATAGTTCAGAGCTTTTTAAAAAACATCAACGCTATGGAAACAATGAAAAACGAAACCTCATCAAAAAACGATAGACTATTCATCGCATTATTAATTGTTAGTTCTATAATCGTAATATCGGCAAATATCGCTGTTAATTTTTTTAGTTAATTTTAGTTATTAGTTAGTTCATCTCTTGTTAGTTAGGAGAAAAAAAAAGCGCAACTCCAATGGAATTGCGCTTTTTTGTTTAAAGTAAGTCAATCTTATAATTCTAAAGCCTTCATCACATTATTATCCATCAACAATTCTTCCGGACTTTCTAAAGCTTCTTTTATAGCGACTAAGAATCCAACAGATTCTTTGCCGTCAATAATTCTATGATCGTAAGACAAAGCCACATACATCATTGGGTGGATTTCAACCTTACCATCTACAGCTATCGGTCGCTCAATAATATTATGCATTCCTAAAATACCACTTTGCGGTGGATTAATGATTGGAGTGGATAACATACTACCAAATACGCCTCCATTGGTAATGGTAAACGTACCACCTGTCATTTCATCTACAGTAATCTGACCTTCTCTGGCTCTAATGGCCAAACGTTTTACTTCAGATTCAATACCTCTAAACGATAGGTTTTCTGCATTTCTAATCACTGGCACCATTAATCCTTTTGGACCAGAAACTGCAATACTAATATCAACAAAATCGTAAGTCAGCATTTCCTTTCCGTCTATCATTGAGTTCACAGCTGGATACATTTTCAGTGCACGCACAACAGCTAAAGAAAAGAAACTCATAAATCCAAGACTTACGCCATGCTTAGCTTTAAAATCTTCTTTGTATTGCTTACGTAATTCAAAAATAGGTGTCATATTAACCTCATTAAAAGTGGTTAACATCGCTGTCGTATTCTTAGCTTCAACTAAACGTTCAGCTACTTTACGACGCAACATGGACATTTTACTACTTGTACTGCCTCTGTTACCACCAGTTGGAGTTCCCATGGATGGTACCGCTTTTACAGCATCATCTTTTGTGATTCTGCCATCTTTACCTGTTCCCTTAATGGTTGAGGCATCCATATCTTTCTCAGCAAGAATCTTTTTCGCAGCAGGACTCGCAGCACCTGAAGCATAGGTTTTCTCAGCAGGATTAGGCGCTTTTTCACCTGTATTTGGCGCCTGCTCTTGTTCTTTCTTTAAGTTATCCGCGACGTTTTCTGAATTTCCGCCTTCATCTCCTCCTTCGTAAGTTGATGGAGCGTCATCTTTTCCTTCTGGTTTTGCAGCGCTGGTATCAATTAAGCATACAACCGCGCCTACTTCAACAGCATCGCCTTCTTCTGCTTTCAACGTAATTGTTCCACTTGCTTCTGCAGGCAGCTCTAAAGTTGCTTTATCACTATCTACTTCCGCAATGGCTTGGTCTTTTTCTACGTAATCACCATCTTGCACTAACCATTCTGCTATTTCTACCTCAGTAATTGACTCGCCTGGCGAAGGCACTTTCATTTCTAAAATCATGCTTTGTTATTTTATTAAGCTCTAATTTGCGCTATGTTAATTCTCTTTATCTCTGGTTGTTTTTGGTTTTATCAAAAACGTAATCTATAACTTGTTGATGCCTCATTTTTGAACGGACCGAACTACCAGCTGCTGGAGCACCATACGGCCTTCTGCTAGCAGCTCTAAACTGTTTGGCTTCATCTAAATTTAGTAACAAGTAACTGTAAGCTCCCATATTTCTTGGTTCTTCCTGAGCCCAAACAATATCGTCTGCATTTTTATATTTTTTGATAACCGCTCTAATATCTTCTGCTGGTAATGGAAACAATTGTTCAATTCTTACCAAAGCAACATCGTCTCTACCTAATTTTTCTTGTTCTTCCAATAAATCATAATAAAACTTACCGGTCAAAAAGACTAAAGTTTTTACTTTATCTACCTTGGCATTAGCATCATCAATAAGCATTTGGAAACTTCCATTTGCGAATTCTTCAACCGTTGAAACCACTTTTGGATGACGTAACAAACTCTTTGGTGTGAATACAATTAGCGGTTTTCTGTAATCGGCTTTCATTTGTCGTCTCAATAAATGAAACATGTTGGCAGGCGTCGTACAGTCGGCAACAAACATATTGTCTTTTGCACAGAGTTGTAAATAACGTTCCATACGTGCCGAAGAGTGTTCTGCGCCTTGGCCTTCGTAGCCATGAGGCAACAACATCACCAATCCGTTCTGAAGCTTCCATTTATCTTCCGCCGCAGAAATATATTGATCCAACATGATTTGCGCACCATTACTGAAATCACCAAACTGTGCTTCCCAAATGGTCAATGTTATTGGGCTTGCCATGGCATAACCGTAATCAAATCCCACGACACCATATTCTGACAGCAAAGAATTATAAATAAAAAATCGACCTTGTTTATCACTTATATGATTATGAAGTACAATTTCTTCTTCACTATCTTCAACTTTAACAACGCCATGACGATGCGAAAAGGTACCTCTTTCAACATCTTGCCCAGACATACGAACGTCATTTCCTTCTAATAAAATTGAACCATAAGCCAAATGCTCTGCCATGGCCCAATCCAATTTATCTTCATCAAACATCGTTTGCCTCGACTCCACTAAACGTTGAATCTTTCTTATAAATTTTTTGTCCTCTGGAAGATTAGAAATGGCCTTTGTGATTTTTTCCAGCTTAGCTTTAGGATAAGTTGTGTCGACAGGCTTCATCATTTTATCCTCTTCTGCCGTCTTAAAGTTTACCCATTCATTTTGCATAAATGGTGTGATTTCCGTTTTCTCTACCTTACGTGAATCCTCAAGTTTTTCTTCAAGTTTATCCTTGTATTCTTTTTCAATTTTAGAGACAAAACCTTTATCAATAACGCCTTCTTTCAATAAGCGCTCTGCATATATATCCCTTGGGTTACTATGTTTTGCAATAGCTTTGTACAACAACGGTTGCGTAAATTTAGGCTCATCCCCTTCATTATGCCCATATTTTCTATAGCCTAGCATATCAATGAATACATCGCGCTTAAATTTCATTCTAAAATGCAATGCAAATAATGTAGCATGCACTACGGCTTCGGCATCGTCTGCATTTACATGCAAAACGGGAGACAATGTTACTTTACCAACATCGGTGCAATATGTACTAGAACGTGCATCTAGATAATTAGTCGTAAAGCCAATCTGGTTATTCACCACGATATGAATGGTTCCGTTGGTTTTATAACCCTCCAATTTTGCCATTTGTACAACTTCATAAACTATTCCCTGGCCTGCAATAGCAGCATCGCCATGCACAACAATAGGCAATACTTGCGATGGATTATCTGGATATTTATCGTCTTGCTTCGCTCTTGTAATACCTTCTACAACGGCACCAACTGTTTCTAAATGCGAAGGATTTGGAGCGATATTTATATTTATTTTTTTACCATTGTCAGTTACACGATCGCTGGTCCAACCTAAATGGTATTTTACATCACCATCAAATACTTCTTGCTCATAATCCTTACCATCAAATTCGCTAAAAATATCTTTTGCTGACTTGCCAAAGATGTTAGTCAATGTACTAAGGCGACCACGATGTGCCATTCCCATGACAAATTCTTTCACACCATGTTCTGCAGCATTTTCAATCAAAGCATCTAAGGCAGGAATCAACGCCTCTCCTCCTTCAAGAGAAAATCGTTTTTGACCTACATATTTAGTATGTAAAAAGTTTTCGAAAGAAACCGCTTCATTTAATTTTCTTAAGATTTTTTTCTTTCCCTCGTCAGTAAACTTTGCATGATTGTCATTAACATTAAGTTTATTTTGAATCCAATCAATTTCTTCCGGCTGTCTAATGTACATGTACTCTATACCAATAGACTCGCAATATATTTTTTCTAAATGGTCTATAATATTTTGCAAAGTAGCTGAAGAACCCAACCCAAGAACTTCACCAGCCGAGAAAACGGTTTGCAAATCATTTTTTGAAAGTCCGAAGTTTTCGATTTCTAAAGTCGGCGCATATTTACGTCGTGCCCTAACTGGATTTGTTTTTGTAAACAAATGCCCTCTACTTCTGTAACCATCAATAAGTTTTAAAACCTGAAATTCTTTTTGAACCTGTTCTGGTATCTGTGCAGAAACACCTTCAACAATTTCACCGTCTAAACCATAATTTTCTGATCCAAAATCGTAACCTTGAAAAAAGGCACGCCAGCTTGGCTCTACAGAATCTGGGTTTTTGAGGTATTGGTCATATAAATCAGCAAAGTATGCTGTATGTGCTGCGTTGAGAAAGGAATATTTATCCATTATAATTTTTGAGACGTTGTCGTTTCAACATAATTTGGGCAAAAATACAACATTTAGTAAATATAGTTCAGGATTTATTATATTTATAACAATTAGAAAAAACAATTTTCAATATGACATATTCTAACGCAATTCGCATCAAAAAAAGTATTATTTCTACGATTTTCATCTGCCTTTTTATCACTTTATCATTTTCACAAAATCAATCGGATAAGAACACTTTTTGGAAAAATGTGCAATTCGGTGGAGGACTTGGCCTAAGCTTTGGAGATGGCTTTTTTAGTGGCGCTATTTCTCCTAATGCCATTTACAGATTCAATCCTTATGTAGCTACAGGAGTTGGACTCAACTTTTCGTATAGTTCACAAAAAGATTTTTTTAAATCTACTGTTTTAGGCGGAAGTGTTCTTGGTTTAATAAACCCGTATCGAGAATTACAGATCTCTGCGGAGTTTGAACAGTTAAACGTTAGCCGGAATTTTGATGAACGATTTGTAAATAATGTAGATGACAATTATTGGTATCCAGCGCTATTCTTAGGAGCGGGATACACGAGTAGAAATGTGACGATTGGAATTAGATATGACGTATTGTATGATAGAGACAAAAGTATTTATGCTGAAGCTTGGATGCCTTTTGTGCGGTTTTGGTTTTAATAAAGAAAGGATGTTCCACGCCTTCTAAGTGGTACGTCCTAAGAAGGGATATTATTTTTATACCAAACCTTCTGCCATTCCCGCTGCAAAATTAAAAAGGTCACTTCCTCTGAAAGCTGTAAGGTATCGTTACCATCTAATTTTTTAATTTTAAGTTCTGAAACATCGACGATATAAAGTAGGTTGAGATACTCTGAAAATTTCGATTGAATGAGATGAAAAACGGTTTCATGAAGCACCAATTTCAAACTCGTTGGCAAAGTTTCGTGGTCAAGTTCTAAATCGATGTTTGCATAGAGCAAATCCTTATTCAATTGAATGATAAGTTTTTTGTATAGATTTAAGCCTTCTGCCTCAGCAATTAAATCTTTAAAATTTGATGGTAAGCTCATAAATCAAACACGTCTGTTCATTAATTGCTCGCCAAATAATCTGAGGGATTGTTTTTTATCATCAGGTATATCTATAGCTTCTAATACTTCAAAGGCTTTGTTGGTATAATCTTTTACCGCATTTTGAGTGGCTTCTGCAGCCCCAGAATTTGTAAATAATTCCCTTACCTTTTCTACTTTATTGGCATTGGGAAGCTCTGAATTAGACATAAAAGTCCTTAAATTCAAGCGGTCTTCATTAGAACCTAATTCCAAAGTCTTTAAATATAAATACGTTTTCTTGTTTTCAATAATATCGCCACCTACTTGCTTTCCAAAAGTTTCAGGATTTCCAAAAGCATCCAAATAATCGTCTTGTAATTGGAAAGCAATTCCTAAAAGTCGTCCGAATTCATAAATAGAATTTTGGTCTTCATCCGAAGCCTTTGCGACAATCGCACCCATTTTAATGGCAGCACCAACCAGAACTGCTGTTTTATATTCAATCATTTTAAGATATTCAGAAATCGTAACATCATCACGTGTTTCAAAATCAATATCATACTGCTGACCTTCACAAACCTCTAAAGCGGTTTTACTGAATAGTTTTGCTAAATCCTGAAATGTTTTAGCCTCATAATTCTCAAACAGTTGGTAGGCCATAATCAACATGGCATCGCCTGAAAGAATGCCTGTATTCAAATTCCATTTTTCATGAACGGTTTCCGCACCTCTGCGCAGTGGAGCATCATCCATAATATCATCGTGTACCAACGAAAAATTATGGAACACCTCAATAGATAGAGCAGCGTCCATGGCTTTTTCAGCTTGTCCACCAAAGACCTCAGCCGTCATCAACGTTAAAATCGGTCTTAAGCGTTTTCCACCTAATTCCAGAATATAATTAATGGGACGGTATAGATTTTCGGGTTCTTTATTTATAGTAAACCCTTCTAAATAGCTCAGAAAAGATTTTTGGTAGTGTTCAATATGTTGCATGGGACAAAAATAATTTAATTGTTTTAATAAATCCTGAAAGCTAAAAAGGAAGGTGTTAAAAAAACATTAAAACTTTGGAAACTTTTTTGGTTTTTAAAGTTTCCTGTTGTAGATTTGCGCCTTGATAAAAAGAAATTCCCCTTAGACGGAAGAGAAGAATGAAAGATAAAATTATATTAAAATCCACAGATTTGTTCTTAAACCTAGGCTTTAAGAGCGTAACTATGGATGATATTGCTAATGAAATGGGTATTTCCAAAAAAACCATTTATCAGCATTTTCAGAATAAAACCAAATTAGTTGAAGCAACTGCCTTGCATGTTTTTGACAATATCTCTTGTGGTATTGATGGGATTTGCGAATTAGAGAAAAACCCGATTGAAGAAATTTATGAAATAAAAAAGTTTGTGATGCATAATCTAAAAGACGAGAAATCCTCGCCTCAATACCAGCTTCAAAAATATTATCCGAAGATTTATGCCACGCTAAAAACGAAGCAATTTGAAAAGATGCTAGGCTGTGTAACTCAAAATTTAGAACGTGGTGTCGCCCAAGGACTCTATAGGGATTCCATAGAAATTGATTTTGTAGCACGTCTCTATTTTAACAGTATGGTGTCCTTAAAAGACCAAGATATTTTTCCTCGCGAAAAATTTCCCATGCTAATGCTTATGAACAACTATTTAGAATACCATTTAAGAGGTATTTGCTCTAAAAAAGGACTAGAAACACTAACACAATTACATACCAACCTTAATTAAATAATGAAAAAAACATTCGTATTCATACTAGGTTTCATTGTTTTTCAAACAGGGTTTTCGCAAGAAACACCCACAAGTTTGTCACTACAAGAAGCTATAGATTATGCACTAAAGTACAACCGAACTGCAATCAATGCAGCACGCGATATAGATGCTGCAGAACAACAGAAATGGGAAACTACAGCAAGTGGATTGCCTCAAATAAGTGCAAGTATAGATTATCAAAACTTTTTAAAACAGCAAGTTCAAGTAATTCCCGCAGAGTTCTTTGGAGGACAACCTGGTGAATTTACAGAAGTAGTCTTTGGCACCAAACAAAATATGACGGCTTTCGCCACTTTAAACCAAAAAATATTTGATGGTTCTTATTTAGTAGGCCTTCAATCTGCTAAAGTGTTTTTAGAAATCTCCAAAAATGCTAAAGTTAAAACGGATTGGGAAGTAAGAAAAGCGGTTATCGAAGCTTACGGTAACGTCTTGTTAGCCGAAGAAAGCATCCAAATTTTTCAAAGGAATATTGAAGTATTGGAAAAGAATCTGTTCGAAACACTGAAAATTTATGAGAACGGTTTGGGCGAAGAAGAAAGTGTGGAGCAATTACAAATCACGCTTTCTGGAGTGCAAAGCAACCTGAACAATGTGGAGCGCTTAAAAACCTTAGCCTACCAAATGCTCAATATAAATTTGGGGTTAGATGTTTACAATGATTTGGTTCTAACGGACAATCTAGAAACCTTGACTGCCGATAACATTTCATTAGCTATTCTGGAGGTAGAAAACAATCCAGAAAGCACCATTGATTACCTAATTGCCCAGAACGACACCAAAGCGAAAGAGTTAATGGTTAAACTGGAAAAAAGTAAAGCCTTGCCAACGCTTAATGCATTTATAAACGGCGGCTATTCCGGTTTTAGCGATGAGTTTACATTTGCTGACAGAAGTCAGGATTGGTTTGGCTCATCATTATTTGGTGTAAGCCTCGATATCCCAATATTTAGTTCAGGAATGCGAAGCGCTTCGACCCAACGTGCAAAAATCAATCTTGAAAAAGCGCAAACCGAATTAACAGAAACTGAACAACGCATCAAACTTCAAATTGCTTCAGCCAAAAGCGATTACCAATTCGCCATTGAGGATTATGAAAACAAAAAAGAAAATTTAGCATTGGCTGAGCGCATTGAAACAAAAAATCAAACCAAATTTTTTGAAGGCATCGGTTCTAGTTTCGAGTTGCGACAAGCTCAAACCCAATTATACACAGCACAACAAGAATTACTTCAAGCGATGCTTGATGTTATTAATAAAAAAGCAGCTTTAGAAACGGCATTAAATACCATAACATTAAACTAACCAATCATGAAAAACATATATTCAATATTTATTATCACCTTACTTTTGACCTCTTGTGGAGGCGGACAGAAAAATTCCACAGAGAATGTGTTAGAAAGTAATAGTTTAGAAACCATAAGAAAAAAACGTGGCGAATTGGTCAATGAACAAGAAGCCCTGAACGAGCAAATAAAAATGCTCGATGAGAAAATTAAAACCTTAGATACTACCAAACACGTACCATTAATAACCACATTTACAGCTAAAACTGAAAAATTTGAACACGTTTTAGAGCTTCAAGGAAATGTGACCACAAAAAATCTATTAACTATTACACCTGAGTATAATGGTATTTTAACTCATGTTTATGTAAAAGAAGGTCAAAAAGTAAGAAAAGGGCAAGTGCTTGCCAAAATTGATGATGGTGGTTTAAGTCAGCAAATAGCTCAATTAAAAATTCAATCTGATTTAGCAAAAACGACTTATGAGCGTCAAAAACGTCTTTGGGATCAAAACATTGGGAGTGAAATTCAATTTTTACAGGCCAAATCAACCTATGAGTCGCAACAGGAAGCTGTTAATCAATTACAACAACAAATAGCCAAAACTACAGTGAAAGCTCCTTTTTCCGGTACTATCGACGATGTCATTACGGAACAGGGAAGCGTGGTAGCTGCAGGACAAACACCACTGATGCGTATTGTTAACCTTGATGATATGTATATTGAAGTTGAAGTACCTGAAAGCTATGTGTCTAATGTTGTAAAAGGTAAAAAAGTACAAGTAGAACTTCCTGTATTAGGAAAAACTATTGATACAGAAATTCGACAAGTGAGTGATTTTATTAATCCTGCCAATCGAACCTTTACAGCTGAGATTGAAGTGCCTAATAAAGACAAGGACATCAAACCCAACCTTACAGCACGCTTAAAAATTAACGATTACACTAGTGAGAATGCGATTTTAATTCCGCAGAGTGTCATTTCAGAAAATGCTGAAGGTGAGCAATATGTCTATGTAGTTTCCAATAAAAATGCCGAAAATGCCGGTACGGCAAAACGTGTCATTATTGGAACAGGCAAAACGCAAGGCGATATTATAGAAGTCACAAACAATCTGGAACAAGGTGCCGAAATCATTAAAGAAGGTGCAAGAAGTGTAAAAGATGGACAATCCGTAGAAGTTATCAAATATAAAGAAGCAGGTAATGAGTAAAAAAACTAAAAAAAATACCGAAAAAGAATTTGGATTTTCGTCTTGGGCAATAAACAATAAAACCACAATGTTTGTGCTTATTGCTGTCTTTTTCTACTTAGGTGTTTCTGCCTTCTTTAGTATGCCGAGAGAGAATTTCCCTGAGGTAAACGAAACCAAAATCTACGTGAGTACGGTTTACCCTGGAAATACGGCCGAGGACATTGAGAAATTAATCATAGACCCTTTAGAAGATAAACTGAAAACGGTGAGTAATGTGGTTGAAACCACTTCAACCTCTCAAGAAGATTATGGGATGTTGGTTGTAGAGTTTGATGAAAACATTACCGTAGAACAAGCTTTACAAAAGGTAAAAGATGAAATTGATACAGAAACATCCAATGAAGATTGGCCAACCTTCAATGGTGCCAAAGTAGAACCAGATGTTTTTGAATTGAGTCTTTCTGAAGAAATGCCGATTCTCAACATTAATATTTCCGGCGATTATCCCGTTGAAAAATTAAAGGATTTTGCAGAATATCTTCAAGATGAAATTGAGGATTTACAGGAAATTAAAAAAGCAGATATTAGAGGTGCTCAGGAAAAAGAGGTTGAAGTTGCCGTAGATATTTATAAAATGATGGCAGCCAAAGTCACGTTTAGTGATATTCTTGGTGCTATCAGCAATGGGAATGTGACACAATCCGCAGGAAATTTAAAAACCAGCGGACAACGCAGAACCATAAGGATTATCGGCGAAATTGATGAGCCTTCAGAATTGGAAAACTTCGTCGTTAAAGCAGAAAATGGCAATGCCATCTATCTAAAGGATGTGGCAACTGTTTCTTTTGAGGAAGAAGATAATACAACCTATGCCAGAAAATCTGGAAAGCCTGTAGTGATGCTAGATGTGAAGAAACGAGCAGGTAAAAACATGGTGGCTGCTGCAGAACAAATACAAGTCATTGTTGAAGACGCAGTTAGCAATGTTTTTCCTGCAGATCTTGAAGTAAGTATAACTAACGACCAATCAGAAAAGACAATAGGACAGGTGGATGATTTGGTAAACAATATCATCTTTGGTGTAATTTTGGTAGTTACCGTTTTAATGTTCTTTTTAGGATTTAAAAACGCCCTTTTCGTTGGGTTTGCCATACCAATGTCCATGTTTATGTCTTTAATGATTTTAAGTCTTATTGGCTATAGCTTAAATACCATGGTGCTTTTTGGGTTGATTATGGGACTGGGCATGCTGGTGGACAATGGTATCGTGGTAGTTGAAAATGTCTATAGGTTAATGGAAGAGGAAGGCATGAGCCGGATTGAAGCTGCCAAAAAAGGCATTGGGGAAATTGCGTTTCCTATCATCATTTCTACATTAACTACGGTTGCTGCCTTTGTACCATTAGGACTTTGGCCTGGAATTATGGGTGAATTCATGAAAATTTTGCCTATAACTTTATCCATTGTTTTAGGATCTTCACTATTCGTTGCCATTTTTTTCAATTCGGTTTTAGTATCGCGTTACATGACTATTGAAGACAAGAACATGCCCTTAAAACAAATTATTAAAACCAGCTCAATTGTTGCTGTTATAGGTTTACTTATCTTATTGTTTGGTGGCGCCTACAGAGGCTTGGGTACCATTATGGTATTTACAGCTATTATGATGTGGGCTTATCGCTTTTTCATCAGAAAATGGGCTAATAATTTTCAAAACAAAACACTTGTAAAACTAGAATCTTGGTATGAGGGTCAATTGCGTTGGGCATTAACCAAAAGAAAGCCTTATGTTTTAAGTATCGGGACCGTTTTATTACTGATTGCAGCATTTGTTGCCTTCGGAATTTCACTTTCGACCCAACGTACAAAAGTGGAATTTTTTCCAGACAATAAGCCCAACCAGATTATTGTGTACATTGAATATCCTGAAGGTACAGCCATAGAAAAAACCAATGCCATTACCAAACAGATTGAAGAGCGGGTTTCCGATGTCATTAATCAAAGCCAGTATATGGATGGCGACCGAAACTTCATGGTAGAGAGTGCAGTTTCACAAGTAGGTGAAGGTGCTGGAAACCCACAAACGGATATGGGTTCTGCAGCAGAAATGCCGCACAAAGCCAAAATCACAGCGTCTATGCGCGAATACAAATACAGACGTGGAGAAGACAGTGAATTGTTGCGTCAAAAAGTACAAGAAGCTTTAGTTGGTATTTTTCCAGGTGTTTTAATTTCAGTAGAAAAAGATGCGAACGGACCACCTGCTGGTTCACCAATTAATATTGAAATTGAAGGCAATGATTACAATGAGCTCATTAATACAGCCGAAAGAATGCGTGAGTATATCAATTCTAAAAATGTGGCTGGTATTGACGAACTGAAAATAGATGTGAATAAGGACAAGCCGACCATGCTAGTTCAAATTGACCGAGAAAAAGCAGGCGAATTAGGTGTTAGTGCCAACCAAATTGGTAGTCAATTACGGAATTCAATATTTGGAGCTAAAGCCGGAATTTACAAGGAAGCTGGTGATGATTTTGATATTTATGTGCGATTTAATGAAGCCAATAGATACAATACGAGCGCCTTATTTAACCAGAACATAACCTTTAGGGACAATACAGGCCAGATTAAGGAAATTCCGTTATCTGCCGTAGCGAACCATAAAAATAATTCAGGATTTAATGCCATTAAGCATAAAGACACCAAACGTGTCGTTACCGTATATTCTGCATTGGCACCAGGTTATACTGATGCTGGAGCTATTGTGACACAGATTCAGAATGAAATGAAAAGTTTTGAAGGCTTGCCAGATGATATTCATATTGATTATACTGGTCAGATCGAAGAGCAAAACAAGCAAATGGCCTTTTTGATGGGTGCCTTCTTTACTGGGCTTGGACTGATTTTCTTCATTCTTATATTTCAATTTAACTCGGTTTCAAAACCAGCAATTATAATGATTGCTATTTTCCTGAGTTTTATTGGTGTGTTTGGTGGTATCGTCCTTTCGGGTAGCGCATTCGTTATTATGATGACGATGGTTGGTATCATTTCATTAGCCGGAATTGTGGTAAATAATGGTGTGGTGCTTCTAGATTATGCACAACTTTTAATTGACCGAAAGAAAAATCAACTCGATTTAGATGACGATGAGTATTTATCCAATGACGATCTTTTTGAAAGTATTGTAAAGGCTGGTAAGGCACGTTTAAGACCCGTTTTATTAACGGCCATTACTACAATTT
This sequence comes from Winogradskyella forsetii, assembly GCF_013394595.1. Lineage (GTDB taxonomy): Bacteria > Bacteroidota > Bacteroidia > Flavobacteriales > Flavobacteriaceae > Winogradskyella > Winogradskyella forsetii. Next base: position 3,889,617 of record NZ_CP053348.1, read on the forward strand.
TAGGTCTTATTCCTTTAGCCATTGGGCTAAATATTAACTTCTTTACGCTTTTCGCTGAGTTTGACCCTAACATTTATATGGGAGGAGACAATGTGGTGTTTTGGGGACCTTTAGCTTGGACCGTTATTTACGGATTACTTGTGGCTACATTCTTAACTTTAATAGTAGTGCCAATTCTATTGTTTTTAAGCGTACAACTTAAAAAGTGGATAAGATTGAAATTTACATCGCAACCACTAAGAGCTTCTGAAGCTGAAACGATTACCGAAATCGAAGACAGTTCCACAATTGCAATTGAGAATTAATTATAATTTGTTATTTAAATAGAAAAATCCGAAGTCTTTACTTCGGATTTTTTACTTTTGCATTTCTAATAAAAATCTATGTATAGAAGTCATAATTGTGGTGAATTAAGAGCATCACACAACAATACAGAAGTTACACTATCCGGTTGGGTTCAGGGTGTTCGCGATAAAGGGTTTATGATCTATATCGATCTCCGTGATCGTTATGGCATCACGCAATTATATTTTGATGAAGAGCGTACGCCAAAAGTCATTATGGAAAAAGCGTCGAAATTGGGACGTGAATTTGTGATTCAGGTGAAGGGAAAAGTCATTGAACGTGCTTCAAAAAACCCTAATATTCCCACTGGAGATATTGAAGTTTTAGTTTCAGAACTAACTGTTTTGAACAAATCTATTGTTCCGCCTTTTACCATTGAAGACAAAACCGATGGTGGAGATGATTTACGTATGAAATATCGTTACTTGGATATTCGTCGAAATCCTGTAAAAAACAGTCTAATTTTTAGAGCAAAAGTGACTCAAGCCGTTAGAAATTATTTATCTAATGATGGTTTTATTGAAGTTGAAACACCATATTTAATTAAATCCACACCAGAAGGCGCAAGAGATTTTGTAGTGCCTTCCCGTATGAATGAAGGTCAGTTTTATGCGCTTCCACAATCGCCTCAAACCTTCAAACAGCTATTGATGGTTGGTGGCATGGATAAATATTTTCAGATTGTAAAGTGTTTTAGGGATGAAGATTTACGTGCAGACAGACAACCTGAATTCACACAAATAGATTGTGAAATGGCTTTTGTAGAGCAAGAAGACATTCTCAATGTTTTTGAAGGATTGACACGTCATTTATTAAAAGAAGTGAATGGTGTTAAGGTGGATAAGTTCCCTAGAATGCTATATGACGATGCGATGCGCTTGTACGGAAATGACAAACCAGATATTAGATTTGGGATGGAATTTGGCGAGCTAAATGACGTCGCTCAGAATAAAGATTTCAAGGTTTTCAATTCAGCGGAACTAGTCGTTGGTATTGCAGTTCCTGGCGGAAATAGTTACACCAGAAAAGAAATTGATAAATTAATCGATTGGGTAAAGCGTCCGCAAGTTGGTGCTTTAGGCATGGTTTATTGCCGTGTAAATGAAGATGGTAGTTTTAAATCTTCCGTAGATAAATTTTATGATCAAGAGGATTTAGCAAAATGGGCAGAAGTTACAGGCGCTAAAGCAGGCGATTTAATCTGTATCTTATCCGGAGACACCAATAAAGTAAGAGCACAACTAAGTGCCTTGCGTATGGAATTGGCGGAACGTTTAGGACTTAGAAACCCTAAAGAATTTGCGCCACTTTGGGTAGTTGACTTCCCATTATTGGAACTCGATGAAGAAACGGGTCATTACCATGCCATGCACCATCCATTTACGTCTCCAAAACCTGGACAAATAGAATTATTGGATACCAATCCAGGCGACGTAAAAGCTAACGCATACGATTTGGTTTTAAACGGAAATGAGATTGGAGGAGGATCCATTAGAATTCATGATAAAGCAACGCAAGCCATAATGCTGAAACATTTAGGATTTACCGAAGAAGAAGCCAAAGCGCAATTTGGCTTCCTAATGGATGCTTTTGAATATGGCGCACCACCACATGGAGGTATTGCCTTTGGTCTCGATCGATTGGTTGCCATTTTAGGAGGCCAAGAAACGATACGGGATTTTATAGCCTTCCCAAAAAACAATAATGGTAGAGATGTGATGATCGATGCACCTGCACCGATTGATGATGAACAACTTGAAGAATTGAGTTTGAAACTTAATTTGAAATCTTAATTTATTAAAATCCTGCATTTAGCAGGATTTTTTAGTAGATTTAATTTATGCCGACAAGATCAAAATTATATAAACGTTTATTGCTTTGGAGACATAAATATATTTCCGAAAAGAACTTTATATTTCTACTAAGCCTAATTATTGGTTTATTGGCTGGCATTGTGTCTGTAACCATTAAAAACGTCACTTTTGCCATAGAAGCATTTTTAGCGAAAGGCATTTATTTTTCTGACAATCAATTATATTTTATACTGCCTGTCTTTGGTTTGTTACTGGTTTACTTATTTGTAAAATATGTCTCTAAAAAACCAAGTAGTCATGCGATTCCTTCCATATTATATTCCTTATCGAAACGTGGCGGTATTATTGATAAAAAAAATATCTACTTACCATTAATAACCGCACCATTGACCGTTGGTTTTGGAGGTTCAGTAGGATTACTAGGACCTGCAATTGCATCCGCAGCTGCTATAAGTTCTAACTTAGGGCAATTACTCCATATCGACCGAAAAAAACGAAGTCTATTAATCGCTTGTGCGGCGGCTGGAGCCATCGCTTCGATTTTTAAATCTCCTATCGCAGCCATTATTTTTGCTATTGAAGTTTTTAGTTTGGATCTTACTTTTGCGTCTTTGCTTCCACTTCTAATTGCTTCGGTGTCATCTGTCATAACCTCCTATTTTTTCTTGGGAGATAGTGTACTTTTCAATTTTACGGTTTCAGAAAAATTCATGATTCAAGACACCTTATTTTATGTGCTATTGGGCATAGGAACTGGGATTGCCTCCATCTATTTTTCAAAAATATACTTTGCTATTACCGGGTTTTTCAATCGATTCAAATCGCCACAGCATAAACTAATCATTGGAGGTTTAGCCATTGGTGTGATGCTGTTTTTTATTCCGCCACTTTATGGTGAGGGTTTTAGTTTTATCAACGATTTAATGCTCGGTAACGATATTAAAGCTTTGGGCAATACCCATTTTGATGAACACTTGGATAACATTTGGATCGTCATTGGATTGCTTTTCGGAATTACACTGTTTAAAGCCATTGCCATGACCACAACTTTTGCAGCTGGAGGAACTGGTGGAATTATAATTCCGACGTTGGTTATGGGAAGTTCATTGGGTAATGTGGTCGCAAAAGTGATTAATAATTGTGGGTTAAACTTCTCTGTATCCGAAGCTAATTTTACATTAATTGGCATGGCTGGCCTTATTGCAGGTGTACTTCATGCACCATTAACTGCAATTTTTTTAATTGCTGAAATCACAGGTGGATATGAATTATTTGTACCTTTAATGATAACCGCATCCATGTCTTTCATCATTAATAAAAACGGTCTGGACCACACGATTTACACGAAAGAATTATTAGAGAAAGGCGCCCTTTTGACCCAAGATAAAGATCAAAGTGTCTTAACCTTAATGACATTGGATTCTGTTATTGAGCACGATTTTATCGCATTGCATCCTGATATGAGTCTGGGCGAAATGCTTAAGGAAGCTGTTTCAAAATCGAGCCGAAACTTATTTCCTGTTACGGATTCTAAAGGTCGGTTTGTTGGTATTATCCTTTTAGATGATATTCGTTCTGTAATGTTCGATCAATCTTTATACAGGTCCACAACTGTTGAAACCTTTATGCATCAGGCACCAGACTATATTATCTATGAAAAAGATACAATGCAAGAGGTGATGAAAAAATTTCAGGATTCCAAAGCATGGAATTTACCCGTTATTAAAGACAATAAATACTTTGGTTTTGTATCTAAATCTAAATTGTTAACCGCTTATCGTACAGAATTAATTAACTTTACGTCTTAATGTTATAATTGGCATCTGAATAAATTTAGCCCAATGAAAATCTTAAAAATAATTACCTTACTTGCCTTCTTAGCCTCTATTTCTAGTATTATAGGTGGATTTCTTTTAGACTTAGATTATAGTCAAAAACTCATTGGATTTGGGGTTTTAGGTTTGTTTTTAATTGTATTTCCATTGTTTTCTTACTACAGATGGAAAGGCAAAGACCTAAAAGATTATATGCTCACCAAGGAAAATATTGATAAAATGCGTAAAAACCAAAAAGATTCGAGAACTTAAAACAATTGAATTCACACAAATCCCTTAAATAGTATAATACCTTTAGTTATGGGACTTCACTAGGTTTTTCTTACATTCTATTTAACGGTTTGAAATCTATTATTAAAATCAAAACTCAAAATAAAACAATTTATTAACATTGGGTTTTAATTTTATTTTATCTTTGCATTTTAATTTTTATCTATATTATAATGACTGGAACAGTTAAATTTTTTAATGATTCAAAAGGATTTGGATTCATTACCAACGAAGAAACAGGAAAAGACATCTTTGTACACGTATCAAACCTTAATGGCGTAGAATTACGCGAAGGTGACAACGTAGAGTACGACGAAGAAGAAGGAAGAAAAGGAATGGTAGCTGCAAATGTGCAGGTATTATAAGTATATATCTTACAAGTTTCAGCGCTCAACCTATGGTTGGGCGTTTTTTTTGCACTATTTTCAACCTACAAGGTCTTGGAAACCTTGAAGGACTACTGATAAAGCATATTACGTTTTACTGAAAAACTATCGGCAAGTCCGTCTTTTCAAGCTTTGCTATATAATAAGGTTGCGCCATTACACTTGTTGCCAGCCCTTCTGGACTTTTACTAATAACCTTAATTATTGTATGTTCTGAAGTTGTAGTCATTTTTAATTCTATACTGTGCCCGCCAGAGGTTTTTACGTCATCAAACACGGCAATGATACTATATTTAGAAAAATCAATTTCAGTTTCTAAAAACCCATTAGAAACATTGTTAATAGAATTCATTTGCTTTTTAAGTTCATTCCAGTCATCATCATTGGTTATTACTAAATTTTGCTTTTCAATACCCTCTTCCCCTGAACCATAAAGATTTCCTTTGGAGATTAGAACAGGATTTTCCTTTACCATCTTTTCAGTGTTTTCAGTTGACTTTTTGCTTTTACAGCTCATAGTGACTATTATAAAGATTGTAATCAATACATGTGTTTTCATAAAATAGCTGTTAATTTAAAATTATTTTAATTCAGGTTACGCTTTTCAATAAAGAAACGCTTTAATAATGCTGCAGCTTCTTCTGCTAAAACTCCGCTTAAAACTTCGGTTTTAGGATGCAATTTAGTGCCCATGGTTTTAAAACCTCTTTGTGTATCTGAAGCACCATAAACGATTTTAGAAATCTGACTCCAAAACAAAGCTCCAGCACACATTTGACAAGGCTCTAAAGTGACGTAAAGTGTACATTTATTCAAATATTTTCCTCCCAAAAAATTAGCCGCAGACGTAATGGCCTGCATTTCGGCATGCGCAGTGACATCGTTAAGTAATTCCGTAAGGTTGTGTGTTCTGGCAATAATTCTATCTTCTACAACAATTACTGCACCAACAGGAATTTCACCTTTTTCAAAAGCCACTTCCGCTTCCTGCAGTGCTTTTCTCATAAAATAGGTATCGTCGAATGGGTTTATCATAAAAAAAGAATAGCTTTGTGGCTAACAATATCTAAAATTAATGAAAAAATTCGCTACTTATATCATTCTTATATTTACTTCAATAAGCTTTTCTCAAACCACTTTCAAAAAAGGCTATTTTATATCTAACGATAATACTAAAACTGAATGTTTGATAAAAGACTCTAATTGGTTAAAGAATCCTACAGAGTTCAAGTATAAATTATCAGATGAATCCAGCACTGAAAATATTACATTAGACGAAGTTAAGGAATTTGCTGTATATGATTTATTTAAATTTATAAAAGCAAATGTTGAAATCGATCAGTCCGAGAAAAACAACTCAAAACTTTCCAGGAATAAAGCTCCAGAATTTGCTGAATCAGAAGTTCTTCTAAAAATTTTAATTGAGGGTAAAGCAAATTTATACAGCTATACGGATAACATAAGCACTAAGTTTTTTTACAATTTGAATGATTTAGATATAAAACCGCTCATTTATAAATTGTATCAAAACGACGACAATAAAATCGAAAAAAATAACACCTTTAGAATGCAGTTATGGGAAAACTTGAAGTTCCCAGAAATTTCACTAAAAGATGTTAAAAAACTCAATTATAATGCTAATAGTTTAATAAGCTTTTTTAGAAAATTTAATGAAGCAAATAACGCAAATTTTGATATTTACAAAGTAAAAAAAGAAATACTAAAACTTAGCATTAGACCTGGGGTAAATTTTTCCTCTTTGTCTGTTGAGCCATTTTCTGGTGAAGAATTAGATTTTGGCAATAAAATAACTTTTAGATTAGGAGCAGAGGCAGAATTTACACTTCCTTTCAATAATAACAAATGGGCAATCGTAATTGAACCAACTTATAGCTATTATAAAGGGGAAATTAATAATTCTGGAAGCATGATTAAATTAGATTATAGCGCTATTGAAATACCAATAGGATTACGACATTATTTCTTTTTAAGCCCTAAAGCGAAACTATTTTTGAACGCGGGTTTTAGTTTTGACCTAATAAATAACACTACTATAGAAATAGGGTCTTTAGGAGAAGGTGAGATAAATTCTGGTCAGAATTTTATGCTTGGTTTAGGATTCAACAGTAGCGATAAAATCAGTTTTGAGATCAGATATTATAGCAATAAGGATTTGTCAAGAAGAGGAGCTACAGCAACTAGTAACCTGTCAACATTATCACTAATATTTGGTTATAGATTATTATAATGTGATAAGTAGTCTCTAAAATTATAAATAAATTTAAGACGAATAAAATCTCGTATTTTTACGAGGTGAAAAACGCACTTCTAAAACATATCAACCTTCCAGAAGATCTACGTCAACTACAACCAGAAGACTTACCTCAACTTGCCCAAGAGTTACGCCATTTTATTATCAATATAGTTGCCACAAAAGAAGGACATTTGGGCGCAAGTCTTGGTGTAGTAGAATTGACTATTGCTTTGCATTATGTTTTTAATACGCCTAAAGATGCATTAATTTGGGATGTTGGCCACCAAGCGTATGGCCATAAAATACTGACTGGCCGTAAAGACATTTTTGAAACCAATCGACAGCTCAATGGTATTAGCGGATTTCCAAAAAGACGTGAAAGTGCCTATGATGCTTTTGGAGTCGGCCATTCATCGACCTCAATTTCTGCAGCTTTGGGAATGGCCATCGCGTCGCAACTTAAAGGTGAGGACAAACATCATATTGCAGTGATTGGAGATGCATCTATTGCTAGCGGAATGGCTTTTGAAGGTTTAAATCATGCAGGCGTCACCAGTGCTAATTTATTGGTCATCCTTAATGATAACGCCATTGGTATTGACCCAAGTGTTGGTGCTTTAAAACAATATTTAACCAATGTAAAAAAAGGGACTGAAAAACAAGACAATATTTTTGAAGCTCTAAATTTTAATTATTCCGGACCCATTGATGGTCATGATTTACCGTTATTACTGTCAGAATTAAAACGCCTAAAAACCGTAAAAGGCCCAAAGTTTTTGCACATTATTACTACAAAAGGTAAAGGTTTAAAACAAGCAGAATTAGACCAAGTAAAATATCATGCACCTGGCAAATTTGATGCAAAGACAGGCGAAATACCAACAAAATCTGGCACCAACCAGCCTCCTAAATTTCAAGATGTCTTTGGCGAAACCATAGTGGAGCTGGCTTTAAAAAATGAAAGAATCATCGGAATTACACCTGCAATGCCAACTGGAAGTTCCTTAAAATATATGATGGAAGTTATTCCAAAGCGTGCTTTCGATGTTGGCATTGCTGAACAACATGCCGTAACATTGGCTGCAGGAATGGCAACACAAGGCATGATTCCGTTTTGCAATATTTATTCTACTTTTTTACAACGTGCTTACGACCAAGTCATTCACGATGTGGCTTTACAGAATTTACCCGTAGTTTTTTGTTTGGACAGAGCAGGATTGGTTGGCGAGGATGGAGCAACGCATCATGGTGTTTTTGACTTAGCCTATCTGAATTGCATTCCCAATTTAGTAATTTTTGCGCCGAGCAATGCCATTGCACTTCGAAATATAATGTACACGGTTCAATTAGGCATTGATTTTCCAATAGCGATTCGCTACCCTAGAGGTCGAGGACATTTGCTGGATTGGAAAATGCCTTTTGAAACCATTACGATAGGAAAAGGGCATTGCATAAAACAAGGAACTGCTATAGCCATTCTTTCTATTGGAACACTATTGAAAAACGTTAGCGATGCAATTGAAATGTTGGATCAAAAAGAAGCGGTAGGCTGCTACGATATGCAATTCGTAAAACCCTTAGATGAGGCATTATTACACAAGGTCTTTTCATCTTACAAAGCCATTGTGACTATTGAAGATGGTACAGTAGTTGGTGGATTCGCATCTTCGATCTTAGCATTTGCAAATGCCAATAACTACACGCAAAACATAACAACATTAGGTATTGAGGACAAATTTATTGAGCACGGAACGGTTTACCAATTGCAACATCTGCAACAATTGGATACATTATCCATAAAAAAGCGAATTGAAGATTTATTCTTCGTTCTCAACAATGGCTAAATCCGTCTGATTTTCAACATTTTCAACCTGAACATTCTCGTAAGCCGACTGCTCTTCATTTGGGTTTGTAATATCGTCTAACAGCAATAGGCAAGTCACTACGACCATGAAAATGACTAGGCCTCCAAGTATATTGTTTTTCATAAGTAGGTATTTTACTGAGGGCTGATTATAAGATAAATAAAACACAAATATCGCTAAAAAACAAATTTATTCGATGAAATGCATTAATTATAAAATCTGACCTTGTAATTTTTTATGCAATAACATAGCATTGGTATCCGATAATTTGGAAATATAGAGACACACCGCTAATAGGTTTTTATATAATGAATCGTGGCAAAGCTTAACAGTTTCCGGCAGACTATTGAGTAATAATTTATCGTAGCTAGACATGGTATCTTCAAAATAATGAAAGGCCATTTTACCGAACGCCTTTAGCAGTTGATTCAAAATTTCATAGCCAGCAATTTCCTTATTAATGACTTCTTTAGAACGGTAAACATTTTTTATGCTCAGATTGATAATATCTGTTATTTGCGCTTTATACTGACTAACCTCTAACAAAGCTGTTTCAAATTGGCCTTCTAAAATGGCGTCTTCATGCGTCATAAATAGTGACGCAGCTTCATCGATTAACGTTCCTATGGCAAGTGCACGTAAATAGCTTATACGATCTTCAGTTGTGTTTAACGCATTGTAATTTTTGGTAATAATTTTACCTCTAACTAAGTTGATTAAATATTCCAAAGCATATTCTTCTTCAATTAACCCTAAATTAATGCCATCTTCAAAATCTATAATGGTATAACAAATATCATCTGCCGCTTCCACTAAAAAGGCTAATGGGTGTCTTTGGTAACTGAGATCATCACCATGTCGTTTTATTAAGCCTAATTCTGTCGCGACCTCTTCAAACATTTGTTTTTCACTTTGAAAAAAGCCATATTTCTTATCTACAATATGGTTGGTTGGTCTTTTAGGTAAGGATTCTTTCGGATATTTAGTAAACGCTCCCAATGTCGCATAACTCAACCTTAAGCCGCCTTCTCTGCCCGCCCTACTTTCAGTCAAAATTTTGAAACCATTAGCATTGCCTTCAAAATCGCATAAATCTTGATATTCCTTTTCGGTTAAATGCTTTTTAAATTCGGCACCATTGCCTTCTTTAAAATAGGCACCTATAGCCTTTTCCCCAGAATGGCCAAAAGGCGGATTCCCTATATCGTGAGCCAAAGCAGCTGCAGCGACAATTGCTCCGAAATCATTCATTCTATAACCGTGGACATTTTCCAGGTGTGGATGTTTTTTCAGTAATAACTGCCCTACTTTTCTGCCTAAAGAACGACCAACGACACTCACTTCCAAACTATGGGTTAGGCGCGTGTGTACAAAATCTGTTTTAGACAAAGGCACTACTTGGGTTTTATCCTGAAGGCCTCTAAACTCAGACGAGAATATAATTCGGTCGTAATCGACCTCGAAGCCCAAACGGGTTTCATCCTGTTCCTTTCTCAGTCTTTTATTGGTGTCACCAAAGCGTTTTAGTGAGAGTAATTGTTCCCAGTTCATAGTTTAATTCTTAGAAGATGCAAGATATATAAATTGAAAGAGAACTGATTAGAAAAACGCGCTGTGCTTACATAATATTCAATGTTATGTGAATGTATCTTTATTGTGAATTTACTTAATGTTAAGCTAACACTGAGCTAACCTTTTGATTACAAATCTTTAATTTTCCTATAACCTAGAACCAAGATAAACACAGTTTCTTTGCGCAATAAAATAAGGTTAAATTTTTAATGAGAATACGAATACTATCAACGCTAATAACGTTACTAACTACCATCGTTTGTCTATCCCAAGGAACTGGCTCAATTGCCGGTAAATTAACAGATCAAGATTACAATAATGAACCGCTTCCGTTCGCTAATATTGTAATTAAAGGTACGACTACTGGAACCACCTCTGATATTGATGGATTATACATTTTTGAAAACCTAGAGCCAGGTGCATACACCGTAGTATATAGTTTTGTAGGCTACGAAACACAAGAAATTACTGTTGACGTAGTTTCAGGAAAAGTCACTACAGTCAATGTGCCCATGGGCGCAAGCTCTGCGAGTTTGGATGAGGTGGTTATTACTACAACAGCACGTAAAGAAAGTGAAATAGCACTTCTTTTAGATCAAAAGAAAGCCGTTGAGATCAAAGAGAGCATCGGTTCTGAGCAATTAGCTCGACTAGGCGTATCTGATGCCTCAGCAGCTACAACCAAAATTTCTGGGGTTTCAAAATCGGACGGTTCTGGTCAACTTTATGTTAGAGGTCTAGGTGATAGATATCTTACAACTACTCTGAATGGTTTACCTGTACCTTCAGATAATATTGATAAAAAAAATATCAACTTAGAGCTTTTCCCAGCCAAATTTGTGCAAAATGTTTCTATAAGTAAAACTTTTTCGCCTAGTAATTCTGCTGACCAAGCCTCAGGAAATATTGATATAGTATCTAAAAAGGTAAGTAAATCAAAGGAATTTAGTGCTAGCTTAGGTGGTGGTGTTAATAGTAATGCCGCTGGAGTTTTCGAAGACTTCAAAGTGACTGCAAACAATAGTGATGTAACTTTTGGAATTTACACACGTGCCTATGATGCGAAAAATTTAGGTAATGCTCTTACACAGCAGAGTTGGGATACTCAAAATGTAAGCACACCACTCAATTATTCGCTGGCATTTAATGCTGGTGGCAAACTTGGAGAGTCCAAAAAATTTGGTATTTATTTTAGTGGTGGACAATCTGTTGACCATGAATATCGTGAAGGTATTTTTAAGCAATATGACCAAGGAAACATAAGAGACTTCATAAGAGATGACGATAATAGAACTTGGTTGCGAACTTTTAATACTGTGGGAATGCTTAATGCGGTATATAAGTTAAATAGTAAGCATAATTTGAGCTTCAACACCTTTGGAATTAATAAAGTTTTCGAGGAAACATATGAAGCGGGAAGAAAAAGAACTTCGGAGCGTTTTGAAGAATTAGATAACACAGACGAGGGTTTCCAGTTTGTTAGAGATCAAAATATCAAGAACACCTTATTATCAGTTACTCAACTTTTAGGTGAGCACAAAATTTCTGAAAAGAATACATTAGAGTGGGGAGCAGGATTTAATTATGTTTCTGCAAATGAACCAAATCGTATAAGAAATGAACTCAACTTTATAAACGACACTGGTCTTATTGAATTAGCGTTTATCGGAGGAACACAACAACGTAAATCTGTTCAAGAAATTACAGATGTAGAGTATAGCGCAAATATCATTGACAAAATCGTTTTAAAACAAAACGAAGACGGTGATGACATCTATAAAATTAATTTTGGTGGAACTTTGAGGAACAAGTCTCGTGATTTTAGATCGCAATTCTATGGTGTTGTTGAGCAAACAAGAGGTTCACTAAATCCAACTTCTGTTGATGCCCTTTCAAGCATTTTTATACCAGAAAATTTTAATAATGGTTTATTACAGTTTAATCCAGTAGAACCAGATTTCTATGATGGTACTTTGATGTCTTATGCCGGTTTTGTTGATTTCGTGGGTGTCTTTGACAGGTTTACTGCACAAGTAGGATTACGCTATCAAAACGACGAAATTGATATTAATTTTGATGTTGGTAATTATATTAACCCAGAAACGTTTTTACCACGCGTTGGCCGGTCTTTACAAAATTACGAACGCTTATATCCATCATTAAACCTAAAATATGATTTAACCGAAAAGTCAGCAGTTCGTCTAGCAGGTAGCTTTAGTCAAACACTACCAGAGTTTAAGGAAATTGCACCTTTTGAATATGTTTCCCCAGAAGGACTCGTAACATCGGGAAATCCGAATATCATAGCTTCTAAAAATATAAATTTAGATCTTAAATATGAGTTATTTCCTAGTAATGATGAGTTAATTTCGTTAACTGCTTTTTATAAACAAATTGAAGATCCGATAAACAAAACGCTAAGACTTGGAGCAGACGGAAGTGTATTTTCTTATTTTAATACAGGTAACAAGGCGACCGTTATTGGCGCAGAACTAGAGGGACGTGTCTATATCATTAAGAAAAGAGACTCAATGCCTAATTTAAAATTATCTGGAAACATCTCTTACTTAGATCATGTTCAAGATCTTAAAGAAGAAAGAAATAACAACGGTGATTTAACCAGAACTTTTAGATATAATGGTAAAAGCGAAATAGGATTAGAAGGAGCATCAGATTGGATTACCAATCTAGCGCTCACTTTCAATACTGGGAATAAACATCCTTATGAAATAACCCTTTCTGGAAATTACGCGTCTGATAAAATTTACGCACTTGGTGCACCTAGAAACCAGAGTCAACCAGAAATCTTCTTTAACGGAGAAATAATTGAAGAAGGAGTTGTACGATTAGACTTTATTTTAAATAAGGAGATTAATGACAATTGGAACGTTAGTCTTACCGCGCAAAACCTATTAAATCCGACTATTAACCGCGTACAAAACAATCAATCTTCAGCAACGGGCATAAAATCTCAGGATACCGTACTGTCCTATAATACAGGAGTGAATACATCACTTTCTATTAACTATAAATTTTAAACCAAAAAATTAATTAAAATTATAACAATGATGAAAACTTTAAGTAGATTATTAAGTTTAGCACTTGTTTCAAGTCTGTTTTTTACGTCTTGTAGCAATGATGACGATGGAGGAAGCACTCCTACAAACGAAACAAATCTTTCCGGCGCTATATCCGCTAACAGAACTTTAAATCCAACAGAGCAATATACGATTGCAGGGACAGTAGTTGTGCAAGAAGGTGTTACATTGACTATACCTGCAGGTACTGAAATTGTATCTAATGTTGGTACTTCTAACTACCTAGCTGTATTAAAAGGTGGTAAAATAGATATTCAGGGAACGCCTGATAATCCTGTAGTTATGAGATCTAATGGTAATGCTGGCTCTTGGGGTGGTTTAGTTATTTGCGGTAATGCTACTACTTCTGAAGGTGTCAATGCAACTGCAGAGGTTGGCGGTTTACCTTATGGTGGTACTAATAATGCTGATGATTCTGGTAATATTGATTATCTTATTATAAGAGATGCAGGTGCGCAAATTAACGCTGATTCTCAGTTTAATGGTTTAACACTTTATGCAGTTGGCTCATCAACTACAATAGATAACGTTGCAATCATTAATGGATCTGATGATGGTGTTGAATTTTTTGGAGGTTCTGTATCCCCTAATAACTTATACTTAGAAAACAACGCGGATGATGCCGTTGATTGGACTGAGGGGTGGAACGGTACTTTAACTAATGCCTATGTAACAAACACAATCTCTGGCTTTTCTACTGCAATTGAAGCTGATGGCGTAAACAATAACCCTACATTGGTTAATTTCACTGCCATTTCTTCTAACGGAGGAACAGCCATACAGATTAAAAATGATTCGGGTGCGACTATCAACGGCTTAACTTTAACAGGTTTTGAGACTACTTTCGACTTTAGAGATGACGCTCCAGTATCCAACTTAATGATAAATGGTGACTCTGCTGACATCGCAGACGATGCTGTATATGCATCATCATCAACAAATGCCAGTTTATTTGCATGGGCAACCAATTCTGAAGCGCCAATAGGTTCCGCTCTACCTGCAAATATCTCAAGCGATTTAACTCTTGATGCTTCAACGACCTATACGGTAAGTGGTCCTGTCTTAGTTAATAGTGGTGCGAAATTAACCATACCAGCTGGAACAGAAATTGTTTCTCAATCTGGTACTGCTAATTATATTGCAGTATTAAAAGGAGCTAGTATAGACATTCAGGGAAGCGAAGCTAATCCTGTTGAGATGAGATCTGCTGATGGTAATCCTTGGGGTGGATTGTTAATTTGTGGTGATGCAACTACAACAGAAGGTGTAAATGCTATTGCAGAAGTTGGTGGATTGGTGTACGGTGGCACTAATAATAATGACAACTCTGGGAATGTAAATTACTTAATCTTAAGAAATACTGGAGCTCAAATTAATGCAGACTCTCAATTTAACGGATTAACACTTTATGCTGTTGGTGATGCCACAACATTAACAAATATTGCTGTAATCGGTGGCGCTGACGACGGAGTTGAATTTTTCGGTGGTACTGTTAATTTAACTAATTTCTACGCCGAAAATTTACAGGATGATTCAGTTGATTGGACTGAAGGCTGGAATGGTACTTTAACGAACACGTATGTTAACTTAACTATCGATGGCTTTTCTACAGCAATTGAGGCAGATGGTGTTAATGCTAATCCGACATTAGTCAATTTTACTGCCGTATCGTCAACAGGAGGTACAGGTATTCAGATAAAAAACAACTCTGGATGTACTATAAACGGTTTAACATTAACTGGGTTTGATACGAAATTCGATTTCAGAGATGATGCACCTGTATCAAATGTGTTGGCTAATGGTAGCAATGCAGATGAAACTGCGACCTACAGCACTTCTACGACAGTAGCTAGTGATTTCACATGGGCCACAAATTAACACCAAATTTTATCTAACAAAAAAAGCATCCTAAATTAGGATGCTTTTTTATTTTCTAAATAATTTGTTTATCTATTTGAAGCCACGGATGTTTTACTATCTGTCCATACATTCACACTCGCAACAGCGTTATTGGAATAATCAACTTCTTTTAGCGAACCTTCACTCCAATAAAACCATTTGCCTACTTTTTCTCCATTATCATACTTTGCAGAGGCTAATTTGTTTCCTTCATTAGAGTAGCTAAACCAATCACCTTGTAATTTACCATCTAAAGTATAAGTTCCTGTTTGGCTAATTTCACCATTATCATGATAATAAACTACCTCAATTAAATTGGTTTCTTTATTTAATTTCAGATTTCTTTCTTTCTGAGCGTACGTAAAAGTTACGCTTAACATTATAAGTAATATTGCTATCTTTTTCATATCTATTTGGGTTTAATTAAAAAATTAATAATCAAATATAACTTTTATTTTACATTTTAGCAACATTCACATAACATTTAGTTAACATTAAAGCTCTAAAAACCTGTTTTACTATTATTTAACATAGTTCAAATAATCGTTTTTCAAACTTAATAATTAGATAATGTTAGCATTACATTCAGATTACTTTTAGTTTTCATATTTGCAAGGTCTTTTAACAAGACAATTAGTATGTCATAAATTTTATTGGTTTTTGTCGACTGAATACTTATGATTTCTAATGAGGCTGCTTTAAAAAAAAGCAGCCTTTTTTTATAAATTTCATTTAAAAGTTAATACTTAGGAAACATTTACTTAACATAAAAGCTAGTTCTTTGCACTCGACAAAAACTAATGCATAATACATGAATACTAAAACTTGTACACTTGTAATTTTCTTATGTGCAATTTTTTCTACAAACGCTCAAGAAATTAGCGATACTTCATTTGGCAAAGGGCTTATTAACTTTGTAGCTAAAGACAGTTCCTTTAGTGTAAAGTTTGCACCACGTTTTCAAGTAAGGTCAGTTTCATCTTGGGATCACGATGGAAATCAATACGGAAACCCAGAACATAACTTCATTGTTCGTAGAGCACGTTTAAAATTCGATGGTTTTGCTTACAGTCCGAAATTAAAATACAAGATAGAACTTGGACTATCCAATAGAGATCTTGCTGGTGCTAACGATTTTAACCGCAATACACCACGTTATATTCTAGATGCCGTATTAATGTGGAATTTTGCAGGTAACTGGGAACTTTGGGCAGGTCAGACCAAATTACCAGGTAATGTAGAACGTGTTATATCATCGGCTAATCTTCAATTAATAGATCGCTCATTATTAAACAGTCGTTTTAATATTGACCGTGATTTAGGAATCCAACTTCGTCACAAAACTAATTTAGGTGGTGATTTTTTAATGCGTGAAAAATTTTCCCTTTCCCAAGGCGAAGGTCGCAATGTTACCGAGGGGAATGAAGGTGGTTTACAATATACAGCGCGTTTGGAATTTTTACCATTCGGTGAATTTCAATCTAATGGTGATTATAGTCAATCAGATTTAAAGCGTGAGGAAAAACCAAAATTGATGCTTGGTTTTACTTATAATTACAATCAAGATGCTGTGAGAGAACGCGGTTTTGCTGGAGATTATATGACTAGAACCGATGAAACTCTTTACGAAACGGATCAAACGACTATTTTCGCAGATGCCATGTTTAAATATCGTGGGTTCTCTTTTATGGGAGAATATGCAAAACGAACAGCCGATGATGAAATCGCTACTGAATTAGATGGAACTACCATATTAGATATTGATGGCGAACCAGGACCAGACTATATTGTTTTAACAGGAAATGCATTAAACTTACAAGCTGGTTATTTATTTAAAAGTAATTACGAAATTGCAGCGCGTTTCACAACATTGGAGTTTGAAAGTATAACAGGTGCATTGCCAACAAATCAATATACTTTAGGAGCTTCAAAATACATCGTTGGACATAAACTAAAAGTACAGACGGATCTTAGTTATACCACATTAGATGGAAACGACGATAGCGTTAGATTTAGATTAGGATTTGATATCCACTTCTAACTAAATAATAACAATTAGATAACGTTATAAACGAATCGTATAAAGATATTTGCAAACTTATTTGAATTAAAAATTATGGATAATATTTATTTATTAATGTTAATTGCCATCACTGTTTTAGCGGTTGCTGATATTGTGGTTGGTGTAAGTAATGATGCTATTAACTTCTTAAATTCTGCCATTGGCTCTAAAGCCATTTCATTACGAACCATAATGATCGTAGCAAGCTTAGGTATTTTCATTGGTGCTGTGTTCTCAAGTGGAATGATGGAAGTAGCCAGAAAAGGTATTTTTGTGCCTGCTCAATTTGAGTTTGGTGAAATTATGCTCATTTTTATGGCTGTAATGATCACCGATATTTTGTTACTTGACTTCTTTAATACTTTAGGACTACCAACATCGACTACAGTTTCTATTGTATTTAACCTTTTAGGTGCCGCAGTTGTAATGTCTATCATAAAAATCAGTCATTCAGAAACGGAAACCATTGCTGATCTTGGAAATTACATAGCTACGGATACAGCATTAACAATCATAAGTGGTATTCTACTTTCAGTTTTAATTGCATTTACGATAGGTGCTCTTGTACAATGGGTGTCAAGACTTATTTTCACGTTTAATTATGAGAAAAAAATTAAGAATTTTGGAGTCATTTTTGGCGGCCTTGCTTTAACAGCCATCACCTATTTTATTTTTTTAAAGGGGTTGAAAGGAACGCCATATTATAAAGAAATGGCAGCTTCAGTCGAAGGAAACGAAACCTATATTATCATAGGAAGTCTTGTATTTTGGATTTTCTTTTCTTACATATTTGAAAAGTTGACTAAAAAAACGGTCTTGCTCTTTGTAATCGGAGCAGGTACCTTTGGATTAGCTTTGGCTTTCTCAGGAAACGATTTGGTTAACTTTATTGGAGTCCCTATGGCTGCATACCATTCATATGAAGCATGGGTTGCAGGAGGAATGGATATAACAATGTCTATGTCTGTTTTAGAGGAAAAAGTACCTGCAGAACCATTATTATTATTTATATCAGGAGCCATAATGGTATTAACCCTTTGGCTATCTAAAAAAGCAAAGACAGTTGCTGAAACTGAAATTAGTCTTTCTCGCCAAGGGGAAACTCACGAGAAGTTTGAACCCAATCGTCTTTCGCGGTCTATAGTAAAAAGCACGACTCAATTATCTAATTATTTTGGTGTTATAGTTCCAAATTCAACCCAAGAAAAAATCAATAAGAGTTTTGAAAAACCAAACATTGTATTAACAAAAGATCAAAGTATTGATGCACCTGCATTTGATATGATTAGGGCTTCTGTTAACTTAATGGTAGCAGGTGTTTTAATTGCCATTGCCACATCCATGAAATTGCCTCTTTCAACAACTTATGTCACATTCATGGTAGCCATGGGTTCTTCTTTAGCAGATAGAGCTTGGGGAAGAGAAAGCGCTGTTTATAGAGTTGCCGGTGTACTGAATGTTATCGGTGGATGGTTTGGCACTGCTATTGGTGCATTTTTAGCAGCTGGTATTGTTGTGTTTTTAATCAATTGGAACCCTTCTGTAATGATACCAATTCTATTACTCATTACGGCTTTTCTTCTTTATAGAAATTACAAATCCCACAAAACTTCTTCGAATAAAATTGCAGAAGAAGACAGTCTTAAAGAAACAGGAAGTAGATCCGTACAAGGTGTTATTCTCGAAAGTGCAGACAATATTTCAAACGTTGTGAAACGCGGAAATAAAATATACACCAATGCCGTTAACGGATTGGCAAAGCAAGACTTGGCCTTACTGAAAAAGAACAGTAAACAAATTGCTAAACTATCTAAGGAAGTGGATAGCTTACGAGACAATATTTTCTACTTTATCAAAAATTTAGACGAAACCAGTGTTAGAGCTAGTAGCTTCTATATCAACATCTTGGGGTATTTGCAAGATATGACGCAATCATTGGAATATATATCTAAGGTAAGTCACAAACATATCAATAACAATCACAAAAAACTTAAGTTCAGTCAAATCAAAGAATTGAAAGAAGTAGATGATGCATTAGAACAACTTTTTAATGATACAAAAGCCGCTTTCGACTCGCATTCTTTTGAACAAATTGGTTCTATCATTACACGTAAAAAGGCAGTTTTAGATCTAGTGACCGATAAAATTGTGAAACAAGTCGCTAGGACACGAACGGAAGAGTCTAGCCCAAAAAATACAACACTTTACTTTACTTTACTTTTAGAGACCAAAGATTTATTAACAGCAACCATGAATTTACTAGAGGAATATTACAACTCCCACGATAGTTCAGTAGAACCTGCAACTATAAATACAGAGGAGGCTAAGTAAATATAGAATGCCTATAATATGCTGGAAAAGCTTTGATTCTTAGATAAGAGTCAAAGCTTTTTTTATTCCAAAAAAGTCTAAATCATCGTCAATAACAGAAACCCTAAAATTGCGCCAATTACAATAGTCCAAATCGTACTGATTTTAGTTTTAAAAGTTAAAAATACAGCTACAATTGCAATACTTATGCTTTGCCATTCTATCAATGTTTCCTTAGCCATAATTAGGAGCACAGCTAGCATCACGGCAACTGCAGCTACATTAACGGCATCTAAAAAGTGACGCAATAGTTTAGAGTTTCGCATTTTGGGAATAAACGGGTTCAATATTAAAACAAACAAAAAGGAAGGTAAAAAAATCCCAGCTGTTGCCACCAAAGCACCAGTGAAACCAGAAAGTTGATAGCCTATAAAGGTGGACGTTGACAATACTGGTCCTGGTGTAAATTGCCCAATCGCAATAGCATCGATTAATTCTGCTCTGGTCAACAAACCGCGAGTCACCAATTCGGCATCCAAATAAGCAAAAAGCACATAACCACTTCCATAAAGTATAGCACCAACTTTTAGGAAAATAAAAAAGAGTTTTAACGTTGATAGCTTAGCTATAGTTGTATTTAAAGCGATTGGTACAAGCAAAGGTGCTATTGAATTTAGGTTAATTCCTGTTTTAGATTTGAAATAAAAATAAAGCATTCCCAAAACACCTGCACTTAACAAGGCTACGACCTCATTAACACCCAAAAGACTTACTAATAAAACCAATACGCCAATTATGATTAATTCAGTACTTTTTAAGGCTTTTTTACCAAGTTTTAGTATTGCTGAAGCTATAATTGCTAAAACTGCTGGTTTTATACCATATATAAAAGGTTGCACTTGTGGTAATTCGCCATACTTTATATAGAGATAGGCCAATAATGCTGTAATTAGTGTTGCAGGAAAAATAAAGGCTATACCTGCCACAAATAAACCAGGCTTACCTGCACGTTCGTAACCGCAATGCATGGTCATTTCTGTAGAATTGGGTCCAGGAATCAAATTGGTGGTACCTATCAAATCCAGAAAATAATCTCTAGTCATCCATTTTCTTTTTTCAATAATTTCATCTTCCATCATGGCAATATGAGCTGCAGGTCCACCGAATGCGAAACATCCCAACTTAAAGAAAACAAGCCCAACTTCTTTTAATTTAGAATTCATATTAAAACTTAAATAGTGTTGAATTGTTATTTAAAAATAGGAAGAAAATCGCTTGTGCATTCTTATTTGCGTTAAACAAATTATTAAATAAACCATTTTTCAGACGTCCAACTCTATACTTTTACCGTATATATCACTTTAAATCTTAATCATTAAAAACTAAAAAATGAAGAAAATTTCAATCCTATTAGTAACAGCAGTCCTTATAAGTTCTTGTGTATCTAAGAAAAAATACGTGGCTTTAGAGCAACAACATGGAGAAACTGTAAGTGAGCTTACTAAAACAAGAGTAGAAAAAGAAGAGTTAGAAAATAAATTCGCCGTTATAGAAGCCCGCGTAAATGAATACAATTCTAAAATTCAATCCTTAAACCAGGACGTCGAAGGCCTAACTATAGAAAACAAAGCAAAATTTCAAGTTTCAAAAGACGGCACTGTAGCCTCAGGAGCAAGCAAGGAAAATATGCGTGCGACATTACAAAACGTCGATCCAGAAAAATTAGCAAATGCTAAAACGTTGAAAGATTCTATGAATTTAGCTGTTCAGTACAATTTGAACAAGGCTATAAACACTAGCGATCTCGAAGAAGATGAAGATATCGTTGTAGATATTAACGAAACGGTTGTTATGATTTCTATTGACGACGATATGCTATTTAGCACAGCAAGTTATAGAGTTGGTAATAAAGCTGATAAAATATTAAAAAAACTAGCTGACGTTATTAATTCAGAGCCTAGCTTGGACGTTATGGTAGAAGGCCATACAGATTCTAGAAGTATTAATACTGAAAAAATTTCTGACAACTGGGAATTGAGCGTATTACGTGCGACTTCAGTAGTGAAAAAATTACAAAATCAATTTAACGTTGCACCAGAGCAATTAATAGCCTCAGGACGTAGTAGCTACCAACCTTTAGTAGAGAATGACTCTTGGGAGAATCGCGCTAAGAACAGAAGAACACGTATTATTTTAATGCCAAATATTGATAAGTTCTTTGCAATGATGGAAGCATCAGAATAAGACTTCAAATAAATCACAAATCGATCTAAACTTAACTAAAAGCATCCTCCCGTAGAATTCGGCATTGGGTGCTTTTTTTTATGCTTTATTTTGAAAATTTAAAACTCAAGAAGCACAGCATTGTACGAATAATAATCTATCATTAATACAATAAAATTATGGATAAAGTGAATTATTATACCATACCACAAGGTGTTGTATTTACTTCTAATATAACCTAAAATCAGTCCGAAAGGTAATATCCATAACAAGGAAATAAACGAAAAATGCACTAAGGCAAAAATGAAAGCTGTTCCAATTATCGTTACTTTTTCGCTAACCACCTTTTGCAATTGATTGAACAAAAAGCCTCTAAAAGCTAATTCTTCAAAAATTGGAGGCAAGATGGCAATAAAGAGAATAGACCATAATAACGGTTGATCTAAATAGAGATAAGCTTCGTAATAATTGTCGTCTATAGTTTCAAAAATATAAGCATTTAAATAGTCGATAGAAAAATAAACTGAAAATGCCGAAAATAGAGGAAAAATGACTGTGAAAACTATTATTTTCCAATCAATTTTAGGCAGTTTATAGAGTTTAAAAATACTTTTGTAATCAAATACTGAAAAGCCTAAAACTAATACCGCAAAAATACTTTCGAATGTAATATCTAAAGCAAGACTTTGCTCTAATTCTGAAGAAATAAGGTAAAAAGACGCCGCATAAACCAAAAACACTACATAAAATATAATGATGAAATTTAAGGTTTCGGCTCTATTTTCTATGGAACTTTTCTGAATTTCAACACCACAGTTCGAACAAAACTTAACTTCACTCTCAAAGGTAGCGTGGCACTTTTTACAACTAAAGATCATTGCGTTAATGGCATTGGATTACTTTTTTATAGAAGATGCAGAATACACACCTTTGCCCAAATAAGCGATAATTAGAATCTTAAATATAATCCCTCTTATAATGGTTGCAGGATCTACAATTGCTGCAATGATAATGGTCGTTAAGTATAAGAATAAACCTAATAATATGGCAATTAGTGGTTTCTTTGAAGTCCAAGACCCTAAAACTAAATAAATAATACCCAGTATCACATTAGTAACGAGTATGGCGATATCCTGATCTCTAAAAAAATAGAAAAGTCCAGCCAAAATGGTAATTCCTGCGATAACATATAACACGTTCCTGGCTGATTTTATTTTTTTGTCAGCGTCCATGTGCTCATTCTTTTTCATCACATTTCTGGCATGAAATTGAGCTACGTCCTTTTCTGTTCCGTTCTCAGGGAACCCGCATTCCTGACAAAATATATTTTCCTGTAGTATGGCTGTGTTACATTTAGAACAGTGGGCTATCCCAACTTCTGACAAATTTAATTCTTCCATGTTCTGGAGTATTTGATTGGTTACAAGCCTCAATATAGAAAAAAAGACATAATTTTAGTTAAGGTTATAAAAATACTCGTTGTGTTGAAAAAAATTGCTGTTACACTTATTAGTTATATACATTTTAATCCATAAAATTTCTTTAAAAATTTTTAACTTTTATAATGAGTAGAAAACACAAATTTCACAACAAGCCTAGCTTAAACATCGTGTCTTTTGCTGTAGTTTATTGGGTTGATGTATTTACAAGAGAATATTACTTCAAAGTTTTAGCTGAAAATTGAAAATGACCATTTGGTATTGGAGAATAATGATGTTGGGTTTGTTGGATAATTTTTTTATTCGTCGTAGACGAATATTTAAAAAGCACTCGTCGGAGACGAGCGCTAAGTCGGTAAACGAAAAAAGCATCTTTTTCAAATTAGAAAAAGATGCTTTTTTAAAAATAAAAATTGAGATTCCTTTTTTCAAAGGAATAAATAGGTTAGCCTTCACAGCTCGCACATTCCTTCTTCTGCTTAAACTTCTGTGCAGCGTTCATACTGTGCTGGTAATACAATGACTTCACACCTAACTGCCATGCTGTAACATAAATTTTATTAATGTCTTTAACTGGCATATCTGGATGCACCATAATATTTAATGACTGTGCTTGATCAATATGGTTTTGTCTATTCGCCGCTTGATAAATAATGGTCATTTGATCAATCTCAGAATAGGTTTTAAACACATCCTTTTCATGATCTGTAAGACCTTCTAAATGTTGAACTGAACCATCATAATCTCTAATGCTTTTCCAAACCTCAATGGTGTTCATTCCTTTTTCTTCTAAAAGTGCTGTTAAAAAAGGATTCTTAATCGTTGTTTTTATTTTCGCAATATCTTTTACATAACTATTAGACCAAATTGGTTCAATACCTTGTGATACTTGTCCTAAAATAAACGCTGACGAAGTTGTAGGTGCCACAGCATTTAAGGTCGTATTACGTCTTCCGTAACCTTTTAATACTTCTGGCTCACCAAATAATTTTGCTAATTCCTCTGAAGCCTTAACGGACTTATCTTTAATGGTTTTAAAAATTTCACTATTCAGATCAAATGCTTCCTTACTATCAAAACTTACCATTTTTGATTGCAATAAGGAGTGCCATCCTAAGGCGCCTAAACCTAAAGCTCTATTTTCTTTAGCGAAGTTATAGGCTTTCTCCATAAACATGAAGGTCTGTCTATCATCACGATCTGCAGAATCTCTATACACTTCAAGTTTCGTGATAAATTCTTCTAAAACTGCATCGAGGAAATACACCATGGTTTCAACAGCATCTGTATCTTTCCACTTATCGTAATGCAATAAGTTGATGGAAGATAACACACATACAAATGACCATCTTTCGTTAGTTGGCAACATGATTTCAGAACACAAATTACTAGCATAAATTTCGTGCTTATTATCTCTATATACATCTGGCGCTGAATTGTTCGCATTATCCTTAAAGAAAATATATGGGTATCCTATTTCGCCTCTACGTTGCAAAACTTTTGCCCAAATAGCTCTTTTATCAGCATCACCATCGATCATTTCTTGCATCCATTCGTTTCCAACGGTAACACCATGTGTTAACTCTTGAATTGGATTTCCTTCTGTTCCTATTTCTAAAAATTCGTGAATATCATTATGCTCAATTGGTAAATATGGAGAGAAACGGCCACGTCTCACTGAACCTTGACTTACCACATCAACCATTTTTTCAAACAATTGCATAATATGTACAGCTCCAGAAGATTCTCCATTGTTCTTTACTGGTGCTCCTCTATGACGCAATTTACCAAAGTAACCAGAAGTTCCGCCACCTAATTTAGACATCATTCCCACTTCAGATTGTGTGTATAGGATATCTCCCATATCATCAGAAATGTGAGACCCAAAACAACTAATAGGTAAGCCACGTTTTTTTCCAAAGTTAGACCAAACAGGCGATGCTAATGAAAAATAGCCTTCTGCCATATAGCCATAAAACTTGTCTGCAAAACCATCAATACCTAATATTTTTTCGGCATTATTGGCAATTTCCCTGATGCGTTCCTCAGGTGTGGTATCTTCTGTAAGATATCCAGAAGCTAAAAATTGACGACTATGCTCCGTTAACCATTTAATTTCTGGTTCGGTATTAGCTTCTTTAATCGCTTCTTTTCTGGCTTTAATTAGCTCATCGTGATTTGAGGATTTTGTAGTTTGAGGGTTTACTACTTTGTTTTCGAGGTCTAAGTTAGTTTTTTCGTTCATGGTTTAAAATAAGTCGTCTCCGGTTACACTTTTTTGTCTTTTTGCATAGTTTATTGAACGTTTCACGAAGAAATCTCCATGTTTTGTTCCTATAATTTCATCATCAAACCAATCGGTTTGTTCTAATAAGGTTTCATTTACATCAAATACTTTTTCGATACCGATGCTTTCCAATGAATTATTGAATCTGTTTTTTATAAATTCATTGATCACATCCTTAGGTAAGAAATCCAATTCTCCTGCTTCAAAAATCCAATCGATTAATTTACTTTCCGATTTAAAAGCTTCCTCACATAATTCCTTAACCAACAAGCTGTGTTCTTCACCAAACCAGGTTGGGTTTTCTTCCTTTATAATTCTAATAACGTCAATTCCAAAATCACCATGGATTTGTTCTTCTTTCGAAGTTGCTTCAACTACATTAGAAACACCTTTTAACATGTTTTTGTGCTTATTGAAAGCCATGATGATTAAAAACTGGGAAAATAAAGACACATGCTCAATAAAAAGCGAAAACAATAATATAGATTCTGCATACTCTTTGTTATCCTCACTTTTGGCATTCTTTAAAGCGGTTTCTAAATAATGAACTCGTCTCATTATTACCGGCTTTTTCTTTAAGTGCTTAAATTCGTTATTAAGACCTAATATTTCCAATAGGTGCGAGTAAGCATCATGATGACGCACTTCACTTTCTGCGAATGTTGCTCCAACAGATCCTATTTCTGGTTTTGGCATTTTATGGTATATGTCTCCCCAAAATGATTTTACGGCCACTTCAATTTGTGAAATCGCAAGCATGGTATTTTTAATGGCATTTTGCTCTACAATAGTCAACCTTGTTTTAAAATCCTGAATATCACTTGTGAAATTAAATTCTGAATGAATCCAGTACGAATGTCTTATCGCATCTACATACTCATTAAGCTGCGGATACTCATAAGGTTTTAGGTTAATTCGCTTTTCAAAAATATTTGTTTTTCTACTTCTGGCTTGTTCGTCTCTATATAATATGTAGGCTTTTGCCACACCATGAAAAGAACTTTCCATTAATTTTTCCTCTACAAGATCTTGCACCTCTTCTACGGTAGGCAGGTATCTATGATCCTTTGCTTTTCTTTCTAACAAGGTCTGTAAAACCTTCACGGAGATTGTATTGGCATCTTCTTTAGTTCCATTTCCTACAGAGAGCATTGCTTTTTCAATGGCGTTAGAAATTTTATTTAAAATAAAGGGACTGGTTTCATAATCTCTTTTAATAATCTGCGTAATCTCCATAGGTTTTTAATTTTAAGACTAAAAAGTCATTAGAACAATGCTATATCATTCTAAAGTTTCATTAATAAATGCGTAAATCGTGTTATATTTTTTTTCCTAAACAGGAATAAAATGTCGGAATTCTTAAAATTGATTTCGGATATTTTTCGAATCAAAAACCAAAAAATCAATTTTATTTTGCCTCCAACAAAGATTGAAAAACATCGAGTAAAAAGAAAGACAATGTTATAAACATTGTCAACAAGTTTTTAACAAACCCTTGTAACGCCCATGAAATGGTTCGTTTGACTAAATTATATATAAACACCTCAAAAACAGATACTTAATATATTTTTTATAAAATAACTAATGTAGGTTTTAACTTGTTAAATAAAAGGTTAACAACCGTTTTTATTGAAGATATTAGAGAAAGACTTAGGCTATATTATAAAACAAAAAAGAGCGTTTATTTAACGCTCTTTTTTCCCTAATAACTAACTAAAATTAATAATAAGTAGCCTAAAAATGACTTATTAAAAATTAACACTGAAATTAAAAGTTAGAATTTTGGTAAATTCTAATCTTCGCTGATTAATAGCAATTAACCAAAAAGCAAACCCCCAATTTGCATTATTTTTGGTTTATTTCAATACTCAAATATCCGTATTAAATCCCTGATTCCAATGTGGTATTGTATAATTGGTTATGAAAAGTGTGTAATTGGAAATTTTGGTTTTAGAATTATTTTGTACTGCATTCTATACATAAAACCATGCATTGCACACATATTTAAGCCCAAAATATTTAATATATACATATATTTATAGTCCTTAATTAAAAAGCATGTTAAAAGCAGTAATCGTTGACGATGAGCCAAAAGCCATCCAAAGTCTCATCTGGGAGCTTAGCAATTTTAGCCAAGAGATAGAAGTAATGGCTTCTTTTTCCAATCCGGATGAGGCTTTAAAATTTCTGGATTCCAATACACCAGATTGTCTGTTCTTGGATGTTCAAATGCCAACCATTGGTGGTTTTCAATTTTTAGAGCAGCTAAATAATACCGATTTTGCGGTTATAATTACCACTGCTTACGATGAATATGCCATTAAAGCCCTGAAACACGAAGCCATAGATTATCTCTTAAAGCCTATAGATTCTGACGATTTAAGGGAAAGCATTGCCAAAATTAAAAAATATAGTGACCGTACAGTCAACTCCCAGAAGCTGGAACGTATGCTCACCAACTTCAATTCGCAATTCGACAAAAAGAAGATTACCATTAATACTGACGGAAAGTTACTCTTCCTTGATGTAGACGATATTGTCTATATTGAATCTGACGGAAATTATAGCACACTCTTTTTGCAAAATCACAAAAAAATTGTTGTGACCAAAAAATTGAAAGAAGTTGATGCCATATTACCTGAGCATTACTTTTTTAGAATTCATAATTCATATATCATTAATCTTAATAAAATAAAAGCCTTTATAAAAAACGAAGGTTATGTTATTATGGACAGCGACCAAAAAATACCAGTCGCAAGACAACGTAAATCAGATTTTTTAGAAAAATTATAGTTGATGAGCCCTTTATTACTACCTAAGCTACTATGTTCTTGCATTATTGTTTTTTTTTATGCTTCTAACGCCTATACACAGACTTCCGATTTTGAAAATACCTTAAACTATATAGAAAAAAATCAACCGAAGCAATACAATACAATAGACTCCGTTTTTAAACCTTTTGAACGTGATAGTTTAAAGATGAAACGCTTACTGGAGTTCTCAAAAGCCAGTAATTATTATGAAGGTGCTTGTTTTGCTCTAAATGCATTGGGTATTACACATCGAAATTTCTCTAACTATGATCAATCCATAAGACTTCATCAAAAAGCGAAAGCGTATGCCGAAAAAGCCGAAAGCGATGAATTAAAAATCATTAGTCTTAATATGCTTGGTGTGGCTTACAGACGTATGGACGTCGTTAAACCCGCACTCGATTATCATACGGAAGCGTTGAAAACTGCCTACGCTATAATAAATCCTTCAAAAGAGATAAAACATAGTATTGCGGTATCACAAAATAGTATTGGTAATATTTATTTGGCCTTAAAACAATACGACTTTGCTATCATTCAATTTAACAAGTCGCTTAAAATTGAAAAAGAGGGAGATAACAAACTAGGACTGGCTATTAATTATCATAATATTGGTTATGCGGAAGAAGCTAAAGGTAACTTAAGTGTTGCTCTGTCCAACTACGAAAAATCTCTGGAATATAACAATGCGATCAACTCCGAAATTGGTCGTGTAATTTGCAACAACAGCATCGGTGGAATTTACCTCAAACAAAAACGGTACAAAGATGCGAAACCAAAAATTAACGAAGCCCTTGACATGGCATTGCATTTAGACGATCAGTTCTATATCACAGATTCCTATCTTAATCTTGGGCAATTGGAGTTGGAAATGAACCAACTTACATCTGCTGAAAAACACCTAAAAAAAGCACTCAATATTGCCACTTCTTATAATTTGAAATCATCTGTTGCTGAATCGAGCAAATTATTATCTGAAGTTAACCAAAAAAACGAAAATTATAAAGCCGCATTAGCATATTACGAGAAGGCTGTTGAGATTGAAAATACGATTTTAACCGAGCAAAATCTACAATATGTAAACGATATTGCCATTGAATATGAAAACGAAAACAAGAACAACCAAATAAAAGCATTAGCTCTAGAAAACGAAGCTGTACGATTGCGATTAGAGCGCAATAAGAAAATTTTACTTTACACCTCTTTACTCCTTGTGGTTTTGGGCATAGCCCTTTTTATACTTAATAGAACTAAAGCATTAAAACGGGATAAGCACATTTTGACCTTGGAACAAGACATGCTGCGAAGCCAGATGAATCCCCATTTTATATTTAACTCTTTAAACTCCATAAAGCTCTATATCATAAATAATGATAAGACCAATGCAGTTTATTATCTCAATAAGTTTTCAAAATTAATCCGTAAGATATTAATGGCTTCCCAAGAAAAAGAGACCTCGCTTAGTGACGAGCTTGAAACCATGAAGCTTTATATGAACATTGAAAACATTCGTTTTTCTAACGAAATAGATTTTAATATCACTGTTGATCCTTCCATAAATATGGAGATTACAAAAATCCCATCTTTGGTGCTTCAGCCGTTTTTAGAAAACTCGCTTTGGCATGGTTTATCCTCAAAAGCTGAAAACAAAAAAATAGACCTTAAAGTCAGCAAAAAGTCACCAAACTTTATAACTGTTGAGATTATAGATAATGGTATTGGCCGGTTAGCATCTCGAAAAATAAATGATCAAAAGAAATTAAAACGGAATTCGGTTGGTATAGACATTACCAAAGCTCGCTTGGCTAATTTTTCAGAAGCATTCGAGAATTCTTATTCCTTGGAAATTGAAGATTTGTACGAGAACGACAAACCTTGTGGTACCAAAATAACCTTGCAAATCCCGACCACTAAACTAAGACCTAAGATGCATAGTTTAGCTACCAGAAGTTTCTGATATTGCATTCTTAATATTGGCGCTTATTGATTATGTTTCTCAGCCACCTTCTCCAACTCAGCGTACCAATCTTCGCCAAATTTTCTAATCAACGTTTCTTTTACAAATTTATAGATAGGTACTTTAAAAAAGTAAAAACGGAATCTTAAACACCTATCATTATAATCTTTTTAAAAACTTTATTTTTTGTTTCCATCTAATATTATTATTCCTATTAAGCACAAGGCAAATCAATAACCTCTAAAAAACCTAGATTAAATGCATTAATATTTACAATGTATATAACTCAGAAACCATCTGAAACCATAAGAGGTCTTATACCGCAAAAGTTTGTTAATAATGGATACTCTTCACTAGTTATATCAGCTCCAATGCTTATAACCCTATTTAGGCCAATAAATACCCTAACTCCCTTTATTAGTTTCTAGTTACAAAAATTGAATTAGCGAAAGATGGTTGAGCCTCATCTGCTAAAGGTGTTTCTATTCCATTAATCCAAAGTGTTGCCACTTCGTTTGACGTTGAAGTGTTAATTTTAAACCCAGCCACATACACATCATCTTCAATAACAAATACGGATTTAGCAACGGTAAAGTCGGTAGCAGCCGTTAAAGAAGATTCTATACCATTTTTCCAGATTTTGGCTTTAAAAGAACCACTATATTCGGTACCAACCACATATGTATCACCTTGAGAAACATATACCGAATTGGCATAGGTGTTATCATTTCCTGTGCTTAAAGGTGTTTTTACGTAATTTTTCCAAATTGTTGCGACATCAACAGTACCATTAAATTCAGTACTAGCAACAAATACGTCGTTTTCAGAAATAAATACTGAAGACGCTGTACCAATTGATGTACCATTAGTTAACGAACCCGTATTATTTATCCATAATTTTGATTGCTCATTACCATTTGATGTTACAATACCTGCTGCATAAACATCAGAACCTGATACAAAAATTGAATTAACATTAGAAGGTGGCGAGTTTTGAGGCAAAGAAGACGTATTTCCATTTTTCCAAATCACAGCTTCTGGATCGCCAATTAAAGGTGTAACATAGCCCGCAACATAGACATCGTTTCCTGAGACAAAAATTGAATTTGCACTTGCATGATTAGCACTACTAGTTAGATTTGTTTCTACGCCATTCTTCCAATATTTAGCAACACTATTGGGCCCAATAATTTCGAAACCTGCTACATAAACATCATTGCCAGATACATATATAGATATAGCCTGTGCATCATTGGTACCATCTGTTAATAGTGTTTCTTCGCCGTTTTTCCAATACTTGGCTACCATCTTTAAACCATTGTATTCACTGCCAGCTATATAAACATCGGTTATAACTGGTGTTGGTCCATTATCATTATCATTACTACAAGAAAAAGCAAAGAGAATTAGTAGTGTAAAAGCGATTTGTTTTAGTTGTGTTTTCATATCTATTATTTTTAAAGATTAATGTCACCTTTACAGATACAGCACATAATCAGTCTTATGTTAATTGTGTCTTTTATGACCTACAAAGTTGTAATGACCAGCTTAATAACATACCTCCATCAGCCCCTGCGTCATCAATAATTTTAAGAATCCAATCTCCTTGAGCTTCATTACCAATTAAACCACTTAAAACACCTTCTGGCCTAAAAGACCCTGTAAAAGGAGCTATCCCATCAATAATTAAAGCAGATGCTTGATCATCGAATACTGTATTTGTATAATTGTCACCCCCAGCACCATTATCTGTACTCAATTCTATTATTAGGCCGTTTGGGGCAATTAAAAATATTTCTAAATCAGCATCAAAAGTATGTTCAAGATTTATGGATACTAGAACATCTGGAGCAATGATAAAATCATCTGAAACATTAATAATAGAGTTGGTTTCTGTACCAGCATCTGGACCTATTGGCAATTGTTCCGTGTTGGTTAATATCTGACAAAGATCCAAACCCTCTGCCAAGATGTTTAATGGTGAACCTATTAAAGGTGTACCATCATTAGCAAAAGCAGTTGCAGTTAAAATTTGTTCCCCTATGCTGCTGCCAAGAGTCCAAGTTACTAATGCTTTTCCTGTAGCATCTGTGGTTGCAATATTTGGTATAACTGTGCCTTCACTTACAGAAAAACTAACTGTTGTACCTGCAAATGCATTGCCGTTTTGATCATTAACAAGTATTTCTATAACATCAGAAAGTTGATTACCTATATATGATGATTGGTTGTCTCCAGAAAAAACTTGTAAACTATTAGCTCTTGCCGCTGCTGAGCCATCATCGTTACTACTGCAACTAAAAATTATTAATATTACAGTAAATAGCTTTGTTAATATTAGAACTGGCTTTAGTTTTGCCTTTCCAGTGTAATTTAAATTTTTCATGATAATAATATTTAATGGATTATTAACTTCATCGATTGAAGCTCAATTCAGAGTGCTATTAAATAAAGGGTTAAATAGAGGTTTTTAGTTATGGTCTTGTTTCCAGTATTAAATTAAAAGGTCGCTATTGCGCGCCTCTAAGTCTTTTCAATTCCAAGAATTCTCAAAAACTATTAAGGATCAATTATTAAAGGAAAGTAGGATGTAATAATTGCCTCTTTTGAGAATGTAACATTAGTTTCCATAATTTTTAATTTATTGGTTATGTACTTCAACGATTGAAGCTAATTTTAAAGCTCAATTAACAAGGGTTAACAGAGGTTGTTATAATTCAAATTTTAAATGATCTTTATTTTATTAGAATCAAAATTATTATTAGTGCTTCCGTTTGACTATCACTATTTCTTCATTCTCATGTAGTATTATTGAAACTTAGAAGAAAACTTTTACTATTAATGCAGAAAGAGCAACACAACAATACTTATAATATTGACAATCATTATTTTACGCATTGCACTTGATGGACATCTTAATTTATCCTTAAAAGCACAGCTGAGCCACGATGGATCTTTAAATCCAACTACATACACTATTTCCCTAATGGTTTTTTTTGATTGCCTGCGTTTTGAGACCAGAAAATTTCGAACAAATTTGTTGTATAAAATACACAGAACTAACCAAGAGACTAGATTAGTAAAATTTGATACGTTAAAAAAAGTGATTGAAAGAACCTGCTTCTTTCTTATGCCTTTTTAGTAGAACTATTATTAAATATGATGCGTTAATTTATTTATTGAAATTGTTATCAGCCACCTTTTCCAACTCAGCATACCAATCTTCGCCAAATTTTCTAATCAGTGCTTCCTTTACAAACTTATAAACCGGCACTTGTAATTCCTTACCCAAAGCACAGGCATCATCACAGATTTCCCATTTGTCGTAATTTACACCCGAAAACTCAGTATATTCTTTTACTCTTATCGGATATAAATGACAAGACACTGGTTTTTTCCAAGATATTTCCCCTTGGTTATAGGCTTCTTCTATGCCGCAAAGTGCCGTTTTTTTCTTATCAAAAATAACGTACGCACAATCTGCTCCGTTGATTAAAGGTGTTTCTAAATCCCCAAAATCTGTAGTTATCGAAGTCCCTTGTTTCTCAATAGCAGCAATCCCATCTTTACGAAGAAACGGCCTTACCTTAGGATAAATATCTTCT
The DNA here is from genome assembly GCF_013394595.1 of Winogradskyella forsetii. Taxonomy (GTDB): domain Bacteria; phylum Bacteroidota; class Bacteroidia; order Flavobacteriales; family Flavobacteriaceae; genus Winogradskyella; species Winogradskyella forsetii. The sequence goes on from NZ_CP053348.1 coordinate 3,923,651, forward strand.
AGAATTTGCGCCTCCTCCTTATCCAAAGGAGCACCAGCATCGCCATCAATGCAACAAGCACCTTTACAAGCCGAAAGATTACAAACAAAATCCTTTTCTATAATGTCTTCTGAGACTATGGTTTTTCCGAGTTGAAACATAGTGCAAAAATAAAACTAAAAAGTTATAAGTTCAGCTAAAGTTTTTAAGTACTTAAAGTTTTACGCCAAGAACAAAAAGTTGTCAATGAAACAAACTATTAAAGTTATCAATAATTTAATATTGCAAATCATTAATAATGTCGCACCTTTGCAAAAATTTTCAGAAGGGTATTGGATTTTTAGTCAATAACCAAATGATAATCAAATATTTATAATCGTTTTTTAAAGATTACCCTAAATTTAAAAAAACTAAAAAATGGAATTAAATTTTAAAGAAATATTTACAGCCTTTATGGTGCTCTTTGCCGTTATTGATATTATCGGGAATATTCCGATAATTATGGATTTACGCAAAAAAGTCGGACATATACAAAGTGAAAAAGCGTCTATTATTGCCGGCATAATTATGATTATCTTTCTCTTTGTTGGAAAAAGTTTATTAAATCTCATTGGCATTGATGTCAATTCTTTTGCGGTAGCTGGCGCATTTGTTATCTTTTTTATTGCCTTAGAAATGGTTTTGGGTGTTACACTTTATAAAGACGATGAACACGATGCCATGACGGCTTCGGTTTTTCCATTGGCATTTCCGTTGATGGCAGGACCAGGAAGTTTAACCACTTTATTATCTTTACGTGCCGAGTTCGCTATTGAAAATATCATTGTTGCCGTTATTTGTAACGTAATTGTGATATATATTGTATTAAAAACTTCAGCAAAAATTGAACATGTTATTGGTGCGAACGGAATTAAAATAATAAGAAAAGTTTTTGGCGTAATTTTGTTAGCCATAGCCGTAAAACTATTTGCTCATAATATTAAAGAATTATTAGCATAAAAATTTTGAAATATGAAGATCTTCACCCTTATTTTATCTGTAATTGCCATTGCGCTCATCATTTTTAATGCAACGATGTTAAATTTTGAAGCCCTGTTTGAAGGCAAAAGTCAAACCGCAATTATTACGATTGTAGCTGCGCTTTGTGCACTTATACTCTTACAAATTCTTAGAATTTCTAAAAAAATAGAAGCCTTGTCAAAAAAATAGAAGCCTAAATATATTTTTTAACTGACTAACTCAAATAAATTAATTTAGGCTTATTAAATTAAGGATTATAGATTTTATTAGTTGATTAAATTATAGGCAGTTTCAAAAGTTCCACTGGTAAAATTATAGGTCAGTCCGTCTGCCTCAAGAGGCGAACCAACAAAACTAAAAGTCCCAGAGATTCTTTTTGTATCCTTATTGTGAGAAGTAATTGTGACACTACCTTGACTAGAAACTGCGGCATCTCCATTGGAATGATCGAAACTTGCCATAAATCCATTGTCTATAGTAAAGGTATCGCCAGTAGCTGAGTTTAGAGGAAAATTAAGTACAACATTATTACCACTAACATCACTACCACTTATTGTTATGTTATTTCGCACGACAATTAATCCGTTTACAAAACTCGCTTTAAATTCATCGCCTTCAATTTTCACAATTAAAAAATTGTCAGAATTATTATTTGAGGACGTATCATCGTTACCGCAAGATGTCTGCACTAACGATAGCGTTAAAAATAAAATTGTTGTTAACAGTTTCATATTTCAAATAAATTTTAAAATTATTGTTCCGTATAGGTTACCATAAATTCACCCTCAGTAAAGTTGAGCGTACTAGTAGAATCATCTGGGTCTGGACCAGAAAAATTGAACCTACCTGATATTTCATTGGTATCTCTATTGTGAGCCGTAATAGTTAATATACCACTAGTAGCAAAGAAACCGCCGTTGTCCGTATCATAAATAGGAACAAAAATATCTGTTCCGTTGGTACCAAATAGACCTGCATTTAGAACATCACCAGATTCAAAATCACTTGAAAATCCTATGATCACATCAACACCTTCAGTATTGATCCCTTCAATATTAATAGTACCTGCGGTTAGCACGGCCTCAATTTGTAGAGGTACAAAATCTTCACCGTTAATTTTTACAAAAAAAGGTTCCGTAATTGGGTTTTGATTGTTACTAGAGTCATCTTCACTACTACATGATACCATAAGAATAAGTAATACCAAAACGCACATTGTTTTTAATACTTTCATTTTTTAAATAGGTTTTTAAATTGTTACTCTGCCATTAATGCAAATTATGAGAAGAAGTAAACACACTTTTGTAATTATTTTTTAATGTCTATTTTCTAAAATGTTTTTCTAACTTTGAGTTTACTTTTTAGCCTTAAATACATTAATGAACAAAGAACCTTCTATAGCTGATTTATTGCAAAGCAAAAACAATAGCTTTGAGATGTTATATAAAAATTATAAAAATGAATTTATAGGGTTTGCCAGAAAATTTTCACTTAATGACGATGAGATTATAGATATTTACCAAGAAACGTTTTTAAGCTTTTATGAAAACTTATTAAATGGAAAACTGACTGAATTTACAAGCAGTATAAAAACCTATCTTTTCAGTATTGGTAAATTTAAAATCTATGAATACCTAAGAGCGAATTCAAAATTAAAAATTATTGATGTGCCCATAAATGAAGGTATAACGATTGAGAACTTCAGTTTAGAAAAAGAGATATTATCTGAACAAGAACAACTTGTAAAAAAGAATTTTAAAAAGCTTGGCAAACAATGTCAACTCATTTTAGAACTATTTTATCTTAAAGGAAAAACATTACAAGATATAAAGGTGATTGAAAATTACGATAAAACAGATGTTGTAAAAAGTTTAAAATCGAGATGTTTAAAAAAATTAAGACAACTCGTAAAAGCATAGCATGAAGAACGAAGAATTAATAGCACTTTATTTTGAAGGCAAACTCAACACAAGCGAAAAAGCGCGTTTTGAAGATTTGCTGCAAAACGATGCCAACTTTAAAGCTCAGGTTACTTTGGAAGAAGAGGTTAAAACTGCCATTATATCTACAAAAAAAGACGACCTGCGCCAAAGATTACAACAGCTTGAACAACCAAAAAAGAAATCTAAATATTATATTATAGCTATTGCAGCATCAATTGTAATAGCATTTGGTGTTTTTGGTTTACTACAATCTAAAGAAACACTCTCTAATCAGGAATTATACGCTCAGTATTATGAGCCTTATAGTAATATTATTGCACCTGCTTCACGCGGCGATGAGTTAAAAGACGAAAAATCAAAGGCTTTTAGATATTATGATACTAAAGACTACAAGACAGCTCTAGATAAGTTTAATAGTCTTTACGATACGACCCAAGAATCTTATTATTTATTTTACCAGGGTGTTTGCGAATTAGAGCTTAGTAATACTCAAAATGCTATAGCTATATTTAAATCACATCAAAACTATACAGATAAACTATTCACACAATCTAATTGGTATTTGGCATTGGCCTACCTTAAAGCCAATAATACCAAAGACGCCAAAGTTTTACTAAAAACAATTAGTATCGAAAAGTCTTATAACTACAAGGCTGCTCAACATATTCTTAAAAATCTCAAATAAATAAGTTTACCTTTTTATAAAGTTATCATTAATAGAAAAATAACCTATTGATGAATCAACTTATTATGAAAATTAACAATTTATTATTTAGCTTACTTATTGTACTACTCACTTTTAGCTGTAGTAATGATGATAACATTAATACAACCGAACCAGAAGCTACAATAAAACTAAAAAAGATCACAAAAACTTATGCAAATTTAACTCATTCTTACGAGGCAACTTACCTCGATGATGGTAAAATTGAAGCTATATTTTATAATGGCACGTTTATAAACTTTATTTACAATGACCAATCCTTATTAGCGGAGTATCAGGGTAATAATTATACTTACAATATTTCTGGACAGTTAGTAAAAATATCTCGTTTACAAGGTTTTAGGACCATAGAATATGACAATTCAGGACGTATTATAAGAGAGATTACAGACTATCCAGAAGGCACCTTCTTTCCTCAATCCCCTGCAATTAATGGAGAAATAATTTACACCTATAACGATTTTAATCAGTTGGTAGGACTTACCATAACTGACCATATTAATAATACAATTAGAAAAGCAGAATTTAATTATAATTCACAAAATCAATTAACAAGGAGTAAAAGATTTGAATCTATCGATGGTGTTTCTTTTTTCCTTCGGGAACAACGTGACATTTTATACGATTCATCTAAAAATCCACTGCGTTTAATGCAGAAAAGTATAGGCGTAAATTCTGATATTACATTTACTGATGCATTAGTTGATTTTAATACTAATCCAGAAATAACACATTTTCATCTGGATAATAATTATAGATTTTCTAGTATGCAATACATACCAGAATACAACATAAAAAATATGAGCTTAAAGGAATATAACATATATGGAATTGAAACTTTCAACATTTCACAATCTCTTGCTTATACGTTGAATAATAACGAATATCCAGTAGCTGCTGAGCTTACTGCCACTGCAAATGATGGCACAATATTCAATATGTCAATCACCTGGGAATACCTCACATATTAAACCAATAAAAACTATAAATCAATTAAAATGAAAAAAACATTATTTATTTTGGGCTTATTTACAATTACTATTTTCAATTGTAGTAAAGATGATGACAGCAATAGTGGTAATATAGAAGATACTTATGCAGATTTATCTAATATTTCTGGTGATGAAGGTAGCCGAATTGAGGTTACCCAAAACAATGAAGACCTGGTTTACACAGGCCAAAACGTGCTGGGTTGGGGTACTAGTACCTTATTAAATCAAAATTATTCCAAAGACTTACGTTTACTCAACGAAGGTTTTGAAACTCTAGAAATTAGAATGTCCATACCTAGTAATCTTGACTTTGTAGAATCTGCCGTAAATACGCATGGTTTAAGTGGAACAACTTTACTATTACAAGATACCCAAGATTTGGATAGCGTTATTGTAGAAATGTATACGATTCAGAACCAAGAACGAGAACAGTTTTTTGGCACATTGGAAATTAGAAGAAATGTATCTTACCTTAATGATGTACTGGATATGGTAGGTACTTTTGAGATTACTAGAAACGGACAAACCATTAAAGGGCTATTTTGGAAAAAAGAGGTTGCCAACTGGTAACTAAATTCTACTTAATATACAAAACGTCTTAATTAGTATTAAGGCGTTTTTTTATTACCAAAAACAACAATGTCAGGATTGACATTCCAATTATAATGTATAACCAATAATTCGGACTATTTGCAATAGCTGATGTATCACCAGTTAAAACAAAACCCGCCCAATAATAGGGGTGTTTCAAGTTGACGTCCTCTGCCGTTTCCAGATAATATTGTTTGGCTTTCTTCAAAGCCTGACTTTTTGTTTCTCCTTGCCTTAGATATTCATAAAACCTTTTCATTATTATTGAGGTTTCCTTATCAGGAACGCGCCACAAACTAGTTACAGTTGCTTTACTACCTGCATACTGAAATGCTCTCGAAAAACTCATGACACCCTCGATAGGATCAATTCTACCATAACCTGTATTACAGGCACTCAGAGTAATCAACTCTGCATTTAGATTCAAATTATATATAGAGTTTAAGTCAAGATGATTATCATTATTATTATTTCCTGCGAACAACAATTTAGAATTATACTCATTATTTTCATCAACAAAGGCGTGCATTGCTAAGTGTAATTCAGAATAGTTAGGTGCCGTATTGATGAATTCTTTTTTTGTAGCGTTATTGCCCTTATATAAATGCCCATCAAATAACGAAGTTATATAAGAAGCTTCCTCTCTAGCAAAAGGCAAATCATAAGTACCATTGCTTCTTTCAATAGACATAATATACTCATTTCTATTTTCATCGGTTACAGTATAATTAGGGGAATATGATGCCAAAAGCCTGCTGGTTGAATCGTCTTTCTTATGATTAATTAATTTCAATGAGGTGTTATAGCTTAGTGTCATCGCTTTTTCCAAATCTCTATTTATTAATAGCTCTAACGGTACAAAAGCTATTTTTCCATCTGGTATTATCGTAACATTAGATTGATCTAAATTTTCAATAACAGGATCTAAAGCTGAAATAATCGTCTTGTAGTCTTCTTCAAAATCTTGTATGGTACTCATCGATTTTGTAAAACTAGAAATAGCCTTATCTATTTTTTTACTGTTTCCTAAGTTTAAAAACTTAGTTTCAGTTTTGGTAATCAGAAAGGCATATAAGTTTTCATAATCGTAAAATCTGACAATGACATCTTCTTCCAATAAAATAGATTTTAAATCTGAGACATGAAATGCAAAAGCATTATTCAAATCTCGATATAATGGATTACCCTTTAGTTCAAGTAAAACATCACTTTTTTTATTTTTTAGATCTTGAAAAGATTGTTTTAGGGAGTCCTTGTTCTTTTCTGATTTTGAAATATCAGATTTTAGATCTGAAAGTTTTATTTCAATGATATTTAAACTGTCCAAAATTTTCTGAATTTCAATAGGATATTCATAAATAATATTATTAATCCTATTTTTAATCGTGAGTTGTGAGGTTAAATTTTGCTCAACAATTTCTAAAACCTCATCATTTGAATCTTTATCAATAAAACTTTGGTTTATTGCAATAGTACGTAGTAGGTTTTTATTAATGTTATCAATTAGATTTTCTTCTAATAGATTATTATTAAATTTAGATTTATTAACATCTACCAAAATGGCAGCCAAAAGAGCTAGTTTATAAGCTTTATAAGCAAGAACTTCTTCGTTTGATGTGTTTATATTATTCAAGATTATATTACTCAACTCAATAGCAGTTTGTGCAGTATGAATGCTGCCATATAGATTATTTTTAAAATCTTCATCCACACCGCTTATAGCTTTTATGTCATAAATCGAAATTCTCTGTAAAAATCTCTGAACAACATCTTCAACTGCCTCTAAGTTGTTGTTAAGAAATGAAAATCTCATTTTATGGAGTAAATTTTTATTTAGAAAATCTGTCTTTTTAAAGTCTTTTGCAAGACTATATTGAGAATCAATATAATAAGGAATAGAGTCTAAGTTTTGCTCATTTAAAAATCTTGAAATCTTCAAATCCTGAGCATATAGCATAAAAACAGTATCTTTTTTGACGTTAGATTGACTTAAAGTTTTCAGTGTATTGATAACTCTATTTAAATCTTCATCATTTATACTTTCATTTTCTAAATTTAAACTTGAAATCCTATACAATAAGGAGGCATAGAACGTATTCTTAAATGGGTTTTCGTTTTCAATTTTTTTGTAGATAATTTCTGCGTTTCTATAACTTTCATTTAGCCCTTCAAAATCCTTGTTCTCTTTTTGTATTTTAGATTCTAAATCAATTATCATCAATTGATCAATATAATTATCTGCTGGTATAATACTTTTCCAATATTCGATGTGTTCTTTTGCTTTTTCAAAATTACCGAGCTCAATAGACACATCAGCCAAATTACTTAAGGCGTAAGGCAAAAATTCTAAAGCTTGTTTAGAGGTTTCTTTCTTATTTAAATACCGTTCAAAATCATCTATCGAGGCTCTTAAAATTTCACCATTCTCTAAATCTTGAGCTGTTATAATTAATTGTCTATAATTTACTATCTGAGTAACTTTAAGTTGGCTTTCCAAAGTATCAGCTATTTTTTCATTTAATAAGGAGTCTATTAATTTTTGAAGTGGCCTAAGACTTTCTGAGATTGCAGCGTAAGGCTTTCCAACATCTATCAATGAATAAGCTAGGTTAGACATAGCAATAGATAACTTCTGAAAGTTTTTATTTTTGTGTTTTTTGTAACGTTTTATAAATTCTCTATTGTAGATGATATTTTTGTTAGGTTGCTGATTTCTGTAGGTATATACGTCAAAATAGCTGTATATATTAGCTAAGTCTTGAGCTGATGGACTTTTAATAACATTAAATACCGTTAATGCACTATCCAATAATTGGCCTGTTTTTTCATCAAACTCACCATTTTTAATTCTGCTAATTGCAGAATTTAGTATGCGATTACTTTTAACAAGATTAAGACTATCACTCACATTAAATTTGGAAGTTGAGTCATTATTTTTATTATTGGACTCTAGCTTAGATGTATCTTTACAAGAAGTCCATAATATTAAGAAAATGAAAAGAAAATGCCTTATATTAATGTTCATAACGAAGAAATATTCATCACTCTAAAGATAAAATTATATCTGTTATTTAGTTTATTAATACCATTTAAAATAAAATAAATCCTTATGTATGATACCTTAATAATTGGTGGCGGAGCGGCAGGTTTATCTTGTGCTTTAGTCTTGGGTTCAGCAAGAGACAAGGAATTTGCTAGGAACAAATCTATTGCTATTATTACGCATCAAAAAACATCACATCTTCAAAATGCTTTATTTAACAATGTTTTGGGATTACAGCCTGGTACTTTGGGTTCTAATATTCTCAAAGAAGGAAAAGCACAACTAGCAAATCTTTATCCTCATATTTTCCAAATTGAAAAAGAAAAGGTAACAAGAATTGCAAAAGCTAGTGAAGGCTTTATTGTCAACACTAATAAAAATAGTTACCGCTCTAAAATCGTCGTAATTGCCGTTGGATATACAAGTTTAATGACCATAAAAGGGTTAGAAAATTATATAGAGCCACATCCAAGAGCTGCAATTGAAAAAGATAGAATTTGGTTGAAAAACACCAATCATCTTATTGAAGAAAATCTATATGTTGCTGGAACGTTAGCAGGCTGGCGCAGTCAGTTTTCAATGGCTTGCGGCAGCGGATCGCATGTGGCAACGGATATTTTAACGCTTTGGAACGATGGTAAACATACTAAAGTGCACGATAAGATTATATAAATATTACTCTTTGTAACTAGGATACTCAGTACTTAGAAGAATCACCTCCTGTACCATAATATCTTCCTTATTTATAATTTCTTCAAAGGCATTATCGTCAAATAACTGAAGCGCAAGGGTCGCTTTTATCAGAAGCCTGATCTCATCATTATACGCAACGAAGGTAATGTTGGTGCGTTCTTGTTTATTTATATAGTCCTGAAAACGCACAACGATATCATCACTAACTTCAAAATTATTAATGAAATCATATTTAGTGACATTCTCATATACACTCCTATTTTTATCCAATTCTTCAAAAACAAAATAACCAAAATGACCTCTTCGTCGAAGGTAATTTATGGTTTCATTGTCAAACAACCGATCGACTGGAACAAAAACATCTGGAATGATGCCTCCTCCTCCATAGACCACTTTTCCCTTTGGTGTTGTAAATTTTAGCGAATCATCTACCACTATACTTTCTTCATCTGCCAATTCCCCAGTTCTTAAACGTTTGTAATAATCGTCGTAATAACTGTCGCTGTCACCATTAACATAAGGTCGTTGAATGGAACGACCTGTTGGTGTATAGTACCTGGAAACTGTAAGCCGGACTGCACTACCATCGCCTAATGCCATTTCGCGCTGTACCAATCCTTTACCATAAGAGCGTCTCCCGACTATAATACCTTTGTCATTATCCTGAAGCGCGCCTGCAATAACTTCACTTGCTGATGCTGAGTTTTCATTAATGAGAATATAAATTTCGCCCTCTTCAAAATCACCTCGTCTGGTTGCATAAGTGCGTTCTTCCTTTCCTTTTTTATCTCTAGTAAACAAGATGAGCTTATCATCTTCTAAAAATTCGTCTGCAATTTGCTCTGCAATACCCAAAAATCCGCCAGGATTATCTCTTAAATCCAAGGCTAATTTTGTCGCCCCAAAATCTTTGAGTTCTTCTAAAGCCTCTTTAAATTCCATAAAAGTAGATTCCGCAAAACGATTCATTTTAATGTATCCCAAATCGTCAGTTAACATATAGGCCGCATCTACACTCTTAATGGGAATCTCTTTGCGCTTCACGTCAAACTCCAACAATTCGTCCTCACCTTTTCTAAAAACGGTCAATTTTACGGTACTATTCTTTTTACCTCTAAGTTTTTTACCTAATAACTCGTTATCAATTTTTCGGCCGTAAAGTGTGTCTCCATCTGCATATAGTATACGGTCACCACCCATAATTCCTGCACTTTCACTTGGACCACCTTCTGTCGGTTTCACTACGGCAATACTATCTCTATAAGGATAAAAATTCACACCAATACCCACAAAATTACCTTTCATATTTTCAGTAATTCGCTCTAAATCTTCCTTGGGAATGTAGGAGGAATGTGGATCAAGATTATTTAGAATACCGTTAACGGTAACATCCACAATACTATCGGTGTTTACCTCTTCTACGTATTCGTAATCTATATAATCTATTAAACGGTTGAGTTTATCCTTTTTGCTGTTGGTAGAAAAAAGATTGTCTGAAGTATCTGTAAAGTTCAATCGTCCACCAATAACCACACCTGCTGCAATCGCAATTCCTATAATAAGCGGTATGTATTTGTTTTTTGTTGCCATAATATTTCCCATGATCCCGCAGCATCGGGAGGAATCTTATTCTATATCTTCAATTAGTTCTAGTTCTATTCCTGCCTTTGCCAAAAATTGTAATCCAGAATCATCTTTATAACCTTGCTGGTACACCACACGTATTATTCCTGCCTGATGAATCAGTTTACTACATTCCTTGCATGGCGACAGTGTAATATATAAGGTCGCCCCTTTACAAGATTGTGTTGAAGATGCCACTTTTAAAATCGCATTGGCTTCGGCATGTAACACATACCATTTGGTATAGCCTTCGTCATCCTCACAATAATTCTCAAAACCTGTTGGTGTACCGTTGTAGCCATCAGAAATTATCATTCTATCCTTCACAATAAGTGCGCCAACTTGTTTGCGTTTGCAATGGGATAATTTTCCCCATTCTTTGGCAATGCGTAAATAAGCTTTATCGTAACGTAGTTGTTTTTTGTCTGGCATTAATTCTTATTCTAGTACAAGTTTACTTAGTAGTAACGAATATAAACGCTTCGTATTTTATAACCAATTTACTAGCCGTTAAAGTTTTACCAAACTTTAGCCATTACTCAGTAAATCACTTCCTATAATCATCGGGATCACTAAACCGATGACGATGGATGAACATACCAAAGCCCAATCACGACGGGAAACTCTGAAAACCGTTTGGCATAGAAAACCAATAAACAAAACGATAAATACAATGATGATTTGAGCTATTTCAATCCCTAGTGCGAACTCGATTAAAAGTTCCAATTTATTTTCAGACTGACCAGCAAACATTTTAAATTCCCTTGCAAAACCCAATCCATGTACGAGTCCAAAAAATAAGGTTGTAAAAAATAAGACACCTACTTTATTACTTTGCGTCTTTCTACTCGCCGTAAACAAATTATAAATAGCCGCCACTAAAATCGTAATTGGAATAAGAAACTCAACCAATTTACTATTGACCTTTACAATACCGTAAGACGCTAAAATCAAAGATAATGTATGCCCTAAGGTAAACATGGTAACAAGCAAAAGCACGCGTTTCCATCCTTTAAAAACATAAGGCACAGCTAAAACCATTAGGAAAAGCACATGGTCGTAGCCGTTGATATCTAAAACATGGTTCATGCCATATTGTACATTAAACCAGAAATTATCTAACATAATTAATTCATTTGGGATGTGTCAAAGTTACAATTAAAAGACCATACGCCTCTGTTAAAATAAAGTGAATAAAATTTGCTTATTACTGATTTCTTTCGGAATATTGTACTTCATAAAGTTCAAATAACGTATTGAAATGTTATCAAGAAAGGCAGAGGGATTAGACCCAATGAAGCCTTAGCAACCCTTAAACTTATTAAGAAGGTGCTAAATTCTACGTAATTACCGATTCATTTATCGTGTGATTGGATAGATAACCCAACGTAATTACACAACAGTAATTCAAATTCTTTTTAGCATTTTACTATAAACCATATCCATAAGGATTTGGTATTTTGATTTGTTAAAAAATAAAAATGAACTCAAAACACATAGAAACACAAGCCATACGAACGCAAATTGATCGAACGCAATTCTTAGAACACTCTAGTCCGTTGTATCTAACTTCAAGTTATGTTTTTGAAGATGCTGAAGATATGCGTGCTTCTTTTGCAGATGAAAAAGAACGCAACATTTACAGTAGGTATTCCAATCCAAATACGTCCGAGTTTGTCGAAAAAGTATGTTTAATGGAAGGTGCTGAACGTGGTTATGCCTTTGCCTCTGGGATGTCAGCCGTGTTTTCAACATTTGCCGCTCTATTGAGTTCGGAAGACCATATCCTATCTTGTCGTAGCATTTTTGGTTCAACTCAAACCTTATTCAATAACATTTTACCGAAGTGGAATATTTCTACTAGCTATTTCAAAATTGATGAATTAGACAACATCGAAAGTCTCATTCAGCCCAACACCAAAGTTATTTATGCCGAGAGCCCCACAAATCCAGCTGTTGATATTTTAGACTTAAAACGGTTAGGAGATTTGGCGAAAAAACATAATATCCTTTTTATTGTGGACAATTGTTTTGCCACACCATATTTACAGCAACCTATAAAATTTGGTGCCGATTTGGTCATTCATTCTGCTACTAAATTAATGGACGGCCAAGGACGCGTTTTGGGAGGCGTCACTGTTGGCTCTGCCAATTTAATCCAGAAAATTTATCTGTTTTCGAGAAATACTGGTCCTGCATTATCACCGTTTAATGCTTGGGTGTTATCTAAAAGTTTGGAAACATTGCCCGTTAGAGTGGATAGGCATTGTGATAGTGCTTTAAAAGTGGCCGAATTTTTAGAGTCTCATGATAACGTGAATTTTGTAAAATATCCATTTTTAAAATCGCATCCACAATACGAATTAGCCAAACAGCAAATGAAGTTAGGCGGAAGCATTGTGGCTTTTGAAGTTAAAGGTGGTATTGAAGCTGGTCGGAAATTTCTAAATTCCATAAAATTGTTATCACTCTCTGCAAATTTAGGCGATACCAGAAGTATAGTGACGCATCCAGCATCTACAACGCACGCTAAATTAAACGAAGATGTACGTTTAGAAACAGGAATTACTGGTGGATTGATTAGGGTTTCCATCGGATTGGAACATCCTGAGGATATTATAAACGATTTAAAACAAGCCTTAGAAAACTAACGTCCGTTCGAGTGATTTTATTCTCCGAATGCTTTCGGGAGAATAAAATTGTATCGAGAACAATTTATAACTATGAGTAAAATAAAAGAAGTATTACAAAAACGAATCTTAGTCCTCGATGGCGCTATGGGAACCATGCTTCAGCAATATAATTTCACTGAAGAAGATTTTAGAGGCGAGCGTTTTAAAGATTATCCTTCATCCTTAAAAGGAAACAACGATTTATTGTCCTTAACGCAGCCCAAAGCCATTGCAGAAATCCATGCCAAATATTTTGAAGCTGGAGCAGACATCGTGGAAACCAACACCTTTTCTGGTACGACCATCGCCATGGCAGACTACGAAATGGAAGATTTGGTTTACGAATTGAATTTAGAATCTGCCAAAATCGCTAAACAAGTTGCCGATAAATTCACAAAAGCTAATCCGGAAAAACCACGCTTTGTAGCAGGAAGTATTGGACCCACCAATAAAACCGCGAGTTTATCACCTGACGTTAACCGACCAGAATACAGAGCAATAACGTTTAACGAATTACGAATGGCCTACAAGCAACAAGTTGAAGCGTTAATTAATGGAGGTGTCGATATGCTTTTAGTGGAAACCATTTTTGATACCCTCAATGCAAAAGCTGCTTTATTTGCCATTGAAGAAGTTAAGGAAGAGCGTAACATTGATATTCCTATTATGGTTTCGGGAACCATTACTGATGCTTCAGGTAGAACCTTATCTGGACAAACGGTTGAAGCTTTTTTAACGTCAATTTCGCATATTCCGTTATTAAGTGTTGGTTTTAATTGCGCACTTGGTGCTCAACAATTGAAACCTTATTTACAACGTTTATCTAACGAAACTGAATTTTTTACCTCAGCACATCCAAATGCAGGTTTACCCAATGCATTTGGGGAATACGATGAATCACCAAAACAAATGCAACAGTATATTGAAGACTATTTAAAGGATGGTATCATCAATATCATTGGTGGTTGTTGTGGCACAAGTCCTGATCATATCAAAGCGATTGCTGATGTGGCGAAAAAATACAAACCGAGAAAAATGGTTATTGGTGTTTAGTTGATAGTTGTTGGTTGAAATAAACATTAATAAAAAAAATCAATAAAGATGAATTATACAGAATTAGATGTTTGGATAAAATCAAGAGAATTAGTAAAATCAGTTTATTTAATAGGTAATTTATTTCCTAAAGACGAACTGTTTTCGCTAACCAATCAAGTAAGGCGATGTTCGGTTTCAGTACCATCGAATATTGCAGAAGGCCTTGGACGACAATACAATAAAGAGACAATTCAATTTTTATATATTTCTCGAGGTTCATTATACGAACTAGAAACACAACTTTATTTAGCCTTCGATTTAGATTATATTTCTAATAAACAATTAGAAACGATTCTAGAACAAGTTACTTCTTGCAAAAAATTACTCAACGGATTCATAAAATATTTCAAATCGAAAAATTGATATGAGTACATCTATCAACAAACAACAAACAACAAACAACCCTAAGTATTTAACCCTTTCCGGTCTTGAACCTTTAGTGGTAACACCAGAAAGTAATTTTATTAATGTTGGAGAACGTACTAATGTGACCGGTTCACGTAAGTTTTTACGCTTGATAAAAGAGGAAAAGTATGACGAAGCCTTAGAAGTGGCAAGAGATCAAGTCGATGGCGGTGCACAGATTCTAGATGTCAATATGGATGAAGGTATGCTCGATGGCGTCCATGCCATGACCACATTCCTAAATCTTATTGCTTCAGAACCAGATATTTCTCGAATCCCTTTAATGATCGATAGTTCAAAATGGGAAATCATTGAAGCCGGATTGCAAGTCGCACAAGGAAAATGTGTGGTTAATTCCATAAGTTTAAAAGAAGGCGAAGCCGAATTTAAGCGTCAAGCTAAATTGGTTAAACGCTATGGTGCAGCCGTCATTGTTATGGCTTTTGATGAAGACGGTCAAGCAGATAATTACGACAGGCGTATAGAAATCTGCAAACGCTCCTATCATATTTTAGTTAACGAACTCAACTTCCCTCCACAAGATATTATTTTCGATCCCAATATTTTTCCCGTAGCCACAGGCATGGACGAACATCGTAGAAATGCCATCGACTTTTTTGAAGCTACCAAATGGATTCGCGAGAATTTGCCTTATGCCAACGTTTCAGGTGGTGTGAGTAATGTGTCGTTTTCTTTTAGAGGCAATAATGTGGTGCGTGAAGCCATGCATTCATCGTTTTTATATCATGCCATAAAAAATGGGATGAACATGGGTATTGTAAATCCGACGATGCTTGAAATTTATGACGAAATAGACAAAGATTTATTAGAACTCGTTGAAGATGTGCTATTCGATAGAAACGATGATGCCACAGAACGCTTATTGGATTTTGCAGAAGAACTTAAGGCAAAAGGTTCAACCTCTACAAGCAAAGATGCGGCAGTGCAGGAATGGCGGAACGAACCTTTACAGGATAGAATCACGCATGCCTTAGTGAAAGGTATCGATGCCTTTATCATTGAAGATGTTGAAGAAGCCCGATTAGCTTCAAATAAACCCATTGAAGTCATCGAAGGGCACTTAATGATTGGTATGAATGTGGTCGGCGATTTATTCGGCAGTGGAAAAATGTTTTTGCCACAAGTGGTGAAATCTGCTCGTGTGATGAAAAAAGCCGTTGCCTATTTGCAGCCTTTTATTGAAGCCGAAAAAGATGGGAAACAAGAATTTGCAGGCAGAATTTTAATGGCCACCGTAAAAGGTGATGTTCACGATATTGGCAAGAACATTGTAAGTGTGGTTTTAGGTTGTAACAATTACGAAATTATTGACCTTGGTGTGATGGTGCCACCAGAAAAAATTATTGAAACTGCCATTAAAGAAAAAGTAGATATTATCGGTCTCAGTGGCTTAATTACACCGTCACTCGATGAAATGGTGTATGTTTCTAAAGCCCTTGAAAAGCAAAACATAGACATTCCATTGATCATTGGTGGAGCCACCACCTCTAGAGCACATTCGGCTGTGAAGATTGCACCACATTATAGCAATACCGTAGTTCATATTAACGATGCCTCAAGAGCTGTAACCGTGGTTGGCGATTTGCTAAAAAAAGATAGTAAAATTTATAAAGAACAGATTCGAGAAGACTATGATGCGTTTAGGGAACAATTCTTAAAACGTACCAAGAAAAAAGAATATTTGACGATTGCTGAAGCTCGAAAAAATAAATTCAAAATTGATTGGGATACTTCTGAACTCGTGAAACCAAAACATTTAGGCATTCAGATTTTAGAAGATTTTGACCTTACCAAACTTGAAGATTTTATCGATTGGTCGCCATTTTTTAGAAGTTGGGATTTACATGGAAAATATCCTGATATTTTAAACGATGAAGTGGTTGGAGAACAAGCTACAGAATTATTCGCTGACGCCAAAGTATTGTTGAAACGTATTTTCGATGAAAAATTGCTAAAAGCGAAAGGTATTTTCGGATTATTTCCTACAAATACTGTAAATGATGATATTGAACTAGACGTATCCGAATGTCATGCTGAGGGTGATTCGGCATCTGTAAAAGAAGAAAGGTACAAATTCTTAACCCTTCGTCAGCAATCCAAAAAAGCCCAGGGCAAACCAAACATAGCCTTAGCCGATTTCATTGCACCGAAAGCAACAGGAAAACAAGATTATATGGGTTGTTTTTGCGTATCCACAGGATTTGGAACCGCAGAATTAGCGTCAAAATTTGAAGCCGATCACGATGATTATAATTCCATAATGATTAAAGCATTGGCGGATCGTTTAGCCGAAGCCTTTGCAGAATATTTACACAAAGACGTAAGAACAAAGCACTGGAGTTACGCTAAAAATGAGAACTTATCTAATGACGATCTCATAAAAGAAAGTTATAAAGGTATCAGGCCAGCACCAGGCTATCCAGCATGTCCGGACCATCTAGAAAAGAAAACTATTTGGAAAATTTTAAAGGTTGAAGAAAACATAGGAGTCAAGCTTACTGAGAGTTTAGCGATGTGGCCAGCTGCAAGTGTAAGTGGTTATTATTTTGGTCATCCTGAAGCCAGATATTTTGGATTGGGAAAAATTAAAGAAGATCAAGTTGCGGATTATGCTAAAAGAAGAGGTATTTCAAATGAAGAGGCGACAAAATGGTTGAGTCCTAATATCGCAGACTAGTGCGTTAGCGATTGCAGTGGCATCCTTTTTAGAGGCACGAGAAAAAGATATAACGGAAAGCGCGACCCTTGTGGTAACGCCAAAATAAATAAAAAAATGTCCCTTTTGAAGTTAAAGGGAGTTTTAAAGAGATACCCACTTGCGTGGGCAATATTATGAAAGTAACAGAACACATAAAAAACGCTAACGGAAAAACCTTATTTTCCTTTGAAATAATTCCACCAAAAAAGGGAAATAGTATTCAGCAATTATATAATAATATTGATCCTTTAATGGAATTCAATCCTCCTTTTATAGATGTCACAACTTCTAGAGAAGAATATCTTTATATTAAAAAAGATGGGCTTTTGGATCGAAAAATCACACGGATGCGACCAGGAACTGTTGGTATTTGTGCAGCTATAAAGCATAAATATGATATAGATACGGTTCCACATGTGTTGTGTGGAGGATTTACCAAGGAAGAAACCGAATATCTGCTCGTCGATTGCCATTATTTAGGGATTGAAAATGTGATGGCTTTGCGTGGTGATGCCATGAAGCATCAACAATATTTTGAAGCTTGTGATGGTGGTCACCAATTTGCAAAAGGTTTGGTTAGTCAGATTCAAAACTTGAACAAAGGGAAATATTTACACGACGTGCTCGAAGCCGATGATAAATCTGATTTTTGTATTGGTGTCGCTGGTTATCCTGAAAAACATATAGAAGCGCCTTCCCTAAAAACCGATTTAAAACGCCTAAAGGAAAAGGTGGATGCAGGAGCGGATTACGTGGTAACCCAAATGTTTTTTGACAATAAAAAGTTTTTTGAATTTGTAGAAGCCGCAAAACAAGAAGGAATTAATGTACCTATTATTCCCGGTATAAAACCTATTGCGGTGAAGCGTCACTTGCAGTTGTTACCTCAAGTTTTTAAGATAGATTTACCGCAAGATTTGATTGAAAGTATTGAAAACTGTAAAACAAATCAAGACGTGAGACAGGTTGGTATTGAATGGGCCATTGAACAATCCAAAGAATTACAAAAAGCGGGTGTACCTGTGCTCCATTACTACTCAATGGGAAAAAGCGATAATGTAAAAGCTATTGCTTCTGCGTTGTTTTAAAATACACTTTGAAGTTTTAAAAAGACAAGTTAAGAGGTATAAATATAATGCAATGTTATAAATTCAATGTCTATATTTGTTAGGGCTTTAGTTTCTGAGCGCCCCTGACAATACTATTTACCTCGAACAAAATTCGCAACATGAATACCCTAAATAAAGCATCCCGATTACTTCTAATCATTTTATCAATATCCTGCTTCAATTGTAAAAATGACACCAATAAAAAGCCAACTGAAAAAAGCAGTCCAATAGTTACGAAGACTACAAATCATGAGCTTCTAATTGAAAAGCCTGAAAACATAAATATTCCTGAAGGCATGGTTTGGGTAAAAGGCAAAACATTTACACAAGGTGCTAAACCAAGCGATCAATTTGCTATGATGCGCGAAAAACCGGCACACCAAGTTACGGTTGATGGCTTTTTTATCGATGTCACCGAAGTTACCAATAAAGAATTTAAAGCTTTTGTTGATGCTACAGATTATGTCACTGTTGCGGAACGACCAATAGATTGGGAAGAAATGAAAAAGAAACTTCCTGAAGGCACTCCAAAACCACACGACTCCATTATGCAACCGGGAAGTTTAATTTTTAATAAAGACATGAATGCAGTTGCGAATATGGACAATTACAGCCAGTGGTGGACCTGGAAAATCGGTGCCAATTGGAAACAACCCGAAGGCCCAAACAGCTCTATTGAAGGACAAGATAATTTTCCAGTTGTCCACATTGCTTTAGAAGATGCCAAAGCATATTGCAAATGGGCAAACAGACGCTTACCAACCGAAGCCGAATGGGAATCTGCAGCCCAAGGTACGGCAACCGATAATATATTTACTTGGGGAAACGATCCTGAAATTCTAATCGATAAAGCTAATACATGGCAAGGCACATTTCCTGTTAAAAATGAAAGTGTCGATGGTTTTGAATTGATTGCTCCAGTAAAATCATACGAACCTAATAGTATTGGAATTTATGATATGATGGGTAATGTATGGGAACTGACTAGTGATCTTTTTAATGTGAATTATTATAAAGACATTGACACGTCAGAGCCACTGATTAATCCGCAAGGTGCAAAAACAGCTTATAGCCCATCGAATCCGTATCAGGCAGAGCGTGTTATAAAAGGGGGTTCTTTTTTATGCCATGCGTCGTATTGCGCTAGTTTTAGGATTTCCGCTCGTATGGGAATGAGTCCAGATTCAGGATCTGACCATACTGGTTTTAGAACTGTTGCTACGGTTAAGATGCTTCAGGATTAACAACGTGAGTTGAAAAATTCTGATTCTCGATACAAATTTTACGCATTCTCAATCGTAAATTTTTATCTAAAACCTATCCTCCAATAGTAATCATACTCCTATTTTTAGAGTGTTTTTTTGGGTCATTGAAAGATTCAAAACTATCCATGCCTCCGCGTACTGGTAATTTTTTATAAATTGCTTTGGCTATATAATTTTCAATGGATTCTTGATTTCTTAAAGCGGTCAGTATATCTGTTTCGTTATTTGAAAACAGACAATTTTTAATTTTTCCATTGGCTGTTAAACGAATTCTATTGCAACCATCACAAAACGGATTGCTCACAGAACTAATGATTCCGAATTCGCCTTTGTAACCAATAATTTTATAATCCCTCGACGTGAAATTTTGTTCATTCTGCAATTTTATGA
Organism: Winogradskyella forsetii; assembly: GCF_013394595.1. GTDB lineage: Bacteria > Bacteroidota > Bacteroidia > Flavobacteriales > Flavobacteriaceae > Winogradskyella > Winogradskyella forsetii. The sequence goes on from NZ_CP053348.1 coordinate 3,943,914, forward strand.
GTTGATTCGCTCCAAAATAATGTGTTGTTTGTTCCAGAATTTCATGTTGGGTCACCAATTTGGATTTGTTCCAGTTATTACCATCAAAGGGCATAAACTCTATAAACCGGATTGAAATCGGTAAGTCTTTTGTAAGCTTAATAAAATCAGTAATTTCATTATCATTAAATCCTTTTATCAGCACAACATTCAATTTGACTTTAAAACCATTTTCAATGAGTAAATGGATATTATTATAGGCCTTTGTAAATTGATCTCGTCTGGTTATGTGATTGAATTTTTCTTCATTTAAAGTGTCTAAACTCACATTGATGTTGTTTAATCCATAAGTCTTAAAATCGTCTAGAAATCTATCCACCAAAATACCATTGGTTGTAATGGAAAGCGTGGTATTTAAAGTGGATAAGCGTTCTAAAATTTCTGAAAAATCTTTTCTTACAAGCGGTTCTCCACCTGTTAACCTAATTTTATCGACGCCATTTGCAACAAACACTTTTGCGATATTATAAATTTCATCTGCATTCATTAAATGTTGTCTTGGTGATAGTTGCACACCTTCAGAAGGCATACAATAGGTACAACGCAAATTGCATTTTTCGGTCAAAGAAATCCTGAGATAGTTGTGTTTTCTACCCAAAGTATCGGTTAAAATGTTGTCTTGTTGTTGCATTATTAATGTTGTTGCCCTTTTAATATCTTGAACACATGTGTTAAGTGCGGAAAAACAGCGTCCATGGATTCTTTTGCACCATTAGTGGAACCTGGTAATGCCAATATGAGGCAATCTCCAATCGTACCAGCAACACTTCTAGATAACATGGCATAAGGCATTCGCTCTTGTCCGTAAGTTCTAATGGCTTCTTCCACACCAGGAATTCTTCGTTCTAAAATGGGTTCTAAAGCTTCAGGTGTAACGTCTCTAAATGACAAACCGGTTCCTCCTGTAAATATGACCAGATTAGACGTTTCTGAATAAGAAATGGCTTTATTACGTATGTCTTCTATTTCATCAGGAATAATATCATAATTACTAATCTCTATATGGCTTTGCTTTAATTTTTCAATAATTGCTTTTCCTGCTTTATCTTCCTTTTTACCTTCGGAAATAGAATCGGAGCACACAATAACACTCGCTTTTAATTGCGAACGATGCTTCGTTTTAAAACTGCTTTTGCCTCCACTTTTTTCTACCAATCTTATGTTTCCGATTTCAATTTGTTTGTCAATAGGCTTTAACATATCGTACATGGTCAATGCCACCACTGAAGCACCATGCATGGCCTCCACCTCAACGCCTGTTTTATAAATGGTTTTTATGGTCAAGCTGATTTTCACAGTTAAACCTTCAATCTTATATGAAATAGCGGTAAATTCGATCGGTAACGGATGGCAATCTGGAATCACATTATGTGTGGTTTTTACGGCAAATAATCCAGCGGTTTTTGCCATTTCGAACACATTGCCTTTAGGCACAGTATTGTTGTTGAGTGCATCAATGGTTTCCTGTTTACTCACTTTCACAGTAGCTTCAGCCGTAGCAACCCGTAATGTTTTAATTTTATGTGTGATATCTACCATAACTCATACGTTTTTATTGATTCACTTTCCATTGGTGCGAATCGTCTTCAAAAATCTCCTTTCCAAATAAGGGTACTTTCTTTTTTACAATGTTCACAAGGTATTCCGTGGCATCATAAACCTCTTTACTGTGTTTTGCAGAAACAAATACGAAAAAGCAAATCTCACCAGCCTTTATTTCACCCAAACTATGATAAATATGCATACAGGTTAAATTAAAGGTTTTAAATGCTTTCTCGCGAATCGCTTCCAAAATTGGATTTGCCATGTCTTCATAACAGGTAAAATCTATTGCGGCTACGGTTTTATCTTTTATCTTATCTGCTCTAACTTGACCCAAGAAAATATTGTGTGCACCAATGTTGTGTTTGGTTTGGTGTTTAGCGATTGAGTCTGCTATAAATTCTGTTGTTATTGGGCCCTTAATAAATACTTTTTTCATTTTCTATATTATTTTGAATTGCAATTGCACCTCCTGAAATATGCTTTACATTGCTAAACTGGTGCTTTTTTAAAATTCTGATAGCTTCTAAACTTCGTTTTCCAGTTTGGCAGAATACGACATAACTTTTGTTTTTATCTATTTTTTTTAATTCCGTTTCTAAAACCGATAATGGCATTTGGATGACGTCTGGCAATTCTATTTTAGGTGTTTCATGCAGTTCTCTTACATCTATAAAATTGGACTTATTTAAAACGGCTTCCTTAAAACAAGTTGCTTCGATTTTATCTGAATTATATTCTGAATTAAAAAATGCTTCGTCAATAGTTCTGGTTTCGGTTTTTTGAAAGTTGATACAATTCTGCGTGTTATTTAAAATGTTATAAATAAGCAACTTTCCAGATAAGATATCGCCTGTTTCCAATACCATTTTTAGGACTTCATTCGCTTGAAGCATTCCGATAAAACCAACCGTTGTTCCTAAAACACCAGCGTCTTCACAGTTGGTTATTTTGGAACTATTATTTTTAAATACACAGCGATAGGTTGGTCCGTTTTTATAGTTGAAAACCGAAACTTGGCCTTCAAATCGATACACAGAACCGTAGACAAAAGGCTTTTGGGTAATGACACATGCATCATTTATGAGATATCTGGTTTTGATACTATCTGTTGCATCAACAATGATATCATAGTTTTTAAAAATTCCAATAGCGTTTTCGTCTGATAAATAGTTAGTATAAGTTTCAATTTTTACATTGGAATTTAAAGCTTCCAACTGTGTTTTAGCAACTGTCACTTTTTTTTGGTTTACCGTTTTTTCAGGATATAAAATTTGGCGTTGCAAGTTGCTTTCTTCAATAATGTCACCATCTATTATTCCAATGGTTTCAATTCCCGAAGCGATTAAATACGGCAAAATTGCGCATCCCAAACCTCCAGCGCCAACAACTAAAATTTTTGCGTCTTTTAGTTTTTGTTGACCCATTGTTCCTACTTGCGGTAATTGTATTTGTCTTTTATAGCGTTCCGTAATCATCCTCCTGCAAATGGTGGTAGCAACGCGATTTCGTCACTATCCGTTAATTTAATTGTACTGTCTATTTCTACCAAGTTTTTATTTAATGCTATTGAAACTTCCAGTGCCTGTAGATTGTATTTTTCTTTTAGAAGCGCCACACAATCTGAAATATTCAAATCTGCCACAGCCATTTGTTCTTCGTTACATTGTGCTGCTTCTGCAATTGCGCCATAATACTTTATAACTGCCATTTTACTTTTTTTTATTGACCAAGTCTCTCGTCACCTGATTCATTTTTTCGACTTTTTCTTCAAAATTCCCTTTAATTGATTTTCTAAATTCGTTGAGATTAAGCACCATTTCATTGACATCTTCTGGTATAACATCTTCTAAAAACTGTCGGATGCGTTTTGCTGTTGTTGGCGATTTTCCATTGGTAGAAATGGCGATTTTCACATGACCTTTGGTAACAATACCACCTAAATAATAATCGCATTGGTCTGGTGTATCAGCTATATTTACCAATAAATATTTTGCTTTCGCTTCTTTGTTTATCTGTAAATTCACATCCAGATTATCAGTACATCCAATAACCAAATGTCTTTTTTCTAAGTCTGAAATATCATATGCTTTCTCTGTTAATTTTACCGTAGGATGCTTGCTGGCTAAGTCTTTTAGCTCTTGTATAAACGCAATGGAAACCACTTCCACATTGGCATTCGGACTCGATTTTAAAAGAAAGGATAGTTTTTCCAAACCAACGTTTCCACCACCAACAATGAGAACATTTAATTGATGTACTTTTACAAATATTGGGTATAACTCGTTTCTTTCCATAGTATTGGTTGATGTTAATTTTTCAGTAATAAAAGTTGTAAATCTTCTTTTGAATTTACATTTTTTACTGCATTTCTATCCTTTCTTTTTATTGAAATGGTTTTATAATCTAAAGATTTTATTAAGTCTAAAAGTTTTAATTCATTTTTTAAAATTGCCTCTTTAAATATTGAAGTTACCTTTTTAGAATACAAACCAATTAAAGGATATTCGCCTTGATTATCCACTAAATACGTGATTTGATTTTCGCTAATAGTGTTTAATAAATAGTTATTTAAAACAGCCGTATTTATATTTGGAATATCACAACTTAGAATTAAACTATGGTCATTTCTTGAATGATTTAAAGCCGAATAAATCCCGCCAACAGGACCTTTATTTTCATAAATATCAGCAACTAACGGATAACCAAATTCTTTATACTTTTCGTTATTAGTTACTAAAACTATGTTTTGGGTTATGGGTTTTACGGCTTCAATAATATGATCCACAAACGTTTTTCCTTTAAACACAACGAGACCTTTTTCCTCTTGCATACGTGTACTTAAACCTCCGCACAAAATATATACTGATATATTATTTTGAACACGCATTTATACAAAAGTTAGTTTACAACAGGCTATTAATAAAACGACGGCTAGAATGTATTTTAAAGCCGTATTCGAAATTTTATGACTTCCATAAACAGCGCCAAAAAAACCACCTATTAATGCTATTGGAATTAATTTAAAAGAATCAAATTGAATCGGGTGACTAAAGGCATAACCTGAAATTCCGGCAATAGAGTTTACAAATATAAAAAGTGCAGAAACTGCTGCTGCCTCTTTCATCTTTCCCCAACCTAAAAGGATAACGATCGGACTTAAAATGATGCCGCCACCAATACCAATCATTCCTGAAAATAGACCAATTAAAAAGCCTATTATTAAAGCGAGCTGCATTTTAAAAGGCGTTTTGTTTTTCCTATTTTCTTTTGAGAAAAACAGGATTCTAAAAATGGCAATAACTAAAAAGATAGCTAATATTATTTTATATACTTGAGCATCAATCGTCATATAACCGCCTAAAAAAGCAGCTGGAATCGAAGTAATGGCAAATGGATAAAACAGTTTCCACTTAAAATGGCTATTCTTCTTAAAATACCAAAATGAAATCCCAGAAATGAAAATATTTAAGATTAAAGCGGTTGGTTTTATATAGTCCACAGGAAATGAAAATGCGGCCATAAGTGCAATGTAACCGCTTGCGCCTCCATGACCAACACTAGCGTATAAAAACGCAATGCCCATTAATGCGATCGAGAAAAAGATCCATATTTCTGTTTCCATCGCATTCATAGCGTTAACTTTTTATATTCTTCATCTAAAAAAGTGATGCAGTTTTCATTTAGCGTTTCAAATTGACGAATTAAGGATTTCCCATACGCCGTAACTTCAGTTCCTCCTCCATTTTTGCCGCCTATGTTCGTTACCAAAACCGGTTGTTCCGCCAAGGTTTCTATCTCATTGAGTAAGTTCCATGCTTTTTTATAAGACATTTGTAATGTTTTTGCTGCAGCACTTATAGATGCTGTTTCATCGACAGCTTTCAATAATTTAATCCGTCCATAACCTATAAATGGTTTGCCTTCTTTTTCTATCCAAAGCCTAGATTTTATTTCCATTACAGCTCTAGTTTTATACATTCAACTTCATCGTTTATTTTAACTTCAGCTGTTTCAGAATCCACACATATTAAGGCATTGCTCAACGCATAGGTGTATAACATTGCTGAACTTTGTCCCTGAAGAACTTCAACAGAATCTCCTTCTAATTTAGCTTTTAAAAAAAGTGTTTTTCCCGATGGATTTTTTATAGTCGTTTTACTATTCGCTATTACCCTTTTTAATTGATTGTTTTTATAACCTGACATTTTTCTCAATAGTGGAAGTGCATAAATATAAAAGCATGTCAAAGCAGAGGCTGGATTTCCAGGTAATGCAAACACATAAGTGTTTTTCTTTCTTCCAAACCACAAGGGTTTACCAGGTTTTTGATTGATTTTGTAGAACAATTCTTCGACTTCATTTTCCAATAAGGCTTCTTTTACAAAATCGTAATCTCCGACAGAAATTCCGCCAGAAACCAATAATAAATCTTTTGTATTCAACACTTTTTCTATACTCGTTTTCGTTGCATCATAATCATCTTTTACACGAATGATTTCAATGTCTTTTATACCTATTTTTTGTAATGCCGCTTCAAGCATTATGGAATTGCTTTCGTATATTTTTCCTTGTTCTAACTCAGATCCCGGTTTTTGTAATTCACTACCTGTAACCAATATGCCCACTTTTGGTATTTTATAAACTGTAACTGTTGTAATGCCTAAGCACGCCAAAAAACCAATTGCTGCTTCGTTTAGTTTGGTGTCCCTTTTTAATGCGATGTCCATTGTTTTTATCTGCTCGCCCGTTTTACGGATGTTAGCACATTGTGATGGCATTTTTTGAATATGAATCTTGTCGCCTACCCGCTCAACGTGCTCTTGCATAATGACGGTGTCCGCGTTGTCTGGCACTAAAGCTCCAGTAAAAATCCTGACGGCTTCGCCTTCTTTTAAGACATAATTATTTGAGTCTCCAGCTTTAGATTCTCCAACAATGGAATACTTGTCTTTGTCTGAATATTTAAACGCATAACCATCCATTGCAGATTGCCTAAATGGCGGCATGTTTATAGGCGAAAACACATCTTCAGACAACACCAAATTAAGCGCCTCGTTAAGACTTACCTCTTCGAAAAGGTATGTATCTGGAAATTCCGAAATTATAGCTAATGCTGTTTTGACTGAAATCATGCTACTTGAAGCGTTATATCCAACCAAATATAACGAAGATTTTGCAGTTTAAAACTTAGAAAAATGATTTTTATGTAATCACTAATTGATATGTGCTTTTTTGAGGATAGCGTTTATTTATTGCTTTGGACATAAACTTGGTGCGGATTTTAAAGTTTGTGAGAAAGGGACATCAGAATTTTACATGAAAAATCTAGAATTCAAATTGTATAAGGTTTAAGAAATTAAAACTTAGGAACTACAATTGACGAATTAATCCAGCAACCAATCTCAATCGTCTTCCCAGCCATATCGCGAAGAAACACTTCTTGCTTTGTGGGAGCCTTAGCTTCGTAATTGGCCACGTATTCATTGACCTTCTTTTGTAATGTAGGGTCTAACCTAGACGCCTTTTTTACTTCTTTTGCTGCCAACCAATAAACGGCTCTTTTATAAAAATTATCATTACCACAATCTTTGGCACTATCATTATACATTTCGCCAATCGATAAATGTGGTTTTCCATTAGATGGATTTAAATTTAAAGCCTTATTGAAGTAATTTCTGGCCTTACTATATTGTTTTTGGTTTTTAAGAATAACACCTATTCTAATTGCCAAATTTGATTTTTTAAAGGCATCCGTTTCTAGTTGATAAGCTTCTTCCAGATATTGATTAGCTTCAGCAGTTTTACCATTTTTTATTAAGAGTGTGGCAACAAAAATTTTTGTATCTGCAGAAGGTGAAATTTCATCATATTGTTTTACAAGCTTTTCATAAAGTGGATCCTCAGTACATTCCTTATGGTACATTCTGCTAACACTTCGTTTCAACCAAACCGCATCGTTTTTATAGGTCTCGAAGTCCTTCGTATAAAGTGGGATTAAGTTTTCGCAGACCGCTCTAATATCTAGCTTAGCATTGATATTCTGTTGAATGAGCGCGTAGTTTTCAAGATAACTTTCACAGACTGTTTTTAGGTTGTCCTCTTTATTAGTAAGTGATTGGCCACTTTCCAGTTTTTCAATTAAACCATTAAGTTTTTCTGAGTAGTTTTGGATTTCACTTTCAATTTTCTCATTAATATTGTCATACGTGTTAAATAATTCTGCATCCGTTTTTTTTCCTTCATCAAAAAGGTTTACCATTACTGAAAAATAAGAATAAAGACTTTTTGGATGCGTGAAGGTTTTCGAATCCGTTTTAAAAGCAGCATTAAAACAATTATATAAGTCATCCTGGGTTTTTCCGAGTTCATCTTTATAGTCGTATTTTAACTGACAAGCCTTAGCCTCATACTCTCCCTTTGGTGTTCTGCTCGTAAAATAATGTTGTCGCTCTTGCCACAAAACAATCAAATCTTCAATAAACCGTTGCTTTTCTTTTCCTTCAGAAGTATCAATTTTATGATTGAGTATTTTTTCACCATCTATATAAATGGCTATATTCAAGTCCGGACAATTGTTTTTCACATATAACCACGGTTCATAAGCCTCATTATATTTTTTTGCTTTTACATCTTCATGAAAAAATGATAGCTTCGTATTGCATTCGACTTCTTTTTGAGCATTCATGACTCCAATACAGAATACCAAAAAGATAAAAAAGAGGGTTGATTTACTTGTCATAATAAGGTTGATTTTAAGTTAGCGCAACACACTAAAAAATAATGAATTGCACATTAAAAAGCCACAAAAGATGTGCCAAATAAAGAACTGTCTTTTTCTAAAGTAAAGCCGAAGTATACTTAAAATTTAGGTATATAAGTTTTGAAAATAAATAAACCTCCAACCAATAAAGGTTGAAGGTTTCACTGTACTCAAGGTGGGAATCGAACCCACACGACCGAAGTCACTGGATTTTGAATCCAGCGCGTCTACCAATTCCGCCACTTGAGCGATTAAAATTGGAAATTAGCATTCCCAACCCTATCTTCGATTGATAACTGCAATTTAGCCCCAATAATTATCGGGATGCAAAAATAGAAAATTATTTCTGTCAAACAATCAAAATTACCACGTTTTATGCTTTTTGTAGCAAAATAATTTTCTAAATTTGACAACACTCATAATCCCAACACTATACCAACTAAATAACTGATATCAAATGCCATACGAAACCAAAGAAGCCAAATTTTTTGCATGTACACAAAGCACAGACCTTGCCGAACAAATAACTGAAGCCTATGGCGTTAAACTCGGAAATGTTATTACATCAACTTATAGTGATGGTGAATTTCAGCCATCTTACGAAGAATCGATAAGAGGCACTCGGGTTTTTATCATAGGATCTACACATCCAGGTCCTAAAAATTTGATGGAAATGCTTTTAATGATAGATGCAGCCAAACGTGCTTCTGCAAGGCACATCACAGCGGTTATGCCTTATTTTGGTTGGGCAAGACAAGATAGAAAGGATAAACCTAGAGTACCAATTGCTGCAAAATTAGTGGCCAAAATGTTAGAAGCTGCTGGTGCAACACGTATTATAACTATGGATTTACATGCTGATCAAATTCAAGGCTTCTTTGAAAGACCTGTAGATCATTTGTTCGCTTCAACCATATTTTTACCATATTTAAAAAGTTTAAACTTAGATAACCTCACTATAGCATCTCCAGATATGGGAGGTTCTAAACGCGCCTATGCCTACTCAAAAGCCTTACAAAGTGACGTCGTTATTTGTTATAAACAACGTGCAAAAGCTAATGTCATTTCCCACATGGAATTGATTGGAGACGTTACTGGTAAAAACGTAGTTTTGGTTGATGATATGGTTGATACGGCGGGTACATTAACAAAAGCCGCAGATTTAATGATGGAACGTGGCGCACTGAGTGTTAGAGCTATTTGTACCCACCCCATTTTATCTGGTTCTGCCTATGAAAAATTAGAAAATTCTAAACTTGAAGAATTAATTGTAACCAATTCTATTCCGTTAAAGCAAGAAAGCAAAAAATTAAAAGTTTTAAGTTGTGCAAATTTATTCGCCGAAGTCATGCATCATGTACACCATAACGAGTCTATTAGCAACAAATTTATAATGTAACTTCAGCCGTTAAACCTCTATTTATCAAAAGACTTCCTGTTCAAAAATGTTGGTTTAACCTCACATAATTGGGGCTAGATAAAAAATAGTCGCATTACACTAGTAATTTCATATAATATGACTAAATTTGCAGCCCTCTAAAGCAGAATCTGCTAAATGAGGACAAACCCTTATAATGAGGGAATTAATTTTTTTAATAAACAAACATTTCAAAAAATGAAATCAATTACAATCGACGGATCTCAAAGAGAAAGCGTGGGCAAAAAGTCAACTAAAGCCTTACGTAATGCTGGTCAGGTTCCTTGCGTATTATACGGAGGAGAGGCTAAGCCAGTACATTTTACTTCGCCAGAGCTAGCGTTTTCAAAACTCGTGTACACACCAAATGCGCATACAGTTGTGATTAACCTAGATAATGGTGACAGTTTTAATGCAGTAATGCAGGACATTCAGTTTCATCCTGTAACAGACAGAATTATGCACGTAGATTTTTATGAAATCTATGAGAACAAAACTATTACCATGGAAATTCCTGTAAAAACCATAGGATCTTCCAAAGGTGTAATGAATGGTGGTAACCTAAGAATGCCTTACCGTAAACTTAGAGTAAAAGCTATCCCTTCTAAATTACCGGATTTTATAGAAATCGATATTACGCCGTTGAAAATTGGAGATAAAGTCTATATTTCTGAATTGAAAAATGAAGATTATAGCTTAATCCACCCTGATAATACGGTTGTTTGTCAAGTAAGACGTAGTAGATTAGCTATTGTTGATACAGACGACGAAGATGAAGAAGAAGGAGTTGAAGGAGAAGAAGGAACTGAAGCAGGAGATGTGCCAGCAACTGAAACTGATGATGTTGCAGCAGTAAAAGAATAGATAAAACCCTATTTCAAATATTTCAAAAGCATTCTATTTATAGGATGCTTTTTTTATTTTTACGAAAATTGAAAATGCACCATGTGTAATTTTTTAAAAAAATGGTTCGGTTTTAATGATAAGGCAGAACTCACAGAAGAAGACAAAATGAAAAAATTCTTAATCGTTGGCTTAGGAAACATAGGCGAGAAATATGCCAATACCAGACATAATATCGGTTTTAAAATTCTCGATTATTTAGCCGAATCTAATGACCTAACCTTTGAAACCGTAAAACTTGGGGATGTTACTACATTGAAAATAAAAGGGAGAACACTTATACTCTTAAAGCCAAGTACCTACATGAACCTCAGCGGAAAAGCCATAAAATATTGGTTGGAAAAAGAAAAAATATCTTTAGAAAACCTATTAGTGGTGACCGATGACTTAAATCTTCCATTCGGATCACTTCGGCTTAAAACTAAAGGAAGCGATGGAGGCCATAACGGCTTAAAAGATGCACAAGATAAATTACAAACCGTAAAATACAACCGTTTCAGATTTGGTATTAGCGATGAATTCAGTAAAGGAAGACAGGTGGATTATGTTTTGGGTGAATGGAATGAAGAAGAAAACGCTAAACTCAAGGAACGCCTAAAAATTTCAGCAGAACTTATAAAATCATTCGCATTAGCTGGCGTAAATACAACCATGAATCAATTTAACGGCAAATGAATTCAACAAAAAAGCCGTCTGAAATCATTAGTTTTCAGACGGCTTATTTAAATTTCAAATCGTAATTAGTTCACAACAATTTTTTTAATTACAGTATGAAGTCCATCTTCGACTTCTACTAAATACATACCAGATTGAACCTGGTTCAGATTTATTTGTTGTTCTAATATTTGCGCAGAATCATACTGTTCTTCAAAAATTCGTCTTCCATTGATATCATAAACCGTAATATCAATTTTATTTGATTGCGGATGACGCATTGAGATATTAAAGGTTCCATTATTTGGATTCGGATAAACATTGAAATCCGTAGTATTATCAACCTCATTCACAGATAATGTAGGTAATACACATAATTCTAAAGTGAACTCATCAATTGAGCCACCGTCATTGTTTGCAACATCGACTACTGTTAAAATCCAATCTCCTGTGGCAACTTCTCCATACAAAACTGAAATATCATCTTCTGGCAAAAAACTACCAGTAAATGGGGCGGAACCAAAAGTAATTGATGTAGCAGCTTCGCCATCAAATATAGTATTTGTATAGTTATTTCCACTACCTCCATTATTATTTGATAATTCTACAACCGTTCCACTCGGACTAGTTAATGACATAACCAAATCGTCTGTATAACTATGAGGAATATTTATTAAGACGTTTACATCAGAAACCTCACCATCATCCTTAATTGTTAGTGTCGAGGTGTATGTAATGTTTCCAACATTAGTTATAGTAATGGGTGTATCTGTTGCTGAAGTCATGCTACATTCAAAATCACAAACATCTCCTATCCCATTTCCATTGGCATCAGCTTGATCTGTATTCGCATTTAAAGGACAATTATCGCTATCGTTTAAAATAGTATCACCATCAATATCATCGTCACAGACATCACCAATACCGTCTCCATCTAAATCTGCCTGATCAAAATTTGCTGTCATCGGACAATTATCTGAATCATTGGGAATGCCATCATTATCGTCATCAGGTTGCTGAACACCGCATATTTCAATGGACCAGCTGTCTAAAGTGCCTGTAACAAACCGAAAGTCGTCAGATGCATTTAACGTCCAATCGCCACTGGATAAGATGCCATTATTTAAAACTGACAAATCTCCTTCGGGTTGAAAAGTACCTGTAAAAGGTGCTGTACCTGCAGTTATTGATGTAGTCGCAGCGTCATCAAATACTGTGTTAATAAAATCATCTCCATTTCCGCCATTTTCGGCAGATAGTAAAATTTCAGTGCCGTTTGGTGCAATTAATTTTAAAGCGACATCCGCTATCCAATTGTGGGAAACATTTACAGTAACGTTAATGTCGGTTATTATTGCTGCTGTTGACACATTTATAATTGAATTTACGCCAATACTATTATTATCTGGAATATTAAGTGGTGTATCTGAAGAATCATAAGACGCACAAGAAATATTTGCCGTTGTAAAGCTCGATTGATAATAAATACCAGAACCACAATCATTATTGCTTCTCACTCTCCAAAAATACAATGTGGTAACATCTAAAGTGGTAACTGTAAATGTAGGACTATCAACCACGGATCCTGCAACAATATCAGTGAAAGCTGCATTAGTCGCAATATCAATTTCATAAGACGTTGCATTAGGATCAGCTTCCCAAGTAAAAACAGCGGCATCTGCAGGCGTATCGTCAGATCCATCTGTAGGTGTTAATAAATTTAATGTTGAAAAACTAGTATCATATACAGTAAATTCTACATCAGCTGTTTTAGCTAAAGCACCAGAAGTACCAACCAAAGTAAATGGATAGTTTCCATTAGTTAAGCTTCCTATACCATCAACAGTAACCGTTACCGAAGTATCATCTGTAGTCGCTGTAGAAGGTGAGAATGTTGCCGTTGCACCGGCTGGCAAACCTAAGGCACTAAAAGTAGTTTCATCACTGAACCCTAAAAAGGTATTGTACGTAAAAGAAAATACCGCATCATCTGGAGCACAAACATTTAAATCACTATCGGCAACATTGAGTACAAATTCTGATTCCTGTATACTAAAGTTTATAGGATTTATAGCATAAAAAATATTGTTATGGCCTTCTACCTTAACTCTAACCGTAGCAGAATCACCTCCTATAATTGGGACGGTGATATTATGAGATCCATCATTAGGTACTTCAGTTGCAACAACAAAAGGATAAGTATAGCCACCATCTGTAGAAAGCATAATGTTAACGGTTGGTGTATTAACAGCACCTCCATCTGTATTGGCCACATCCCAAGTTATGGTTTGGTTAGAGCCAGCATCCCAAATTTCGTTTGTCGTCTGAGAGGTTACCATAAAAGGGCCAGCGGCATCTTCAACCAAGACCGTCATAAAATCAAAATCACTTTGCGGTGTTTGCCCTACGCCGTTTGCTTCACTTCTGTCTCTAACAGTCAACGCAAAATTTAAAGGTCTCCCAACATTTGAAACCGTTTCCCAAGATGAATTATCTACCGTTACAACAGGATTGGTTTCTGTTAATTGACCAGATATAACCCGTTCAATAATGGGCATATATCGATCTGGAGTCGTACTTGGCGGTCTGGATCTCCAAACAGCTCCAGTAGTTTTATCGGGCCCAAAATTTCCAGTATTAGTCGTGCCATCATCTATTTGCTCCCAAGTATAAGTTAGTAGGTCACCTCCATCCGTATCCGTAGCATTTCCTTTTAACACAAAAGCCGTCCCTAAAGGAATTGTATAGTCTAAACCGGCATCTGCAACAGGAGGATTATTTGTTATGGTAGAACCCACCCAACAGGTATTACTTTCTAAATTATTTAAAATTTGAGTAATACTCGCATAATGAAAATAAGGATCAGAATAATTTTGTACATTACTATTGGTTATGCCTGCATATCCCATTATAGTTGTGCCACTTCCTGGTTCCATATTTACTCCAGTACCTTCAGAAAAATGAGAATAAGTATGGTTGGCTCCCATTTGATGGCCTATTTCATGTGGTACATAATCAATATCGAAGAAATCGGTCATATAAGGTCCACCATTATTATCTGTAAATTCATGTGCGGAAAATCCGCTTCCCTTTGATCCATCTTCACAAACACAGCCAATACAACCAGCATTCCCATTGTTATTATCAAAATGAAATAAATGGCCTATATCGTAATTGGCCTCTCCAATAGTGCTTGTTAGTGTTGATTGCAATTGAGAATTAAAGTTCCCTGTATAAGGATCTGAACTGGCATCTGTATATATAATTTCTGTACCTGTTACCAAACTAAAAGTTACGGCCATATCTACCTCAAATACTTCATTAACCCGGTTTAAAGTGGAAACCACCTGAGCTAAGGCATCTGCTTGAGCATTCCCGTTTACTGCATTGCCATCATCCCAAAAATTGGTGTATTCCGCTGTGGTAGAAATCGCTATTCTAAACGTTCTCAATACTTGGTCATTGGCATCTCTTTGTGCATATTCAACACCATCGTTTTCAAAAACCATATCTTCCGTTAAACATTCAAAATCTTTCAATTTTTCGGTTCGTGCCGCTCTACTATAAACTATATAGGTTGATGAATCTGATTTACTCAATGGCACTAAAAAGTTCACTTGTCTATCTGGATTAGTAACCATACCCTGTAAGCCTTGAGATGTAACACTAAAGCGTGCTCTTGTACCAGGATTTTCGGTACTAAAGCCTAAATACGTTTTTATATTGGGATGCGCTTGCGCCAATTCTTGAGATAAAACCGAGGTTTCAACCACCATAAATTGTTCTAATTTTCCATCGATATTTGGAAGCGAAATTTTAGAATCAGAAGATAAAACTGACGCAGAACGTAAAGGGGCATTAGCAAGCTGGGCTCTAAAAGCATTAATATCTAAATGATAAGTTTGATAGAATTTTTGATTAAGAGTGGTTTTGTTTCCATTACCATTCAAATCATTTTTATCAGTTTTCTGCCAGTAACTCTGTTGAGCCGTTACCGAAAATACAGATAAAAATATGGATAATGCCAAAACAAAATGTAGCTTTGTTTTCATGAATATTTGGGTTAAAATTTAAGATTCTTCGAATTTATGGTTTTTTTTTCAAATATTTGGCTGGAATATCAACAACCAAAAAGACATAACGCTTGACTTCAAATTCAGCAAAAGTAACAACGATAGGCACCTTTGATGGCGTTCATATCGGACATCAAAAAATTTTGAGACAAGTGGTGCAACTTGCAGAAGCCAAAGGTTATGTTCCCGCGGTGTTAACACTGTTTCCACATCCAAGGATGGTGCTTCAAAAAGATGACTCCATAAAGTTGTTAAATACAATTGAAGAACGTGTAGAATTGCTAAAAAATCTTGGAATTAGAGAAGTTATAGTCAAAACATTTACCAAGGAATTCGCCAATCTTTCAGCAAAAGATTACGTAAAACAGATTTTGGTAGATGAATTAAACACCAAACAGATTGTCATTGGTTACGACCATCATTTTGGAAAAAATCGAAGCGCCAACATTACAGACCTTAAAGCTTTTGCCAAGCTTTATGATTTTAAAGTCGAAGAAATCTCGGCACAAGACATAGCGGACGTTACTGTAAGTTCTACTAAAATCAGAACTGCTTTAGACCAAGGCGAAGTGGATAAGGCAAATTCATTCTTAGGTTATAATTTTTTCATAACCGGTACAGTAATTAAAGGTAAAGGTTTGGGAAGAACTATCGATTTTCCAACGGCCAATATAAATATCACAGCAACCTATAAACTTATTCCAAGTGATGGTGTTTATGTTGTAAAATGTGAAATTGAAGACAACACAGTTTACGGAATGATGAATATTGGTACCAACCCTACGGTTAATGGAAAATCACGCTCTATTGAAGTTCATTTTTTCAACTTTCATAAAGACATTTATAATTCAGAATTAAAAATCGAATTCCTTAAACGCTTAAGAAGCGAAGAAAAGTTCGAAAATATTGATGCTTTAAAAATGCAGCTTAAAAAGGATATGGAAAACGCTAAGGTTTTTATAAACGCTTCAAATGACTAAATTCCTATTTAAACATATAGACAATTCTGGACTCATTGTTTTTAGAATCATATTTGGATTGTTATGCGCCTTAGAGGCCTTTGGCGCCATTGCCACTGGCTGGATAAGACGAACCTTAATAGAACCTGATTTTACATTTTCTTTTATTGGCTTCGAGTGGCTACAACCCTTACCTGGCGAATGGATGTATGTTTATTATTTTGTGATGGGAATCTTTGGGCTCTTCATCATGTTAGGTTATAAATACCGCTTCAGCATGCTCGTGTTTGCCCTAATGTGGACAGCGACTTACCTCATGCAAAAATCATCTTACAACAATCACTATTACTTATTGGTTTTATTGAGTTTTTTAATGCTCTTGCTACCTGCCAATCGCTATGCCTCTTTAGATGCAAAATTAAACCCATCACTCAAAAGTATATCAATGCCTAGTTGGTGCAAATGGGTTTTTATATTTCAGTTGTTTATTCTTTATACCTATGCTTCGGCAGCTAAATTCTATCCAGATTGGTTAGATGCTTCTGTAATGGAAATACTAATGAGAAGCAAATCCAATTATCTCTTAATTGGAGACCTACTGCAAAACAAAATAGTGCATTATATTTTGTCTTATGGAGGTATTGTTTTTGATGGCTTAATTATTCCTTTATTGCTTTTTAAGCCCACTCGGAAATATGCCTTTTTTGTTTCAATTTTCTTTCATTTGTTTAACTCCATTGTATTTCAAATTGGAATTTTCCCCTATATGTCCTTAGCCTTTAGCCTATTCTTTTTTGAACCTAAAACGATACGGGATATTTTCCTTAGAAAGAAAACTTTATATGAAGGTAACGAGATTATTGTTCCAAAATACAAGACGGCTTTAATTACTTTTTTCTCTATTTATTTTATCATTCAAATTGGGTTACCGTTAAGACATCACTTTTTTAAGGATGATGTGTTGTGGACCGAAGAAGGTCATCGCCTCTCATGGCGCATGATGCTACGTTCTAAAGGCGGTAGGACAACCTACAACGTTGTTAATGCCGAAACCAACGAAGCGATTCCAATAAAACTAAGTGATTACCTGACTAAAAAACAACAACGTAGCGCCAGTACAAAACCCGATGTGATCTGGCAGTTTTCACAACACCTCAAACAAGATTTTGCCAAAAAAGGAATCCTTGTTAAAGTGTTTGTAAAATCTTATGTGAGTGTCAACGGAAAACCTTCAAAGCAGCTTATTGACCCAAAAGTGGATCTTGCCAATGAGGAATGGCACCATTTTGAGCATCATGATTGGATTTTGTCATCGAAAAATGATTAGATTGAAAAAAAGGTTGATAATAATTTTTACAAATCGACACGCTTAAATTCGATTTTTTGAAATTTAGATTTTTATTAGTGCCAATTCGTGAAATTCGTGTCTAAAAAATTATACGCTTCGGACTAATTCAAATTCACACTTCAAAATAGAACATTTTATATTTTTTCCTGCTCAATTTCTTTTTACTTTTGTGCCTCCTAATTCCTACGCTAGTTGGCGTTAACTCAAAAAACAATTATGTTACAAGTTACTTTTATTAAAGCGCATAAAGAAGATATTATTGCACGTTTAGCAAAACGAAATATCGACGCTACGCAAATGATCAACGATGCGATTGCTTTTGACGAAGACCGAAAAGCACTTCAAACGTCTTTAGACAATACCAAAGCAGAATCTAACGCCTTGTCTAAAGAAATTGGTAACTTATTCAAATCTGGCGAAACACAAAAAGCAAATCTTTTAAAGGAAAAAACAACCCAATTAAAAGATACTATCAAAAATTTTGAACAAGAACTCAAAGATAAGGTTGATGCACTAGACGAATTATTATATAAAATCCCAAATGTACCAAATCCTATAGTGCCTGCAGGAAATACGGACGAAGACAATGAGGAAACCTTCAAGGAAGGCGATATTCCTAAACTACATGATAATGCTTTACCACATTGGGAACTAGCAAAACAATACAACATCATAGATTTTGAATTGGGAAACAAAATCACAGGTGCCGGTTTTCCTGTTTATATAGGTAAAGGTGCCAGATTACAACGCGCACTCATTGCCTACTTTTTAGATAAAAATACAGCAGCTGGTTACACCGAGTACCAAGTGCCGCATTTGGTAAATGAAGCCTCTGGTTTTGGAACTGGACAATTACCAGATAAGGAAGGGCAAATGTATCATGTTACAGCTGACAACCTATATTTAATCCCAACCGCAGAAGTACCTGCAACCAATATTTTTAGGGACACGCTTTTAAATGAGAGTGACTTACCCATAACAATAACGGGTTACACACCATGCTTTAGACGTGAGGCTGGAAGTTATGGCGCACACGTCAGAGGCCTAAACCGCTTGCACCAATTTGATAAAGTTGAAATCCTGCGCGTTGAGCATCCTGATAATTCTTATCAAGCTTTGGACAGCATGGTAAATCACGTCAAAAGTATTTTGCAAGACTTAAAATTACCCTACAGAATTTTAAGGTTGTGCGGTGGCGATTTAGGCTTTACCTCTGCCTTAACTTACGATTTCGAAGTATTCTCAACGGCTCAAGATCGTTGGTTGGAAGTCTCTTCAGTTTCTAATTTTGAGACTTTTCAAGCTAATCGTTTAAAATTACGTTTTAAAAACAGTGATGGTAAAAACGAATTATGCCACACACTTAATGGAAGTGCATTGGCTTTACCAAGAATTTTAGCAGGTATTTTGGAAAACTACCAAACCGAAGATGGTATAAAAATCCCTGACGTTTTAGTACCATATACAGGTTTCGAAATGATTTCTTAGAGAAGCTATTTTAATCGTATTTTATCCTAATTGTTAAAAATTAATGTACTTCAACGATTTTTTTGGTATTTCTTCGTTTTATTTGAAATAAATTTAGAAGTTAGCACTCCCGAACAAGAATAACCTAATTATGAAAAATTTAAAACGAATTGTATTACTCGTTTCCTTAATTGTAATGGTAAGCAAAGTTTTGTTTTAAAAGTTCAAAACATAAAACGAAACCACGACAGAATAACTGAATCATATTTTACATAAATAATGGTTAATAGCACATTTATTTTGCTGGTCAAAATGCCTAGACGTAAGTTTAGGCATTTTTTTATGGTTATTTTCACAATATCTACTTGAGGCTTTTGTTATATTTGAAGTTGTACTTGATATCAGAAAGAATATGAAAAAATACATTATCGCTTTACTAATTACGCTTTCATTTTTTTCCTGTCAAAAGAAAAACGACGAAAATCCTAGTATTGAAAACATCACGCAAGGACCAATAGTCAAAGAATCATTAAGTAATGAGCAATTGAACCAAATCACCTATATTCAGAGGACTTTTAGTGAAGTTTTCCCTATTTCTCTTGAAGAAACGATAACGAATTTTAAACGAGATCAAAACCCAGATAGTGAAATAGGTATTTGGCTGCACATGGCCAATGCCTATGAGAACTTTTCCTTAAAAAATTCTGAAGAAAACAAGTTAGATTTAAGAAAAGAGGCATTTAAACTCGTTTTTCTTCGCTCGATGATGACTGAAGAAGAAATTATGAAAAATGAAAAAGATCAGTTTAAATTATTAAATGAAATCAACATTAAACAAATTTTAAAAGATTATAATTTGAATCCCAAACCTATTAATATCAAAAAGTAGGTGAATTTTGATCATAAAACAACGTTTCTAAATTGGACTGACATACAATTTTTAAAATAACAAACATGAAACAGCGATTTTTAATTTTACTCTTAGTATTAGGATTTTATTCTGGTTTCGCACAAAACAGCGAAGCCCAGGCCGAAAGCTATTATAAAAAAGGGGAATTTAAAAAAGCACTCATTATTTATGAAAACCTAATTAAAGAAAAACCATATAGTTACAATTACCTTGATAAGTTGGTGGATATCCATCAACAATTAGAGCAATATGATGAAGCCGAAAAAATCATCATAGATCGGTTAAATAAAAACCGAAACCCCATTATGGTCGTTACCTTGGGTTATAACTTCCAACTTAAAGACAGTATAAATAACGCCAATACATTGTACGAAGAGGCTATTTCTTATGCGGACGAAAAACCCAATTACATCTATACGATTGCCAAAAAATTTGAGGATTACTCACTACAAGATCAGGCTATTAGACTTTATGAAAAAGGAAAACTTTTAACTCCAGATAGAGACTATAGCATTCAATTGGCGCGCATATATGGCGACCAAGGCGATATTGAAAAAATGTTTGAGAACTACATTGAATATATCGATTTCAAACCCAATTATCTCAACAATATTAAGCGTGCGATCAGTGATTTCATTTCTGAAAACAAAGACAACGAAAGCAATATTTATTTAAGAAGGGCATTGTTAAAAAAATTACAGCAAGAACCAAAACCGTATTGGTACGAAATGCTGAGCTGGTTATATGTTCAGGAAAAAGCGTATACTAAATCCTTTATTCAAGAAAAGGCGCTTTACAAACGAAATCCAGAAAGTTTAGACCGCATTATCGAATTGGCAGAAACCGCTAGAAAAGACAATGATTATGAAACTGCCAAGTCAATTTTTAATTATATCTTAGAAACAACACAAGACCAGACGACGGCATTAACTGCGCATCAATATCTTTTAGAAATCGACACTAAAAATGCAGATGAAAAAACCCTAAAACAAATTGATGAAAGATACCAAAATCTGTTTACCGAATTTGGGAAATCACAACTCACCATTCCGTTGCAATTAGCCTATGGAAAATTCTTGGCATTTGACCTAAAGGATACTAAAACGGCTACTAGTTTTCTAAAAGAGAGTTTAGAATTACCAATCTCAAATTACAGACAAGCTAAAATTAAGTTGCTCTTAGCTGACATTTTAGTACTTCAAGAAAAGTTTAATGAAGCTCTAATCTTTTATTCTCAAATTCAGGCCGAACTTAAAAACAGCACCATTGCACAAGAAGCACGATTCAAAGTTGCCAAAACAAGTTACTATAAAGGCGATTTTGATTGGGCTGAATCACAATTAAAAATCTTGAAATCCTCCACATCGCAATTAATTGCCAATGATGCGTTAGACTTAAAACTACTGATTACAGACAATAAATTTGAAGATAGTCTTCATACCTCATTAAAATTATATGCTAAAGCAGATTTGTATGCCTTTCAGAATAAAACTGATGAAGCTATTTCACTTTTAGACAAAATTTTAGAAGAGCATAAAGGCGAAAGTATTACGGACCAAACCCTTTACCAACAGGCAAAACTCTTCGAACAAAAGAAACAATACACAAAAGCAGAAGCCAATTACCTAGAAATTATAAAAGATTACGGCGAGGATATTTTAGCCGATGATGCTCATTTTTATTTGGCTGAACTTTACAATACGCATTTAGCAAAACCAGAAGAAGCCAAACAACTTTTCGAAAAAATAATCTTTGAGCATCAAGATAGTATCTATTTTATTGAAGCTCGGAAGACGTTTAGGATGTTACGAGGCGATTCAATAAACTAAATGGTTACATCCAAAAACTAAATTTCAATACACTCGTTTTGAATTTGGTATTTTAAAATTGAATATTAATTAGTATGATTATATACAACGTTACTTTAAACATCGACAAATCCATCCACCAAGAATGGTTAGAGTGGATAAAAGAGCATATTCCGCAAGTATTGGCCACAGGAAAATTTAAAGAAGCCAAACTAACCAAAGTATTGGTCGAAGATGATGAAGCAGAAACTTATTCTGTACAATATAGAGCACTTTCAAGAGAAGCATTAGATGCTTATTACGCCGAACATGCAGCAAATTTAAGACAAGAAGGACTGAAACGTTTTGGAGATAAAGTGTTGTCTTTTAGAACCGAGCTGGAAGTTGTGGATGAGTATTCGGTGACATTCAAATAATTGTCTCTCGCAAAGGCGCTGCGCTGCGCTGTAAAGCCAATCTACGCATCATAAATTTTAGCACAACAATCGGTTTTAAATAATAGGTATCGCAAGCACTTTCTCATTTCATAATTTTTTACCCAACGCTTTACGCCTTTGCGCCTTTACGAGAAATAAACAAAAAATCCACGATTCTCTATAAGGCTCTATGTATCTTTGCGTAAACCGCTTTGCGCCTCTGGCCTTTGCGAGAATGAATAATTTATGTCAGTAAAAGCAAAAAAACATCTAGGTCAACACTTTTTAACCGACGAATCTATTGCCCAAGACATCGCAGATAGCTTAACTTACAAAGGCTATAATGACGTTTTGGAAATTGGACCAGGAATGGGCGTCTTAACCAAATATTTGCTCAAGAAAAACATTACAACACATGTTATAGAAATAGACACAGAATCCGTAGATTACTTAAAAAACAACTACCTAAACCTTGCTGACAGAATCATAGAAAAAGACTTCTTAAAATACGATTTAAATCTCGTTTTTAACGACAAACCCTTTGCTATCATAGGAAATTTTCCCTATAATATTTCGTCTCAAATTCTTTTTAAAACCTTAGAATTAAGACATCAAATCCCAGAGTTTTCCGGTATGCTTCAAAAGGAGGTAGCCATGCGCATCTGTTCTAAGGAGGGATCAAAAGTTTACGGCATTTTATCTGTTTTGACCCAAGCTTTTTACGAAGCCGACTATTTGTTCACTGTACCACCTACGGTTTTTAATCCACCACCGAAAGTAGATTCTGGTGTATTATTTCTCAAACGAAAAGAAAATTTCAGTTTGCCATGTGATGAAAAATTATTCTTCAGAGTAGTAAAAACGGGTTTTCAACAACGCAGAAAAACGTTGAGAAACAGTTTAAAAACCTTTAATCTGTCGGATAATTTAAAAGCAAATACTATATTTGGGCAGCGACCAGAACAATTAAGTGTTTTACAATTTATTGAACTGACCTCGCTAATTGAAAATGATGACAATTAATTAATCTCATTGCGAACATAGCGTAGCTGTCTGTCTCTAAAAAATGAGATTGCCAGGTCCCTAGTCCTCGCAATGACAGAAACAAACGCGTGGAAGACATCCAAGAAAACATACCATTTCAGCTCACTGAAGAACTCATTGAAAAAGTTGAAGTCCTTGTCGAAGACCAAAGCGACAAAGAACTTAAGACTTTATTAAATGACTATCACCATGCGGATATTGCCGAAATTCTTGATGACTTAGATCTTGACGATGCCGTTTATGTCATCAAACTTCTAGACTCTGAAACCACCTCGGAAATCCTTATGGAACTCGATGAGGATATTAGGGAAAAAGTACTCGAAAATCTTTCCAATAAAGAAATTGCCGAAGAAATTGAAGAGTTGGACACGGATGATGCAGCAGATATGATTGCTGAACTTCCAGAAGAACGGCAAAGTAAAG
This sequence comes from Winogradskyella forsetii, assembly GCF_013394595.1. Classification (GTDB taxonomy): domain Bacteria; phylum Bacteroidota; class Bacteroidia; order Flavobacteriales; family Flavobacteriaceae; genus Winogradskyella; species Winogradskyella forsetii. The sequence goes on from NZ_CP053348.1 coordinate 3,967,680, forward strand.
TCATCTCTCAAATTGAAGACGACGAACATCGAGAAGAAATACAAGAACTTTTAGCTTACGATGAGGATACTGCTGGTGGACTTATGGCAAAAGAACTCGTAAAAGTTTATGAAACTTGGACGGTTGCGGGCTGTTTACGTAGAATAAGAGGTCAGGCAAAAGATGTTACGAGAGTGCATTCTGTTTACGTAGTGGATAAAACAGATAAACTGATTGGCAGACTATCATTAAAGGATTTAATCACATCCAAAAGCGATCAAAAAATTGCGGATATCGCTAAAGACAATGTGGATTCGGTAAACGTTCACGATGATGTGGAAGATGTTGCTAAGGTAATGGCTAAATACGATTTGGAAGCGATTCCTGTTGTGGATGATAATCATATTTTGTTGGGTAGAATCACCATTGATGATATAATAGATGTCATCCGTGAAGAAGCCGATAAAGATTACCAATTAGCAGCTGGTATTTCCCAGGATGTAGAAGCCGATGATAGTATTCTACAGCTCACAAGAGCACGTTTGCCATGGTTATTTCTTGGTTTGGTCGGTGGAGTTGGAGCTTTCTTAATTATGGAAGGCTTTCATGATGCCTTCGAAAAATATGCTGTGTTATTCTTTTTCACACCATTAATTGCGGCAATGGCTGGCAACGTCGGTGTGCAATCGAGTGCTATTATTGTTCAAGGTTTGGCGAATGATGATATAAAAGGAAGTGTAAACAACAGATTAATAAAGGAAATGCTTCTTGCCGCACTAAACGGTACCATTTTGGCCTTATTTCTATTCCTTTTTGTGTGGGTCACCAAAGGCGACTTTTACACAGCTCTGGCCATTTCCGTATCGCTGGTCGCTGTTATTATTGTCGCCGGACTCATCGGTACTTTTGTGCCTTTATTCTTAGATAAACGAGGCATTGACCCAGCAATCGCTACAGGACCTTTTATTACGACGAGTAATGATATATTCGGAATATTAATTTACTTCTGGATTGCTAAGTTGATTTTAGGAATATAATATTTTTTGGGCGTTACTCCACTTCGCTATTAAACTGTTATGGTCGTTTTCAACTAAAAGGAAAGCTGCGTAGAGTCGGGCTTTCCGTTGCAATCTTTTGCAAAAAGGCAAAAGGATTTCCACTGCAATCCCTAACGCATTCACGATCTTAACGAGTTCTAATAATAAACTATCGCTAAACGCTAACAAATCTTCGTAAATTTACGTCATACAAAGACCTCACAGGTTTCAAAAACCTGTAAGGTCTAAAAAACTAAAATCCGTTCAACTGCGAAGCAATCACCAAATCAATAATCTCAAATCATTATCTTACGAGTAATCCTTAACACAAAACTTCGTAACTTTGAGATATGAAACCCATTAACATCACAGAAAAATTTACCAAATTCAGCAAAAACTGGCATCCACATCAAATCGCTGTGGTTGACGATATGCAAGTGATTTTAGCTAAATTAAAAGACGAATTTGTTTGGCATAGTCATGACCATGAAGATGAATTATTTCAAGTTATAAAAGGCACACTTTACATGCAATTTAGAGATAGAACAGAAATTGTAAATGAAGGAGAAATAATTATAGTTCCAAAAGGCGTTGAACACAATCCAACAACAAAAAATAATGAAGAAGTTCATGTTCTTTTGTTTGAAAAATTGAGCACAGCCCATACAGGAAACGTGAAACATAAACGGACACAAACTAAATATCCTAAAATCTAAAAACCCAAACTAAACCTTTTAAGTTCTAAAAAAACTAAAAGGTCTGAATTTTAAAGAGATACCTGCTTTCGTAGGCATAAGCATGAAAATACTACACCTAGACTCAAATCATCCATTACTCATAAATCAACTCAACGATTTAGGATTCACCAATCATGAAGATTACTCGTCTTCAAAATCTGAAATCGAAGCTAAAATTGGAGATTACGATGGATTAATTATCCGAAGTCGATTCTCCATAGACAAATCCTTTTTAGAGGCTGCTCAAAATCTGAAATTTATTGGTCGTGTGGGTGCAGGCTTGGAAAATATAGATGGCGAGTATGCCGAAAAAAAAGGTGTTCATCTTATTTCTGCACCAGAAGGCAACCGAAATGCGGTAGGCGAACACACTTTAGGCATGTTGTTGTCACTTTTCAACAAACTTAATAAAGCAGATAGCGAAGTTCGACAAGGTAAATGGTTACGAGAAGACAATCGAGGATTGGAATTAGACGGCAAAACCGTTGGTCTCATTGGTTATGGCAATATGGGAAAAGCCTTCGCTAAAAAATTAAGAGGTTTTGATGTAGACGTCTTATGCCACGATATAAAAACAGGTGTTGGAGATGCCAATGCTAAACAAGTCATTCTCGAAGAATTAAAAGCCAAAGCAGATGTTTTAAGTTTACATACACCGCAAACCAAACTGACCTTAAATATGGTCAATTCAGATTTTATAAGTGGTTTTAAAAAACCCTTTTGGTTGATTAATACGGCTCGTGGCAAAAGCGTGTTTACGGAAGATTTGGTTTCTGCATTAAAAACTGGAAAAATTTTAGGAGCAGGACTCGATGTTTTAGAATATGAAAAAACATCCTTTGAGAATTTGTTTAAAAAATTGAAAAAAGGTGAAGAAATGCCATCAGCATTTCGATATTTAATAAAATCACAAAACGTTTTGCTGACACCTCATGTTGCTGGTTGGACTATTGAAAGCAACATTAAACTGGCCCAAACAATTGTTGATAAAATTGAAACCTTTTCCAAGACTTTACACTAAGGTTTTCTAATCATTGCAATAGCTTATTAGGGCAAGCAAGTATATTTATAAAAGTAAATCATGAAAAATGCTAGTGTGTTTTATTTTCAATTTCCCAAAGGGAAAAAAATTCGTGGAAATAAATTGGTTTATAATATATTGTTGGAGCATTTAAAATAAAGCTTTTCGCCACGAATACACGAATTCAATCGTTCATCGAATTCACGAAGTAAATAATTGGCTATCCATTTCACTAATGAAAAAGACTTTCCGTCTATCAAAAAAATATTCGTGTATTCGTGGCGAAAAAAATTCACGTTTTTATTTTTGTCTAAGTTATTTTAAGCCTAAAATCATATTATTCTCTCAATTTCAAAAAATAAAAGTACCTTGTAAGCATGACCGTTTCACAAAATAAAAATACACAAACTACCTACGACACCATTATTGTTGGCGCAGGCGTTGGTGGATTATCCGCTGCTATATGCCTTGGCAGAGCAGGACAAAAAGTATTGGTACTAGAGCAGCACGATGTTCCAGGAGGTTGGTGCCATAGCTTTTACCTCAATGGCTATCGTTTTACGCCAGGCGTGCATTATGTCGGTTTATTGGAAAAAGGACAATCTACAAGTGAGCTTTATGAAGGCTTGGGAATTGCCAATGATATTGCGTTTTACAAAATGAATCCTAAAGGATTTGAACATTGCTGGATAGGAAATGAACGCTTCGATTATCCTGCAAATTTCGAAGATTTTAAAACCGCATTAATCGAACGTTTTCCTCATGAGAAAAAAGGGATTATTAAATATCTAACATTAGTTAAAAATGTTGGACGGCAGTTGCAGCTTATACCAAAAGTAAGAGGACTTTGGCAACAAATCACGATTCCGTTTCGCACTAAACACATGGGCAAATACGCGCCATTTAGCTTAAAGCGTGTTATTAATTGGCATGTAAAAGATCCGCTGTTGCAAAGTATTCTAAATGTTCAGTTTGGCGACCATGGATTGCCACCTTCCAAGGCCAGTTTTGTAATGCATGCTGCCATTATGGATCATTATTCTTCTGGTGGATTTTACCCTATGGGAGGCGGAGGCGCTATTGTAAAAGCTATGACCAATAAAATCAAGGAATTTGATGGAAAAGTACAAACGAGTACATCGGTAAAGCGGGTTTTAATAGAAGGCGATAAAAAGAAGAAAGCTATTGGTGTAGAACTAGAATCTGGCGAACAGATTTTCGCAGACCGCGTAGTCTCTAATGCAGATCCTGGGATTACCTATTTCAACCTCATCGGAAAAGAAAATTTAAGTAACAAACTACTTAAAAAACTCAATAAAACCAAGTATTCCTGTACCTCCATAATGCTGTTTTTAACGGTTGATATGGATGTAAAAAAAGCCGGTTTAGACTCTGGAAACATCTGGCTATTATCCAACACGGATTACGATGCTATTTATGACGATATGCAAAACAAGGATATTCTGGAAGGTGAAGAATTTTCGGGCATGTTTATCAGTTGTACAACCTTAAAAGACCCAATAAGTTTTGATGGCAGATACCATACCATGGAAGTCATTACCTATATTAATTACGACAGTTTCGCTGCTTTTAAAGACGAAAAAGAAGAGCGATCAGAAGCTTATTTAGAATTTAAGGCACAAATTATTCAAAAGTTTTTACGAAGCTTAGAAAAAGTGGTTCCTGGTATTACAGATAGTATTGTACATAAAGAATTGGGCACACCAATAACCAATGAATTTTACATTAATTCCACAGACGGCAACGTTTACGGGACCGAAAAAAGCCTTAGGCATATTGGCCCTTTTGCCTATAAAATGAAAAGCGAAATAGAAAATTTCTATTTGTGTGGCGCAAGTACGGTTTCACATGGTGTCGCTGGCGCAAGTTATTCTGGAGCGCAAGCTGCTGCTGCCATTTTAGGATGCAGACAGGACGATTTAATTAAACCAGACGAGCATCAACATTTACGCATTTTTGATGCTGAAAATGATACCAATTATCCAGATTGGATGCAAAAGAAAATCGCACTTAAAAAAGCCAAACTCGCCTCTAAGGATGTTTTTGCTGAGGCGGACAAATAACACCTTCACAAAATATTTTGCTAATTTTATACCATGAAAAAAACCATTCTTGTTTTTGGATTGTTGGTTTTAGCACTTTTGCTGTTATTTCAATTTAGTAAATACACTTTAATAAGTGGGAACCTACAAATTGAATATATGATGTCTATAATTGCCGTTGCATTCTTAGGCATTGGGCTTTTCATCAATAAAAAAACTCATAAAAAACTTCCTATTCCTAATCAGAAAATCGATTTAAAAAAAGTTGAAGAATTAGGATTAAGTAAACGCGAATATGAAGTGCTAAAGGAAGTATCTCTAGGGTTATCAAATCGTGAAATTGCTGAAAAATTATACGTATCAGAGAGTACCATAAAAACCCATGTTTCGAATCTTTTAGTAAAGCTAAATGCGAAGCGACGCACGCAAGCCATTCAAATTTCAAAAAGTCTAAATATCATTTAATTTATTAGCTTTACAACTAAAGTATGAGTGGATTGGTACTTTAGTATGAGTGTTTTTCCCTGCCTTCTTTCTACTTTTGACCAATGAATCAAAGCATAAATTAAAATGAAGAACACAGTAATTAAATACGGCCTCTATGCATTATTAAGTGGGTTTGTACTATTTGGATTACCATTTCTATTTGGAATGGGAGTTAACTTTGAATACGGAGAGCTTATAGGTTACACCTCTATGGTGCTCTCTTTGTTATTTGTCCATTTCGGAATAAAACACTATCGTGATAAAGTCAACGAAGGAAACGTATCTTTAGGTAAAGCTATAGGTATCGGCATGTTAATCGCTTTATTTTCAGCCGTTGGAGTTGCTGTTTTTGATTACATATATACCACTCAAATAAATCCCGATTTTGCAAAGGAGTACTTAGAATATTCCTTAAATAAGATGGAAGCGAATTTATCACCAGAAGAATTTAAAATTGAAAGTGCCAACTTAATTCAACAGATGAAGGATTATGGCAGTCCTAGTCTTATGGCATTTATGATGTTTGTAACTGTAATGATATTAGGATTTATTATATCTTTAATCTCAGGCTTAATCTTACAAAGAAAAAAAAATTAGAACAATGACATCAGACGCAAAAACGCCAGAAGACTATATTGCACAACTTCCAGAGGACAGAAAAGCACCAATAATAAAACTAAACAATCTTATTAAAAAACACATGCCCAAAGGCTTAGAAGCTGGAATGGGTTACGGAATGCTAGCCTACTATGTTCCTAGATCCATTTATCCAGATGGTTATCATTGCAAACCGTTTCCACCTTTGCCATTTATAAATCTAGCCTCTCAAAAAAACTTTATCGCACTCTACCATTCTGGTATGTACGCAAAAAAAGAATTGCACGACTGGTTTGTTGCCGAATACCCAAAGCACTGTAAATACAAGTTAGACATGGGAAAAAGCTGTGTGCGATTTAAAAAAATGGATGATATTCCTTATGATTTAATTGAAGAATTAATGGTAAAAATGTCCGTAGAAGAATGGATTGACATTTATGAAAATGCTATAAAAAAGTAATATTTTCCTGCAAGGTTTCTAAAACCTTGTAGGTATCATTTTTAAATAGATTCCCTTTTTCAAGGGAACAAAAATAAAATTTTAATGAAAAAAAGAGTCACAGGAATTGGTGGATTATTCTTTAAAACCAAAGACCCAAAAGCAGCAAAAGATTGGTACAAAAAACATTTAGGTTTTAATACGGACGATTATGGTTGCACCTTTTGGTGGAAAGACAAAGAAGGCAACGATTGCTCTACCCAATGGAGTCCATTCGCAGAAGACACCAAATATTTCGAGCCTTCTAAAAAAGACTTTATGTTTAACTATAGAGTTGAAAACCTCAAAGAACTGCTAGCGACCTTAAAAGAAGAAGGTGTAACCATTGTGGGAGACATGGAAGAATACGATTACGGTAAGTTCGGTTGGATACTAGATAACGATGGTAATAAGATCGAACTTTGGGAACCTATAGACACTGCCTTTCAGTAAATTTGATGGTGAGACATTTTATTATGTCTTAAAGCTTAACCTATATTTTTCTTTTTCGAATGCGAATAACAGGCGTTTATCTTAATTCTTGAGGCTTCTGGTGGCGTAATATATGATGTTTAGATAATGAGTTGATTAGTAATTTTTTACAATAAAACTATTTAAGAAGGTTAACAATATTTCACTAACTTTATGGTCTAACCAAAAACTAATAAAAGGTCAGATGATACTAAAGATTTAGGCGACGATCTTAACGATATGTTAGATGATGCTAAGGATAGCGCAAGAAAAGCAGGCGATAAAATTAGCCAAAAAGCAAATGAATTTTCAGACGATGCTAAAGATTTTAGTCGTGATGCTAAAAAAGCGGCTGATGATTTTAGCAACGACGCCAAAGAAGTATTCAGTGATGGTAAAAACGTAGCAATCATTGCTCACATTACTATTATTGGATGGATTATTGCCCTTGTAATGAATAGCAGTAACAAAACCGAGTTTGGTTCTTTTTATATAAGACAAATGCTTGGACTGTGTCTTATTGGTATAGCTTTAGGCTGGATTCCGATTATAGGTTTTATTGTGGGCCTGGTATTAATCGTAGCTTGGATTATGAGCTTAATTGCTGCACTTGGTGGCGAGATGAAACCAACTTTTTTACTTGGCAAACAGTTCCAAGACTGGTTCAAAGCTTTATAAAAACACTAAAACCCAGAATTGACCTTCTGGGTTTTTTATTGCTTATTTTCAGCTAATCCATAATCCATAGGCAAAGTATCTCCAACACGTTGGCTTCCCATCACTCCACTAAAATAGATGCCAACTACAGGAGTGTAATTTCCATAAACATCTACAAAAAATTCATCTGATTTTAAATGTAATTCTGATTGAAAATCTTTGTCGAATAGAATGGATACCTTATCCTTTAATGTAACCCTTTTAAAGCCTGATTCGGCAATAGATTCAACTTTAAAGAAAGTCCATTCATTAACTCTAAATTTATCGTGGAAAATCCAATACCCTTCTTCTTCAAGTCTTTTGTTATAAAGTGAACGCATAAAGTGCTGTACAGAACCTTTATAAGCCTGATTTCGATTTTTGATTTTTTTAGATGTTTTAGTCTCCTTTAACTCTTTATAAAATGAAGTGCCGAAATAAGCCACAGAGTTTATTGTGAATTCTATAGTTTTTAGATTCGCATAACGGAAACTAATTTCAAAATCGATCAAATCATAAGAGATTTTATATTGTAACGCTTTGTTTTCAATCTCAAGTGAAGCTTTTGAGCTTGCATATAAGGATTTATTACGCTTGTCATATCTTAAAATTAAATTATCTTCATTCAAAATTTTACAAGATTTGCCAAACTTTGAAGTCCCCAAAAATTCCTTTCTAAATAGTCGTAATTTTTGTCGTCTAGTTAAACCATCATCATAATCGATGTGAACTTCATCTAATATATTATTGGCTTCAATCAATTCTATAGTGATGCTATTTTGACTTCTATAATCAGAAATTAGGACCTTTTCGTAGCCTAAGTAAGAAATAACCAAAGTAGATTGAATAGCATCTGTATAAGTGATAGAGAATTCACCTTTTTCGTCCGTTGTTGTGCCGATCGTAGTATTGTCAAAATATACGGCAACAGTTTCAATCGGTTGTTGGGTTAGTTTATCAATAACACGACCAGTAAGTGTTTGCGATGTACAAAAAAGTGGTAATAAAAAGATAAAAATGACTAGCCTATTTATCATCCGTATTATCCATAAACTTACGCTCCAATTCCGCCTGAAATTCTTCCATTACAGGTCTAACCGTACTTTCTGGTAAGTCCGCAATTTTAATATACATTAAACCATCAACAGCATTATTAAATAAAGGATCCACATTAAATGCTACGAGTTTAGCATTTTGTTTAATATACTTTTTAAGCAAAACAGGTAGTCGTAATGCGCCTGGTTCTACCTCATCAATAATCTTGTCAAACTTATTTAAATCAGCTTCGGTTTCATCAAAGACAAATTCCTTATCGGCATCTTTTAGCTTTACCTTGAATTCCTTTTTTGGATGCACATATTGCGCAACGTAAGGATCATAATAATGGGATTTCATAAACTCAATCATCAAACTTTTAGAAAAGTTAGAAAACTGGTTGCTTATACTGACACCTCCAATTAAATATTTGTGTTCAGGATGCCGCAAAGTAGTGTGCACAATACCTTTCCAAAGTAAAAATAAAGGCATTGGTTTCTGTTGGTATTCCTTGATGATAAAAGCACGCCCCATTTCTATGGATTGGCTCATCATTTTATGTAATTCGGGCTCAAAACGAAACAGATCCTGTAAATAAAACCCATTGATACCAAAACGTTCAAATATTTGCGAACCTATACCCATCCTATAAGCGCCTGCTATCACATTTTTTTCATTATCCCATAGAAACATGTGGTGGTAATACGTATCGAACTTATCTAAATCAATGGCTTCATTTGTCCCTTCTCCTACTTCCCTAAAAGTGATTTCCCGGAGTCTTCCTATTTCCCTTAAAATATTCGGAATGTGCTTTGGTGGTACCAAAAACACTTCGTAATTTTTACTTTCCAGAAGCCTGAAGTCACTTACTCTAAGCTTGTCTAACTCAGCAATCATTACTTTTGGTGCAATTGGCGTCACAATGCGTTTAGGCATTTTTGCAACTTTTAATTGGGATTGGATATTATCTAAAATCTTAGGTTTGCCTTCAAAAGTGTTAGACAACATATAGGTTTTTCGTCTCAAAAATTCTGAAAACTCCTTCAGACTTGGATGTTCATTTTGATCTTTTAAGGAAATTGCCTTACCTACTCTTACTTTAATCACACGTCGCTTTTGTGTCAATAATTCTGAAGGCAGTTTCGCCGTTCTCAGCGTATCGCTTATTTTGGAAAGTCTATAGAATAACCTACTATTTTTAGCATGAAAATAAATAGGAACAACAGGAACTTCTGCTTTCTGAATCAATTTCATTGCCGCTGCTTCCCACTCTTTATCAACCACTAATTTTCCGTCCCTATAAGTAGAAACCTCTCCTGCAGGAAACACACCTAACGGATGACCGTCCCGTAAATGCATAATGGCATTCTTGAAACCGGTAATATTACTTTTAATATCCTTTCGTTCTTCAAAAGGATTTACGGGCATGATATAAGGTTTTATAGGTTCTATACGATGCAGTAAAAAATTAGCGATAATCTTAAAATCACTACGCTGCTCTAACATAAGTTTCAGTAACAACATCCCATCAATACCACCAAGTGGATGATTGGAGATGGTAATGTAAGGCCCTTCTTTTGGAAGACGTTTCATGTCTTCTTCTGGAATTTCGAACTTAATCTGAAAATCGTCTAAAATGGTATCTAAGAATTCTGGGCCAGGAAGGTGTTTCCTTTTTTTGTACATTTTGTTTAAGGTCGTAATCTTAAGCACTTTCATTAAGGTCCAACCAAAAAAAGTACCCAAAAATCCATACTTATCCGCATGAATTGCTTTTGCGACTTCTTTTGCGGTTACCAAACCCGTATCAAACGATTTACCCATAAAACAAATGTAGTAAAGTTTATTTAGTTACAATTTGCACCGTTTCTTGTGTTAATTGCTTCAATAATAAGGTTTTATCTTTTTCAAGCTCTTGTATAGCACTATCATTATAATGTCTAATAGTGTATAAACTGACCTTTTCATGACAGGTCACCTTGAATTTTGCTTTTAAGTGTTGCAATAATTTTTCTAAATTATCATATAAATTATCTATGCACACAGAAAAACTAATCGCTGAATTTTGAATGACATCCACCTTCATTTTATACAAGTGCAACAAGCTAAAAATATCACTGATATTTTCTTCCATAATGTATGAAAAATCCAAAGAAGACAATGAAATTAAAATCTGATTTTTCTTAACAATGAAACACGGAATTTCTGGTTCCAAGGCTTTTCCTTTACTTACGCAAGTACCTGCGCCTTCTGGATTTAAAAACGATTTTACATATAAAGGAATTTCCTTTCTTTGTAAGGGTTGAAGCGTTTTTGGATGAATGACGGAAGCACCATAAAATGCCAACTCAATAGCTTCCCTGTAGGAGATTTGATGTAATAACTGAGCGTTTTCGAAATAACGAGGATCTGCATTTAAAACCCCTGGAACATCTTTCCAAATCGTTACGCTATTGGCATTTAAACAATAAGCAAAAATTGCAGCCGTATAATCACTGCCTTCTCGACCTAAGGTGGTGGTAAAATTATTGGCATCACTTCCTAAAAACCCCTGTGTAATATTTAAGATATTGGTATCTAAATTAGCAGAAATATTGGCTTGCGTTGCTTCCCAATTCACATTAGAACGCCTGTAATAATTATCTGTTTTTATGAACTCCCTAACATCAACCCACTTGTTTTTCAAGCCAATTTCATTGAGATAATGACTAATAATTGTGGTGGATATTAATTCCCCATAACCAATAGTCTGATCATAAACATAGTTATAATCTGGAGATTTGTTGCTTTTAAAAAAGGCATTCAGTTCATCAAAAAGTACTTTTATAGCTTCAAAAACTTCATGGCGTTTATTCGTAAACAACTCAATTAAAATATCATTATGATATTTAATTACTTCATGAATTGCACTTGGTAATTCTTCCTTGTTTTCAAAATAATTTTTGATAACCAACTCCATTTTATTAGTGGTCTTTCCCATGGCGGAAATCACAACCAATGTGTTATCATAACCTGTAGTTTGCAAAACTTTTGCTAAGTTCTTTACGCCGTCTGCATCCTTTACCGATGCGCCACCAAATTTATAAACACGCATTATAATTGGTTTAAATAATTAACAATTCCTGTTTCATCCAATTGTACTACATTCCAATCGCGCATCACATTTGCGCCTTTGCTTTCATAAAATTTTATGGCGGATTCATTCCAATCCAAAACTTCCCAGCTTACACGTTTAACACCTAATACTTTGGCGTGTTTAATTACTGTATCCAGCAATTTAGTTCCTAAGCCTTTACCTCGGTATTTTTCACTTACAATAAGATCTTCTAGATGTAAAACTTCGCCTTTCCAAGTTGAATATCTCGGATACACCAAAGCAATACCTTCAATAGTATTTTCAACTTCCAAAACAAAACAGGTAAACTTTGGATGGTTACCAAAACCATCATTTTCTAAATCAGAAATGCTTATGTCAACAGCATCTGATTCTTTTTCGAAGGTTGCCAGTTCCTGAATGAGTTCAAAAACCCTTGGCATATCTAGTTTGTTGACTAATCTTGGTTGGTTCATTGGTTATTTAAATAGAATGTTCAAATATAAAGCAACTCCCTTGACCTAACAATTAATTTACCACACGAAAACGTTATAGTTTGTTAAAAAATACGATATTTGTAGGCTAGTAATCAATAACATACTTCATGTCCAAAAGAAATCAGACCTTAGGGGAATTTATCATAGAAAACCAAAATGCTTTTAAATACTCGTCTGGAGAGCTTTCAAAACTAATTAATTCCATTCGTTTAGCTGCTAAAGTTGTTAATCACGAAGTCAACAAAGCGGGTTTGGTGGATATTATTGGTGCCGCTGGAGACACTAATATTCAAGGTGAGGATCAACAAAAATTGGACGTTTATGCAAATGAAAAATTTATTCAGACTTTAACGAAACGAAATATTGTTTGTGGAATTGCCAGTGAAGAGGAAGATGATTTTATTACCATTAATAGTCAAGATGAAAATCATCAGAATAAATATGTGGTTTTAATTGACCCTTTGGATGGTTCCTCTAATATTGATGTCAATGTTTCTGTTGGCACCATTTTCTCTATTTACAGGCGCGTTACGCCTTTAGGCACGCCAGTTACAATTGACGATTTTTTGCAAAAAGGTATTCAGCAAGTTGCCGCTGGCTATGTCGTTTATGGCACCTCAACAATGTTGGTTTATACCACAGGGCATGGTGTTAATGGTTTTACATTAAATCCAGCGATTGGTTCTTATTATTTATCGCATCCAAATATGCAATTTCCCGAAGATGGACATATTTATTCCGTAAATGAAGGTAATTATGCAGATTTTCCTATGGGTATAAAAAAATATATTAAATACTGCCAAGAAGATGTGGACGATAGACCTTATACAAGTCGATACATTGGATCTCTAGTTTCAGATTTTCATAGAAACATGATTAAAGGTGGTATCTATATGTATCCAAAAAGCACCAAAAACCCGAAGGGAAAACTACGACTGTTATATGAGTGCAATCCTATGGCCTTTATCGCTGAGCAAGCTAATGGTAAAGCAAGTGACGGAGCAACTAGAATTATGGAGATAGAGCCAAAGGAATTACATGAGCGCGTTCCGTTTATTTGTGGTAGTAAGAATATGGTGGAGAAGGCTGAAGAGTTCGTACGAAACCATGGTTAAATCGGAAAATCTGAGAAATATCAATAAAAAAAGCAACCTAAATTAGGTTGCTTTTTCTATTTTATATAAGTTAACTAAACTACTTATTCATATTTTTCATTTCTTCAATAAACGTATCCACATCCACTTTATCATACGCAAGTGCCAAGGCTTTGTCAGCAATATACTTTACGTTTTGGGAATGAAATCCTAAACCAACACAAAGTTTTTCTAACAACCAATGCTGATTTGGCCCTTCAATATCATCTGCCCAAACCATACGAACTAAGTCATACAAACGTTCTAAGCGAATTTCATAAGAATGTGGTGCATTAATCGGATGCGTATTGTAATCCTTTAATATTTCTTTTAAATCGTGTTCTGAAATATCCAATCGTGTTGCTAAACGTTCTAAAAAAGCTCTTTCATTATCGGTAATCACACCATCACTCATAGCAACTCTGACTATGGACGCAAAATGGTCTTCATTACGTTTTTTAAATCCGCTATCAAATAAATTTGAAAATGACATATATCTATTTTTAGTATCTAAATTATTAATTCTGAACAAATATAATTCTATTCAAAGAATTATCATTAGTGTACACTTCAAAAATTTTATATTTGCACCTTCAAATAAAGAAACTTGAGTAAAGTATCTATTGCCCAAAAGTTCGCACAGACTTTGCAGTTGCAAAATCTGCAGACTGCTATTGCCCAAAATGAACCTTTCGACTCCGCTCAAGATAAACCTTTCGACTCCGCTCAAGATAAACCTTTCGACTCCGCTCAAGATAAACCTTTCGACTCCGCTCAAGGCAGGAAAACACACCTCAAAGGTCTGGTTGGATCTTCCTTTTCAATTACGGTTTCCGAAGCTTTTAAAACAGCTGACAAACCGTTTTTATTGATTTTTGATGACAAAGAAGAAGCTGCTTTTTATCTTAATGATCTTGAACAACTGATCAATGATAAAGATGTGTTGTTCTATCCAGGAAGTTACAGAAGACCATACCAAATTGAGGAAACCAACAATGCCAACGTGCTTTTACGTGCCGAAGTTTTAAACCGTATCAATTCGCGCAAAAAACCGTGTATTATTGTGACGTATCCTGATGCGCTTTTTGAAAAAGTAGTCACAAAAAAAGAACTTGAAAAGAATACCTTAAAGATTTCTGTAGGTAACGACCTCAGCATCGATTTTGTAAATGAAGTGTTGTTTGAATACAAATTTAAACGCGTCGATTTTGTCACAGAACCTGGCGATTTCTCCGTACGAGGTGGTATTGTGGATGTGTTTTCCTTTTCTCATGATGAACCTTATAGAATAGAATTTTTTGGAGACGAAGTCGATAGCATTAGAACCTTTGATGTTGAAACACAACTCTCAACCGAAAGGATTAAAAAAGTCAGCATTATACCAAATGTAGCCAACAAACTGATTGCTGAACAACGTGAAAGTTTTTTAAAATACATTTCAAATAAAACGGTTATCTTTTCTAAGAATGCATCACTTATATTTTCAAGAATTGATGA